>JASMDC010000023.1 GCA_030753015.1 Candidatus Undinarchaeales archaeon | reverse complement strand
CGGGGATGTGAAGGACCAGCGCATCATCATTGGTCTGAACCTGCCCAGCGGATTCAAGGTATCGCACCAGGTCGTGTAACCTTACAGAGATCGCAAACAGATAGAGAACGGGCTGGAGGGGTTCCGGCCATGGCCGGGGCCCCCATCTTCTTATTCTAAACCCTGTGACAACCTATTTAAAGCTGCAGCGCTCCCTTCCCGCCATGCTCCTCGCGCAGGTGGTGGGCAATGTCGTATGTACACAAAAGGACCCCCATCTCACGGGCATCAAGCTCCTTGTTGTGCAGCGCGTCAATGAGGCCGGAGAGGTAATTGGCCGTCATGAGGTCGCGGTCGACGCACTAGGCACGACCGGGCCTGGTGAACTGGTATATCTTGCCACAAAGAAGGAGGCCACCCACCCATTCGAGGGCCACTTTCTCCCCGTGGACCTAGCAATAATTGGCCATGTAGAGGGAGTGAACATACCCGACCCAGCACTGGTCAGAGGTTGATTACAATGGTTCAGGACACCGACATCGAATCGCTTGTTAAGAAGGTCACGGAGCAGGTCATGAAGCGAATGGAAGCGCCTGAGAAAGCGTGTCCCGAATCCTTTGCTCCCTCGACTCCCCCAGGAGGAGTGCTCGTTGTGCTCGCAGGGGACCGCGGCGATGTGGATGCCGTGCTCGACCAGGTGCGGTGCATCTGTGCCGAGGCATCCGACGCCACCATCGTGCTCGCGAACGGGGCAGAGGCGCTCTTCCCGAGTTCGAGGCTCTCCGTGGCAGCGCCCGGAGCTACTATTCTCACCGAGAGCGATGGCCCTGATGTACTCAACCTTCTCAAAGGTGCATCTGTGGTATTCATCCCTCTTCTGGACCTTGCGTCGGCATCGAAGATAGCTGACACCGTAACAGACACACTACCTGTCAAGCTCGCGGTGTTCGCAGCTCTTCAGGGAAAGACCGTCGTAGCGGCACGTGACGGTATCCCCTCCGCATGTATCCCCCTGGAGCAGGTACCTGATGGGGCCCGTAAACGCTTGGAGGGCATGCTCGATGGCTTGGAGGAGCTCGGGCTCACACTGGTCGACCTGGCCGATATCGCCGGAGGGAAGAAGGTATCCCTCGTGTGCGCACAGGGCAAGGGTGAGGAGTGCCTGGCATGCGGGCTTTGCGTGATCAACAACGCCGATAGTGTCCGTGGCATACTCGCTGCTGGTGCCGACCGCATCGGCGCAGCGGCGGGAACGCGGATCGAGGACAAGGAGATCGCCAAGACGATCGACCACACTCTGCTCAAACCCGACGCCACCACCGAGCAGATCCGCAAGCTATGCGAGGAGGCCGTCCAGTACGGCTTCGCCTCGGTGTGCATCAATCCCACAAACGTCAAGCAAGCCGCCGACCTGGTGAAGGGATCCAATGTGAAGGTCACTACTGTCATCGGATTCCCACTGGGTGCCACAACACCCACGACCAAGGGTATTGAAACCCGTGATGCCATCGCAAATGGCGCCAACGAGATAGACATGGTCATCAACGTAGGTGCGCTCAAGTCCGGGGACGACGATCTCGTCCGTCGCGATATAGAGGCCGTGGTCGAAGCGGCTCAAGGCCAAGCGATCGTCAAGGTAATCCTTGAGACCGCGCTCCTGAGCAAGGATGAGAAGGTGCGCGGCTGCCTATTGGCCAAGATGGCCGGCGCCGACTTCGTCAAGACCTCAACAGGATTCGGGCCCTCGGGTGCCACTGTGGAGGACATCGCGCTCATGCGGACCACCGTCGGCCCCGACATGGGAATAAAGGCATCAGGTGGGATCCGTGATACCGAGACCGCCAAGGCCATGATCGCTGCGGGAGCGACCCGTATCGGAGCCTCCGCTTCCGTCGCCATCACTAAAGGCGCCGAGAGCGGTGAAGGTAACTAGCTTCCAATGGCCAATCCCGACTGGTTGCGACAGCGTATCTGCGACATAGGTCGACGGATGTACGATCACCGCTACGTCGTGGCGACGTCGGGAAATATATCCGCCAGATGCGGGGATGACCTGTTCCTCACAACACCTTCCGGGGTGTGCAAGGGTGAGATGTCACCTGAACAGATAGTGCTTGTGGACGGTGCCGGCAAGCTCGTTCGCCAGGATTGCCTCTACAGGCAATCTTCCGAGTTCAGGCTCCATCTGGCTGCGTACACCGTACGACCTGATGTGGCGGCGGTGGTCCATGCACACCCTCCATTCTGCACGGCCTTCGCTACGGCACGCATCCCCTTGGACCGCGCCGTTCTACCCGAGAGCGTGCTCACCGTGGGCGCCGTACCCTTGGCATCCTATGCGACCCTCTCGACGTGGGAGGTCCCGGAATCGGTGGCACCGTTCCTTGCTGATGCCAACGCGGTGCTCCTGGCAAATCACGGTGTCGTGACCTTCGGTGGCGACCTCGAGGAGGCTTATCACCGCCTGGAGGAGGTGGAGCATCTTGCAGAGACGGTGTACAGGGCCCGACGGCTCGGTGGAGAGGTGGCGCTCACAGCTGAAGAGCTCGCAGACTTGGATAACGTGCGACTGAGGATGGGGCTCCCGGGGGGGGCTCCCTGTCGACCGGTCGAGTGAGCTATTGTACCACGATCGCGGGCTTCCCCGGCAATGCCCGGGTGGCCTTCGCGTCCTTCGAGAGGGTCTCGCGGACGACCTCCACCGCGCATCCGAAACGTTTGGACACCATGGGGGCAACTAGCTCCAGAGCCTGCGCATCGTCATCCTCAGACAGCACGAGTGACGGTACCCACGAGGGATTCTTCAGGAGACGTGGGATGAGCTGTGAGACCTGCTTCCCGTACCGGCGGAGGGTGTCCACCTCCATGACGGCCTTCATGAGCGTGCCCTGATCGCGCTCGTCGCCAGAGACCTCCGAGTACCGCCGCATGAAGTCGAACTTCCAGTCGGCAGCTCCGATGAGCGTGATCGCTTCGTGCTTGTTGCTGCCCAGGATGCCCTGGATCTCTACCACATCGTCGCAGATTGCGCTGTAGAGGCCCCACTGGTACTCTGACTCGGGCGTGAGCACTTTCGGATCATGCTCGGGCCACGATGCCAGCGAGATGAATCCCCCCCTCCCGTGGTGCTCCCACACGTCCTCAGCAAGGTGTGGTGTGATGGGGGCCACGAGCAGTGCGAGGTTACGGACACATTCCTCGTACACCTTGCGGTTGACGCTCCCTAGCTTGTATCGGCTGAGCTCTTTGGTGAATGCCATCACTTCATGGATTGCCCAACGGAACAATAACTGTTCGTAGTTGCGGGTAGCATTGCGGATGGTGCGGTGGAGCAGGAAGAGCATATGATCGTCTGTTGAGATGATGTCCTCGCGCACGTCGGAGGGATGCTCACTAAGTGTATGGTAGAGCCTATGGAGGAATTTGCTCGCGTTCTCCAGCCCCTGGTCTGCCCACTCGAACTCCTTCTCGGGATTCGAGCCGAAGAGGATGAACAAGCGCGAGGCGTCGGCGCCCGCCCGCTCGATGAGCTCCATGACGTTGACGGTGTTCCCCAGGCTCTTGGACATCTTGGCCGTGCGCATGACATAGGGATTCCCGCACTCGACGCATTTCCTATTCTCGTGCCTGCCTGGTTGGAGGTGGATATCGCACGTCTCACAGAACGGTGCCTCCTTGTTCACCATGCCTTGGCACAGGAGGGCCGAGAAGGGCTCGTCGATACTGTGGAGCTCCATGTCCCGGAGTGCCTTTGTGAAGAAGCGAGCATACAACAGGTGCAACACCGCATGCTCGATACCACCGATGTACTGGTCCACAGCCATCCAGTACTGGGCCGCGTCCCGAGCGAAAGGAGCAGCGTTCTCTTGAGGGGAGCAGTACCGCAGGAAGTACCAGGACGAGTCCACGAAGGTGTCCATTGTGTCCGTCTCGCGTCGAGCCGGCTTGCCGCATGTGGGGCAGGTAGTGTTCACGAATCCCTTGGAGGTCTCCAGGGGATTCCCACCCCCGCTGAACGTGACGTCCTTGGGAAGCAAAACGGGCAGCTGGTCCTCTGACACGGGGACGATACCGCACTTGTCGCAATAGATAATGGGGATCGGTGTGCCCCAGTAGCGCTGACGTGAGATCAGCCAGTCACGGAGTCGGTAGTTCACCGTGGGGCCTCCCTTACCCATCTCCTTGAGCCTCTTCCCGATTGCGTCGATCGCGTCGCGGTTCTCCCAGTCGTCGAACTCGGCCGAGTTGACCAGGTCGCCGTCCTCGATGTATGCGCGGTGCATCTTATCCGCTTCCAGCTTGTAGCCACGGGCCTGGATGACCACGATGATCGGGATGTCGAATTTCTTAGCGAACTCGAAGTCGCGCTGGTCGTGAGCAGGAACTGCCATAACGGCCCCGGCACCGTACTCGTAGATAACGAAATTACCCACGTAGATCGGGATCTCCGTCCCGAGGATGGGGTGTATTGCGTGCTTCCCGATGAACATACCCTTCTTCTCATGCTCCGCGTCGGTTCGCTCGAACTTGTCCTCCAGTTGCACTTCGGCAAGGAAGGCGTTGAACTCCTCCTCGTACTCGGTGCCTTTCACCCATGTGTGCACCCAAGGATGCTCGGGAGCGAACACCATGAAGGTGACGCCGTAGAGGGTGTCGGCGCGGGTTGTGAAGATGGGCACGGTCTCACCGGTATCCTTGACCTCGAACTCGATGATGGTGCCCTCGCTGCGCCCGATCCAGTTGCGCTGCATGATCTTGACACGCTCTGGCCAGTCAAGGCCCTCTAGACCGGACAGCAGCTCTTCGGCATACTCGGTGATCTTGAAGTACCACTGGGTGAGGTCCTTATACTCCACGGTGGAGGAGCAGCGCCAGCACTTGCCGTTGATGTTCTGCTCGTTGGCCAGCACGGTGGCGCACGACGGGCACCAGTTAACGATGGCTCCGCGTCGGTCCACCAGACCCTTCTCCATGAGCTTGAGGAAGATCCATTGGTTCCAGCGGTAATAGTCCTCAGTACAGCTCTGGATCTGACGGTCCCAGTCGTAACTTAGTCCCATGCGCTTCTGCTGGACCTTGATGGCGTTGATGTTGTCCCAGGTCCACGTCTCAGGATCGGTGCTATGCTTGATGGCAGCGTTCTCCGCGGGTAGGCCGAACGCATCGTAGCCCATGGGGTAGAGCACATTGTATCCCCGCATGCGTTTGAAGCGGGTGAGGGTGTCGCCAAGGGCGTAGTTACGCAGGTGACCGGCGTGGAGGGTCGCCGATGGATAGGGATACATCTCGAGGCAGTAGAACTTCTTTTTAGCGGGATCCTCGGAGACCTTGAAGATACCGGCCTCCTCCCAACGCTTCTGCCATGTCTGCTCGATCCGAGCGTGGTCATAACCGCTCACGGATTATTCCCTCCGTTTTCTTCTTTCCGTTCCCGACTCGGGCATTCCATATTCAGGCACATCCTCCAAGGTCGCCTGCCGCCGCCCTTCACCGTAATCCTGGGGTGATTGCATGTCGGGCATGGTTTCTTACTACCGATGATGTTCCCGCGCTGGGGTAGGGGGTAAGAGTTGGAGCACTCGGGGTAGTTCGAACATCCCGCGAAGCGCTTACCGCTCTTCTTGCTACGGATGATGCGAACGTCGCCCTTCCCGCATACCGGACAGGGGCCTATGACCAGGGCTGCACGGTTGGTGGCTCTGATAGCATCAGCAAGTTCTTTTCCGATCTTGTCCTCGTTGGACTTGAACTCCGTTAGGATGTCCTCGAGCTTGGAACGCAGTCGCTCGAGCACCTCTTTCCGGTCGGTCTTTCGCTCCTGGATGCGGATCATGTCATCCTCGAACTGGCGTGTTAGCTCGACATCGAGGATACGCGGGCTGTACTTGGTGAGGATGGAGTAGACTTGAAGACCTAGTTCAGTGACCTCGATAATATCCCCGGTCACGTACCCTCGCGATGAAAGGGTGTCCACCGTGGATGCTCTCGTTGCCTTGGTGCCGATGTTCTCTTTCTCCATCCGCTTGACAAGTGACGCGGGCGAGAAGCGCCGGGGGGGCTGCGTCTCCTTCGAAAGAAGGTCGATGCTCTGTACACTGACCTCCTGCCCTTTGTCCATGTTCGGGAGGAGCACCTCCTCGAACTTAGCAAAGGGTCCATAGAGTGTGTGCCAGTTCGGTTCCACCGTGCGCTTCCCCTCTGCGATGAAGTCTTCCTCGCCCACGCGGATGGTGACCTTCAGGCTCTCCCGAACGGCGGGTTCTCCAAAGACCGCAAGGAAACGGCGGGCGATAAGATCGAAGAGCTTTCGCTCCTGATCGGTGAGCATCTTGGGCTTCTCGCCAGTGGGGTAGATGGCGGGGTGGGCAGAATCCTCTTTCTTCCCCTCCTTGGGGACGAGCTTCTTCATGCCCAAGAGGAGCTCGACCTCCTTGGGAAAGAGGGAGGCAAGTCCCTTGAGGATCTCTTTGAATCCGATGCGTTCGGGGAGCTTCTGGCTCGATGTACGGGGGTACGAGATGAGCCCCGACTCATAGAGTGTCTGAGCAAGCTCCTGAGTGCGTGTGGGGGCGAAGCTGAACTGTTTGTATGCCTCGGATTGGAGCGAAGTGAGGTCGAAGGGCGGCGGTACGGCCTGCTCGAACTTCTTCCGGGAAACGTCTTGAACGATACCGGGATCGGCCTGGGAGCGTGAGTGGGCGGTCGTGGCCTCATTCTCCTTCCAGAACTTGTCGGCAGCGTGGAGCGCCACGATCTCAGCCCCGTCCACCAAGGCATGGAGCTCGAGCTGCCAGAACGGCGTGGGCTCGAAAGCCTTGATCTCGAGCTCGCGCTCGCACAGGATGGCGAGCGTGGGGCCTTGGACGCGGCCTGTGCTCATGACCTTAAACATCCCGACAGCGTTCTTGATGGCCAGTGTAAGAGCCCGTGAGAGGTTGATACCGAAGAACCAGTCGGCTACATGGCGGGTGAGCCCCGCTTCCACCATACCCCAATCGAGAGAAGGATTAGCCTTCTCGAAAGCCTCTTCAAGCTCGTGCTTGGTGAGGGTGGAGAAGTGCATCCGGGCGCCGTCCTTCTTCTTACAGGCGAACCTCAGTACGTTGAACCCGATAACGCTACCCTCGATGTCGAAGTCGCAGGCCACTACGAAGCGCTCGGCACCCTTGGCCGCCGCCTTGAGGGCAGTGAGGTACTTCTTCGTGTATGCCCCATCCTTGCGAACCTCGTGCGCAGGGGCCCAGTCCACGTCGAACACCGGGTACACCCAGCCCTTCTTATCATTCTGACGGAGGGAGTAGATGTGGCCAACGGCGGCAGCAACGACAATCTTCTGGCCTTTTCGAGTGAGCGAATACGATGAGACGCCCTTACTTCCTTTCTTGATCACCTCACCGTCGGCCAAGGCCGCAGCAATTCGGGCGGCGGCCCGAGGTTTCTCCGCGATGATAAGGGTGTGCCCCATAGCGGATGGACGGACGCGAGGCCGGTTTTATAAGTTTTCGGGGAATGCTTGACAGTGACACCCGCGGTTCTTCCCCAAGGTTTTTAAGCCGCTTTCCTACCTCCGCTCCCATGAGCAAGGTCAGGATCGAGGCGACTGAGGGTGCAAAGGTCCTCCTCATGGGGAACGAGGCGGTTGCCCGTGGTGCGCTTGAGGCCGGAGTGACCGTTGCCTCGGGATACCCGGGTACCCCGTCCAGTGAGATTATCGAGACACTGGCCCCTGTGGCCACGGCCCGTGACATCCACGTGGAATGGTCCATCAATGAGAAGGTGGCGCTCGAGGTCGCAGCCGGTGCTTCCTACGCCGGCGCTAGAGCACTTGTCACTATGAAACACGTTGGGCTCAACGTCGCAGCGGATCCCTTCATGTCTCTGACCAACACAGGCACAGTGGGCGGCCTTGTGGTTGCCGTAGGCGATGATCCGGGGATGCATTCCTCGCAGAACGAGCAGGACTCACGAATGTACGTGAAGGGTGCCAAGACCCTCACCCTCGTACCCGCAGATCCGCAGGAGGCCAAGGACTTCGTCGTGGCCGGTTTCGAGCTGTCTGAGCGGTTCGAGATCCCCGTCATCCTCCGCCTCACCACGCGGGTGTGCCATACCCGTGGTCCGGTGACCTTCGGACCGGACACTCGCCCAGAGCGTAAGGGCTCGTTCACAAAGGACCCGGGGCGGTTCATCATGATTCCAGCCAACGCTCGCAGGCGTTATCGCCAGCTCTTGGACCGGCAGCCTGACATAATGGCGGCTATCGACGCATTCCCCCATAACCGTCTAGAGGGTGAGGGCGATATCGGCGTCATCGCCACCGGCCCCGCAGCTAGATACGCAAAAGAGGCAGTGGCCAGGGTCGGGCTGAAAGCGGTCCTTCTCACTGTGGCCACCTACCCGCCCCCGCTAGCGCTCATCAAGGAGCTCGACAGCAGAGTGGAGCGTATCTATGTGTTCGAGGATGGAGATCCCTTCCTGGAAGAGGACGCCCTGCGCGTATGCACTCATGAGGTGCGCGGGAAGGTCTCTGGTCATGTACAACATGACGGGGAGATGACCGTTGATCGAGCGATGACCGCCCTGGGACGGGAGCAGACCGCCCCTGTCGCGGAGACCGTCCCTCCACGCCCCCCCGTACTGTGCCCGGGTTGCTCCCATCGCTCAGCTTACTATGCCATGAAAAGGGCCAAGTGCCGAGTTGTAGCGGGCGATATCGGCTGCTATACGCTGGGGCTCGCTCCACCTCTCAAGGGGATCGACACCTGCCTCGACATGGGTGCCAGTATAGGAAAAGCGTCCGGTATGGACTTTGCCGGTCTTGATGAACGCCCCTCCGCGGTCATAGGTGATTCAACGTTCTTTCACTCAGGTATCACAGGCCTCATCAATGCCGTGTACAACAAGGCCCGTATCACGGTCGTCATCCTCGATAACCGCATCACCGCGATGACCGGTCACCAGGAAAATCCCGGCACGGGACGGCTCGTCACCGGCGAACCCGCGCCCGCAGTCGACATGGAGGCCTTGGTGCGTGCCTGTGGTGTCGAGTTCGTGCAGATCACGGACCCTCAGGACATTTCGGCCGCCATTGCGGTCTTCAAAGAGGCCAATGCTCACGACGGCGTGTCCGTGGTCATCCTCCGTAGCCCCTGTGTGTTCAAAGCCAAGCGTAAGAAGCTCGTCCCGGTCGTGGACGGGTGCAATGATTGCCAGGTCTGTATCAACACATTCGGATGCCCCGCCATCGTCCGGATCGAAGGTGGAGTCGCCATCGACGAGGCATTGTGCACGTCCTGCGGCGTATGCGTACAGATATGTCCACATGGAGCGTTCGTACTCCCGGGAGGTGGGGACGCGTGAACATCAACATCTGTGGTGTCGGTGGCCAGGGTGTGCTCTTCGCCTCAAAGACCTTGGCAGGCGCTTTCCTTCTGGAGGATAGACCTGTCCTTTGCGCAGAGACCCACGGTATGTCCCAGCGCGGGGGTTTCCTCCTGACGCACCTTCGAACGGACGAGGATGCGATCGCACCTCTCGTGCCCGACAGGGCCTGCGACCTCATGGTTTCTTTTGAGCTCCTCGAACCCATGCGGCAGACGGCACTCCTTTCTAATGAGAGCAGGGTGGTTGTGAACGATCTTCGGATAGTTCCATTGCCCGTAACGCTCGGACTTGCCGAGTACCCTTCTCGGAAGGACATTCTCGAGTGCCTGGGACGTTATACTAAACGTCTGGAAGTAGTGGACCTTACCGCAGCCGCTATCCCGTTGGGCGGGTCGATCCTCGCCAACGTCGTGGCCTTGGGATACCTCGCGGACGGAATCCCCGTGGAGACGAAAAGCATTAAAAAGAGCATAACTGAAGGCTCGCCCGAGCGGTTCGCCGCTACTAACATCGTAGCCTTCGAGGCAGGGATGGAGATACGTCGTGGAACTGCCAAACCTTAGGATCATCCCCCTATCCCAGACTCACATCCACGAACTCACTCTCGATAAGCCAGCGCGCCGTATCGCAGACCTAATCGCTCACTCGGGCCTCCAGCGTAATCCCATTATCGCTACTGAAGTGGATGGGGAGTACATCGTCATCGACGGTATGCACCGGTTCGCAGCCCTCAAACGCCTTAATTGCAGAGGGATCGTGGCCTGTATAGTTGATTACTTCGACGATAGCATCGAGCTCAAGGGCTGGTACTTGTCCCTTGACAACTTAAGCTCGGACGAGCTATGCGCAATCATAGAACGGACGGCACCCCATCTCGAGCGACAGGAACTTCCCGTGGCTGAGGCCCAGAAAAAGATGGCTGAGCGCACCGCATCGTTCGGCGTACTTGCACGGGGTGAAGGCAACGTGCACGTGTATACGCCTAAAGACGGCTTCGATCTTGAACGGTTCATCAACATGGACCAAGCGGTCCTCAAGGAGATTCAGGAGCACGGGATCACGTATCGCCTTGTGGGTGACGAGCCCTGCGAGAAGATTCTTGCTGCAGATCCTCTGTGTGTTCTCCTTCTCCTTCGCCCCGTATACAGCAAGCAGGAGGTGGTGGAGCGAGCACTGGCGGACAAGCTATTCCCTCCCAAGTCCACACGTCACGTCATCCCGGGCCGGCCACTCCGGCTCGACATCCCACTTAGCATCCTTCGTTCGGACCTTACCGCGGAACAGATGGACCGGATCCTGTGCGAGGAGACCCGGAACCGCTGGAAGCTCCAAAAGATACGTCACTATCCTGAACCGGTCTTCATCTATGATGAGTGAGGTCGGAGCCGGGCCGTCCCCACAAGCTTTATAGGTTTACAGCAGCCGTACGAACTTGCGGGCTCGTGGTCTAGCCTGGATATGACGTCTGGCTTCGGACCAGAAGGTCGCGGGTTCGAATCCTGCCGGGCCCATGGGGGGGGCTTCGTGCCCCTCCCTCCTTACTCCAGGTCCTCGCGCTCGACCAGCAACGTGATGCGGTTGGTGCGCCCCAACGGGCTTTTCTTCAGAATGCCTCGCTTCTCCAGGTCCCGGACCATGTAGGAAACCTTCGCCTTTGAGTACCCCACGACCCTCGCAAGATCGCTCTGCTTCAGTTCACCTCCGGATTCAAGAAGGGCATCAACCACCTTTCTCTCATCGTCCCTGAGCACGAATCCGAAGGTCCGGGGCTTACGGACCGTGCGCGGGAATGACTGCCCAATGCGGAAGGCTGCCGCTACGGCGATGACCGCTGCTACGGCCCAATACGGCGTGCTGTTTCGTGCTATTGGATTGAAACGGACGAAGTACCACAGGCTCTCTTCGCTGGCTAGGTCGCGTCGCTCCCACTCGAACTCAAGCTTCCTACCGTCCGTGCGGATAATGGCGTTGGGGCTGATTACAGGACGCAGCTGTGAAGGTTCTTTGTCCAGTTCTACTGGAAGGACATAACCCTCAGGAAGGATCAACGTGAGCCGGAAGAGGGCTGTGTCGGAGAGCAGAGAGAACCGGGTGGATAGTTCATACGAGTCATCAGCTTGGCGAACGCAATCTGACTGATCGTACTCGATATAAATGATCTTTGAGTCCCGCTCGACTAATGGTTCTCGATACGGGATATGGAAAAGCGTATCGGACTCACGAGCAGTCTGGCTATACTCCACCGGCCCTCCGGTATCGTACACTCTCACCTGCTGGACCCCCTTGGGGAGCACATGGTTGATGCCGATGAGGCGATACGGTTCTCCCTGCTCGATGGTCTTGTTCAGTGCGATTTGGAAGTGGCAAGCGAGGTTGTCACCAACGGAGACGGTGACGACTTGCTCCTCTATGATGCGTCCGCTAGCGAGAGCGAGTAGGATGAACACGATAAGGGCATTCGTGCGAAATCCCATCTAATCATTCATTATCTTTTTTACCATATATATCTTTCCTATTTGCGTGTTTAAACCGAAATTATCGCGCTATTAACATAGATGAACATAAATGAATATTAAAACCAAATATAACGGCCAATTCTTCCGATTTAGACTAACCATTAACTGCCGTTAGCAGAAGGATTAATAAAGCGTGAGCGACTTCTCTATATTGCACTTGTCTCCCTTCCTTTCTCTCTTCTTTCTTATTTTATAGATTATTCAGATGAATCCACTTCTGGTGAAGAATGGCTTCCCGTGCCCTTTTTTCTTACTTCGGAAATGACTTCATCCCACTCTAAGGAGCATCCCCACATGTTTACTGCGATTCTGACGAGAATAGGATCGTCTGTTCCGGAAACAAGGGCACCCGTGAGTGCTGAAGCCTTGTCGAAGCGGAGCACGAAAGCAGATCCGCGAGAGGTAGGAACAGCGGGGACTTCTACCGGGACGCGTGAAAGGACCTCCCGGATGGCCCGGGCGCTCTCGATACGCCCCTCTATGATAGTAATGGGATTGCCGAAGTGACCGGAAGCGGAGCGTAAGCTCAGTCCGGTATCATCGGGAATGAACGTGCGGAGTGCCGCCCGTACCTTCTCCACCGACTCAGTTGCCTGGCAGAATGCTCTAGCCGAGAGGGAGGAGAACCTCAAACCTTTTCTGTGCCCCATCCCTTGTTAGCCAGACCCCGACCACGCTTGCCTGCTGTGGTAAGACCACGGAATGCACGACCACGATGAGATCCCTCAGTAATCCAGGAAAGTTGTCGGTCAGACTTGATCACGGGATGGTTCGGGTCAATCATGATGACCTCGTACCAAGCAGAGACGCCGTCGTTCCCCACGATGTAGGAGTTGAGGACCTCAAGATTGGCATACTTCCGCGAAGCGTGCACCTCAGCGATGGTCTGAAGGTTCTTTCCAGGTGAGAACTTAATCGCACCAGCTCGTTTCGGGCGGCGACCATGGACCGGGCGAGTGCGCTTGCGACCACCCTTCTTGACGCGGGAGCGTACCACGAGGATGCCTTGCTTGGCCTTGTAGCCAAGGGATCGTGCCTTATCGAGGCGGGTCGGGCGGTCGACGCGGACCAAGGAACCCTCCGATCGCCATTTAATATAGCGCTCCCTTTGGGCGTCCTTGAATGGGGACGTCTTGGTCTTGCGCCATGCGAGTGCCATGTGCTTGTACATGCTCATCTTGTTCACCTGAAGAACATCAGCCACTGATGGTGGCGGCACGTCTTCTCCCAATCGTTTTAAACCTTTTGGAAGAAAAGAGCGCCCCGGCCCTCAATGCTCATGCTCGTGATTAAGATCGTCGTCGTCCTCGAGCTCCTCATCCTCGTCAGGGGGCTCGGGAGGCGGTATCTCGGTTTTCTCCGGGCTGGGTTGTCGTGGTGCTGGTTCGGGTTCCTGCGGCGGGCTATGGTACGTTAGGAGCACGATCACGACCGCGATGACAAGGACCATGATTAGGAGGCTCTTGAGCACCTTCCCCGTCGGATCGGGGCGGGCCGTAGTTGTGACGTTACCGGGAGTCGGCGATGCGACTCGAGTCCCATTGACCGACGTCTCTGCAAGCTGTGTGAAACACACTAGAGATCCATTGATAGTGGTCAGGCTCGCATTGAAGGGTCCGGGGAGCATGGGGGACATACGCTGCCGGCATACATCCCTGATTGCCTCGAGTACGAGACGGTCTGTGACCGATGCATTTGCGATTATGTCCGTTGTTAGCACCATTTCCCCCCCATCGAGAGCATCTGCGAGCTCACGGGTCTTGGAGGTCTCTGAGAGACTGGTAATCAAACGCTGGACGTCCGTGTCGATCCATACTTCCAGAGCGAGAGGGAGGAGGTTGATGCATACCTCGTCCGGAACGGGAGGATGGCATGCAGTGTACATGCTCAGGTGGTATTGGTCACCAAGGGTCGTCGAGAGGGTGGTGCCCAGAGAACAGGTCTTGTTCACGAGCATTGTGTGATTGGACTCCCACGCCCATCGATACACGCTCTCCAGCCCCATGAGCACTTGGAAATCTTTCTCCCAGGTCTGGTTGGCCGATACATAGGGGCTGGCGAGGAGATCGAGGAGCTCACCGGCCCGGTCGTTCTCAAGCCGACCATAGATACGGACGGCCTTGAAGGTAAGGGGGATGTGCTGGAGCTCTCGCGTCCTGATGATGTTGAGAATGATGTCCAGACTCGAGAGGTAGTACTGATCTGCCCTCACGGGCTCTCCGGCCTTCTTGTAAAGCTCAGCGATGTCGAAGGACCATAAGGCCAAAGTATTGTCGGGCACATTACCGCTTGTAGGGATTGCCTTCCTGTAGGCCTCAGCGGCAGCGAGGTATCGCTCCTGCACTCGCTTGCGATCGCACAGGCGTTCGTACACGCGAGCGGCGGCTTCAAGGTCCTCAGCACGTCGCATCCCCTCCGTAGCGTTGGCCACTTCGTCAAGACGCTGGGCGTAGAGCTGAAGGGTACGCTCCGCTTTGTCAATGGCACCGATGTCGGTGAAGGCCTGGGCCAGAGGTGCGTAATAGGTGAGGTCCGCAGAGAGTTTGTCCGAGTACCAGGGGATAAGTTCGTTCTGGATGGAGGACAGCTCTTCAGTGTCGTCAAGGAGCTGGTACTGCTCGGCAAGGGTCCTGAGGTCGTTCCAGCGGGTCTTGTTAGCCGAATCCTGGGCAACCACCCGGTCGAGGATCCCTGTCGCTTTCCGCCTGCAGTAATCCTCGTTGGCCACGTTTAGCAGCAGTCTGTAATATTTAGCGGCTTCGATATAGGAGTAGGCCGCATCACGCATTGTCCGGGGCTCGTCCTCCAGAAGGTCTGCAGTGTGCCGGATACTGGTAGCCATATAAGCTATGTAACGCTGCTCCTCCACACGGATCCGGATGGGGAAGGTGAATGAACGGTTGGAGTAGTGGATGGAGATACCACCCTCCCATAGCCCCGGGTCCGTGATGTTGAAGCTCATTCGCTCGATCCGCAGCTCCCGATCGCGATCCAGAAGCAACGTGGTGTTCTCGAACCAAGACATTCGCTTTACGGAGCTCTTGGAGCGTATGGATACTTCGGTGATGTTCGTGACATTGACCAGGTCCCCGGAGGGAAGGAGCGTGACGTTCTGGGGAGAGCCGAGGTTGAGGAAGGCAAAGGGACCGTTGGTGATGTTGACGGGAAGCTCCGCCGATGACACGACCATGTGTTGAATGGCCGGATCGTAAAGCTGGATGGCCAAATCGTCCTCGGCCAGGCCCGAAAGAACGAGGAGGAGCGCAAGAATGGCGGCACCGCGGTGGGACATCACCTGCCATCCTTCCTGCTAAAAGCTTATATTGTTTGTAGCGGCCGCGCGGTGCGAATACGATGTCACAAGGGGCCGGGACGAAGAGCGGGACACTCACCGTCTACGACTATTGCTGCAATGCCCTTACCCGCTCCTCTTTTCCATCGGTTTCGGTGACCGGTGCAGGCTGCTCCCTTGACTGTGCTCATTGCGGTCGGACCTTCCTCCGTCACATGCATGCAGCTACGACGCCGGAGAGCTTATCCTCGTTTCTTGACGAACTCTGGGCCCGGGGCGGCGCAGGTTGTCTTGTGTCTGGAGGATGTGATCGTGATGGGCGCGTCCCACTTCGCCCCTTCTTACCAGTACTAGCAGAGGCTAAGCGGACCACTGGGCTGCAGCTCAACGTCCATTGTGGCCTGGTGAACGCAGAGGACGCCCGGATCCTAGCAACGACCGATGTCGACGTGGTTTCCCTGGACCTTATCGGTGACCGCTCGACCGCCCGGGAGGTGTACGGGCTCGACCGTGGCCCGGAGGACTATCTTGGTAGCTACCGGAGCCTGATCTCTGTAGGCATTCCCGTAGTACCGCACATCACCATCGGCCTCCACTTCGGTATGGTCCGGGGAGAACGGACTGCTCTCGAGATGGCGGCGTCCATGGACGCACCCCTGGTCGTGTTCCTTGTGCTACTCCCCACTCCGGGAACTCGAATGGCCGATGTCGAACCTCCATCGTCGGAGGCCGTGACCGAGGTATTCGCATCCGCACGCGAGCTTTTACCAGAGACCGAGCTTGCCCTTGGCTGCATGCGACCCCGGGGTCCTGAGGGCAGGGTTATCGAGCGGTTGGCACTGGAGCACGGTTTTGAACGAATGGCCATGCCCTCGCTTGAGGTGCACTCAGCTGCACGCCGTCTGGGGATTGAGGTCATCAAGGCCACGGGATGCTGTACGCTCCCCGTTCCTCATTGGTAAAGAGGGTCGGGATAGTTTCTTAAAACAAGAAACACATTGTTGTTCCAATGGACGACGATGAGCTCTCGCGTATTAAAGCGCGGAAGCTTGCAGAAATGAAACAACGCATCGAGCAGGATAAGGCGCAGAAACAGGAGGAAGAGCAGTATGAGGCTCTGATCGGTGCGCGCCGCAATCAGCTACTCAAGGAGATACTCGCGCCCTCGGGAAAAAAGTACCTTGGAAGGATACGTACGTCCAAGCCTGAACTGGCAAGGACAATAGAGGACACACTCATTCTCATCGTGTCCAGAGGGCGACTGATGGGGAAAGTGGACGAACTCGCTATTAAAGTGCTCGAGAGGCGAATCGAGCGTAAGGAACCCTCCATTACCATTGCCCGCCGGGGTGAGGATCCCTTGACCTTGGGCAATAACGAGTGACGACCGCGGAGAGTACGAAAAAATGGCAGACAACGCCACCCTTGCCGCGACCGCAATCCCGTCACTCAGACCTTCTCTTGGTCCACAGGACCTGGACCTCCTTGCGCGCATGTCCGAACCGATAGGGGAGACGTTCCTTGAAGTGATCTCCAATCCCGTCGCAGTTGTAGCCATGGGACTGTCAGCAATCATCATGGGCCAGGTGCTCAAGAACACGCAGTTCTTCAATACCAAGGGATGGGAGGCCGAGATCGCAGTTCTTCTCATTCTCCTTTCCTTGACCGTGGGCGTGGAGAGCGCACAGGAACTTCCGCTCATGGCACGACATGCCATCGTAGTCGTCCTATGGACCGTCTATCTGTTCAAGTACGTCACGGCGAATGCTAAACGCAACAAAGTGCGAGAAATGGCAGCAGGGACTTTTGTCGGCGGAGCACTCACCCTCGGCGGCATAGTCCTCTTCGTTCCAGAAACGTTCCCCAAGGCTTTCATCATCCCCATCTTTCTTGTTGGTGGAAGCCTGGGTGGATGGATCGGTTCATCGGTCGCTGAGACCGTTTACAAAAACATCCACAATATGCTGGGCTCCCGCAAGGAGGATCGAGGGGGCTCCTACACGGCTCGGATTGGAGGATACGGCAATATCCCCCGTCCTGACGGGCATCAGCGACGGGATTACCGGTTATGGATCACTCGGTACGACCCCCGCGAGCTCCTCGGCGGCAAGAAGGAGAGTGTGGACACGCGTTATACGCCGGGCATCGTGCAAAGCGAGAGTGATGCGAAGAATGATAGGAATAGGAGCTACGGTAACCGCATCACCGGCTACATCCGAAAGCTACGGGGGATTCCTGAGGAGGAGGAGTCTGATGGGATCGAAGGACCCGCTGAGGAGGAGCTCCCATCGGAGGAGATTACAGCCCCTGAATCAATCCTCGATGACGAATCACCGCTCCCGAAAGAGGATACCCCCCCGAGTGCGAAGGTCACCGTTGCGTCCCCAACCCGACTCCAGTATGGTAGCGTCCGGGGCACCTACGACCAGACCGTCACACGGTTCCTTGACCGGGCAAAGAAGGTTTTCGAACCCACGGCGTTCGAACGGCTGGAAGGCGCGCTGAACATCATCCCTATGCAGCAGGCACGGGCCGTGGTTTCGAGCATGGTGAAGAGCTCGGCGGCAATGAAGAGCTACAACGGGACCGAACCCGAGGAACCGCTTAAGATAGGTTCCTTCCTTACACGCTTCATCCTCCCCATACTTGCTGACGACGGTTCCGGGGCCGACGACGTCGTGTGGTACGGTGATTTGGCGACCGAGCTGCTGGAGGCCGAGTGGGACCCGCGCCCGACATTGAAGGTATTCGCCCGTTTCATCGCACGTGAGCGTTCGGGGGCTTTTACCGTGACCCTGGAGAAGAAGCGAGAGCTAGTAAGTTTGGCCATCAACCTGGCCGCCTCTGGGGAAGATCCGGCCGTCCGGCTCCAAGAGGGTATGGAACGCTTGGGTTACCTGTGAGCGCACAAGCCCCGCAGCTACGTTTTTATGTCTTATCCCTCCACACGGCCACCGGCGAAGATAATGTGCGATACCTTTGAGATCACCGAAATAACTGCGCGTCAGATTATCGACTCTCGCGGTAACCCCACCATCGAGGTGGACGTTGCGGCCGGCATCGGTTTCGGAAGGGCCGCTGTCCCCTCCGGCGCATCAACGGGGACCCATGAGGCCCTTGAACTCCGCGACAAGGGCAAGGGGTGGCTCGGCAAGGGTGTGCTCAAGGCCGTCACAAACGTCAACGAGGTCATCGCTTCCGAGCTCATCGGGATGGATGTCCGTGATCAGGTAGCCATCGATCGGTTCATGCTCGAACTGGACGGGACGAAGAATAAAAGCAAGCTCGGGGCCAACGCCATCCTCGGTGTGTCCCTGGCGTGCGCCCACGCCGCTGCGGACTCTGTGGATCTCCCCCTTTACCGCTATCTCGGTGGGACATCGGCAAACGTCCTCCCGGTTCCTATGATGAACGTCCTGAACGGTGGTGTCCATGCCGGTAACGCCATCGAATTCCAGGAGTTCATGCTCATGCCTGTTGGTGCCAGTAACTTCGCCGAGGGCCTGCGCATGGGTGCGGAGTGCTACCACTCGCTCAAAGCGTACCTGAAGAAGGCGTACGGCGGGGACGCTGTGAACGTGGGTGACGAGGGTGGCTTCGCCCCGCCCTGCAAGACCGTGGATGAGGGTCTTGATGCTCTGATGGCCGCTGTGAAGAACGCCGGCTACGTTCCCGGCGAGGACATCGTCATAGCTATGGACTGCGCCGCTGCTGAGTTCTATGACACCAAGAAGAAGGCTTACATCGTCGGCGGCAAGCCCATCTCCAGCGATAAGCTCCTCGCCCTCTACGCGGACATCTGCTCCCGCTATCCCATCGTCTCCATCGAGGATCCCTTCGACCAGGAGGATTACGAGGCCTATGCTCGCATGACCCGGGAGCTCGATATCCAGGTCGTGGGCGACGATCTATTCGTTACCAACGTGGAGCGGATTCAGCGTGGTATTGACCTCGGCGCAGCCAATGCCCTTCTGCTCAAGGTCAACCAGATCGGGAGCCTCACCGAGTCCTTTGCTGCTGCTACCCTCTCCTTCCGGAACGGGTACGGCGTGGTGGTCTCGCACCGCTCCGGTGAGACGGAGGACACGACTATTGCCGACATTGCCGTGGCCCTGGCCTGCGGCCAGATCAAGACCGGCGCCCCCTGTCGCAGCGAGCGGAACGCCAAGTACAACCAGTTGCTGCGCATCGAGGAGGAGCTGGGCGACGCGGCCGTGTTCCCGGGCAGGGACTTCCGCGCCTAGGACCGTCCGAGGTACTGTGGACGTGGACGAGCTCGTAGCTGAGATACGGAGCGAACTGGTACCAGAGCCTCTAGAGGCCGAGCGTATACGGTCCCTTGCGAAGCGTGTGCTGGCCACCGGAATCGATCAGGCGAGCCAGTTGGGGATGTCTGCCCGCCCCGTGCTGGTGGGCTCGGTCGCGAAGGGTACTTGGCTTCCAGGCGCCCGTGACGTGGACGTGTTCCTCCTCTTCCCACAAGAGCTCTCCCGCGAGGCGTTGCGTGAACATGGACTTGCCCTTGGCCAAGCGGTTGTGGGAGCCTTGGGTGGGACCGCCACCGTGGCCTATGCTGAACATCCCTATGTGAAGGGGGAAGTGGACGGTTTCGCTGTCGACCTGGTACCCGCTTATCAGGTGGACGCTGCTACGAAGAAGGTGTCCAGTGTGGGGCGCACTCCTTTCCACACGAAATTCGTGTGTGGGCGCATCAGCGAGTCACAGCGGGGCGAGGTGCGCCTTCTCAAGCGTTTCTGCACCGGCTGTGACCTCTACGGTGCAGACACGAGGACGCAGGGGCTCTCGGGGTATCTGTGCGAGCTGCTCGTGCTCCATTATGGCTCATTCATAGATGTGCTAGAGGCTGTGGCCGTTTGGGAGCCACCGGTCATCATCGATATCGAGGACCACCGTGACGAAGGGATACGGTTCTCAGAGCCGGTTTTGGTCATCGATCCCGTAGATCCCCGCCGGAACGTCGCTGCTGCCCTCTCATCAGAGAACCTCCACATCTTCTCCTTAGCAGCACGCGACTTCCTGGGGAAGCCCAACCGACAATTCTTCTTCCCGTCCCCGATCCCAGATATGACATGGGAAGATCTCCCCGGCAAGCTGTCCGGTGATCGACTAGTACTGGTGACCTTCGAGCCCCCCGACGTGGTCCCTGACCAGCTCTGGCCACAGCTACGTCGGTTCGCCCGCTCCCTGCTGACACAGGCCGAGCGTGAGGGATTCGTCGTCAGGGCGCAAGAGGTGTGGTCCGATGAAGACAAACTGGCGGTTGTGGCGCTAAGGGTGTCCACCTATCGATTGGCACCGACACGGGTACATCATGGCCCCTTGCTGGATGCTCCTGAGCACCACCAGAAGGCATTTCTAGAGAAACACCGGGCCTTCTCCCCACGGATCCACAACCGCCGGTGGGAGGTCGTGCTCCCCCGCGAACACACACTCGTGGACACGTTCATCGAGGGAGCGGTCATCACGGACGAGCGAGGATTGGTACGCGCTGGCTGTCCCCGCGGTCTCGCTTCAACAGTAGCGACGAGCGGTAGCATGGTCACGGAGGGGGCATTGGAGGAGACCTTCACCGGGAACGACGGGCTCCGACGTTTCCTCAATGGCTGGCTTTCTCATCGTCGACGTTGGGAGTGGGGCTGACCGCGCCATCTAGCCCTTCACCATTCTCATCCGTGGATATATCCCCACGCCCAGTGCCTGCTATTCGCCTGTCAACGACGCTACCAATGAGGAAGAGGAACAACGTGAAGCCTGCGAGCACTCCCACTCGTATCCGGTCATCACGGTTACGCTCCGCAGTGAGGGCAAGGTCGAGGGCATGCTCCTTAGTG
Organism: Candidatus Undinarchaeales archaeon; assembly: GCA_030753015.1. Lineage (GTDB taxonomy): Archaea > SpSt-1190 > SpSt-1190 > JASMDC01 > JASMDC01 > JASMDC01. Next base: position 41,367 of record JASMDC010000023.1, on the reverse strand, counting down.
GACACGGCAGCTTCTAGGGAGACGTTGAATGCCTCTGAGCGGGCGTTAGTTCGTGCGGTATCGAGTAGCTCCTCCAGTTCCCGGACCTTCTCTGCCCCGACACCGGAGAGGCTTTGATTGGCAGCGTTCCGAAGCTCCTCCAGTGCCACGTCGGCCGATGCTATAGCGGTCAGGCAATCAGTATAACCCTTGATACGCGTCTCCAGTACGGCGCCCTGTATCGCAAGCTCGCGTGCGGGATCGACCACACTACCATATGACGAGCCGTTGAACCGTGTTTCCAAGCTCACGTACTCCTCCGTGAGCCGCGTGTATTCACCATGGTATCGCTTTTGGACGGCGTTTTCGGCTCCGATGAACGTGGGCATGGCCGTGTTCAGCATACGGGACGCTGTAACGAGGGAGGCCTGTGCTGAATCATGATCGTCCTTGATGGCTTCCAGGTTCTTCCTGAGCGTGGTAGCGAGCTCGCTTGCCACGGAACAAGCATCCAGTGCCGCCTCCACCCGTGACCGCTCAGGCAGCACTTGTGATGCCTTGAGCCGGTCTAGGAATCCTTCGGCAATCCCCAACTGCGAGCGCACATCAAGAATGCCCTTCTCAACCTCCACAGCGGCTGTGACGTTCAGGGAGACGGCCATCGAGCTCTTCAGTTCCAGGGTCCTGTTAAGAATGAGGGAGGCGGAGGTGTACGCAGAGGATACCATCGTGTCTATGTCGGCACGTGCCTCCTCAGCGGCCAGCGTGGTGCTGCGTCGAGCCTGCTGCGCGTTGTCCAGCGCTGTGAGCGTGAAATCCTGGGTCTCGTCCGCCAAGCCGGCATCCAGCCGGTTGAGGGCACTCGTGAGGGCCGTTGCGGCTTGCTCGCGATGGGTTCGTGCCCGAGAGAGCAGGTCGTTGTACTTTTGTGTCGTCAGTCCCTTCTCCGACAAGTAGGTGATTATGGCCTCGGTAGTGGTGAGCTGAGCAGCGGTCTCTGTGGTGAGGTTCCCGACGGCTTCTACCTGAGTGCGGAGCCCCGCGGTACGCTCTTGACTTCGCCCCATGGCCTCAAGAGCGATGTTCTGTGCGGCATCGGCATGGCCTTGAGCGTCCAGGAACTTGCTCTCTGCCTCGCTGAGGTGAGAGAGGGCCAAGATGGGGTCGTCTGAGCTCGCAGCGGTCTCTGCGGATTCGAGCACCGTGACACCGGCATCCACCTTTCCTTGGGCGAGGAGGAGCTCGCCATCGGCGATCGTCATGTCCAGGCCGATGTCGCGTGCCTCCTGGACCCGGTCCCGAGAGAGGCTTATCATCCCTTCCACGGTCTGGTGTAGTATGGTCGCAGAGAGCAGAAGGTCGCCGACCTGTTCGCCCAGCCGTTCCCGGTCCTGGAAGGACCGCTGTAGGGACATGGCCGTGTCGTTCGCATCCTGGGCCAAGGCGCGTGCCTCTTGAACATGGGAACGGGCGAGTGTATGATATCCCATGAACACATCGTCGGATACCTCGCGATAATCGGCGGATTTTGTGAGATAGGATCGGGCCGTATCGAGCTCACTCATCGCCTCGCTGAGCGATGCCCATGCATCGGTACGGTTTATCGTTTCGTTGAGGCGATTGACGGTCTCGTTGATATAGAGCACGAGGGACTTGGCATCGCTCATACTCGCTGCGGTTATCTCGAGCTCTGCGTCGAAGTCCGTAGTGAACGCGGGTGCGGGGGTAGTTGTGTTAGTGGTGCTATTTCCGTCCTCGCTCAATCCCGGGACTGCCAGGAGCAGGAAGAGGACAAGGGGGAGCGTTGCCCTACGCATCGTCCATCTCCACCTTCTGATTGCCCTCTTGACAGCGCCCGTGACGCACGCTCTCGGCCAATCCAAGTCCAATGCCCATGGCGAGCGGTCCATAGATGAGCCCTACAGGTCCCATCGTCAGCGGTCCGGCGATGAAAGCAACAAGCACGAGCAGAGGGTGGATCCCAGCGTAGCTGCCCCCTATCTTAGGGTAGAGATAGAGGTTGGCGTACCCGGTGAGCACAACGAACCCGTATACGAACACGGCTACGGCCTTGAGGGCGCTCCCGGTCATGAACTCCACGATGGCCACTGGTGCGAACACGGCGTAGGGCCCGACGATGGGGAGGAGGGAAGCAACCAGGGTCATCGCACCGAGAAGTGCTGCATGGGATAGACCCAGGATGGCGTATCCGATACCGGCCAATACACCGATGAATATCGATGTGATAAGATGTCCGTAAAGCATCCCCCGGAGCACGTTCCCGACCGGCACCCAGATGGTCTCAAGCCACGGCATCAAGTGGGGGGGGATGAGGGAGCACGCATAGCGCTCAGCCTCGCGTCCCGAGATAAAGTAGTAGAACATCGTAGCGAACATCATCAACAGCTGAATGAGCGCGAGAGGAAGGCTCAGAGAGATGCTCTGGACGCTCTCTTCGATAGTACCTAGAATGGGTGTAAGGCCCGCCACCACTTTAAGGGGGAGGAACCGGCGCATCACAACCTCACTGGCCGAGGATGATCCAATCTCAGTCATCATCTCGCCTACGTCGACCACAATGGAGTAGGCTGCGTAGAGACCAAGGAAGATGAGGGGTGCGGCGAGCAACAAGGTGGTGATTGCGGCGGCAAGGGTCTCGGAATGGACCTTGCGCCTGATCGCTTCGTCCATGGGGCGGAGCACGTAGGCGAGCACAGCACCGGCCACCACGACGTCCACAAGGGGCTTGAGGACGTAGAGGATGAATAGAATCGCGAGGATGGATAGGACGCTCTTCAGCTGCATTCCTGGCTCCCCGTCGCTCGATGCTAGCATGAGATGGGCAGCGACTCTAACGTATTTATATATGAATGAATTTCCTCGACGTGGAACGCGTTGTCCACCTGGACCAAGGGCATCCCACAACGGGGGCACAAGAAATCGTGCTCGAAGGCCAGGTCGAACGCCTCCCTGATGCATCCTCTCGTGCAACGGAAGAAGTGGTTCTCACGCTCGAAGATCAGCTTCCGCTTCAGAAGAGATATGGTGCGTAGACGGTCCCTGTCCACCAGCTCGACCAGACGTAGGGGGTCCAAAGACCAGAAGTAGATCCACCATCCATCCTGGCCCCTCTCCTTACGGTACCTAACGAGCCTGCTCTCGTACAAGCGTTGTAGCGTGCCGCGGACCACATGCATGTCCATGTTGAGCCGTGTCGCCAGCTCAGTCTCGGCGATCTCGTTCGACCCATCCAGACATCTGACTATCTCGATCGCGCGGATGCCACCCCAATCTGCGATGAGGTCCAGCACAGGCACTTTTGTGAGGAGCATAGTGGACCCTTCCCGGGGGATATGAATCTCTTAGTAGAGCAGATTAAATACTTTCGCTCCGGGCCCTCTACTCCCACCGCAGGACGAGGGAGCCTTCCTCGACATGGGAGGAGGGGCTGCTCGAGAACCGGGCGGGCTTCCGTACGATGGCGAAGTACCCGGTTCGTTCGTCAGGGAGGTGTGCCTTCACCTCGAGTGAGTGGGGGAGCTCGCGCACCTCGACCTGGGACGGATGGGATATCCCTGGGAGGGCGATCCGGGCCTCGTATGCGTTACGCAGGGACTGCTCGAGTACTTGGGCGCTCTCGTACACGACCTCGGCCTCCTTGATGTCCCCATCCCGCGCTAAATCCTCGGAGGGCCCCTGGACACCGGTCACGTCCACCTCGGTCCCCATGAAGGAGCGGGAGAACTGGTTCACTGCCGTGCCGAGCACAGGATCGATGACCTCCTCTTCCTCCGCGACCTCATGATGCAGATCGTGAGCGTACCGCATGAGCAGTGTATCGAAGAGCCTGTCGAGCAGGTAGGCTAGAATGGTCATGAACCTCCCCCACCGAAGGATTGGTCGGCAAGGGTTTTGTACATCTGGTAGCGCGCCTCGGCCACCTGGGCCTGGATGTAGTCGCGCTGTGAGGTCATGAACGAGGCCTGAGCACGCTGGAGGAACTTCGCGAGCATCATGAAGCATACGGCCATGGCGTACATCACCCACGTCGTGCCACCGTACCAATTAGCACCTTCTGCCATCATGATGTCCTTGATCGAGTCCATCACAGGCGTCAGAAGCCCCAGATCGGCGGCATAGAGGGAGGTGAGGAAGACGATGGCCTTACGGGTCCGCACCTTGATGAAGGCCGGCTTGACAAATGAGATAAGGTCGAAGAGCATGAAATAGATGAGGCCGAAAGGCAACATGTAGTTCATGATGAACGTCTCGTTGGGGAACCATCCGAGGTATTTGATGATGAATCCAAGAATCCAGTTCGAGACCATCAGGATACTGATAGACGCTCCCGAGGTGAGGGGCTTGAGGAGGGAGAACGATCCCGGCGTGGCGTTGATCTTGATGGCATCGCTATGACCGAAGGTCTCCGAAATCAAGAAGAACATGATGATGAGGGCCAGAAGGTACGTGTAGGCTGTCTCGTCTGTCTCCATGATGTTGACGCCGAAGGGATTGATGATCGTGGACCATGCCGTGACCAGACCGCGGTACATGTTGTTGCGGTAGAGTGTCTGGAGGACGTCTGCACCCGTCGGCGCAGTAGCAGGTGTCAGGAGAAAGATGATGACAATCGCGATGAGAACGGTATATCTCATCGCACCCCGTCGCCCCCTTTGACCGCATCCAGGAGCCTACCTATATCGTGGGTCCGGGAGGCGACCTCCAGGCGCTTGCGCGCAATCCAGAGCTCCTTCTGAAGGATAAGTAGTCCCAGGAGCAGGATGAAGGCGAAGGCCGTCACGTAGGACTCGCGTATCAGGCCGAGATGGGCTTGTTCCATGGTAGTTATCTCGATGCCGTTGAGCACAGCAAGGGCGGTGATGATGAGCACCATCGTCCCGATAAAGGCTACCAACACGATTACAAAGGCCAGAAGGACCAGTACGACCTCCTCGGCCTTCGAGAAGTGTTTGAGCGTTTCATCATCCATTATCTCTACCTCTGCATGTCCTCCCGGCCGGGCGTGGGGGACCCTAGTATCCTGCCCTCCACTTACCGAGCTGGGTCTCGGCAGCGACCTCGTACATCTGGTACTGGATTGCCTTGGACACGCGGCTCGTCTCGATGAAGAACCTGAAGATCGAGTCGAAGAAGAACCCGAATATCAGGCTGAAGAACAGCACGCTGAAGAAGATCTGCGTGAAGTCGAAGCTGCTCCCGGGCCCGCCCAGGAAGTTCATCAGCCCCATAACCACCGAGAAGATACCGTGGGACAGGAACACCGCGTACGCTGCAAGGCAGAGCGAGATTATGTTCGATGTCCTTGGGGTAAGGAACGTGAATAGGAGCATCATGTCCTTGAAGATATACATCAGCACGATAAAGGGCATGAAACCGTAGAGGAAGTAGAACTTGAGCCTCGACTCCTTCGAGGACGCGCCGCTGCAACTGACCCTCGGTACGCTGGCGATGTCGGTCTCCCCCTTGATGGTGTTGTGCGCCTGCTGCGGGCAAATGATCTGGCCGCACACGAGATTGATATAGGTGGACCGCTCGCTGTCGGCCGATTGAATCCCGAACCATCCTTCGCAGTCCCCCTGATCCATGTACTCGTTCCCCGAGCCGAAGAGCGACCGTGTTATCTTGCCCAATAGGTCTGTTGCTCGATTGGATACGCCCCCGTCCTTGGCGAGCTTATCCGCCAATGGCGGTGCCTGCGCAGGCACCAGAAGCAACAGGGATATCAGTACGATGACGATGATGGCTTTTCGGTCCATGGTCCTCTCCCTTTGTTTCTAGTGCCGGACCCGTTATATAAACCTTGCCACCTATACGGTGGTTGTTGGCGGTGTGACGACAGGATGATGTCCACCCCTAGTGGGCCTCTCTAGCAATATTCTTCTCTATTAGCGTCCAAAGAGGTCCTTTATTCGATCCTTGAGCGACCAGAAAAGATGATGGGGCGGTGAGAGGGGTGGCTAAGGGGGGGAATTCTGTTAGGAAATGGTATAGAGAAGTGACCTTCGCTCACATCCTCCGTTCAACGGTTGAACAGACACTCGTCTCGCATGTGATCTTAAGTGGTTAATGGATCCTCTATTAACCCTAAATTTGACGATTGAACCGTTTTGAACCGAAATGACTAAAATTTACGGATAAAATCCTCGGTAATGAACGGTACTTCCTTGATTTACCCGGCAAACTTTATATAACACGTTCGCCATTAATGCCTACAGACGGAATAGTCTATAGGAGGTGGATGCACCATGACGAAAAATATAGCGGCAGTGGTGCTAATCGCATTGCTGCTAATGAACACCCTCGGAACCGCAGCGGTCCGAGGGACCAGTTACGCCAGTAGGAATCGCGGCGGCGGAAACAACGCGTTCGAGAAGATCGCGGACGTGTTCGAAGAGTTCGCCGAGGCTGTCTTTGGCGAAGAGACCTTTATCCAGGCCAGGTATGAGTGCAACGCTCTGGAAAGGTCGGGCTACATAATGAACGGCTCGTGCAGGGACTTCCCCCTGATGCTGTTCTTCTTCCTGATCCCGGCCATCCTGATGTTCGCCATCCTGTATGACATGTTGCTCTTCATGGGCTTCATGCGGAAGTGGACGGCTCAGGTCATTGCGTTCTGTCTGGCGATCTTCGCCGCGCGGACAGGTGCGTACTTCAACCTTGCGGTTGAGCTGACGTCGCTGTTCAACGACACGCTGGTCGCCATGATCAGTCTGCTGTTCACCATGATGATCTTCTGGTGGACTCTCGGGCACATCCTGTACGGATTCAACCTGAACAGGCAGATCCTGCACAGCAAGAACGCCATCCAGTACCTCTCAGAGGTCGGGCGTACCATAGAGGGGCGCGGGCAGTAGGTGCTCGCTCGCTTGAGATAGTATATATAAAGCAGTAACAATAGGCCGTCGGTAGAGGTAACGAATATGTCTGAGATACGATCGACCCGGGCCAATGAGGCGGTATCGAGGATCGAGATGGGAGAGCGGGCAGTCCAAGACCTGCTCATAGTCCTGTCAATGTTGTTCACAGGGCTCATCGCGATCAATGTAGCATATCTGCTCATGGTCGGGGATTCGGTAGCGGATAATCCGATCACGAATATCAGCAAGACGACGGCCGAGTACGTGATCCCGTGGGCGGGCGCCCTTGCCCTCCTGCTGATCGCCCGTGAGCTCTGGCTCATTCGGATCTATATGGAGGGAATCCATATCGGGTTCGAGCTGGAGAGTATGCTTACGGAGCTCAAGCGGATCGAAGAGATTGAGAAACGTGAGGAAAAAGAGCTCGAGAAGATTGAGAAGATCGAGAAGCACAAAGAGGAGCTTCTTGAGAGAGAGGAGAAAGAGCTCGAAAAGATCGAATCCATAGAGCGCAAGCTCTTGGAAAGAGAGGAGGACAAGGATAAGAAGAGGGGCCGGAAGAGATAGATCCGACCCCTCCTCCCCTCTCCCTGTACCTTCTCGGCAACAAGGAGGATGTGAAAGATGCCGGAAATAGACAAAGCGGTCGGAATACTGGAACAATTCGGTTTCTTCCAGTATGTCCTGCCTTTTATCCTGATGTTCGCCGTCTTCTACGGCGTTCTGCGGAAGGCGCAGGTGTTTGACCGTGATAATATCAATGGTACTATCGCCTTCGTTGCCGCCTCGTTCACCCTGTACTACGCTTACCAGATGGAGATGCTACAGGACCTGCTCGCGACCTTCATTGCGAACGTAGGACTTGTCCTGCTGTTCATCCTGTTGGCGGGGATGGTCTCGACCTTCCTGTTCAACATCATGGACAGCCTGAAGATCGAGGGTAAACTCCTCCGCATACTGATGTTCATGGCGATTTTCATGTTCATACATAAGATCGCTGCGGAGTCAGGTATGATGGAAGCAATACTCCCTAATAGTGCTGGTCTCGATGAGGATACCGTTACGAGCCTCTTCATCGTCATCATGGTGATATACGGGGTATCGTGGCTGGCCGGCGAGGGTCCGAGTGCTGGAGGACAGGGGGTATAGATTATGGTAGCAAGCTTTGGATACATGGTAGAAAAACTTCAGGAGGTAGGGTTCTTCAACTTCTTCCTGTCCTATCTCTTAATTTTCGCCGTGTACTACGGATCATTCGTGAAGTCCCGTGTGTTCGGTGAGAAGACGGACGCGTTGGGTGCGATCATCGCGGTAGTGGCGGCGTTCTACACCATGTACTATGCGGCCAACTACCTGGACTTGGCGGCGCTCTTGGGCAGCTTCATGCCACGCCTGGGCATCGTGCTGTTCGCGATCGTGTCCATGTACCTTGTGGCGAGCATGGCCACAGGAATGGGTGGTGACTAGAGATGTCAATGTCGAACAAGATTACGGGAATCATCGCCATCGTTATCGTCATGATACTGTTCATGACGAGCCCGGGCGCTGATCAGATCATTCCCTTCGGGACAGGAAGCATCGAGGCAATGGTCATGTTGCTGGTCATGGGCGTGGCCGTGATCTACATCATGGAAGACCACTCGTAGGACGACACGATCCGGGGTACTAACAACGGGTCCCCCTCTCAGGGGGCCCGTATTTTGTTTTATTTTCCTAGTATCCCGGCAGTACTTTTTCTATGCTGGATATCTCTATCTACCGTGTCCGCCCTGTTGTTGGTACTGGTAATAGCCTTCCCGGGTGTACCATTGAGGGGGATAGTAGTTGTAGAGGAAGTAAGAGTCCTGCGGATAGCGTGGCCGCCGATGCCGTTTCACCGCCCTATTGATGAATAACATTGCCATCCCTAGTAACAGCATGATCTCAATGGTGTCCTTGAGGTCGAGGAGCACCCGCAGAGGGCTGTCTTCAAGAACGCGTGAAAGGAAGCTCTTAGCGCTCACTATAACGAGCGTCGTCTCGGTGAGGGGGCGTTTGACGCTCCTGGGGGACACCATCAGGGTGACCCTGTACTCTCCCGCAGGTGCCATGGTGACCGATGTATCGATCTCGTAGTTGAGTCCCGGGGATAGCTCGATGGTCCTGTCCTTATCTTCACCGTTGATCGAGGACCTGAGCTTGATATCATAGGTTTCTTTCATGTTCCCTTGGTTCTCGATGAGGAATGACACACGAAGGGGATCCCCTTCCTTGGAGATCTCCTCAGGCTTCGCATCAATATGGGTACGACAAATGCAATCACGAGTGTTCTGGCAGCTCTCGCCTATATCCGTCTCGCACACACCATTCTCGCAGTCGCCGGGAGCACAGTCCTTGGGGCATTTTCCGCATTCTTCAGAATTGCACGTACCATCACCACATGAGAGCGTGCATGAGTGGGTCGCCGTGTTGCATTGGTAATCGGGGGGGCATCGGCAGTCCTCACAACAGGTCACTGAACTCTCATCAGGGCTGTCACAGAAATTGTCCCCGCATTTGATCTCATAGCATCCTGACGCACTTGAGTGCTTTCGCTTGGGCTTGCAGATGAATCCTCGCAAGCATAGGCAATCCTCTGCGGTAACGGCGCATGTCTCTCCCATCGGCGGTTCACAATTACCGTCCCCCAGACAGTCATCGGGAACGCAGTCCTCCGGGCAGCTAGTGCATTCGTCCTCGCATAGTCCATCACCACATATTGAGGACGCGCACGTTCCCTCTGCGCATATCAGCCCTGATGCACACATTTCAGGGCATATGCACGAGGCGTTCACCTGTCCGAGCACCTCGCATCTACCCTCGCCATCGCATACGCCCCCCTTGCCGCAAGCATGACCGCACTCCAGGAACTCAGTTACACATGCGGTCCCGCTCCATCGCTCCTGCGTGCAGTTGTTACCATCATCGCAGAGAGGGTTCTCCCGCTCGCTTGCATCGGGCACCGGCCCGAAGAGGGGATAAGGGGAGGTGAACAGGAGGTCATCGATCACGTCATACGCGGCAAGATAGCCAAGAATGGCCATGCCTTGTGATCCACCGTTCTCACAGTTCCAAGCACCCTTTCCCGATGCCCCCCCAAGTCCACACGATGACGATTCCGTAAGACTGAGTAGGTATCGTCGAAACGGCATCTCGCAGAGCTCCCAGGGGATGGTGAACTCCCTAGAGCACAGCTCGAGGGCCTTTGCATAGGCCATCATGGCCTCCCCCTGCGCGGCTGGCTGATCGCAATCCCAGTCGCCCTCAATACGCTCGGCTGAAGCAGGGCCGCATCCGAACAGCGGATTAATACGGTCCACAGAGCCTTTTGCGCCCCGGATAAGGAACTCCTGACAGAACGGCCCCTCAGATGGCACTTCTGTGAGCTCGCATGCACGGGCATATGCAAGTGTGAGCACGAACTCCGAGGATGTGAAGACGTCTGAGAGCCCGATGACTGAAACGACCTCACGTTCCAATTGACTGGTCACGATCTCGTCAATCCCACCCAATCCAAGGTCGCGGAGCTGGGTGCAGAAAGGTCCCGTGACACGGGGGAGTTCAAGGAGATCGCACCCTCGTGCATATGAAAGCATGAGCAGGCCCTGAGCGACTTCGTCGCGGCACCAGAGCCCTATCTGTGTGCGCCAACAGTCGAGCGTATCGTTTGCTTTGAGCACCGTGGAAAGATGCGTGCAGAATGCGCCGTCCCTGCGCCCACTGTCCAGGAGCTCACAGGCCTCGGCAAAACCAAGAGCGAGCATGGCATGCGTTTCCGGGCTTTCATCAGGTACGAACAAGGCCGCTGCTCGCTCTGCCATGTACTTGAGCGCGGTACAATATTCCGACTCGGAACCAAATATTCGGCAGGCTTGCCCATACATCACCATCATAGTGCCCTGAGCGAAATCAGTGTCGCACTCCCAATCGTCCAACCCCTCTGAAGTGTCATCCCGCATACCGCACCCGCAGTCCGTACAGCCATAGACCGTTGAGTAGCCGTGCAGGAGGCGCTTGGACGCCTCGCATGAGGGATCCCTCACCATGGGATCGAGCACTTCGCAGGCCTTGACCATGGCGATGGCGGAGGAAGCCTGCTCCCAGGCGCCGCCACAGTCCCAATCATCGTCGTCATCCGAGGTGCCGTCCTCCATGCCACATCTGCCCGACTCGCTCCCGGCCCCGGTGTCCGCCATCAGGGAGAGCGCTAGGCAGAATTGCTCCTCAGGCTTAGCGCGGCAGCCTGCAGCGTAACCCTGCATGAGAAAACCAGCATCCCTGATCTTGTCCGAACCACAGTTCCATATGTCGTCGTGGCGAGATGCTTTACCGTTCGGGCCGATGCCGCACGGAGTGTCCTTGAGGCGGGCGATATACTCCGCTTCTTCACACCCCTTGCCGAACGCGCTACAGAGGGGGAAAAGCGCTCGCATGAGCTGACCGGCCACATCGCCCTGCGCACACGCCTCTAGGCCACACACGGGCTTTGTAAGAGTGATCAGGTCGAAAAGACGTTGGCAGTGCTCGCCGGCTGTGTCGTTCCCATCGAGCACGTTACATGCATCCGTGTACGCATCCAGAAGGGAAACAAGCTCGCGGGGATCGTTGGTGTCCTGGGGCTCAGCGGCGGCCGCCTTGAGAACCCCGCAAGCGTCCACGGAACCCCGGTCACATGCCTGGGCAAGGCCCTGTATGAGGGCGGAGTGGTGATCGATGGAGGGGAAGCCCGCACCTGATGTGCTGGCGATATGGTCGTCCACTACTTTGAAGAGGTTGCTGCACACCTCCTTGTTCTCAGTGGCTGTGCATGCCTCACCAAGAGCGGACATGACAGCACCCACGGTCGCATTGCGGGAGCACTCATCGTACTGCTCACACTTCACTATGAGGGTTGATGCGTACAGGAGCGTAGTGTTGCAGTACTCACCACCAAAGGCGCGGCAGGCCCGGGCCGCGGCCAGTACCAGGCCGGTCTGTGTATCGAGATACGTGCACAAAGGCTCAGCTGGGCCACATCCGCAGCTACTGCATCCTTCCCGCTCGGTGGACCCGGCCTCCAGTAGAAGCTTAGCGGCGGAGCAATACGCTGCGCTGCCCAGCGTCTCGCAGGCGTCCATGTACCCATTGAACATGGGGAGCTGTGTCTCCTCGATGCCGGTGCACACCCAATCGTCACCGAGGTCCGCCTTTCCGTCACCGCCCATGCCGCAACCCCTGAAATCGCTGGCAGCACCTCCGGCACTCAGTTGAACGACAGCGCGTTCAAGCTCATCGAGCTCAGGGATCGCTGTCGCCGAGGTGAGCACGAGCACGAGCACCACAGCGGCCATGAGATCATCCCCCACTACATATCACCTCACGAGCGGGATTGACCGGCTTTGTCGGCCAGCAACGCCACCTCACGCAGTGTAACTCCCTCTTGAGAGAGGAGGTCATTGAGCTCATTCCAGGATGTCATTTGGCCATCGTTCAGGGACGCTTCCAGCTTCCGTGCCAGTGGGTGCTCGGATGCGATAATGTGGGGGCCGATCCGGGGCGAGGCTTGGAGATAGAGCTGGCGAACAGCCTGCATCCCGCCCAGGGCCGTGATATCGCCACCTGTCACGAGGATGCGGAGGCGCTCGGCACTGATGAGCACAATGGGCCCCAGGGCTCTCCCCAGGAAGGCCACCACCACTCGCATGACGGTCGACGGTGCTTCCTTAGAGCGCTCGCTGGCCACAATGAAGAGCGGAGGTGTGCCGGTAGCACGCATACCATCGGCGAGAGCATCAGTGAGACCGTCAAGGGTCATGGGGCGAGCAGGGATGTAGAACACGTCCTCTACCTCTGCGCCCATGACAGAGCGGAGCGCGCCTACGACAGTGGAGAATATTAGCAGAATGCTCACACCTAGCCAATGGAACATGGCCGCCAGCCCCCTGAACACCACGAGGCCGACGTCGATTGCGGACGCGTCGTCCAGGAACCCCCTGAAGGTCCCGAACGCTTCGGCGCTCTCGGTAGGGGTACGCGGCATGTAGCCGTGCTGTTCCTGGAACAAAGAGAGCGAGACCACGACGATCCCCATCAGCGGAGGGACGAGGAGGAGGATGACCGTGCCCACCGTGGTCCCGATAACGGGGATGGGCAATGTGGCGAAACGGTAGAGGGGTCCTATTCGGGGTAGCGTGGCCGCATTTGGGATGTACGGGAGGAGCAAGAGCGTGAGCCAAAGGGTCGACACAGCAAGGCTCATCTGCATGAGACGGGAGGAGTCGCGTCGATACATGAGTGCCGACGTGTAGAGACGCACCCAATCAAGAAACCCCATACTACTCCCTCGGGATGGGGGCGATGCACATATATAAAAATACCGGCCAGAGCCACATACGGGACCGAAGGGGTGTCCACCGATCCATGCCGCTCTCCTCCATATCTGATCTGGAGCTCGAGCTCGACGGGGAGGTGCTCTCCCTTGATCGCTCCACGCCCCGGGCGGACGTCACGTTCGTCTCCCATGCACATATGGACCATGTGCCACGACGGCGTTCGGCCCCAGTGCTGGCCTCGCCGCTCACCTTCGATGTGATGCGCGCTCGTACCGGTCGTGACCACGTCCCCGCGGAACGGACCCGGTTCGGCCCCTACACATGCCGCTTCCTTTCATCCAGTCACGCACCGGGCGCGACGATGCTCCATGTGGAGGGGGACGGTCTTGCGCTGACATTCACTGGCGACTACTGCGACCAGGAGAACGCCTTCGGTGTTTCGCCCGAGCATGTGGCATGCGATGTCCTTGTCATGGACTCGACCTATGGCGATCCTCGACATCGCTTCCCTCGCAGGGAGGATGTGCGTGCTGATATCGTGCGGTGGGTCAAGCGGGTCACCAGAGAGATGCACGGCTCGGTGGTGTTTGGAGCATACACCTTCGGTAAGGCCCAGGAGCTCGTGCGTATCCTGACGGAGGAGACGGGCGTCCCCGTACTGGTACATGAGGACATCGCCCAGCTCAATGCCTTGTGCGAGCGTCATGGTGTATCCGTTGGCGACGCAGTCTCGGCAAGCTCTCCCGAGGGTCAGGAGGCGGCCATGGACACGTTCGTCCTGGTGACACCACCCCGGACACTGGATGCCGCCCGGGCGGCCTATGCCAGGCTCACACACCGTCCCGTGGTCACAGCCCTGGTCACGGGTTGGGGAAGTCGCCGTCACCGTTGCTTCCCCCTCAGCAATCACGCTGACTTCCAAGGGCTCATGAACCTGGTCGCCGCCACATCGCCCCGTCATGTGTACACCGTCCACGGCTCCAACAAACGACTTGCCAAGGCGGTTGCGGACCGGTTCGGTATCGAGACAACACCCTTGGGGCGATAGACCATGTCGACGGTGCTGGACGCCGATCTCCATCTCCACTCACGCCACGCAATAGGCGTATCCCGCTACATGGACATTCCCACCCTAGCGCATCACGCTGCAGAGAAGGGACTTACGCTCATGGGGACCGGGGATGCACAGCACCCGGGATGGATCGCCCATCTGCGCGAGCATCTCATTGAGGAGGAGGATGGCCTTTATCGCGCAGCGAACGGCACCCTCTTCGTGGCACAGACGGAGTTGGAGGACAAGGACATGGTGCACCACCTCGTCATCTTGCCCTCCCTCGACGCTGCCGAGGACCTTGGCGAACGCATCGCTGCAACGGGAGCTAACGTCACCTCGAACGCTCGCCCACACCTGCGGATGGACGGTGCAGGGATCGCGGAGATAGTACGGGATGTGGGCGGCATCATCGGCCCCGCCCATGCGTTCACTCCCCACCGCAGCCTCCTTCGGGAGGGCGCCTTCACCTCGGTAGAAGCCTGTTACCGGGACCGTGTCGCAGACGTCCGCTTCCTGGAACTGGGGCTCTCTGCGGACACCGACATGGCGGACACGATCTCGTCGCTCCACCAGCTAACCTTCCTCTCGTGCTCTGACGCTCATGGGCCCCAGCCCCATCGTATCGGTCGGGAGTTCGTGAGGCTACGGATGGACGAGCTCTCGTTCCCCGCCCTACGCCACGCTATCGAACGAAGCGATGTGGAGCTGAACGTAGGCCTGGACCCTCGGCTTGGTAAGTACCACCTATCCTCATGCAACTCGTGTGATCGTCTCTTCGCCCCGAGCGCGATCCCTGATGACCGGCGCTGCTCCTGCGGTGGTGCTGTGCGGTTCGGTGTGAGCGAGCGGGTGGCCCGGCTCGCTGACCTGCCTGAAGGTCGTCACCCTACAGGGCGCCCGCCCTACCTCCGCATCATGCCACTGGCAGAACTCATCGCGTTCTCCCTTGGCGTGAAAGGGGTGACCTCGAAGCGTGTTGTGCGCGTATGGCGACAGCTGGTAGCCGCCGGTGAGAGTGAGATCGCAGTGCTTGTGGACCTGTCGGTGGAGGACATCGCCCGCGTCGCTGGTGAGAAAGTCGCCCTATGGGTCCTGGCCTTCCGGAAGGGGGCGCTCACCGTTCTCCCAGGGGGCGGTGGGCGTTACGGGACCTTCGAGCTTGGATGATGGCGTGGGACCGGACCTTCACATATCGTCGAGGAACCGTTCGATGAGCACCTCGTCCACGTACCGGCCGCCGAGACGCGCTTGCCGCCGAGCAGTACCAACTACAGTGAATCCGAGCCGCTGGTGGAAGACCAGCGAAGCATCATTAGTGGCCAGGATATAGGTGAAGAGCTTCTCGAAACCAACGGCCCTCGCCGATGCGAAAGTGGCTTTTGCGAGCACAGTCCCGACGCCTTTGCGTCGGTAGGGCAGCCCGACGAACGTACCTATGGTGCCCACATGGTCGAAAGCATGTGTGTAGGTGGCGAACGGTTCAACGCTCTGGAAACCTACAATGGTTCCCTCCCGGTCCTCGGCGACGAGGAACACGCCGAGAGCGGGGAACCGCTCGATATACTCTTGCTCGTCCTCGACGGATAAGGGTGTGTCGAGCACGCTCAGATTGCCGTCACTGATGATGGGATTGAGGATATCAACGATCGCAGCTGCGTCCTCGGAACGGACCTTCCTGACCGCAAGGCTCATGACTCAGGCTCCTCACGTTTCGCGATGCCCGGATCATCGTACGCTTCATCGAGGAGCTCGTCGATCGTGGTGATTTCTTTAACAGCTTCGAGCATGCCAGCCACACCTCGCTCGTCCTTGAGCGTCTCCAGAGCACCCTTGACCTCTTTATTCCCTGAGTAGATATGGGCGACGGCCATGATGCAGCGGTTGATCTCCAGATGCTGCCCGAGGACCTCGTCGCTGAGAGCTGAATATTTCTCCACCACGGCATCGGCACCCTTCTTGTCGCCCGCCTCGATGAAGGGCAGGATCTCGTCCCGTGCCTCTCCGATGAGCTTGACTGAATTCTCCTTGAAGTGGAGTAGGTGGTCCATTCTTTCGACCATCTTTTCGTCACTGGAATAGTGCTTCTCCACGTAGTACTGCAACCGCTCGGCGCCCACGATGTCACAAGCGGTGTCGCAGATGATCCGTGCTTCATCCTGATGGTAAGCGTTCTGAAGGGGAGTCCCATCCAAAATGAGATGAGTCGCCTCGTGGCCCTCGGCATCAGCGCCCCGTAACTCTCCGTATATGTCGGCGATGCGGACCATCCCACGTGAGCTCGAGCTCTTTGCTAGGATGGCCACGTCGTAGCCTTGAGACTCAAAATGGCGCTTTGCGGCGGAGGACACTCTAACCTCGTCGACGACATCGAAGGCTAGCTTGTCCTTGGGGCACCTGACGGTCACATATTGGGTGGGCTGGTACTGGAGATGGAACTCCAGATGCGTCCCGGTCAGTTCCTCCATGTCCTCCACGAGCTCCTTCTTTCGCTCCCCGATGAACTCGCTGCGGTGCTCGTAGCGTTTATACAAGCAGGTCCTGTACTCAGAGCGAACGGTCTCCTCGGTATCGTGGTCCATCTTCTCCTTATAGAGACGACGGTCCAGCGCGTTCATTTCCCGCGTGAACTCGAACCACTCATGTGAGTACTCAAGGTCCATTGTCAGTGCCCGTCCTTCCAGTCGGATTGGGCCCGGCATAGTACCCGGTTTTTAAATCGATGCTTTGGGGCCTCACTCCCCGAGAACGTGCTTCATGTGATCGTTCGGCCGCGGGTAGTGGCCAGCATCCTTTAACTTCGATGTGAAGATCGCTTTGGTCGGACAGTGGTTGTAGCACGCCCAACAACTTTGGCATTTACCCTCATCGAACGAGGGCACACCTTCCACCGTGATCGCACCGTAGGGGCAGCTGCGCTCGCACGTACCGCACGATGTGCACCGCTCAGCGTCGACCTTGTTCTGACCCATCATCCGGCGAGCAAAGAACCGCGGTGGGGCTGACATGAGGCGAGTGAGGACGCCGATTCCCAAGTCATCCTCTTCGGGCTCACACCCTTCGGTGATTCTAGCAAGCTTCTGGTCGAGATCCTCAATGAACCTGTCGAATGCTGCCACCTCGTCGGGCAGGGGATGCTCCTCGAACCCCTTCCCTTCGGCGATGAGCGGGGGGAAGCTCTCGGGGCAAGGAAGGGTATGACCGGCAATCACCGTGAATCCTTTTCCTCCAACGAGCTGCCTCATGTGCCACAGCGTCCCGCCTGAGGCGTTTGAGCCGAAGGTGTTGAACACGAACGCGGGTTTCCCATCCTGCGTCTTGAGATCCAGGATGAACTGCCGCATGCGGAGCGCGGGAGTCATGAAGTCCGTGAAGGTGGCGAATCCCACGACATCATAGGCGTCCAGACCGGGAGCACCGTCCTTGTGGATGTTGAAGAGGTCGAACGAGCAGCTTGAGACCTTACGCTCAATGTACTTGCATGCTAGACGCGTGTTACCGGCGCTTGAATAATAGCAGATGACACCCTTCATGTACATATCACGCAACCTTAAGGAATAAGAACGACACCGTCTGGTGGCCGCTGGGTTGACCGAAGGAATCGGTTTATTCGCTCTCCTTGCTCATCCGCTCACGCACCAGCTTCACTACCTCGTCCGGTCGACGTGTGGAGAATACGAAGTGGCTGAACCACCTTTCTTTAAGCACGAGCGTTACCCGTGCGGGGCCGATGGTACTGAAGACCAGCACCCACCCATCACCACCACGGGCGATGCGTACACCGTACCCACGATACCAGAACGCTGACCTTTCGTCCACGGCCAGGTCAACGATATCATCCCAGGCGACATCGTACCTGAACAGGGTGTAGGTGACGCTCACCCCCTCGTTCGTGATACTGATCGTGAGTCGGCGGAATACCAGGGCAAGCGCCAGGAAAAGCAAGAACATCCCTGGGAACAGTCCTGCTGGCGGGGATAGAGGGACCATCATCGAGCGCTGGACCTCGAGAGCTAGGAAAAGTAGAGCGACAGCACCCAGGATGCCCGATATCCAGTAGGAGGACACCTCCTCTTCATATAGGGCTCCCGGTCCGCTCATTTCTCGGATACCTCCTCGACGCGTGTCTTGATGGAAAGGACATGCATGGTGACCGCGAGCGCGATAATGAGGAGCATTGCTCTGATAATGAGGCTCTCAACGAAGAACCCCGCAGAGACAAGGATTGTGGCCCAGAGAAGAGCGAGGATCGAGGCCTTCACCTTCATAGGCACTCCGCGTCCGGCCCGGTAGTCGCTAATGTACGCTCCGAGCCACGGATTGGTCAGAAGCCAAGTATAGAATCTGCGTGAGCTACGGGCATAACAGGCGGCCGCGAGCAGGAGGAACGGCGTAGTTGGGAGCAGAGGGAGGAATATGCCAACTACGCCGACGATCACGGCAATTGTACCGACGATGATAAGGATTGTCCGGACAGCACCGCTCTCGTGCTCGAAAACCGCCTCCTCGATAACAGGGTCCGAGGATGTCGTCATCTGTCGCTCACCACGTTCTTTGGATTATGATCCTCAGGCCCGCTTTGGAACTGGGCTGTGCTTGTAGGGAAGGATGTTGGATCTAATAATCCTTCGTTTTCCCTAATCTCTGGGCCCGAGTGTCATTTTTTTGTTTAGAAGATATTCCTTTCTCAAAGTACTTATTAAACAAAGAATTTTTAGTTATTCCCCGAGAAACGACTGGATTGTATGTGATTCTATGAATTGAGTGCGAATATTCACTAATAATATTTATTAACGTCAAATAGCGCTTATTCGGTAGATTTATATATAATGTTGGTACGCGAAGCCTCCTGATGGATCCTGTGCTACCGTCACTGGCGCTCATCATGGTCATCAGCCTGAGGAAGTTGATGACTAGCCCAAAGAGCATCTGATTCCTCGCTTTTTCTTGTGCTGTTCACTCTCGGCCCTACTGACAGGGGCATCAATGAAACGAGAATGACACGCGTGACCGGGAGCGGAGCAAAG
Source organism: Candidatus Undinarchaeales archaeon (assembly GCA_030753015.1). GTDB lineage: Archaea > SpSt-1190 > SpSt-1190 > JASMDC01 > JASMDC01 > JASMDC01. The sequence goes on along the minus strand of JASMDC010000023.1, from coordinate 22,103 downwards.
ACTCCGCCCCAGGTCTTGCACGGTTCTGCGACTAGGCGCCCTTAAGGTCCTTTTCGATGGCGTCAAGGGCTTCCTTGAGTTCTCTGATGGTCGCTTCGAAGGAGTTCTCGCGCTTCTTAGCGTCATCCTCCTTCTTCTTGAGGTCGTCCTCGAGGTTCTTGATGCGCTTAGCGTCCCCTTCCTCCTTCTTCTTGAGTGCGTCCTCAAGCTCTGCGATCTTTGTCTTCTTCGCGTCAACCTCATCCTCGAGATCCTTGACACGGCTTCGGATGTCGCTAATCTCCTCCTTGACGCTGCTCACAAGCTTGCTGAGCGCCCCGATAGGCTCGCCCTCCTCCTTCTCTGCCTCTTCAGGTTTCTTGGACGGTTCCTCTTTCTTGCGAAGCTCTTCCTCCTTCGGAGCGTCCGTCCCCTTCTTTGGCTCTTCGTCAGGGATGGGCGGCTTGGGGATTCGCGGCACCTCCGGTGGCGAGGGTGGTTTAGGGATCGCGATAGGCCTTGGCTTCGGTGTCTCCGGTGGCGAGGGTGGTTTTGGGATCGCGATAGGTCTTGGCTTCGGCACTTCCGGTGGCGAGGGTGGTCTTGGGACCGCGATGGGCTTTGGCTTCGGTGTCTCCGGCGCTTTAGGTGGCTCGGGCACCTTGAGGGGCTCCGATCCTTTCTCCTTTTCCTCCGCTTCCTTCTTGGAGGCCAACCAGTCGAGTACCATGAAACCTTCGACCGGGTTCATCAATTTAAACCTTGGGACTTGGTCGCCGAGCACTCATTCTAATCAGAAAAGAGTAGTGCGGGGGACGGGATTCGAACCCGCGCAGGCACTAAGCCACAGGGCCCTCAACCCTGCCCCTTTGGCCAGCTGGGGTACCCCCGCACAGGGTGATTGTTGCTACCTTGTTGGTTCTATTACTCCTCCAGCGCCTTGATCCCGTCTTCGAATTCCAGAGCCTTCTTCTCTAGGATGCGTGCCGCTTCGAGAACGATGCTCTCGGGAGGGAGCTGTCCGAAAGACTCCACGGTGAACACGAAAGCCGTCGGATCGCCCTTGATCGTAACTCCTCCCTCGGAGACCTCCTCGCACGCCTTGCACAGGGAGCAATCCGCCTCGTTCTTGAAGGCAGGCAGACGCTTCTTGGCCACGAGGATGTTGCGGGGGCAGGCGTCGATAATGGTCTCGACCTTCCCATCGCATTTCTTTGCGTCGACCTCGATGGTCGGGAGGTATTTGTACCCGATGAGGCCAGGTTGCCACTTTACATGGTTCCGGCCCCTCCCGAGGCGAGCAACCGCCTCGAGCTCGAGCTCCTGGTCGTTCAGGAGAGGGATGAGGGGGATGGTGGCCGTGCTCGGAGCCACGGTGGGGTCCGTGGGGACGAGGTCGCCCGAATAGACCATCTTGGCCTCGGCCTCGCCCTTGGACTTCAGCGTGAGGAAGGCCGAGCAGTTCGGGCAGCCCTCGCCGCCGCACTGGCATTCATCCGGTGGTACGTAGGCCGCGAGGTCCGTCTTGAGCGGGATGAGACCCAGGCGTAGAGCAAGAACCTCATCGTAGAGGGCGGAGGAGTTCTGTAGGTAGTTGACCTCCTCGATGGCCATCGTGGGGACCTCGGACTTCATGATGCGTCGGAGGGTGTTCGCGAACACGGGGTCGCTGTCCCTGAGGATGAAGACGAGCTTGCGCTCGTCCTTGGAGACGATCTCGATCTTCATCTCAGACCCGCCTCCCCCGTCGGCCCCCGGGCTTCGTTGTTCCGTCATGGGGGATGGGAGTGACGTCCTCGATCTTACCGATCTTCAGGCCCGCGCGGGCAAGGGCCCGAATCGCTGGTTGAGCTCCGGGACCGGGATTCTTTGACCGGTGGCCTCCGGGAGCTCGAACCTTGACATGGACGCCAGTGACACCCTTCTCCTTGGCCGCAAGAGCGGCACGGCGAGCAGCCATCATGGCAGCATGAGGCGAGGATTCGAGCCGGTCGGCCTTGACCTCCATGCCTCCCGAGGCCTTCGCAAGGGACTCGGCACCTGAGAGATCGGTGATGGTGATGATGGTGTTGTTGAACGAAGCGAATATGTGGGCGACAGCCCAGCGCTCCTTCTCGCCCGCCATCAGTCCCTCACCTCCTCGGGTGCCTCGCTCTCAGGCTTGGACACGGCTTGGACGACACGCTCGACGTGGTTAGGGTCGGCCATCGCGGACGTGTGGTAGAAACCAATCTTGGCCACCTCATCACGTTGCACGAGATAACCGGGGCTGGTGATGCGTCGACCGTAAAGAGTGATATGGCCGTGATTGATGAACTGGCGCGCTTGCTTCATGCTGCGTGCAAGCCCTTTTTTGTAAACGACTGTCTGGAGACGGCGGTCCATGACGCTCTCTGCTGTGAGAGCAAGGATATCGTCTGTCGTGGCTTCATCGCCCACGAGGCCGAGCTTGAGGACGGTGCCCAACAGCTCCTTCTCCAGGCGCTTGGCGTTCTCACCACGGGCGGAAATGAGGTTACGTGCTCGCGCTCTCAGGCGTCGAACCATGGTCTGCACACGCCAGACCTCGCGCTTGTTCTTGAGCCCGTAAGTGCGCTTGATCTGGGCTTCCTCCTCGAGCCTTCCCTTCTTCCAAGGGTGCTGAGGGGTCTCGTACATCTTCCTTGTCTTCTTGGGATCGCCCATGGTCTGTCACCTACTTCTTCACGCCCGGCTGTTGCTTGCGCCGGACGACTCCGATGGCCTTACCCTTGCGGAAGGAGGCCTTGGTCCGCTGGCCCCGGCATGGGAGGCCGAAGCGGTGCCTGCTCCCGCGGTAAGAACGGATGCGCTGGAGACGGTTGATGTCCTCTCTCTTCCTGAGATCGAGATCGGAGGTCACCAAGTGCATATTGTCGCCCGTGGCGAAGTCCCGGTTCCGATTAAGGATCCAATCCGGGATGCCATACTTGGTGGGGTTCTTGATAATTTCCTCGATCTTCTCGATCTGCTCGTTGGAGAGGTCACCGACCTTGATATCCTTGTCGAGCTTAGAGACATGGACGACCGCAGTAGCGTACCCGTGGCCAATCCCCTTGATGCCCATGAGGGCGGGAATGAGCTTACGGTCCCCTGCGACATCCACGCTGACGATCCTGATTATATGTCTGAACTCGGTAGCCATTGTTGACACCGTAACGGTTTTGGAGCCTAGATGCGGCGAGTTTAAAAAAGTTTCGATGACGGGGCCGCAATTCTGGCTTTCTTGTAGTTGATTGCTACCACCCTGGCCTCACCCTCATACGCACGGAACGCCTCAAATACCTTGTGGGTCCCCTCCTCCCGTGCCAGTGCGACAAAGGCCGAACCCGTTCCGCTCAGGCTTGCACCGAGGGCTCCTGCGTTCAAAGCTTCCTCCATGGGTGCCGGATCGATGTTCAGGGCCTCGCACACAAGGCGGCCGTTGAGGATCATACCACGAGCGGGTTCCGTGAGCGTGGTGTCCCAAGCGGTCCGTGCCCGGGATGCCAAACGGCGAAGAGCCTCCACGTCAGTTGCTGCCGTTGGGCTCGGCTCGGGGGGGATGAGCACGACGGCCACAGCATCGGAAGGGATATTTAGCGCCATCACTATCTTACGCTGCAGATTGTCCGTGGCCACAGCGCCTCCGAAGTACGAGGCATGAGCGTCGTCCAGGGCTCCGGTCACCGATACTCCCATCGCGATCGAGATATCGATCGCAGCATCAAGCACAGCAGAATCATCGGGATCCGCTTCGGCCGCCACAGTAGCCGCCAGTACCGCGGCGTTTGAGACGGCCGAGCTAGAGGACAGCCCGCGGGCCACGGGGACCGAAGAGGTCACCTCCACCCTCGCACCCGACAGGCACCCCGCCCGCGCGAACGTTTCGGACACGCACCGACGGACAAGGCCCGGGTCCGCTTCGCATGTGACTTCTATTGGAGCGTCGATGTCCGTGAGCTCCACGGTCACCGCCACAGGAAGGTCGAGGGAGAATGCCGCACCGCGGCCACAAGGGATAGCGTTCACTAGGGTCGCCGAGCCATGAGTGATCGCCTTGACCTTCACAGTTGACCTCTCCTTCCAAGAGCCCTCACGAGCCCGCCCTCTATCACATCGAGCGGAGCGGGTTTCCCGGTCCATAGCCTGAACGATGCGGCCCCTTGGTGAATAAGCATGCGAGTGCCCGGGATAGTGACAGCTCCCGCACCCTCGGCCTCACGCAGTAACCGAGTGTGGAGTGGATGGTACACACAGTCGAGTACCGTCATCCCTGGATGGAAGGCATCGGAGGGAAGGGGTGACCGGTCCTCTCCCATACCAACCGTGGTGGCGTTCACAACAACATCACTGGCGTGCACACGCCGTACTGCGTCCCTGTCCAACAAGGATCCGGTCTCGACACCGCGGGCGGGATTCAAGGAGGCAGCGAGCTCCTCTGCATGCGACGGTGTGCGGTTCAGGATAAGAAGGGACACGTCCCTGGACGCCAAGGCATAGCACACGGCAGCCGCCGTGCCGCCGGCACCGAGCACGACCACGTAGCGACCGTCAAGAGTGGTGGCCTCCTCGAGGGCGGAGATAGCGCCCTCGCCATCGGTGTTGTGACCAACGAGCTCCCCTTCCTCAGCGACGACCGTATTTACTGCACCGGTCTCAGCTGACGATGGTGCCAACCTGTCGAGATGTTTGATGATATCTCGCTTGAGCGGGGTTGTGACATTGGCTCCGACGATACCCAAACCCCTCAGGCCGCGCACGGCGTTCTCAAGACGTTCGCGGGGTACCCGGAACCGCAAGTATCGCAGGTCCAGCCCTAGATGGGCGAAGGCCGCGTTGTGCATGTCCGGTGAGAGCGAGTGCTCCACGGGATCGCCGATGATGAACACGTAGCCGGTCATCCCGGCCAATCCTAAGCGAACCTTTGTGAATGCAGGGTCGAGGAGATGCCTGTTCGCTCCACACGCCAGCGGATGGCTTCGAGGTGGATGAACTTATTCCCGATGACGCTCTTCACCTTCTTAAGGATGCTGTTGATGACCTGCTTCATCATATCATAGGTGAGGGCGTCTTTCGGGGTGACCACGACGAGTATGTTCTCGCAGGTGGCCTCGATAACGTCCACCACAATATACTCCTCTACGTCCTCGGTGATCTCGAAGGAGTCGATGACCTCGGCGACGTCGAGCATCTCATTGACCGAAAGACCATTAGTCTTGATGACGAGCTCGAACGGATGCTTACGATAGGTATCCTCTGAGTCCATGATATACCACCATATCGGGATAAAGATAAAAAGATGTGGAGGGGGGGCGTGAACGATGCGAACGCGAGCTCTCCTCCTTATGATAGTACTCCTTTTGGTAATGAGCCCCGTCGTGGCAGAGGAGTACGCTATCAACATCTATCCCCCCACCTCGTCTGTGGCGGTATTCGTGCTCTGGGTGCTGGTGTTCTTCCTAGTGCTTGTCTAGTGTGACGAGATCCGCCGTGCCACTCTCGCTCGTGTGTGGACGCTCGCCACCAGCGGCCAGGTACTGTTCCTTGTTGGGCTTACGATTGTTCAAGCCTCCTATCTGTCAGTACCACTGACTGCATACGAGCCCTGGCTCGCCCTCAATCCCATCCCGACCGCCGTTAGGATCCTGTTCATTTTTTCAGTTGTCACATCTGGCTTCCTCTTCCTCGTTGAGTGGTCACGTATATTCTCGCTCTCGCCCCGCATCATGGCCACACGCAACCTGGGCTTCCTCCCCGTTGCCATTGTGCTGGCGTCCCTGGCCTTCGCGTTCCCTTTCCTTGATCTCCCGAACGTCGGTATCGAGCCTCGGACCATGACCTTCCCCATCATCGCGTGCGCGGCGTTCCTTGCCCTGAACGCCTACTTCACCCTCACGGGGTATTTCCTCTTGACGCGTGTCCGCGTTCTCTCGCGGTTCAAGTGGATGGTTGGCTATTCGGTCCTGCTCACCTGCCTGATGATCGTGATGGTTGGCGAGTACGTGGCAACCCCCGCTGATATGCGTGTCGACGTGTACGCGCCCATCCTCTTCCCTCTCTTTACAGGCATCCTCCTCCTCCTCATAGGCTACGTGCTCCATCTTCAGGCTATGCAGCTCTTCGTCAAGGCCCTGCTCCCTGAGAGCACCGAACTGGAGGTCTCCGAGGTCGAGGGTGAGCTCGCGATTGAGGTCGTCACGTTCCTGGTGGGTCGCTTTATCAGCGAGGCTCCGATAGAGGGCATGCTCATCAAAGCAGTCCGGGACGAGCCCGCTCTCGCACCGCTCAAGTACGACCGGGACAAGCGTCGTCTGAAGACCAAGGATCTGGACACGTCCTCCGAACAGGTCCTTGTTGGGCTCACTGACCTCTACACTACCCTGTTCGAGAGCATCGTCAGGTTCCACCCGCCGGTTGTGGACGAGGACTATACTGAAGACTCATTGAAGGCTCGCCTTCTGAAGCGTTTCGACGACCAGATAGAGGATCTCCCTCCCAAGGTCACAGGGCACCTTCTACCCCGCTCTCGTGTGCTCAAGACCGCTTTCCAGGAGACCATGGATGCTCTTCTTTCCGCCCTTCCTCTTGAGGCGGGATTCAGCAAAGTCGTGGCCAACAAGGCACATGAAGCATGGGGGGGCGAGTTCTTCGAACATGTGGACAGCGGTCTTGCCTTCGATGCCGACGGTTTCTTCAAAGAGCTCGAAGAGGAGGAGCTGGATGAGGAAGAGCTTGTGGACGCTGCCATTCAGAAGTATCTCAAAGCGCACCGCGTAATGTTCGGACCTGTCACAAAGCTCATCGACCACAAGCATCTGAACGCTCTCCTCGAGGATCATGTTCGTAAGGTTGTCGAGAAACCGCTCTATCGGGCCGCTGATGTCTCAGAAATCCTCCTCAACGCCTATTTCGCACGTAATCACGGGTGGGGCTTCCAGGAACTGGAGAAAGAAATCGGAAGGCTGCATGCAGGCTATCTTACGCTCTTGGCAGCCGATTCGGGCTTCCCCAAAGAACGATTCTGTGCAGCCTTTCTTGCTGAGAACCTCGAGCATTACCGTAATGCTCTATGGGTGACACAGGCGAAGCACGCAGTGCTGACCGAGTTCATCTCCGCCTATCTCCCTGCTGAGGCCCTGCTGGAGGAGAATGCCCTAAAGCTGATGCGCATCGATGCCACTATCGAGGGCGTAACCGATGTTGGTACCAACGTCTCCAGAGTAGGCGACAGGTTCGCAGATCTGGAGTGGAGCGTAAAGAAGGCTCTAGAGAGCTTTCCTCCTTCCGGTGTATGCACTGTCCTCTCGCTACCGATACCCCTTCTCCAGAATCATCCTCTGGCGCTCTACCGGTTCGCTAGCGCCCTCAAGAGCTTGAGCGAGACCTACAATGTCACCTTCATCCTTGAGGTTAACAACGAACTGTGCGATGACCGGTCCTTCGCCGTTCTGTCCGACCTCAGCGAGGTCGTGATCGAGGCAAAACGGGATGGTCGAATCAAGGCTCAACTGGTGGGGACAACCAAGGAGTCGTACGTTTCCCTCACCCTTTAACGGCCGCCGGACCCCTCGCCGTATATTTATATAATATGTCCTCGTTGGCAGGGCCGATGAGCTATACCTTGGGCTTGGGCCCGCTCGATGCTGTCGTGGGTGAGGTGCCGGGTGGCTCGAACGTGGTCATCCTGGGCCCCCCCATGAGCCACAAGTCCGAAGTAGCAAAGATCCTCATGCACCGGGCGCTGGAGCGTGAGGAAGGTGTAATCTACATCAGTACGAACGATACGGGTGAGAAGCTCCTCGACTGGTTCGATAGCAATGGCCTCGATCTGGAGCCTCATGGCGATCGTTTCGGTATCATCGACTGTGTATCGGCCTCTGTGAACGTCGGTCTGAGTGGTCCTATCCACCCATCCATCCGTCAGGTCAACGGTCCAATGGATATGGCAGGCATAACGATCGAGGTCACAGACCTCCTCAATACCCTGTGGCGGAAGCAGAATATCTCGAAAGTCTGGGTCTTCGTGGACTCCTTATCCATAATCCTCATGTACGCCAAGCTCCCCACGGTGTTCCGCTTCCTGCACGTGCTCACCAGCACCGTTAGGAAGATAGATGCCATGGGTATGTTCCTAGTCGAGGAAGGGATGCATGATGAGCAGAGCATGGTAACAATAAACCAGCTAGTTCAGGGAGTCATTGAGGTACGTAAGGACAACGATGCCAAGGCAATGCGCGTGGTGGGCCTTCAATCCACTCCGTCCGAATGGTACAAGTATAACGTCCAGAAAGGCAACATCCAGTTCTTGGAGGAAGGTCCGTGATCCTTCCCACATGCATCCCCAAGCTCGACACCCTCCTTAGCGGGGGTGTTCCTGGCGGTCGGTCCCTTCTCTACCTTATACAACCCGGTATCGACGGGAGCGTGTTCGGGCTCCAGACCGCGGTCAAGAACATTGAGAATGGCATGCAAGGAGTGTTCGTTGTATCGACCACTCATCCATCGAAAGTTCAGGAATACGTTGAGGGCTTCGGTTGGGACTTCGACGTAATCAAGGATCGGCTCAACATAATCGACCTTCACTCCGGGCTGACCAAGGCCCCTTCCGACGCGAAACATGTGGTTGATGATCCTGAGGACCTTGAGAGCATCGACGCCACGATGACCAAGGCCATCGATGACTCCACTGGTGCACTACTGTTCTTCGAGTCCCTCTCGACAATCATGGACCTCTGCGGTGAGGAGCGATCACTGGAGTTCGTGCATCGCTGGTTGAAGCAGGCACGGCTCAACGACTGTGTTGTAATCGCCAACTTCACGGCCTGGCCCTATGCGGAGGATACCGTCGCCCGGATCCGCGATAAGATCTTCAATGCCGTGGTCCGAGTCGGGGGTGTGGGTGAACGGGTGATGTTCGGCCAGTACTACGGAGTGCTACGAGCGGACTGGCTGGACAGCCAGAACGAGCGAACCCTGTTGTTCAAGGTGTCGCGGCCAGGCGGAGTCAAGGTCTACATCCCGAAGCTTCTCGTCACCGGACCGTTCAACGCGGGAAAATCAACTTTCGTACACGCCCTCTCCAACGCATCGGTGTCAGTGGACCGCCTTGGAACGACCGTTGCCCTTGACTTCGGCCATATAGACCATAAGGAGTTCTCGGCCGATATATTCGGTACTCCTGGCCAGGAGAGGTTCGATCCCATCCTGAAACTTCTTGGAGGCCAGGCCCTGGGAGTGTTCCTTGTGGTAGATTCGACCGATCCTGGAGGCTTTTCCCGAGCGAAGCAGATGCTCGAGTCGACCAAGACCTACGACCTGCCCTTTGTTGTCGTGGCCAACAAGCAGGACCGTGCCGATGCCATCTCCGTGGATGAGATCCGAAAACAAATGACAATCCCCGAAGAAATCCCTATCATCCCAGTAGCAGCGAAGGAGGGAGAAGGTGTCTATCTAGCGTTCGAAACGCTGGTGGACTCGATAATCCAGGTATAGGTGTCCGATATGTACAAGAAGGAGCAGCTCGATACATGCTTGTCCATGCTCAAGCGGTGTGGTGTCATCGATGCATCGGCAATCGTCACTACTGAGGGCCTCCTTATTGCATCGGACATATTCAAGGGGACCGATCCTGCTGTGTTCGCCGCTATGTCTGCCACGATGATGGGCGCGGCCGAGACCGCTCTCATCGAACTTAGGAAGGGACACGTTAATCGGTTCATCGTCGAGACGTCCACGGGTCGCCTCATCGCCATAGGAGCGGGCTCCACCGCCGTGCTGGTGGTGCTGACCGGCCCCGAGGCGCCTCTGGGCACCGTGCTCTTAGAGATGGGCCGATCGGCGTCCCGTATACAGGAGATCCTCTAATGGAAGAGAAACACCTTAAGGTACTGTTCATCACATCGCTCGCGGGCTTCTTCATCATCATCGGCCTGATCTCATGGCTCCGCCCCGTACGCTTCCTGGATGAGTACGATTTCTACATCCTACTTGTAACCAAGACATTCGAGACGGCTGCCGAGATCCTTGCTGTGTATGTTTGTTGGCTCCTTTACTCCTACCTCAAGGAGTCGAGGTTCGGCAAGATGACGCTGCTCATCTACTTCGCGATCGTTTTTATCACACTTGACGCAGTTTGCACCATCTCGGAACGGACAGTGGAGGAGTACGCACATAAGAACACAGTGTTCTATATGCTAAAGACCGGTAAGCACTACTTCGCTGTGTTCAAGGGGATCTTCATACTCATGGCGTTTGTCGAATTGTACAGGTTCACTCGGGCGCCCAAGGCCGTAGCGACCCTCATGCATGCATATGAGAGGGCGCGAGCGAAGATGGGAGAGGGGGACGATTGGCGATGAGCGTCCGACGTCTTCTCCTCCTGGCAGCGCTCGTTACTATCCTCATCGCACAGCCGATCCTGGGTTCCGAAGCCCGCTTCATCGATATCCAGAGCAAGACCTCATTGGGTCTTGGTACCATCCTCTGGGCCGCGGTCATCTACTTGACCCTTGTCTATGGGTTCACAATCCGGACAAGCGTTCGCTCCGAGGCATGGGACACGCTCACATCAGGTATGGTGCTCTTCGTTATCGGCCTCATCCTCTTTCAAGCATCGGTGTTCGTGGTCCCCCTCCAGCTCTTGGCCGAAGCGTCGGTTCATGTGCCAAACGTGCTCCCCCAGGTGAAGATGTCGCTCCTGTTCATGACGGTGTTCGTGCTGGTGCTCTTCCTAGCGGACTGGTGCAAGGTATTCGAGCTACAACCAACGGTGCTAGATCCATCGAACCTGAAGTATGCGGTGTTCTCTATAATCATCGCAGGGGCGGGGACTGTGGTTCCAATGTTCTTCAACCCGCATATAATGCTAGAGGAACGAGTGTATATCTTTCCCATCGTTGGAATCGCGGCCTTCTTGGTAGCCAACCTCTACTTCACGCTCTCGGGCATCCTCATCGTACGTGAGAGCCCGGTGTTCCGACGCTTCAAGTGGATGATCGCCGACTCGTTGTTCGTCACGACGTTCCTAGGCATTCTCGTATACGAATTCTGGGTGTATCCCGAGCAGTTGCGTCAGATGATCTTCCCCGAGACCCTGTTCTACTCCTTCGCAGGTCTCTTCTTCCTTGTCGTAGGATATATCTACAAACTGAGGGCTTTGATGATCTTCACAAAGGCTTTCGTGATCGGCCCGCGTAAGGGTCCCCGCAAGGAAAGCGAGGAAGTCCACATCTCAGCGGATATCCTGGACTATCTTGCTGGCAAGTTCCTCAAGATCAACGAGCTCGAGAGCGCGGTCGGACGCATCCTGCGAGAGAACAAGGCAATGCAGGACGTTACGTTCAATCCCGAAAAGCGGAGCTTCGACCTGAGCGAGGTCGACTTGTCCGACACCGATGTGCAGCGAGGGGTGTCCGACCTGTTCTTCGCGCTCATCGACCTCCTTAAGGAGCTGGAGCCGCCGAAGATAGACAAGGAGTACACAGAGGACAGCATGAAGGGAGATATCCTGATCCACTTCGCTACCACCGAGGAACGTCCTCCACCCGGTGTAGAGGGCTACATCCTCCCCAAGACATTGGTCCTTGCCCAGGCTGTATCGGAGGTCATGAACAAGTTCCTCGGCTCCATCCCGCTGGAGGCCGGCTTCACCAAGGTGGTGATAAACGCCATCGATGGTGTCTGGGGCGGCGAGTTCGTGCGCTCCGAAGGCGGCCGCATCGCCTTCGACGGGGATGCCTTCCTGACCTTCTGCAAGGACAAGGGCGCCACAGAGAAGGACATGGTCCGCTATATATCCCGGCTCTACCTACGGGCACATCGCCTGGCCCTTGAGCCGTTCAAGAACGTGATGTCCCGTGACAAGGTGGGCGAGATCCTGATGGAGAACGTCAAAGAGGTCGCATCCAAGCCTCTCTACCGCTCTGCAGGAGTATCCGACATCATGGTGAACGCGTTCTTCGCCGATTCCCACCCATGGGGTTTCGGCCCCTTGAACCGTACCATCGGGAAGATTCCGAACAAGTATACGCTCCTCGTGACGTACGAGCCGGAGTTCCCCAAGGAGCAGTTCATCTCGGGACTCCTCACCGCGAACCTGCGCGCATACCGCAACGCCGTCTGGGTGGCCCAGGCCCGACATGGCATCACCCGCCACCTGCTCTCTGAGGGGGTGGATGTGGACGCGCTCCTTGAGGACGACCGTCTTCTCCTGCTCTCCATGGATCCCAATATCGAGGACTCCAAGGAGGCTACCAAGGGCTGTCGTACCATCGGCGTCACTTTCAACAAGCTCTCGTACGAGCTGAAGCGAGCACTGGATGACTTCCCTGTCAGTTCCATCATCGTTGTCGTCGAGCTCCCGGTCTCCGCCATCAAGGAGGCCACCACCATGCTCTACAAGTTCGTGTTCCACATCAAGGCAATGTGTGATAAGTACGACGCAACCCTCATCATCGCCGCTGACTCGACGATCTGTGGTGAAGAGACGGTCGCCATGCTCAAGGGCATCGCCGAGATGGTGGTCGAGGCGAGGGCCGGAGTCATCGTCGCCTCGAGCGTGAGCACGGGCTCTACGACCCGGCTGACCTTCGGGGAGAAGAGTGGACAGCTCACCTTCGAACAAGCGGAGGACACTCCAAAGAAAGGGAGGAAGTGATTGGCGAGCGGGCCCGGACCAGCTAGAAATATAAAATGACCGCTTGACACCTTAATCACCGCTCCGCAGGGCGGGTACGTCCCATCATCGCGAGAGCCGCGAGGGAGAGTGAGAGCATGACGCGGAACGGTAAGAGGCGTATCGCCTATTTCAGCATGGAGATTGGGCTCCACTCGGACATCCCAACCTACTCCGGAGGCCTAGGTGTGCTCGCCGGCGATACCGTGCGCTCGGCCGCTGACCTGGAGATCCCCCTGGTGGGCGTGACCCTGTGCTACAACGCCGGGTACTTCTACCAGATGATAGATCCCTCCGGCAATCAGGTGGAGAAGGAGATCCGATGGGAGTTCGCCTCCGAGCTGGAAAAGTCCCCTGCTGTCATCACCCTCAACGTTCGCGGCCAGACCATCCATGTGGGTGCCTGGAAGTACGATGTTGTCGGGGAGACCGGTCACGTGGTACCCATCCTCCTGCTCGACACCGATGTCGAGCAGAACACCCCCGAACAACGGGCCTACACTCATGTGCTCTATGACGCCACCCCCCACCAGCGGTTAGTCCAAGAGATGATCCTGGGTGTCGGCGGCGTCAAGATGCTACGGACGCTGGGCTACAACGATATCGAGACCTTCCACATGAACGAGGGGCACGCTGCGCTTCTTACCCTCGAGCTCTTGAGGGAGAACAAGGGTGATGTCGATCGTACCAAGCAGAGCTGCATGTTCACGACCCATACGCCCGTGGGAGCAGGCCACGACGTGTTCCCCTACGAGATGGCCGCACCCTTCATGGGTGATCTGGCACCTGAAGACAAGGAGTTCCGCCAGTTCGGTGGCAAGGACGCCCTCAACATGTCCATGCTCGCCCTCAACCTCAGCCGCTATGCCAACGCAGTAGCGCGCAAGCACGGTGAGGTGGCGGCCCGGATGTTCCCTGACCACCAGATCGACTCGATCACCAATGGGGTGCACCCGAGCTTCTGGGTATGCCCTCCCATGCAGGACCTCTACGATCGCAGCTTCCCAGGTTGGCGCCACAGGCCCGAGCTGCTGAAGCATGCGGAGGAGATCAACGACAAGGCCCTGTGGAAGGCGCATCAGCAGGCCAAGAGCGCGCTCCACGATTACGCAAAGTCACACTCCTGGGTGCTTCTGGACAAGAAGCTGCTCACCATCGGATTCGCTCGCCGCATAACAGGGTACAAGCGACCCACCCTGGTGTTCCGTGACTTCCATCGCCTGGGCAAGCTCTGCAAGGGCAAGGTCCAGTTCGTGTTCGCGGGCAAAACCCATCCCCGTGACCACGAGGGCAAAAACTTCATCCGACGCATCAACGAGGTATCAGACCACATCTGGGACCAGTACCGCGTGAGGGTCGTCTTTTTGGAGAACTACGACATGGACCTCTCGCACCTCATGGTCAGCGGTGTCGATATCTGGCTCAACAATCCTCTCCGTTACCTCGAGGCGTCGGGTACAAGCGGTATGAAGGCGACCCTCAACGGAGTGCCCAATCTATCGGTGCTGGACGGATGGTGGATCGAGGGGTACGAGATGGACCCCATGTCGGGCTGGCCGCTCGGGCCCCGGCCCGGTGAGAAGGGATGCGAGGAGAACAACGACGATGTGGAGGCCGCGAACATCTACAAGCGGCTGGAGCGCGAGATACTCCCGCTCTACTACGACAACCGCGCTGGCTGGATCTCACGCATGAAGCATGCTATCGGCCTGGGCTCTTACTTCAACACGCATCGCATGGTGAAGGAGTACGCCACCCGAGCATGGGGCCTGGAGGAGCAGCCTCTATGGTGCTCCAGGCGCAGCGGTAACTGAGCGACTTCCCCTGGGAGAGGTCTTACGCCTTCTTTGAGAGGAGCATATCCCCCAAGGCGAGATGCGTGAGCCCGGAGTTCTCGAACACCCACAGCGCCTCCTCGGGACCGTGGACGATTGGGTAGCCGTGAAGGTTGAAGGACGTATTGAGGGCGACCCCGCGACCGGTCTCCTTCTCGAAGCTCTCGAGGACGCGGTAGTACCCGCCGTTCCAGTCCTTGCGGATGACCTGGGGCCTGGCCGTGAGGTCCGCTTGGTGGACGGCGGCGATGAGGTCCTCATGGTTCTTGGTCGTGTCGAAGAGCATGATCATGTATGGCGCCGGCATCTCCTTGGGATTGATGATATAGTCGGACGCTCGTCTGTCGAGCATCACGGGGGCGAAGGGCATCCAGAAGTCCCGCTTCTTTATCATCATGTTGATGGTCCGCACGCAGTTGGCGTCCGAGGCATCGCCCAGGATCGAGCGGTTCCCGAGCGCCCGGGCCCCGAACTCCATCCTGCCCTGACATCGTGCCACTACCTCGCCAGCGGCCATGAGCGCGCCGGTCTCGCCGTCGATGTCCTTCACACGTTCTGCGTCGAAGGTGAACCGCTCTCGTGCAGCGTCCACAGTGATCGATACGTCCGCGTCCGTGAAATCGTCGCCCAGATAGAATCCCTCAATGGGCGGGATGTCGATCTCGCGGCCCTCATCACGGCAAACGTCGGCGTACACCTGATAGGCGGCGCCGATCGCGGTAGTGTCATCGCCGCACGAGGGGAACACGAAGAGCTTATCCACGCACGGAAGTTCGAGGACGCGCTTATTGGCCGCCACGTTCATGAACACGCCACCGGCCATCACAACGGTGGAGATACCGGTCTTTTTCACAGCGGCCTCGACCCATCGGCTGATGACCTCCTCGGTGATCCGCTGGAGCCCGGCGGAGATCCAATCGAACCGTAAGAACTCCGTGCGCTCCCGCAGGCGCTGGTAGATGAGGTGCGTGGGCTCAGGGATGGCCCTCTTGATGGTGAGGGGATCGTCCGGATTGACATCGATGAGATCAGCATAGGCCTCGTACCCTTTCTCGGCGCCGGCGGGGGAGGCGTAGGGAGCCATCCCCATGATCTTGAACTCATGCTCCAGTGGTACGAGCCCCATCATGAAGGTCGTCCGCGAGTAGATGTTACCGATCGAGTGGCCTTTCTCCGTCTCCGCGATACGCTTGATGACACCGCCCTCAGCAACGGACACCGTGGCGCATAATCCGTCGCCGGAGCCGTCGTTGGTGAGCACGAGCACCCGCTCGTCACGCCAGGGTGCACCGTAGTATGCGCAGGCAGCGTGGCAGAGGTGGTGGTCGACGTATTTGACCCGTAAGAGATCGAACCCTGCGTCCATCAGCGTCTTTTCACGTTCCTTGCGACGCTTGGCCTTGTACATGGTGTAGACGGGGGTCTTCTTCACGAGCTCTTTCAGCCTGGCCGTGAGATTGGTGTCGCGCCTGTATCCTTGGAGGATGTTATCCCGCGTGAAGGGAGTGGGAGTGTGGGTACTTGCCACGGCCACAAGGTCGATGTCGTCGGGCGACAGCCCGGACCGTTTGAGTATCTCGGTGACGGCCTTGGCAGGGAAGCCTGAGATGTTCTTCGTGTTGGTAAAACGTTCCTCCTGGAGCGCGATGATGGTCTCACCATCGGTGATGAGGCAGGCGGAGGCATTATGCCCGTCATGGATACCAAGGATGTGCATGGTGGATCAGCCTGCTCACGCTTCCTCCCAAAAAGCTTTAATGTGCTCGTTTGGGACGACGGCACCCTCACATGTCAGCAGTGTCGAGCAGATGCTCGCAGATGACCTCAGTGACATCCTCGGTCTCCTCAAGGAGGCGTTCGCGTGCAGCTGCCGTACGCTTTTGTGCGTCCGGTTCGGTCAGGAGCGGGAGTGCTGCCTCGAGGAGGTCGTCCGCCGTTGTCCCCTTTTCCAGGAAGCGGTGGACGAGCCCGTACCGCTCCTCCTGCTCGGCCATGTAGCCCAGGTCCAGTGGATTCACGTAGAGCGCAGGCGTCCCGAGAACGGCGGCCTCTGAGGCCATGGTCGCCCCCTCTCCGATGTAGAGTGAGGCGAACGCCAGGAGGTGGTGCATCTCGTGCGGGGGGATACTGACCACGTTACGCGCAAGCTCCCTCCCTGCGGCCTCCTCGGTAGTGACCACGACTCGCGCCTCTTTCTCGAGGGCACGGACGAGGCGTAGGCTCTCGCGTTGTCCGAGCCCACGATGTCCCACATCGTGGCTGGCCCCCCAGGACACGAGCCGGACCACGACGAAGGGCTCGTCAGGATCAACGCCAGTCCGCTCTATCATGACCGGGTCGGGTGTGAACCGTTCCGGCCGCAGGTAGGCCAGCTCGTGGTAGCCACGATATCGCCTGTGTTTGGGGCCGAGGTCGAGGCGGAAGCATGCAGGGGTGACGATGCGGTGCGCGAAGGGGAAGGTGATGGTGTTGGCGAGCCGTGCGTGCTCTGTATCGGTGAAAACGACCGACCTGGCCCGAGTAAGGCGGGACACGTGGGCCGCGTATGTGTTGTGGATGCCCGTGAGCACGTGGGGGCGGAAGCGACGCGCAACCTTGGCGAGCCGTGCGTCGATGGCCAGCATGCCCACGGCTTTGCCCGCAAGTCCCTTGTAGTGGGTTCCCAGGTCAGTGTACTCGAGACCGTAGGCGTCCAAGAGCGCGTATTCGCACTCCTTGTTCCGGGCGGTGATGAGCACCTCATGTCCCCGGTCCCGGAGCTCCTTGACAGCGCATCGGAAGAAGTGGACATGGGCAGGGTGGTTGATGTCCACGAGGGTCCTCATCGCGGGATGGGGACACGTGAAGGTATTTATTCGTTGGGGCCGCGGCCGCTAGGTCAGCACAAGCCCCGCCGCGCAGGACAGGGCCGTGAGCGCATAGAGCGTCAGCACGGCGGTGCGCTCCGTTGTCGGGCGGAAGGACGCCACCAGGAATTTCAGGAGCCCTCGATGGGGGGGCACCAGGAACCCGTCCTCGTCGACCTTCCCGAAGTTGGTATATTCGTATTTGCCTCGCACCCAGGGGATGATCTTGGTCTTCATGTACAACAGGAACAGCAGGAAGTTGATTATGTGGGCGGCCAGGGCTACGAGCCCGAAGGTCTTGAGCTCCTGAAGGATGAGGAAGAACCCGATACATCCTCCGTAGAGGAAGGTCCCGGAGTTCCCGGGGAAGATGCGTGATGGTGGGAAGTTGAACCAGAGGAATCCTACCGTCGCGCCGAACAGAGGTGCGAGGATGAGCACACCGTCAGGCCGGTTCATGAGGTAGCTCTTGAGCATCATCGCCGCCATAAGAATGGCCGACAGCCCCGTGGAGAGCCCATTGTACGAGGCGTGGAAGTTGGTCATGTTAGCGACCACCATGACGTAGAAGGCCAGGAAGAAGTAGAGGGCCACCGGAGGCAGGTCGATCTGCCCCATGAGCGGGAACCGGACCATGGGGTCCACCAGCCGGACGAATGGGATGACCAGGATTATGGGGACCACGAGCTTGATGCGACGGCTGAGCACCAGGATGTCGTCCATGATGCCGAAGATGGCGAAGAAGAACATGATGATGTAGTAGATGAGCATCTTCTCCAGGAGGGTGACACCCTGTGTTGTGGGAACGTTCTTTATTAGGAGGATGGAGAGGATGATGGAGAGGAAGCAGCCTGTGAGCACGCACGCTCCGCCTAGGGTGGGCGTTTCAGGAAGGTCGAGCTTGTACCGGTCCGGGACGGTATGGCCCCGGTCCTTGATGGCGGCGGCCAGACGGGGTGTGAGAGCGAGGCTGGAGGCCAGTGCGGTACCGAAAGAGAGGGCCGCCAGCGGGAGAAGCTCCATCGGGGCGGTCAGCGTCTCCAACCTTTAAGAAGGTTCACCCGGCGGTCCGACTTCCGTACACGGTATACGATCCGACCCGCAGCACTTCCTTACGTTCGGGCAGTACCTGCGTGCACGGCGCCTGGGCACGCCGGCAGTCGGTACACTCGCATCGCTCGTGGAGCACGAGGTACGTCGAGGGGGGATCGCAGTCATGACGCTCTATCCGGTACCCGGGATTCTCACCCGTCATAGCGAGCACCGAGTATACAACAGGATCGCACGCGGCCACATCTCCCGCACGGAGCTGGTCGTGGACCTGCAGGGCGTCGGTGTACTCGACGGGTGTGTACACCTGCTTCCACTCCATGGCCAGATGGGTCTCGACCAGCGGGCCCGGGATGAGGACAAGTGCGAGGAGTAATGCCTGGGGATACCCGTTCCTCACCTCACGGATCAGCTGAGCGAGGGCGGGGGCGGCGGCCAGTGGCAGGAGCTGGGCTGCGAAGAGCATGAGTCGGTAGGAACCGGGGAATCCTGCGAGGAACAGGAGAGCGCCGGGAAGCCATATCAGGCGGAGATGATCGCGCCAGGATAGACCGGCGAGGGCGAGCAGGATGAGCACGGGATTGAGGAGGAGGAGGTTCTTCAGCTTGGGATAGGCCACCGATTCCACTTGGATGTACCGCTCGACCGGACGGTCCTCTGCCGGCGGTGTGGGGAACCATCGCTCGAGCAGTGAACGGGCCCCGGGGACCATATCGGCGGCATTGCGCACCGTCTGGGCCTTGGGCAGGTGGCCCGTGGTGGCGAAGGTGGGGATTAACCACAGTACCACAAAGGCCGCTAGGGCCACGGTGAGCACGGTCAGGGCGGGGCGTCGGTCCATGGGCTCGATAGCAAGGAGAAGGTAGATGATCGGCCCCATGGTGGCCACAGCGTAATGGGTCTGGAATCCGGCCAGGAGGACGACGACAGCCATCCCGGTCCTCCCGTGACGCAGGAGCAGCATCGATGCCAGGAGAAGGAGGAGACCGAGCGTCGAAGGATAGGCGAAGAGGAGACCGTGGTAATGGCCCGTGGACACGGTGCCCGCTGCCATGATCGCGCCCAGGGATGCGTACCGTCTGCCCAGGGATGGCCGCAGGAGGGCGTACACGAGGAGCACGTGGACAAGGGGCTGGACGAAGTGGAGGAGACGGAAGAGCGTGAGCCGCCCGAGCGATGTGGACCAGTTGAGCACGAGGATAAGGAGATGATAAGGGACGGGATATTCGTAGAACCGCTTCTCCACGGGATCCGGTACGCTCCCGTCGGGGACGCGACCCTCGATACCGATGTTGGCCGGACGGGCCAGGTGCCAGGAGCCATCATTACCCACGGGCAGGGGATTGGCGGATAACAGCGCCGCATTTATGCTCAGCCTGAAAACGAGGGCCACGAGGAGCGCTGCCGCCACGGCGTACTTCCCTTGGCGACTCGGATAGTTCACGCGTACGACCTCGCGGCCCACGCACACGGACAAACAATAAAAAACCGGCTGTCCTAGAGCGATGTGATGAAGGCCGTCATCCTCGCCGCCGGGTTCGGCACACGCATGAGACCCATTACCCATACGGGACCTAAACAACTGCTCCCGCTCGCTAACAAGCCGGTCATCCAGTACATAGTAGAGAAGCTCCGGGATGCGGGTATTAGCGAACTGTGCCTTATCGTCGGGTACATGAAGGCGCCCCTGATGGAGTTTCTGGGAGACGGTTCGGGTTTCGGTGTAAAGATCACCTACCGCGACCAGCTGGAACGCAAGGGGCTCGCTCACGCGGTAAGCATCGCCAAGGAATGGGTGGGCGACGACTCCTTCATCGTGCTCCTGGGGGATATAATCTTCAACATGCCCATCAAGGACATGGTCGGCCAGCATGAGGCCAGCGGTGCACCATGCTCAGTCGCCCTGTTCCCCGTCAACGATCCCGAGAAGTTCGGTGTCGCCGAGGTGGACGATGGCACTATCCTTCGCGTGGTCGAGAAGCCCAAGGAGCCGAAGACCAACCTTGCTATAGCGGGCATCTACTTCTTCTCAGGCCCCGAGGTGTGGGACATCATAGGTAAGCTCAAACCCTCAGCAAGAGGAGAGTACGAGCTGACGGACACGATCGAGACCTTCCTCAAACGGAAGAGGCCTGTCAACGCCGTCAAGCTGAAGGGTAGCTGGAAGGACACGGGGCAGCCCGAAGACCTTCTTGAGGGCAACCGGTTCATCCTCAACGAGCTCACCACTGACATTCGTGGTACCGTGAGCGAGGAAGCGGTGGTCCGTGGTGTAGTGGCCATCGGAAAAGGCTCGACCATCGGCAAGGATGTCATCATCCGCGGGCCCGTGACCATCGGCGAGGGCTGCACCATCGGCCCGGACTGTATCATCGGCCCTTACGTATCCATCGGAAACAACGTCACCGTGAAGAACACGTCCATTGAGGAGAGCATCATGATGGACGAGTGCAAGATCGACTACCCGATCAAGCTCGTCAACTCGATCCTTGGGCGTGCGGCCTCTGTTGGAGTAGGGAACCTGTCCTCGCACACCGTTGAGTTCGTGCTCGGCGACCACTCCTTTGTAAGGAGGTCCTGAGCCGGATGCCCACTTGTCCTGAATGCCTTCACGCCCGCAACGGCGCTTGTACCTTCCTTGCCTCGGACCCTGTACCCCTCTCGAGGAGCGTCGGTATCTGTGCCAACTTCGTGTCCTACCGGGACGGGAAGCGGAAGACCTTCTTCGACATAGTGAAGGGCCTGCATGTGGAGTCAGCGAACCAAGTACAGGAGACCCTTCCGCTGGGCGATCCTGATGCTCTTTCAATACCTGAACCTGTATCTGCTGATGATGAGCCGCCGAAGAAAGGACAGACCGGCTTGAATCAGTGGTTCTGACCAGAGCCTAGAGCCAGTCGAACATGAGCTCCATCGTACTAGGTGTGATCTCCTCGATCTGGTTTATGGTGCTCTGCATCTGCGCTTTGTTCTTGAGGATGCCCTGGTAGTAGACGTCCCGGGCCTCTCCGAGTGTCTTTGAGGTCTCATAGAGATCATGAGCGCGTGAAGCGGAGTCCTTCTTGTAAGTGGCACCGACGTAGCCGATGCCGCTCTCGATGGCGTTCCCGGCGCCCTTGACGGCGCGACCACCAAGGTCGAGTGCACCCTTTCCGAACTCCTTGGCACCCTCCCAGTACTTGCCGAGCTTCGCACTCCGCTCAGCGGTCTCCTGAGGATTATCCGCGTAAGGATTGGTTCCGGCAGCATCGTACCGCTGTTCAGCGAGCCCCCGCTCCAGCTCGTCGATATGAGCGCCGCGTGCACCGTAGGATGGCGTGGGAGCCTGATAGGGGACGATATTGCCGCCCTTTTCGCCCTCGATGAGCTTTTCCACACCAGGGCCGGCTCCGTAGCCGTTGTCATTGATGTAATCACGGGCCTTGGTGATCACGTCGAATATGTTGGCATCGCCGCCCCTGTCGGGATGATGCTGCATGGCCAGGGAGCGATAGGCGTCCTTCACATCCTTCTCACCTGCCCCGGACTTGACTCCCAGGGCTTGATAGGCATCGGTGAGGTTCGTGAACTCATAGGCCATGATATAACACCAGTTACTACTATATAGTAGTTACTAATATATAAACATTTCTCAAAGGAAGGCCTACCCTTTATAAATAGGCCTTTGGGGCCTGTGCCTCCGGAGCCGTTGCCGGGGGTTTGGTCCTCTGTCTATCTGTT
>JASMDC010000022.1 GCA_030753015.1 Candidatus Undinarchaeales archaeon | reverse complement strand
TAGAATCCGCTACGGTCCGTGCAGATTGACGCCTCGGGAATAGTATAGCTGGGGCAGGACGATGTATACACCTTGTCAGAGGGACATGACGCGGGACAGTCCACGTCCTTCTTGTGCGAGTAACCGCTCGTTTTGGGATTAGTTACGCCGGGTGGGTACACGTAGTAGGTGCCCTTGTCGATGATGTTGCAGGTGAACAGGTCGTGCTTGCCGATCTTGGAGGGGGCCCCTGTTTCCATGGCACCTCCGCTACAGGTGGGCTGGTTGTGGTCGAGGGTGACCTCGGCCTGATACTTGCCGGGGATCTTGCACGTCGAGCTGGGATATGACCAGGAGCACTCCTGGTAGCTCTGCGCTTGGCCGCTCGTCCCGCTCGGGCATGATGTGGAGCACACTACATTGTTCTGGGTTTTTATGAGACCCGCCGTTGCGTGGTACACCTTGATCTGCGCATACTCCTTGACGTCCTCCCATGTGCCGCTGCTGCACTTCTCCGAGGCCTTGTCACCGTCCGCATCGCCCTGCCATCCATTATGGTAGCACTTGTTCTTCGAGACACAATCGGTCTTGTGGGAGCAACAAGCGATCGTATCGCCATTACATGCGTTCTTGATCAGCTCGTTCGTGGAGCATTTGCGGTACCACTCCCCGCTGTCGTCACCGCAGCATGTGGTGGAGGCTACTTCGCCACCCAGGTTCCAGCCGATGCCATTGTCACCCGAGCTCTTGTCACTGAAGCAGGAAGTGGAACAGTATGTCCCCGAGTGTCCGTCCCAGGCGACGTTGTACTTGGTGACCTCGATCGTCTCCTTGAGATGGGAGCCTGTATGGAGGCTGGTGCCATCCCAGTTCTTGCCGGAGAAGGTGAACTGCACCTTGGTCTTGTAATCACCTTCCTTCTGGCAGTAACGCTTCTCACCGCTCACGGTGACATAGGAACCCGCCGGAGGCGTCCAACCACTATATGTGCACGAATGGAGGCCGACGTCCCCCTGACCGGCGACGTAATCCGCAATAAGGTCGGGACAGGTCATGGCTACGTTATTGACGAAGTAATGGCCACCAACGAAGAACCATACGCGGGCCGAGGCGTCCAGGCCGCAGGAGAATATCTTCTTCTTGCTGTCATCTATCCAGCTGGTCGTGAATTTGAGTGCGTTACCATCGGTCACGCACGAGCTACCGCCGTGGGTGACCTTGGCACGGACACTGTAGAAACCACCTTTCTGCGTGCAGAGGGCGGCCTCGTCGATCGTGAAGCTTCCGCAGTTGGACATGTACGTGCCGCCGTCGCAGGAGATCGCGCAGTTCATAGCGGAGCTGGTCTTGGCGACGGCCCCGTTAGGGTGGTAGACGTAGTAGGTCACCTGGTCCGTGATGTCCTTCCACACTCCGCTACTGCATTCCTCCTGGTCATTATCGCTGTCGCTGTCCCCTTTCCAGCCATGGGCAAAGCATTTGTTGTGGGCGACACAGTCGGTACTGTGGGAGCAGCATGCACTGTTGTCGCCATCGCATGACTTCGGGTTCGCACTCTCGGTGGTCTCGCACGTGCGGTACCATTCATTGGCATCGTCGCCACAGCACGACGACGCGGACTTTTCCCCGCCGATGCTCCAGCCGATACCGCTGTCCTTGGCCCCGATCGTCTTGTCGGTGAAGCAGGGCGTGTTCGATTTGCAGTAGTTGCCCGAGTCACCGTCATAGTTGACGTTGTAGATTGTGTTTGAGATCGTATGGGACGTCACGCCCAGGGTCTTCCCGTCCCATTCCTTGCCGGAGAAGGAGAGCGTGACGGTCATCACATGATTCCCCTCATAGTCGCACTGCCGCTTCACGCCGCCCACGGTGACGTACGTGGTGGGGGTCCAGCCCGTGTAGGAGCACGCAATGACTGCGCTGTTGTCTGCGCCATCGCGCGAGAACTGGTCTGTGGGACAGCTCATCGCCTTGTTGGAGAAGTAGGTATGGCTGCCGCCCTTGTAGGTGATCTTCATGCTGGTGTCCATGGCGCAGGAGAACGACTTCAGGTTCGTATTTTCCGACCAGCTTGTGGTGAAGTGGAGTGGCTTGCCGTCCTTGCACGAGTTGCCCTTGTGCTGTATGCGGGTGTTCGTGGTGTAGAATCCGCTACGGTCCGTGCAGATTGACGCCTCGGGAATAGTATAGCTGGGGCAGGACGATGTATACACCTTGTCCGATGGGCAGGATGCGGGACAGTCCACGTCCTTCTTGTGGGCGTACCCGCTCGTTTTGGGGTTCGACACGCCGGGCGGGTACACGTAGTAGGTGCCTTTGTCGATGATATTACAGACGAAGGTGTTCTTCTTGCCGAGGTTGCTCGAAATCTTGGCGCTGGCCTTGCCGTCGCACTCGTTCTGGGCGTGATCGATGAATGTCTCCGCTTGGTACTGTCCGGGGACCTTGCATCCGCTGGAGCTGACACTAACGCTGCACTCGCACTTGCGCTTGGCGTTCGCTCCCGTCCCCTCGGGGCACGAGCATGAGCACCCGCTCTTTGCCGTGGTGTCGATTTGGCCGGCGGTGACATGGTAGATCTTGGCATAGGCAACGTCGTCACATTCGTAGACATTGAATATGGTGGATTGGGAGGCCTCGTGGGTGGCTTTCCCGTCGCAGTTCGTACCGTGGCTGGTCCATGTGGCGCGGGCCTTGACCTGGCCCGGCGATCCGCAGAACTTGCCGAGGTTGTAGCTGCAGTCGCACAATCGCTCCTTATACACACCAGTTCCCGACGGGCACGAACAGGAGCAGGCGATGTTGGCGATGGTCTTGACTACGTTGTTTTTATAATCGAGGAGCTCGATCTTTACCTTGTCTGAGAGCGCTGGCTGGACGGCGAGGACCACGAGGAAAGCGGTGAGGAGGAAGAGGGACGCGAGGGAGATGGCTGGTCGTACTCTGGCGGCACGGGCGCGCAGGAGGCGGTACAAGCGGCTAGATGATAGAGGACGACCTAGAAAAAGCTGGCTAATACTGGTCTTGCTATTAAGGAGTTGCACTTGCCTCCCTGCCATATCCCTACGTTGACGTGAAGTCTACGAACTTGATGCTAGTCGAATCCCACCTCCAAAGTTAGTATCCGGACTATAATACTATAGCGCTTCGTGGATATAAACATTGCGTCAATGGCCTCCGGGCTTAATAACCGAACAGCGTCGATTGGACCTGCTTGGGGCGTGGGAACGCCATCTCCTCGATGAGCCCGAGGCGGTCGTTGAGCTTCTCCAGGTAGTACCCTGCGTCCACTTGCATGGGATCGAAAAGCTCCAGGGGGCGAGCACGGGGCGCAACAGCTTTCTCTATACCCTTAGCCACGAAGTACCGTACGTGGAATCCCGGGCCTGTTGACTGCCCGAACTCCTGCTCCAGGAGCTTGGCCGCCTCGGCGTGGGGGTACTGGCCTGGTGGGTATGATCCCGGTGGTTTGAGCAGGCGTTCTTTAATGGCGACCTCCGGTGGTTCCACCCTGCCGGCAGCGAGCCGTTCTTTGACCTCGGCCACGGTCTCGCGAGCAGTGTCGCGGTCACCGGTCCTGAGGAGGGCCAGTGTGTATGCCTCGATGCTGCTTCGGATGATGGGGGGCAGCTTCTTGCTCTTGAAAGAGCTCCCCTTCATCACAAGGGTACCGTCCACGAGAAGGGCGTAGTTCTTTGTCTTGTAGAAGATCCCGCGCTGGATGATCTGCTCCAGTTCTAGCGTGATGGCCACGTCATTCTCTCCGGGCATGCGCGTGTTCAGACCTTTCAAGAGCTCCTCGTACTCCTCCCTCGTCTCCCTTCCGGAGAAATAGATGCCGTCCGTATCCACCTCGATGACCGTGCACTCCCGTTCCTCGAGGTAGGCCATTGCATCCTGGATGATCTCCCGGCCCTTGGCGGTGATGACCGCGGCCTTGGTATAGTCGCGCCACCGGGAGAAAGCGAACGCCATGTAGCCGTAGAAGCTGTTGATGAGACCCTTGAGGGCCATCTGCCGGGCATCGAGCGCGGCCCGGTCGGCCTGCTCGGCCTTCATATCCTCCTTGATCTCAAGTCGCCATCGAGTGAGGCGTTCCAAGAGGGGAAGGTACGCGTCCAGGGTATCGGAACGAGGTCGGATCCCGAACACGAGCATGATGAAGGGGTACATGGACTGGACATCGAACTTCGCCACTGTGGAATGGAGCCCCGGAGCGGGGATGTCCACGAAACCGCCCGCGAACTTGGCCGGACGTCCCCAGTTGATGAGATGCAGCTGCTCCAGCTCGTCGAAGGGGAGCTGCTCGTAGGAGAGTACAAGAGCGTATCGGCGACCCTTGAGCCAGCCTTTGCTCTTGTTGGCCTTGTAGCGGTCAATGATCGTGACCTCGGCGAACTCTCGCAGCACGGGCTCCACCTCTTCCAGAAGGTCTTTCAGGACATCGCTCGGGAGCTTGGAGAGTACATCCACATCGGTAGTGTATCCCTCAAGGTCGATGGGGACGGTACTGACGTTCTTGAGGTTCCGGTTGACCAGGAACCGGTCCCTTCCCCGGTCGTCGGCCAGCTCTAGCACTCCCACCTTTCCGCGACGGTTCGGTACCACGTGCTCGGCAGTGTACTCACGGATCATCAGACCCTCGATGAGATGGGAGTTACCAGAACGATAAGTGATGTCCAGGGGCAGGTTGACGACCTTGGCCAGCTCCACCTCCTGAGGCACGAGGCGATCGGCCAACTGGAGCGTCACGTCGGTGTCCTCGATGCACTTCTCACCAACGACCGTCGGATCAAGGTCCTCTTCGTCCCAAACAGACGCGGAGTGAACCTTTCGGATGTTGAGCACACGTGCGACCTCGTCCAGGGAGAAGTTCTCGAGCAGCAGGGCCAGCCGGGGATTGCGCTTGACCAGAACATACAGGTCCACATGGATACGTCCGGGGACGACCACGAGGTTCCGGGCCTCGCGCAGTCGTCCGCACATCCTTCCTCGAGCGATGCGGCTCTTCAGACCTGCCCGGGCGATGTCGAAGGACACATCCAACCGCTCGCACCGCTCCATGAGGAACGGCATATCGAACTGATCGCCGTTGTAGGTGACGATGATGTCCGGATCGACCTTGCGTATGGTGGCACAGAAGCGCGCGAGCATCTCACGCTCCTCACCATGGAGCAGGACCGAGTCCACCTTTCCCTCCCGATTGGACCAGCGTAGCGCTATATGGGTCACGGCATGGTGGGTGGCCTCGGGAATGCGGTTGTGTTCGAACTGTGTCTCGATGTCAAAAGCAAGGACACACAGATCCTCGAAAGCGTTCCCTGCGAAGAGGTCGTCCACGCGATCATAGCAGAAGCGCTGGAGGAACACGATGTCGTTCTCGTACACCTCTTCGACACCGGAGATGTCCTTGGCCGCACGAGATACTTTTGGCGTGTTGGACGGCTCCTCCACTACGACCCGCCAGATCCCCTCATCTTTTAGGAAAGGCTCCACCGCACGCACGCCCTCCAGCGTCTTGATGGCGTCCAATGCTGACGTTTCGGTGAGCCGTGCCTTGAAGTACGGAAAGAAGTCCTCGATGATGGTAGGTGTGACCTCACCGTCAAGATACCAGGCCCGTAGGTTCCTTCCGCGAAGACGCTCCACGTGGAGAAGCATTTAACCTGTCGATAACCTACGTCATTAAAAATATTTCCATAGCGTGCTGTAAATCGAGAAAAACGGCCAAATCGTCCGTTTCACGGCTTATTAAAGGTTAATAAGCCCATTCTTTCCAAAAACTATATAACCAACGAGTTCCTCTAAGGTCTGTCCAGGTGAGAGATGTGGACATGTTGCGAGAACCAATTCTGGTGGACACCATTGCGGGATATGGTGGAATCCGGGCCATCGAGGTGGTAAGAAAGCTTCTAACCGCGGACGAGATGTCCGAGGTTGACCTTGCTGCGGCGGTAGGCATTCCGGAGTCAGTCATCCGAGGCATCCTCTATCGTCTATACAATCAGAAGGTCGTAAGCTTCCGCAAAGAGCGAGAGGCCAATGGCTGGTACGTATACCATTGGACCCTGCAACAGGACCGGCTGCATCAGCTGGTGGAGACGAGGCGGAACATGACCCTTGATCTACTCCGGCGTCGGCTCGACTACGAGCGCGGCAACCACTTTTTCCGATGTGAGAGCGGCTGTACCAAAACAACCTTCGAGAACGCTTTCGAGAACGATTTCGTGTGCACTGATTGTGGTACTGCCCTTCGACAGCACGACAATTGCTTCCAGATCGAGGAGATCAACTCCTATATAACTCGACTCGAGGGCAGCTGTCAGGCTTACTAGACCATCTAGGTCAGGCATCGTTCCGCCATCCCAGCCAGCGCCTTGGCCCGGCTCCCATCGTGTTTTTATGTTTTGCCCGAGCCCGCGTCGGCACGGTGAGTTCTTTGGGTAAGGTCTTCCGCACGACAAGGAGCGTATGTCCCACCTGTCTGCGAGAGCTCGAGGCCGAGGTCCGCGAGGACGACGGTCGGGTCTGGCTGGTCCGGGAGTGCCCTGATCATGGGACGATCCGGGCTCAGGTCGGAGTGGAGCCATGGTACCAGGAAGGACTGTCCCGTGACTTCTTTACCCTGAACGGTGAGGCACCCGTAACGGACGACTATGATTTTCCGGTGTACAACCTCTTCCTCACCATGCGATGCAACATGCGCTGTCCTATCTGTTCGGTAAATGGAGGGGATGAAGGTAGCGAGATGACCGGGAAGGATGTGGACGACTTTCTGTCCAAGGTTCGGGGTGTCCAAATCAATCTGTTCGGTGGTGAGCCCACGCTTCGGGATGATCTTGTGGATATCGTTCGCCGTGTGCGGAAGTCAGGGAACCTCCCCGTGCTCTTTACAAACGGGAAGCGGCTCATTGAACCTGGCTATCTCGACGACCTTCTGGTGGCGGGCCTATCTGAGGTACGCCTCCAGTTCGATTCGTTCGACGACGCGTCGCTGGAACGCCTGCGTGGAGAAAGGCTGGCCGCCCTCCACGAAGAAGTGCTCTCCGCAATTGAGGCGCGTAAGGTCCCTACCGTGCTCGAGGTGGCCGTAGCGCGCGGGATCAACGAAGGTGAGCTGGGGGATATACTCCGGTATGCCGTGGACCGTCCTTTCATTCGCGCTGTGGGATTCCGTTCGCTCACACGTCTCGGCCGGGCCCGTCGGGAGAACGAGATAGCCCTTACGAACGATGAACTCGCGCTGCTACTCGAAGAACAAACGGACGGGCAGTTCACTCTTCGCGATCTCTACCGGTTCCAGCGGCTGTTCTTCGCACTCTACCATGTGCTGGGACGGCTCAACTGCTTCTACAACCACCACATCATCCTGGTGCGGGAGCCCGGGCGTGGTTTCATTCCCTTGCCCCACCTCGTGGACCTCGCTGCCCTCGAACCGTCCTTGGACACCTACCGTGAACGTGTGGTTGGTGGCTCCTGGTTCGCCACTCCATTTCTATTGGCCGCTCTCGGTCGGGCGTTTCTCACTCGTGGCGGGTTACGGGCCGTGCGACTGCTGTGGCGCCAGCTCCTCTCCCTGGTCACCGGCGGTACCGTGGCCGTGTCCGGTGGGAGCGGAGGTGTGCTAGTAGTCGGGTTCGGGAGCCCATGCGACATGCTCACCTATGACCTGGCCAATACCGGATTCTGCCAGGGTGGTAACGTCTCCCTCACTGGCATCGCGACCACCGCCGACGACAACCTCCAGCGCGAACGTGACGCGATCACGGGCGCCGGGGACGTCCAATAAGAACCTTTTTTAAAGGACCATTCTTAGGGAGCAGGTAGTATGCGCATCGTCTCGCCCCTCAATACGGCCTCTGAGGTGGACGCTCTCGTCGATGCCGGGGCCAACGAGTTCTATGCGGGGCTCCTTCCGGCCGCATGGAAGGAGCGGTTCTCCCACTGCTCTCCCATCAACCGCCGGGAATGGCCGCAGTCCAACTTCGCCACTGCCGAGGAACTGGGCAAGGCCATCGAGCGGGCACACGAGCGTGGCGCACCCGTGAACCTCACAATGAACGCCCAGTACTACACACAAGAGCAGTATCCAGTGGTGCTCAATGAGCTGGAGCGGGCCTTGGATCAGGGGATCGACGCGCTCATCGTTGGGGACATTGGGCTTATGCTCACCCTGCGCGAGCAGGGGATCCCCGCCCGGTTGCACGTGAGCACCGTGGGGACCACCTTCAACTCGCGAACTGCACGCTTGTACGAGGAGCTCGGTGCCGCGCGTCTGGTCCTCCCTCGCCACTTCACCCTCTCGGAGCTGGAACGCCTGCGCGCGTCCACCTCTTTGGAGCTTGAGATGTTCATCATCAACGCCCTGTGCAGTTTCATCGACGGACTCTGCACGTTCCAGCACGCATTGAACGTGGAAGGCTATCCCGATCTCTATCTTGGCGCCGATGGATGCCACGCATGCCGCCTCACCTATGAGGTGAAAGCGCATGGACCTGGGGCTGAGACCGCAAGAAAGCACTATCAGGGCTGGAAGTCACTGCTCACAGAGGGCACATGCCACTACTGCGGTGCATGCGCGATCTGGGAACTGGACCGTATCGGTATGGACAGTGTCAAGATCATCGGGCGCATCCACGACACGGAGCGGAAGCTGCGCGACCTATCCCTTATCGCGTGGGCCCGTGACCTGCTGTCAGAGGGACTTACCAAGAATGACTATATCGAACGGGTGATGGCGCGATATGCAGAGGTGTATGGCTTCCCCTGCGGACGGCGCTGCTACTACCCGACGGCGGTGTAACTGACATGGAACACGCGCTCTATCTCTCACGGACCGACCATACAAACGACCTGGAGGACAAGTACACACGGGTGTACTTCGGTGCCGAGTTCTGCCAGAACCTCATTCCCACTGCAAAGGAGCTTGGGAGCGTGCTCGACCTTTGCGAGGAACGAAAGTTGGACCTAACTCTCCTCACCCCATATGTCACTGACGCGGGGCTCGACATGCTGGAGCCACTGTTCGCCCTCATGGTCGCGCGTCGACCTGGGAGCGAGGTGGTCATCAACGATTGGGGTACACTTCGGATGATCAACGACCGGTTCGACGCTCTCGTACCGGTTTTCGGTCGGCTCATAACGCGCCAGAAGCGTGGCCCCCGGCTCTCCCTTCTCAAGGGCAAAGTGCCCGATGCCATGGTGGACCACTTCCGGCGCCTGGGGATTACTGTGCCTATTGTTCGCCGGTTCCTGAGCGAAAGACGCATCGGACGCATCGAGCTCGACTGGCCGCTCCAGGGGCTCGATGTAAATCTGGATTTCCCCGATGTCAAACTGAGCGGGACCCTGTACGAGCCATGGGTCTATGTCACGACCACGCGCCTTTGTCTTACGAACGCCTGTGATCAGCCGGAGAAGGTGGACCGCGTGGGCATATTCCCTTGCGGACGCGAGTGCGAGACCTACACGTTCCGGCTCACACATCCGACCGTTCCTGTGGAGCTAAGGCTCAAGGGCAACACCCAGTTCTACTACAACAAGGACGTCCCCTCGGAGACGGAGTTGGAGGCCATGGGTATCGACCGCCTGGTATTTGAGCCCGAGGTACCTGGCGGATAGGCGGGGGATGTGGCCGTCCGACGTGACCTCGCAGCGGCCCTTCTAGTGGTGCTGCTCGCCATCCCCTATCACGCCGGTACGCTGACCGACCTCCGGGCCAACGCCCTGGAGCTCACACCAGCGGACGAGGATCTCATGTCCGCTCCGCCCCGGTGGGAGAACGGTACGATCTTAATCGAGTCGCCCATGCGCCGATATCCGAGCACTCGCATTTATCTGATCATCAGGTCCTGGTACGTCTACACACCCGATACCGTGTCGTACCTGGAGGCCACCGAGATGGTGTGCAGTGGTCGGTTTGACTGGCATCACTACCGCGTCCCATTCATCCTCTTCCCGCTGACAGTAGCGCCGCTCTACTGTCCGACGCGATCGCTTAACGCCATGGTCGCCATCAATCTCGCCCTCATGGCGGGGACTTTCTTCCTTGTATGGCGGATCCTGGGTCGGTTGGGCCTTGGTCGCCCCGCGCGGACAGCGGTGCTGGGATGGATGGTGCTCTCGCCACTCCCCCTCCGGGGATTCACGCTCATGTCCGAGTCGGTCAACCTCTTCTTCTATTTCCTTGTGCTGGACCGCTTCATCGCTTACGAGGCCGAGGGTGCACGTCACCGACAAGGATTGATCGTGGCTGCGAGCCTCTTCCTCCTGGGCCGGCCTACCAACGTCATCCTCTACCTGTCACTTTTCTTGTTCCGTACACTGCGGTCACGTCCCTTCGACGTCCGATTGCTGTGGCCGATACTGGTGCTC
Source organism: Candidatus Undinarchaeales archaeon (assembly GCA_030753015.1). Taxonomy (GTDB): domain Archaea; phylum SpSt-1190; class SpSt-1190; order JASMDC01; family JASMDC01; genus JASMDC01. The sequence continues at coordinate 52,441 of JASMDC010000022.1, read as the reverse complement.
CTCCCCGTGCTCCCTGCAGTGACCACGAACATCGAGCATGCCAAATCCCTCGACCTCATGTACCGCGGTTGTGAGGGATACCTTCCCTGCTTCGCCCGCCATTTCCACCGGGGCCTGGCCGAGGTCGGTGCTTCAAGCGCTGTCGAGCAGTTCCTCCCGGCCACCGTAGCTCAGACGATGTACATCACCGGCCTCCCAGCCCTGCTCGTTCTTGCCATCATAGTTGTCAGACAGGGCCTGCGACAGGCATTCCTCACAGGGCCCTTGGCACTTCTCGCGTTCCAACTTGCGGCCGTGGTCCTGTACATGCCGCTCGCGGGCCATTACATCGGTTACCGCCACGTGATCTTCGGTACACCCTTGTTGATGGGGCTCATAGCGGGACTCGTGTCCCCCCCGTCACCGGATGATCGAGATCAGCAGTAGCGCTCCCGGGCATCTGGCGTGAGCGTCAGGAGATGTCCGCCATTTACCTCTTCACCAAGGATTACGGACTCATCGAGGTCGCCTACGGGCTCCGATGTGAAGAGGTAGACCTTCTGCATGGTGCAAAGTGTGTCGCGGACGTGTCCGACGTCCAGCACGAACCGGGGTGATGCTGGCGAGACCGACGCCGCAAGAGGGATGGCGCACCGTTGTGTCGCGGCCTGGACCAGGTCCACGTCCCCTTGGATAAGGGCGACCGCTCCCTCTGGAAGCTGTGAGATGCTGTCGATACCGGGGCGGAGAGCCGGATCCTCGAACGCAGCGAGTGGTGTGAGCTCGTGGCGAGCGGGACCATTGAGACCGAACGTGGACGTACGCGCGACGACGGGCAGGATCCGTGGGGTCGTGACCTCTGCCCGCACTTCGGCGATACGCCGCTCGCGAGCGTACAGGACGGGAGCATGGTGCTCACGGGGGAAGAGGAGCTGCCACGTGGGATCGGGAGCCACCTCGACTCCGGCGAGGAGGGTCAGTACTGCGACCAGGGCGATGGCGACCCCTATAACGTGCCACAGTCGGTGTGGTTCATGCAGAACGCGTGAGGTCCCTATGGTGAGGAACACGACCACGGGTGGGATGAAGGGAAGGAAGAGGCGCTCCTTGTCCCAGTCCCAGCTCTCCTGGGGCGCGAGAACGATGAAGTAGGTCGCGAACCACAACAAAGCGGCCATGAGCATCCATCGCCGCTCCTTATCACCGATCCCGGTCAGGGCCATCGCGGTCAGAGGCACCCCGAGCCATGCCAGGATGCGCAGGAACGCGAGCACGAACGCCGGGTAGGGGTAACCCGGTGTCCTGATGATGCCGCTCTGAAAGTTCAATCTCCCATGGAAAGGGAATGTCGTGCTCCCGATCCGCTGGGGGTGCACCTGTTCCTCGCCATCAGCGGATGTCATACGTGAACGGTCACACAATACCTCATCGCGGTAGTATGTGGGATCACAGAAGAGGATGCATCCCTGGGTAGGATGGACGAACACGCTCCCGCACATGGACTGGTACCACAACATCCAAGGGATGACGGTAATGACCGTGCCCAACGCGAACGCCAGAAGTGCGTGCTCCCTTCGTGATGCGTGCGCGAGCCACCACAGGATGGGAACTGCGAGCACCATGAGGATGTGCAACACCCCGCACGCGGCACCATACACAATCCCCATTGCCAGCGCTGTACGCACCGAGGGCCTTTCCCGGAGCACCAGCGTAGCGAGGAGGGACGTGACCAGGAGGAGAACGGGGCGATTGGAATGGAAAGGTCGGGGCACTACCGCAGTCGTTGAGGGATCACCGAGGTGCTCCCAGAACAGGATGGTAGGGTGGAGGGCGACCAAGGCCATGCACACGAGGGCAATACTGCGGCTGCGGCCCACCCGCAGCGCGAGGACGTACGTGAGCAGGGCGGCCGTCGCCACACCGAGACCGTGGACCAGACGCAGGCCAAAGGTGCCGAAGAACAGTAACAGCGGCGCCGCCATCGCCGGAACCCCCACCCGCTCCATGGACGTGGGTGTGGCATCAGGCATGGTCGGGAAGGGTATGGTAGTGCACACACCCTGCGCATCGTCGATGACGGATTCCCGTGCCAGACCGGTAATGGCCAGCAGCCAGTTAACATCCTCATTGGAGAACCTGAGCGAGAGGCTCGGATTTACCAGGAGGCCGTGGAGGAGCAGGATAAGGATGAAGAGCAGGACGGGAGCAGTGTCCCATGGACCACGGAGCTCTCCCCTTCCGGCCATCTTCTTTCTTGGGAGCGCACCATCTTTATATTGGCTACGGATGGCGCCCGCGCCCAGGCCGCGAAGGAATCTTTAAGTGCGTTCCCCTGGAAGGGGAGGCAGCATGCTCGTGAGGATGTTCAGGCACTTGTACAAGAGCCTTCTCGAGGGTGGCAACCGCGCCATATGGCTCGTGCTCGCAGTGGTCCTCATCTACATGTTAGGTGTGGTGGGCATCTACTACTTCGAGCATGGGGAAAACGACATGATCAAGAGCCGGGAGGACGCCCTTTACTGGGGGGTCATCACCATGTCGACAATCGGGTACGGCGACATCTACCCCGTGACATCCGAGGGGCGTATGATCACGGTGGTATTCGCCATCCTTGGTATATCGGCCTTTGCAGTGGCCGCGAGCGCCCTGTTCGAGTTCATTGTCACACGTAACGTAAGGAGGCTTTTAGGAATGGAGCGATGCGACTGGGAGAACCATATAGTCATCTGTGGATGGAACGAGACAGCCAAGTCAACCCTCAGGGAGTTGCGGGCCAACGATCCGCGGCCGGTTGTGATCGTCGATCCCGGTTCAGTTGAGGACACTTCCGACGAGGTGCTACACGTCAAGGGTGATTACTGGAAGGAGAACGTGCTACGCAAGGCCGCTGGCGCCAAAGCCGACTTCGGGCTCGTGTCCACCGGTGACGACTCACGGACCATCATTACCATCCTTCTATTGCGCCGCATCAACAAGGATATCCAGATAGTTGCCGAGGCACTTGACGAGGGTAACGGCGAGCTCATGAAGCAGGCCGGAGCCCTGGTCGTCAATTCCTCATCCTTCGGCGGCCGCCTCCTGGCGAGCTTCGTGTTCGAGGACGGTGTGACCCGGCTCTTCGAGGAGCTGTCCACCTCTTCCTTCGGTAACGACGTGTTCGAGTTCCCGTCGCCCCATGCGGGTACATTCGGCGAGCTCCTGACCGAACTGAAGAAGGAGCGCAATATAATCATCGTCGGGATCAAGGCCAAGGACGCCATCAATGCCAATCCTCCATGGGACCATGAGATCGATGAAGGGGAAACGCTCATGGCACTTGGTGTGGAGAATAACGAGACGACCGCCTGATCCCTACCGTCCCAGGACCATATCCCGGAGCATCCCCAGTCCCACACGGACCTCGTCCAAGCGGCGCTCTCGCACTACCTTCATGGCTTCTCGGGCGAACACCCTGGGTCTGAGGATGAACGTGCGGAACGCCTCGTCCGCCAGTTCCTCGATATCCTCGGGCGTGAGGGCATCTGTGCGCACTGCAGCATGGCGTTCGTCCATGGTATCGCCTGCCAGATTACCGCTCTGCGTCACGTCCTCGTGAAAGGTGGTGCCCTCATAGGGTGAGGCAACGAAGAAGGAGCAGTAGTCCGCGTCCACCTCGATGATGAGGTCCAGGGTCTGGCGTACCGTCTCCCGGGTCTCCCCAGGCAGCCCCACCATGGCCGAGAACACGACCTCCAGCCCCGCCTCACGGGTGAGCTTGGCCGCCTCTCGGACCTGGTCGGGTGTGATGCCCTTGCTGCAGGCACTGAGCACCTCGGGTGAGCCTGACTCCAGACCGTAGAAGATGTATCTGCACCCGGCCCGTTTCATGGCCGTAAGCATCTCGGCGTCCACGGTGTCGACCCGTGCGTTGCAGGTCCAGCCGACGTCGAGGTCCTCGGCCACAAGGCGTTGGCACAGGTCGAGCACGAACCGCCGGTCCTGGGTGAAGGTGTCGGCGTAGAATGCAACGGTGGGGATGTCCAGCTCGCGGACAACGTGGGCCACCTCCTCGACGATCGCTGCCGGATCGCGGTACCGGGCGCGTCTCCCGTAGAGCAGGGGCGCTGTGCAGAACGAGCACTGGTGGGGGCATCCCCGCCCGGCCAGAACCGTGGTGTAACGTTCACCGGTGAACACGAACCGGTATTTATCGAGGTCGATGAGGTGACGCGCGGGATATGGGAGAGCATCCAGCTCAAGGAAAGACCGCCTGGGGCCGTTAATGATCTTCCCATCGGACCCTCCCACCACGAGTCCGGGGATGCCAGCGGGGGAACGCCCGCCCTCCAATCGAGCGGCCAGCTCGTCCACAGTGCCCTCGATCTCACCAAGGAGGACAGAGTCGGCACCGTCCGCCAGGAGCCGTGCAGGGTGCGCTGTCGGTAGTGTGCCCGTCACTGTTACATGGGCGTCCGGGGCTTCGTCCTTCATGCTCCTGACCAGCGCCATGTCGTCCTCATAGGTGGTCGGGGATACGTTGATGAGCACGAGGTCAGCTGCGTTCAGCTCACCGAGCGGGTTGGCGACACCGTCACGCACCTCCGCAATCCAACCTCGTCGTTCGAGCACGGCCGCAGGATAGATAAGGCTCAGGGGGACCAAGGTCAGCAGCTCCACCTGCCCTTCCCCGGTACAACGTCCCTCCCTACCTGCAAATCTGCGGGAAGGAACGGGAGGGTTTATGAGGAGTGCGCGACGCGCGCTCATAGCCCATCACCGCCTCCCTCGCTCCCGAAGTACTCAGGGAACAGCATCGAGCATATCGAGGCGAGCCCTACTCCCGATACGGGTACCAAGGGCGCGTACATACCGAGGAACGTCTCAGGACTATACAGTGAATACACCGAATATGCGGCCAAGGGCGCCCACCAGAGGAGGACCGGGGCCAAGGCATGCCAACCAATCACCGCAAGCCCCACGAGCGCGGTCACTGCGGTCATCGGGGCATGGATGTTGCGGAGGAGGTAGCGGTCCTCCGACGCCCACCTGTCCTCTGATGAGCCCATCAGTCGCGCCAGCTCGTCGGTCCGCATCTGAAGGTCGCCGGACGATTGTGGGCCTTCCCGCGTACTGTCGATGGCGATATGGACTAGCAATGGGAGCGTGAGGGCGAGGAGGAATGCGGCGAGCGATATTGGTGTGATTGATCTGCTCTTCTCTTCTTTGCTAGCGATCAGGGCGATTACAGGGACGATGAGGAGGAGGTTCTCACTTGTAAGATTGGCCGCAAGCGCCAGGGACGCCACGGACAGGCCCGCCAGCATACGCGAGGACGTGCGCAGCGATGCCGATAGAGAGACGAGCGTGAGGACCTGGAGGAACAGGGAGAGCGAGGGGTCGGCTGCGGCCGTGGCAACAGCAACATGGAGGGGCATAAGGACCAGGGATGCGCTTGCGAGCAATGCCGCACCTTGGTTACCGAGTATCAGGAAAGTTAGCACGAACGCTCCGGGGACCGTCAGCAATGACGCAATAAGGGATACGGCGCGTGCCGTGGTGACTGAAGTGCCTGTCAGGGCGAACACCAGGGCCAGGGTGCTCGGGTACCCGGCAGTTCTCCCGTCCGTGCGTAGGGTCGGACAATCGACACTGGAGGAAGGAAGGAATTGGGCGAAGATCTCCTGACCGCTCTTGTCGTAGTCGCAGTACGCGTTCGTGTGGCGGAGGAGGACGGTCCGTCCCTGGAGCATCCCGAGGTGGTCCCGCTCCATGAGCGAATAGACATCAGGAGCCCCGAGCCTCACTACGAGCGCCAGGGCCGTGAGGAACGCAAGTACCGTCCAAGTGGATCGTGGGACCTCCCGAAGGGCCCGGTAGAACGCATGCCTGCCTCCCACGGCCAGCACCATGGCCAAGGCCCAGGCGAAAAGGACAGCCGCAGCCTCGGCTCCGGGCATGGTGTGGAGCATGGGATGGGATGTGAGTGGGGCAATCTTTTTTACCCTAACCCCCCGGGCGGCCGACAAGACCCGCCTCTTTCTTAAAGCAAGCGTGTCTACCCGGGCCCATGGCCGAGGATGCCGACTCCGATCCCTCTTTGTATGCACAAGGCCTCACCCGGAGGTTCGGAGACAAGACCGTTGTGGACGAAATTGCTATCGTAGTCCCCCGCGGCTCTGTAACAGGCCTGCTCGGTCCCAATGGTGCGGGGAAGACGACTGCCATGCGAATGATGGCCGGTATCCTGCGCCCCACACGTGGAGAGACGCTCATCATCAGCTATGACATATGGCGCGAACCGCTCAAGGCCAAGGCCGCCCTCGGCTATCTTCCTGAGTCGCTCGACCTCTACGACAACCTCACCACCGAGGAGTTCCTTCGCTTCATCTGTCGGGCGTACGGTATGGACGACGGGATCACCGATGAAGCCCTTGAGCGATGGATGGCGATCTTCGGACTGGAGGACCTGGCCGACGAGCTCATCGGCGACCAGTCCAAAGGGTTCCGCCAGCGGGTCGCCCTGGCCTCGGTGTTCATCCACGATCCCGAGGTGCTCATCCTGGACGAGCCATTCATCAACCTAGATCCGGCCACTTCCCGTATGGTCAAGGACCTGCTGATGGACGGCCGCGATGAGCGTGCCGTGCTTCTCGCCACTCACCTCGCCTCCGTGGCCGAGGAGGTGTGCGATCATGTGATCGTGCTCAATAAGGGAAAAGTGATAGCCCGGGACCAGCCCGCCCCCCTAGCCAAGCGCTTCGGAGGCGATCTGGAACGAGCGTTCGTAGAGCTCGTGAAGGAGGAGACGCCTGCATGAACGACTCCCGCTCCACCGGGGACCGGGACGGCGATCCGAAGCGGGTGTCGCCGGGTTGGGACGCGGTGACCCTCCTGACAGTCACCGACCTTCGGAACTTGGCCCACCAGGCCCGCAGGCGTTCGATGCTAATCATCCCGTACATGGTGTTTCTTCTCATGTTCTACGGGATGGTACGGGGTACCTTCGAGCACTTGGCCGAGGGCCTCGCCGGACGCGTGGCCCCGTTAACGGTCGCCGGGATAGTCTATCACCTCGTACTGGCCATGAGCGTGCTGGAGGGATTGCTGGGTAGTATGCGGCTCTTCGTACGCTCCGATATGGACATCCTCCACGCTCTTCCCCTGACGAACCGCGACAGGTTCCTCTCACGGTTCGCGGTTGAAGTAGGAGTGGAAGCGGTGACGTTCGCACCGGTCGCGCTTGTATTCGCCCTTGCAGCAGCACCGGGAAGGCTGGACATCGCGCTACCGTTCCTGCTCCTCTTCTGGGCGTTCTACTTCACCGCGGAGGCAGTACGATACCTCGTTGACCTCCTCATGGACCGCCTGCTTACCTCCCGGCGACGGCACTTGACGGGGATCCGCCGCTTGGTCCTCGTCCTGGCGGTAGTATCCCTCTTCCTCCCGGTGGTACTCAGGGCCCGGGGTATGCTGGTGGTCCCTGCAGTGGGGTACTTGGTGGGTCTTCTCAACGACGTGTGGCTCCTGCCGTCCACGGCCGCTGCCGAGGCCACGCTCGCATTGTTCGCAGGACAGTGGATGGGATTCACTTCCTACTTCGCGCTCTTGGTCGTGGAGGGCACGCTCTTCCTTGTGGCCGCCGCGGTCCTATCAGGTAAGATGTTCGACTACGAGTTCGTACACCTCCGCACCCAGTACATGATCAGGGCGCTCAGGTCGTCCCGGTGGGGCGAACTCGCCCTCCCCCGCAGCTGGCGCACTACTCCCTTCGCCGAGCTCGTGCACAAGGACCTCCTTGTGCTCTCCCGCACACATGCGTACCAGCTACAGTTGGTCGTCCCATTCGTGGTGTTCACTGGCATCATGGCTGTAAACACCCTCTACTTGCATCTATTCGCCCGGTTCTCTGAGCCAGAGGTGACGCTCTTCATCGCGACCTACATCCAGTTCCTGGCGATCTGGTTCATCTTCGTGCCGGCCGCCGAGTTCTGCTTCGCCGTGGAGGCGCGCCAGGAATGGCTGATACGCATGCTCCCCATACGTCGCTCCGACGTGGTCCACGCTCGTTTCCTGGCGCTCCTTGCATACAATGGCTCGCTAGCCTTCCTCCTGTCATTGGCCACAGTGCTCACCGTGCTGGGGACGGTCAATCCAGCATATGTCCTGCTGGCGCTGGCCGTAGGAGTAGCAAACATCGCCTACTCAGCAGCGATGGCCATCCTGGTGAACCTGATATCCCCCGCCTATGTCTCACGGTTCCTTGCCAATCCCCTGGCGACCGTGCTGTATATCGCCCAGTACCTTATCACCCTCCTGGCATTCTCACGTGTGGCAGGACTGTTCATCGACGACATACCGCTCCTGCTCTGGATCTCGCTCGTGACGTTCATGGCCGCCGCGATATTGTGCTTGCGACTGTCTGCGGGGCTCCTTGAGGGAAAGGACGTAGTCGGGGCGTGAGAAAGAGGGCACTCGGGCCCATTTACATCGTTTGGCGCACATGGAATATCCCTTAATAAGGGACATATCATCGTTATGACGTCTTGCGAGGAGTTAATGTGTGTAAAACACAACATTTATATATGATTAAAGTTCGACCAGAAAAAGCATAAGAAAAGCAAAGGAGATGAAAAAAATGGCAATAAGACTGTTGAAACCGCTCCTGCCGCCCGGTGTGGTGGACGTCGACTGCGTCGATGCGTGCGGATTCACAGTGGTGCCGTATTCCGTGACCGCGGCTGTCCAAGGGGCTGACGCCGTCCCGGTAACGGGCCTCTACGCGGCCCTCACCCTAATCAAGGACGTGGTGGGGACCGACGAGTCCGTCGTATTGTACGAGATTGAGCGCCGACTCGCGAGCCGGTGGGTAAAGACCGCCTCGGGGCGCCTCAGGCGCATGCCAAACACCTGAAACGAGTGTGGATCCCGAACGGAGGTGGTAGCTTGACCATAAGACCGCTCCATACCTAAGGACACCCGTAGCGGGGCGCCCGGAGCAGAGGCCGAACCAGCCTACTCAAGGGGCTCGATGAGCCCCAGCCGGTCCATCTCATGCTCCAGGCGTTCCCGTGCAGCGTCCAGAGCGACACCCATGAGGTGACGCTCCACAACGGAACCCTTGTCGAGGTTAGGGGATGCAGCAAACCGCTGCCCACCCACCTCGAACAGGCGTAGGTATCCCAGGGCCTCGAGCATCTCCAGTCCCTGGGAGAACACCCTGCGTGTCTCCACGCCGAGGGCAGCTCGCTCGGGACGGGTCCGTCGGAAGAGATAGCCATCCTCGTAGGAGAATGTGCGCTGGACGAGATGCGGGAGCACGCAGGCGCAGGCCTTCATCGCCAACCCGAGCCCCCCGGGATCAGAGCGCACTCGACGGAGGAGCGAGGCCTGGAAGGCTGCCCTGAGGTCATCATCGTCAGCATCGCGGCGGGCGTAGATACGCTCCGCTCCCAGCTTCACATGTCTCAAACCGTGGCGGCTGGCGTACCGGCGGAGACCCTCCCGGGCCCGCTCGGTCCCCAAGCCTGGGGGGACCGCCCGCTCCTCTTCGAGGACCCGGGCCAACGCCTCCACGGTCACGGCGCCGTCGAGGGCCAGAGCTACTGAGATGAGCTGTTCGATCTTCCCTCGACCGGCCATGATGCACACTCTACTTAGGGATCTTTATCCCCTTTTCCCGAGCTGTTGTGATTGCGATGTCGTACCCGGCGTCCACGTGTCGGGCGACGCCGATCCCCGGATCAACGGAGAGCACACGCTCGAGCCGCTTGGCGCGCTCAGGCGTCCCGTCGGCCACGATGACCATGCCAGCATGTAGGGAATTACCGATGCCCACACCACCCCCGTGGTGGAACGACACCCATGACGCACCATTGAGGGTGTTGAGGGCGAAGTTCAGCAGCGGCCAATCGCCGATGGCGTCCGAGCCGTCCTTCATCCCCTCAGTCTCGCGGTTAGGGGAAGCGACCGAGCCGCAGTCCAGGTGGTCCCTCCCGATGACGATGGGCGCCTTCACCTCACCGGTACCGACCAGACGGTTGATCTCCAGCCCGAACCGGGCACGGTCACCGTAACCGAGCCAGCAGATGCGCGTGGGCAGCCCAAGGACGGGGACACGCTCGCGTGCCATGGTGATCCAGCGGTGGAGCGGCTTGTCGTCTGGGAACATCTTGAACAGCGCGTCGTCGATGACCTCCAGGTCCTCGGGATCGCCCGAGAGCGCTGCCCACCGGAAGGGACCCTTCCCTTCGCAGAACAGCGGGCGGATGTAGGCGGGCACGAATCCCGGGTACACGAAAGAGCCGTCCTCCTTGCGCACCTTGGAACCACCGAGCTCGGCCTGGCCGCGAAGGTTGTTGCCATAGTCCACGGCCACAGCACCCGCCTCTTGCATGGCCATGATGGCCTCGGTGTGGGCACAGATGGCCGCGAGCGACCTCTTTCGGTACTCGACGGGATCCTCCTCCTGCAGCCGGTCGACCTCGTCGAGGGGGCCGGGCGGAACGTAGGAGAGGAGGTCGTGCGCTGACGTCTGGTCTGTAACGATGTCGGGCGTGACGCCCCGGCGCACGAGCTCGGGGAGTACCTCGGCGGCGTTCCCCACAAGGCCGATGGACAGGGGCTCGCCAGCGGTGGTGGCCTCGTTCACCCATGACAGGGCCTCGTCCAGTGAGTCAGTGATTCGGTCGCAGTAGCCTTCGTCCACTTTCTGCTGGATGCGCTCACGTCGGACCTCGACGTCAATGATGACCGCCTCGTTCATAGTGCCGGCCAAGGGTTGTGCGCCGCTCATGGCCCCCATGCCCGCAGTGACGATGAACTTCCCCTTCAGAGAGTCGCTGTTGAAGTCCTTCTTACCGATGGCAGCGAACGTCTCGTACGTCCCCTGGAGAATGCCCTGGGTGCCGATGTAGATCCAGGAGCCGGCGGTCATCTGGCCGTACATGGTCAGCCCCAGCTGGTCCATGCGATCGAAATACTCCTGAGTGGCCCACCGTGGCACGAGATTAGAGTTGGCGATGATGACGCGGGGCGCCTCCGGATGGCTGGGTGCGATGTATACGGGCTTGCCCGACTGGACGCACAGGGTCTCATCGGGCCCCAGCTCCTTGAGCGCCTGGACGATGCGATTGAACTCCCGCCAGTTCCGTGCGGCCCGACCGCTGCCACCGTACACGATGAGCTGGTCGGGGACCAGCGCCACCTGGGGATCCAGGTTGTTCATGAGCATCCTTAGAGCGGCCTCGGCGTCCCAGGTCCTGCAATGGAGCTCAGTACCGGTGTAAGCGTGAATATCGCCTAGAGGCTTCTCCTCCATGAACATGGGGCGTGCCATTGTGGGGACGGCCTGAAGAACGCTTAAAAGGCTAGGGGAGACGGCGTGCTATGGAGTGGCGGAGCTGACTCAGTCGAGCTGTTCCAGGAGCTCCTCGACCGTCTCCTTCACGCGGGGGCCGGGGGATGCCTGGGCAGGATCTTCAGTATCGTCCTCGTGCTTATCGAGACACTCCGCTACAATGGCGGCCACACCGTTCCCCATGGCGCCCAGGTCGTACCCGCCCTCGAGGAAGAAGGCCAGCTTCCTGGTCCGACGGACGAGCTCCCTGGTAATGTGTCGATAGGTGGGGATGGTGACCTCAAGGGACGTGAGAGGATCGTTGATATGTGCGTCCAGGCCCACCGACACAAGGACCGCATCGGGCCGGAACGAGCCGTACACCTTACCGAAGACCGTGTCGAAGGCCCAGCTAAAGTCGGCGTCCCCGGCGCCTGGGGGAAGGGGCACGTTCGCCGTGAAGCCCACGCCATCGCCCCGTCCCGTCTCGTGGGTGAAACCGCTGCCGGGAAAGAGGGTGCGTGGGTCCTGGTGGAGGGATATGTAGAACACATCGGGCGAGCTGTAGAAGATGTCCTGGGTCCCGTTCCCGTGATGGCAGTCGATGTCAAGGACGAGCACCCGCTGCAGGCCCCCGTCCAGTAGTCGCTGAGCGGCGATGGCCACGTTGTTGTAGTAGCAGAAACCGCATGCGCGTGCACGCTCGGAGTGATGACCCGGGGGGCGCAGGAGGGCGAACGTAGGTTCGTCGCGTTTCACTGCTTCGCGGGCCGCGAGAAGGCCGCCGCCTACGGCTCGGCAGGCGATAGCATGGGTCCCCGTCGGGACGGGTGTGTCCATGTCTATGGCGCCGCCCTGCAGGGAGAGGCGCTCGATTAGGTCCACGAGCTCGGGCACGTGGCAGGTGAGAAGGTCGTCCCGGGTGCACATCTCGGGAGAGAGGACCGTGCACAACTCCCATAGTCCCCGCTCCTTGAGCGCTGTGATGGCTGCCTCAAGTCGCGCGCGACGCTCCGGATGGAACGCCCCGGGATTATGGGCCAGGTAATCATCATGATGTACGAGTAGCATTGGGTATCGTCCTCTCCATCGTCCTCACCTGGTTGACGATCTCTCCGGCGATGATGCCGGTGCTGACGACACCTTCAAGGGACATCTCCCCCCCACGGCTCTCGATACGGATGGCCGGTACAGAGGAGATGTTCGCGTTCGGATGGGACGCTACGTTGACCTTTACCAGATGAACCGTATCGTTCATCCCGTCGGCCAGATCCTCCATGAGCGGTGTCTGGTCCCGGCACGAGGGGCAATCGTTGCGGTAGTAGTATGTCAGGATGACCATGTCCTGTGCGATCAGTTCTTGGAGGCGCGTGTCGTTTAGCGGGCTCGTGCTCACGTTATCATGGTCGGGCTCGAGGTAGGCCACATAGATCTCACGATAGAACTGGACACCGAGTGCAAGGGCCACTGAGACCACGAAAACGGTCATGACAGCGTCCTTGGAGACCATGGGGTGTCCCTCGCGTGGCCGAAGCCCTCCTCATTATATATACTTTATCGGTGTTCGACACGACGGTATGCCTGACGCACTGTCCGCGTATATCTTCTACATTGGGTTCCTTGTACTACTGGGGCTGGCGGTACGGCAGTGGTATGATAATCTCATCGGTCCCGAGCCAGAGGAACCTCCCGTGGACAGGTACTGGAAGGACTCCTACGACCTCATGAAGTCGTACTACGCCTCAGAGCAGCTACAGCCCCCGGTGGCCGACCGGCGGTACCTCAATCCTCTCGGCCATCAAGCTGGTGGGTGGAGAGCGGGGAATAGATAGGGCCCTGTGGTGTGAGTGTGCTCTGGACCAGGGAGAATCCCTTCACTGGGAGCTCACCAACGTCCACGGCATTCAGTTTTTCGATGGCCTCGACCAGTTCTGCCCGGTTCCTACCGCTGCGCACTCGCGCCAGGGTGATGTGAGATCGATAGCCCCTCGTGTCGCGTCGGAAACCCAGTCCCTCGGTCGCCTGCTCAATGTCATCGTGCAGAGCACTCAGGGCTGGGGAGGGCTCGAGCCCTAGCCACACGACCCGCACACGTCGTGGATTGGGGAACACACCGGTGGAGCGGACATGGAGCGTGAAGGGGGCGTTCCGGCCTGCGACCTCACTGAGAACGTCGGTCAGCGATCCCGTCCGTTCATCGGGGATGTCGCCCAAGAACTTTAGGTTCACATGGAGGTTCCGAGGCTCCACGAACTTGGCGTCGGCTCCCACACCCTGCAGCCGTGTAATCACGTCCTCGATGGCCGGGGCAAGGGGCTCCAGACCGATACCGATGAACGCGCGCACCATTGACACATTTAAAAAGACAAGGTGTTATAGCCGTTTCGGTGCGCATAATGGCCCGGTACGTCATCAAGGTGGGCGGTTCGGTGCTTGCCCCTGACGGTCCCGACGTGGACCTTGCCCGACGGTTAGCAGATGCTCTCAAGGAGATTGCCAAGGACGCGGAGGTTTACGTCGTCGTAGGGGGAGGCCATGTAGCTCGCCAATACATCGACGGGGCGCGCTCACTTGGAGCGCCCGATGCTTACTGCGACATAATTGCTATCGATGTGACCAGGGCCAACGCCCGGTTCGTCATCGCTGCACTCGGTGACGTCGCCCAACGTTCGCCCCCGACCTCCATCGAAGGGGCCGCTGCGGCCGCGATGAACGGACGTGTGGTGGTAATGGGCGGGACGGTGCCCGGCCACACGACGGATGCGGTGGCCGCTCTCCTTGCGGAGTACGTGGGTGCCGACGCTTTAGTACTGTGCAAGGACGTGGGCGGTGTGTACACCGCAGATCCTAAGAAGAATCCCGAGGCCGCTTTCATCCCCAGTCTTACCGGCGAACGTCTGCTGGAGATAGTCTCGAAGGGGGACATGGTGGCGGGAGTGTCCGCGGTCACCGACCTGCTGGCCGCCCAGGTCATATCGCGCTCGGGATTGTGCACCTATGTCGTGGACGGACGCGACACCGTGAACATCATAACCACCGTGAGGGGGAAGGAGTGCCCGGGAAGCAGGATCAACTAGTCATCGCCCTGACGGGGATGCCTGCTAGCGGTAAGGATGCAGCTCTCGAACTCGTTCGAGGGAAGGTCCCAATCTTTCGCATGGGTGACGTGGTAATCGAGCACCTGCACGAGCAGGGGGCCGAGGTCACCGCCGAGAGTGTCGGTGCCATGGCCAACCAGCTCCGCGCCAAGCACGGGAAGGGTGCCATAGCCCTCCTCCTGGGTGAGCGGCTCACACGAAGTTCGGAGCCAGTGGTCATCATCAACGGCGTCCGGGGCATCGCAGAGGTGCGCGAGTTCCGCCGGACGTTCCCGCTGTTCACACTCATCGCCGTTCACTGTGCCCCTGATACGCGGTATTCCCGTGTGCAGGCCCGTCAGCGGGAGGACGATGCAATCTCGCGCGAGGCGTTCGATGCCAAGGACGCCCGCGAGCTCTCCTGGGGGCTGGGTGAGGCCATCGCGACCGCAGACCGAATGATCGTGAACGAGGGTTCCCACGAGGAGCTTCATGGCCGTTTCCGGGAGGTGCTGAATGCACTCGGCGTCCCCTTCGATTAGTATCAGGGCTGAAGTAGGTCCCACCGAGGATCCCAAGAAGGTCGCCCTTGCGGTGAGCAAGATCTTTCCCTCTGCTGAGATCGATGTCGGGGAGGATGAGGTACGCGCCACCGCCTCGGGCCGTGGAGCTCTCATGCGCTTTAGAGAACTGGTACTTGTACAGCGCACCGGCTCCGCAGTGGCAGCTGCGCTCGAGCGACGTCTTGAAGGACAGATCCTGCGGTTCGAGCTCAACAGGCTCGCAGCATTCGCCTCACATGTGAACCTGGGTTCCAGCGTCATGGGCCCACTGGAGGTCGAGATGGAGGGTGACGATGTCGAGGAGGTGATATCCTGGCTTTGTGGATCGAACCCGTCCTGAGGCTCGTCGCCTGTGCTCTCCTCTCTCTGGTGGTGCGCTCCAGTGGCGTGCTGGATACCAACGGCTCTTTCTTCGCCGGGGTGATGGGCTTCCTGGTGTGGAGCACCCAGGGATTCCAGTGGGTGGTTGTGATGATCACCTTCGTCCTCACCTCGACGCTCGCCACCAAGTACCGCTATGCGCGAAAACGCAAGCTCTGGGTGGCGGAGGAAAAGGGCGGAACGCGACAGAGTCGCAACGTAATGGCCAACGGCCTGGCCCCCACCATCATAGCCGTTCTGGGCAAGGTGTACGGTGTTGCGGACCTCCACCTTGTGTTCGTGGGTTCCGTCGCGGCGGCCATGGGCGACACGCTCGCCTCGGAGCTGGGCGTGCTGAGCACGAGCGAACCCTACCTCATCACTACGCTCCAGCGGGTGGAGCGAGGTACCGACGGCGGAATTTCCCTGTTGGGGGAGGCAGCGTGCCTTACGGGTGGTTTCATTATCGGTGTTGTGGGCGTGCTTCTCGGCCTTCCCGATCCTCCACGTGTGATGGGCGTGGCCCTTCTCGGGGCCTTCGCGGGGTGCAACCTGGATAGTATCCTAGGTGCCACTCTGGAACAGCGCGGCCTGGTCACAAACGAGATCGTGAACTTCCTTGCGACCCTTACCGGGGCATACACCGCCACGTTCTTCATGGTGTGACGGCCGGGTGCCGCGGGGAATACCTTTTTAAAATATGCCTCCCTTCCCGCTCCCGAGGATAGTCACAATGGCGGACGAACTGGGAGACAGGAAGAGGTCCCGCGATCTGATAGGGAAGACAATCGTCAGCAAGACGGGACGGAAGTTCGGGCGCGTGGGCGATATCCGGTTCGAGCCCCGAACCGGGGAGCTCATCGATGTCATCGTGGCCAATCCCAGCGATTACTCCAAGTCCGTCATCGTCAGCGGTAAGGAGGGCATCATCAAGATACCCTTCTCGGCGGTAATCTCCATCGGCGACTTCGTTATCGTCTCCGAGGAAGATATCGTCTAGAGACGCTGCAGGTTCTGGCTAAGGACACCAAACACCATATTAGTGAGCGTGAGCTCTGAAGATAGCTACCCGGTGATGGTCTTTTCCACTTGCTCGAAGTGCTTGCCGATCGATTCCAGTTCGTGCTTGAGCTCGTGGCGGTAGTTCTTGATGTCCTTGTAGCGTTCACGCTCCACCTTCTCGTAGATCTTGCTGAGAAGGCCGACCATGCGGAGGACATCCTTGTGGACGTCGTCCATGTAGTAGAGGAGGTCCAGAAGCTCCTTTTCGAGCTCGTTGACGAGGACAGTGGATTTGATGATCCGTTGCTTTCCCTGACCTATGTTTAGTCTCTCCAGCTCATCCTTGGCTTTGAGGAGCTCCATGCCTAGGTTCTTAGCCAGGTCGACCACGGGCGCAGCCTTCTTCGCCATAGTCGTCTATCGGTCGTTCATCCAATTTAACTCTTTTTTATTTTGGCGGGAAGTCCCCTTCCGAGAGGGAAAGGATGGAGCTAGACGGTAAACATACATGGCTGTACATGATATTTAGACCATGGGACGGATCGCATACCGCCGAAGGTGGGCGAACACGCATACAATAAACATGCGATCCCAAACTTAGTACTAAAATAGTATTAATTACTGATTAATATTTCAGTAAAATATTGAATACTGGCACGCCACCGCCATGGCATATATAATGATGAATGACCTACTATTTATTGGGTGTGGATGTCAAGGACGATCACTGAATAATGTCGACAGCGGTCGCGTCCTAGAGAACTCACATCCGGTCCACGATGAGTAAAGCTGAGAATGCTGGCTGATCGGTCGGGGTAGGGATCTTCCAGGGGCAAGGTGAGGGATGCTCATAACACGGAGCGTTCATAGAGAGGTTCACGTGTACGTGGATGCGCAGATGCCTCGACCCTGTCTGGTAACGGAAGGAGTTCTGAACGTTGCCATCGATGGTCTGGGCCGGATCACCCTCGGGCTGACGATAGACCGTGATTCAGGATCGCTCAGGGTGGGGACCACCCGATGCGCCCGTGGAGCTGGAAACAGCGTCGAAGCGGGAAGCCTCTACTTGGAGAGGGGTAGTTCACAGGCATGGAGTGGTATGACGTGGGCCCGGCCATCGCCGTTTTCTTAAGGTTTGCGCCCCTCATATCCTCCCATGGAGGTACCCGAGGCCGCCGTCGAGGAGTACCGCTATATGCTCGACAGGGGCTACAATCCAGCTTCAGCCTTGCGGCTCGTTGGTGAGCGGCATCTACTACCGGCTGAGGCCTCCAACGTTCTCCGACGCCGCGTGTTCCCTCGGGGATGGGTGACGTCGGTCGAGGGTAAGATGCTTCTTCCGAAGGACCTTGAGTGCAGGCGGGTCGCGGTGGACCTCTACAACGTGCTCATCACCTGCGAGGCCCGACTCGCTGGCGATGCGTTCCTGAGCGATGACGGATTGTGGCGGGACGCCCGTGGTGTGTACGGTAAGTACCGCGTCAGCGACGACACACGGCCCGCCCTCGCATGCATCGTACGGTTCCTGGCCGAGAACCACGTGGCTCAGGTACGGTTCCTCTTGGACGCTCAGGTGAGCAGGAGCGGCGACCTCGCTTCCCTGGCACGGAACGTGCTGACGGGGAAAGGGCTCGCCGGCAAGGTCAAGGTTTTAAAGGATGTGGACGCGAGCATGCGTCGCCTAGGACGCACGAACTGGGTGGTCGCGACCTCGGACACCGGCATCATCCGGTACGTGACCACCGTCGTCGACGTCCCCGGAGGGATGCAGTTGTGAGGAACCTGTTCGACGGACCGGAGCGCGGTGTGTTCCGCGGCGACGACGGAGACCATGTGCTCCTCCACGACTTCTTGCCGGACGAGCTTCCGCATAGAGAGAACGAGATGCACGTCGTGGCGGACTGTGTCAGCCCGCTCATCAGCGGGGGGCGTCCTGTCCACGTGTTCCTTCACGGGGCTCCTGGGATCGGAAAGACCGCTGTGACCAGGACGGTGCTCACCCACATGGGCGACCAGACCTCCAGCGTCAAGGTGCTCTACCTCAATTGCTGGAGCAAGAATACCAGGCACGGTGTGCTCGTCGAGCTCCTCACGGCTCTCGGGGAGATAGTCCCCCGTCAGGGTCTCTCCACGGACGAGGTGTACGACCGGCTCCTCTACCGCTTGGACAGGAAGGCCGACGGTTACGTCATCGCCCTGGACGAGGTGGACCGGTTGGCAGGCAAGGAGGGCGATGTGCTCTACGATCTCCTCCGCTCCGAGGTGAACCTTGGTCTCATCCTCATCTCGAACGATCCCTACGCCTTCCGCAACTTCGATGCGAGGGTCCGGTCCTCGCTCAGTTACGAGGAGGTGGCCTTCGCTGCCTACGGGTACGATGAGCTGAAGGACATCCTGGGCGAACGCGCGCGCATGGCCTTCCTCCCCGGTGCCTGCGATCCCGCGATCGTGGGCGTGGTCGCAAGGTTCACCGCCGAGAGCGGCGGTGACGTTCGGCTGGGACTAGACTGCCTGCTCAAGGCCGGTCGTGAGGCAGAGCGTGCGGGTACCGACCGTGTTGGTGCCGATCATGTCAAGGCCGTCCTGGGCAGAGTGCGGAGCGCTCGTCTCAAGCTGGACCTCCAAGGGATCACCGATGAGGAACGCGCCATCCTGCGCACCGTGCTCGCTCTCACCGAGCAGGACACGACGCCCGCCACGACGGGGACTGTGTTCGGCGCCTACAAGGAGAAGGGAGGGGTAGTCGCCGAACGTACCTTCCGCAAGTACCTGGCGAACCTAGAGTCGCTGCGCATCCTCTCCTCGCGTCTGAGCGGCAAGGGCCAGCGAGGCAACACCCGGCTCATCACCGTGCGCGCACCTCGCACCGAGCTCACAGCGCTCTTGGGCGAGATGTACTAGTCTCTCTGACGAACGCGATGTTGTCGTAAAGGGGACGTACCTGACTCGCTACTCTTCCCGCTCCAGATATTCCGCTGCCTTCTCGTAGGAGTCGAGCCGCTCTTCCATGTTACCGGCGATCTCAAGCACGACACGGCCCTCGTACCCTGCATCCCTCATCGTCTGGACCACGCGCTCCACATCCATGTCGGCCTTCCCGATGGGCTGGTGCTTGTCGTGGTCCTCGAGCCAGGTGTCGTAGAGGTGGACGTGTTTCACGACATCACCCAGTTCATCCCACACGCGCGCGTCCTCCTCGTAGTAGTCCGTACCGCGTGAGAAGCAGCTGACGAAAAGATGGCCCACGTCGTAGGTGAGCCCGAGCCCGGTACGGTCCGCGATCTCCCGGAGCTCCTCGATGGTGGCGCCTACGTAGATACGTCCCGTATCCTGCTCATTGTTGTCGATCATCTTGTACGGGAGGTTCTCGACGAGCACGTCAACGTTATGTTCGCTGGCGAACGCGGCGATCTGGTTGTACGAGTCGATGGTGCGCTCAAGGCCATCTGCCCGGTCGTCCTCATACACGCCGATATGCGTTACCAGGGTCTCGGAGCCGATCTGCTCGGCGATGAGCACGGCCTTCTTGATCTCCTCGATGCTGTACTGGCGGAGGGACTCGTCGCTCGTAGCGAGATCGACACCGTTAGAGTAGAGGTGAGGAGCGTGGGCCGAGATATAGATGCCGTACCGCTCCTTGAGCGATATGAGCTCGTCGATCTTGTCCTCATAGTCGAAAGTAGCTATCTCGAAGGCGCGAACACCATGGTCGACAACGTACCGCTCCATTTCCTCGGGGCCGTCCTCGACGTGAATCTCGAGCTCCTGTACCCCGTACATGTTGAAGAAAGCAGCGGAACCTGAATATATAACTTGTTTCTCTCCGGACCGGAACGGCGGTCGTCCCTAGAGGTCGACCTTGTCGCCCATCGAGGGGATGGCACAGGTAAGGTCACGCTCCTCGAGCCGCTCCTTGAACGCTACTGCCGACCGCTCCTCGCCGTGGACGATGAACACTTTCCGTGGGGGCTTTGAAAAGCTGGACACCCAGTGTTCCAGGTCCTTGTAGTCGGCGTGGGCGGAAAAACCCTCGATCTGCTCGATCTTGGCGTTGACGTCGAACTCGTATCCCATCATACGGATCGTCTCGGCACCGTCGAGGAGGTGATGGCCCAGTGTACCTTCGGCCTGGAACCCAACGAAGATCACAGAGTTGCGGGGATTGCCGATACCGTGGCGGATGTGGTGGCGGATCCGGCCAGCAGTGCACATCCCGCTCCCGGCGATGATCACGCACGGCTCGTCGTACTCATTCAGGCTCACAGAGTCGGCGGTGGCCTGGGTGAACACGAGCCCTTTGAACCGGAAGGGCGTCTCGAACGCGTCCATGTTCTTCGGGTCGAACCAGTCCGTGTGCTTCGAGAAGATTTTGGTGGCCTTGATGGCAAGAGGGCTGTCCAGGAATACGAGCATTTCGGGCATCTCACCGTCGCGCAAGAGCTCGTTCATCCCGTACAGGAGCTCCTGAGTGCGTTCCACTGCGAACGACGGGATCATCACCCGCCCTCCCCTATCGTATGTCTCACGGAAGATACGGGCCATGGTGCGGCGCCGGTCCTCGACGCCCTCGTGGAGCCGGTCGCCGTACGTCGACTCGACGATGAGGTAGTCGGTATCCTCGATGATGGTCGGATCTCTCACCAGCGGTGCGTTCCTCTGACCGAGGTCGCCTGAGAACACGAGCTTGACCTCGCGGTCCCCCTCATTGGCCCACAGCTCGATGATGGCCGAGCCGAGGATATGGCCTGCGTTCCTGAAGCGGGCCCGGATGTTCCGGGTCACTCTGATCTCCTCGTCGTACTCCACGGGCTTGAAGTGCTTCACTGCGGCCTTCGCGTCTTCTGATGAATAAAGGGGACGACGAGGGGGTAGCTTCTGGCGCTGGCGGCGCCGGTTCTCGTGCTCCGTGTCCCGGGCGATGACATGGGCCGAGTCCGCGAACATGATCTGACACAGGTCATGTGTGGGCTCCGTGCTCCAGATGGTACCCTTGAAACCATCCTTGACGAGCTTTGGGATGAGACCTGAGTGGTCGATGTGGGCGTGTGTGAGGATGAGAGCGGTGACGCGGGAGGGATCGAAGCCGAATCCCTCGTAGTTCTTACGCGTGACCTCCTTCCGGCCTTGGAACATCCCGCAATCGATGAGGACCTTATCCTTACCGACCTCCAGCAGGTAGCATGAACCTGTGACGATTTTCGCCGCGCCGTGGAAGCTCAGTCGCATAGCGTTCCGGGGGGAGTGCATCCTTTATTAAAGCTCACTCGGGGCCAGGGTCTCTTGGGATTCGTCGGACACGTTGTCCTCGGACGGGCCGTCCGGTTCCACCCGATCCTTCCCTTTCCCCATCTCTCTCTTCAACGTGTAGATAGCATACACCATCACGAGTAGACCCCCGAGGTCCGCCATGGGCATCGCCATCCATACGCCCGTCACCCCGAACCTACCCGGGAGGATGAGGAGGAGGGGTATGAGCAAGCCGATCTGGCGAACGGCACCGAGGAAGAGGGCCGTCGTGCCCCGACCTAAGGCCTGGTAGGTTATGAGCCACATTACCTGTATGGCGACCAGGGGGACGGACAGGATCAGGAGCTTTAGGGCGGGGGTAGCCATGTCTACGAGTGCATCGTCGTTGGAGATGAGGACGAGCACGGGGCGGGCAAGGAGCTGCATCGCCATCACGGTGAGCAGACCGACGCCTATGGCGATGAAGGTGGCAGTACGCACGGCCTCCCAGAGCCTGTCGTACCGCTTGGCTCCGAAGTTGAATCCCACGATGGGCATCAGCCCCTGGGACAGGCCGAACACGGGCATGAAGAACAGGCTCATGATGCGGAAGTCCAGGCCGAAGGCGGCGATGGCCAGGTTCCCGAACCCCCCCAGCACGTGGTTGAACACGGTGATGACCAAGCTCATCATCAGCTGCATGACCGCAGCCGGCGCTCCCACAGCGTACACCTTGACAAGCACCGCCAGGTCGGGGTACATGGAACGGCGCGTGAAGGTGTAGCTCGTGCGATTGAGGAGGAAGAAGAGGCAAACCATCGAACCCAGCATCTGTGAGAACGTGGTGGCGATGGCGGCGCCCTCGACACCCATGGCCGGGATCGGCCCCATGCCAACGGCCCCCAGCAGCCAGGAAACGCGCACTCCCACCGCCGCGCCGTGTGTGCCGAGGATGGAGAGCCCGTCGGATCCGAAGATGAGGAGTGGATCGAGGATGATGTTCGTGACGGCGCCCGTGAGCATGACGAGCATGGGCCTGAGCGCGTCCCCCTGGGCGCGGAAGAGGTTGTTCGCCATCATGTTGAAGAAGAGGAATGGAGCGCCGAAGCACACCAGACGCAGGTAGCTTGCGGCGATGGGGCGCAGCTCGGAGGTGGCACCAAAGAGCGAGAGCACGGGATCGGTGAGCAGGCGGGCGGCGAGGATGACCGCGAATCCCAGGAAAGAGGCCAGGAAGAACACCTGCGCCGCCGCAAGGGAGGCTGCCTCAGGATCCTTGGCACCGAAACGCCGAGATATGTAGGAGTTGAGGCCCACACCCGAACCCACGCCCAGGGCAACGAAGATCATTTGTAGAGGGAACACGATGGTCAAGCCCCCTACAGCAAGAGCGCTCAGGCGGGCGATCCAAAAGGTGTCCACTACGTTGTACAGCGACTGCACGAACATGGCCACGATGCTCGGCAAGCTCAATCGTAACAGTAGCGGTGTGATAGGCGCCGTTCCCAGATCCTCGGTCCCCCCTCTCACTCAAGGGGCAGGCGACGGGGCTTTGATAAACCTTTCCTCGCCATCACGACCCGGCCGCACTCTTTTTATTTAGATGGTCATAACAGGACCTATGGTCGACGACCTCCTTGCCCGAGAAAAGGACATCTCGCACGTAAGCGACGCGGTGGCCATCGCCATCGACTTCGAGAACAGGACCCGCACGTTCTATCAGGCACTGCAGGAGAGGGTGACGAACAAGCATCTGGTGGACCTTCTGGAGTTCCTCGCATCTGAAGAGCTGTCCCACGTCGACCACCTCAAGTCGTTCGGTAAGACACAGGATTCGTCCGCAGTGCCCGACGATGCCCAGGCCGCCTTCAAGCGGAAGGTTGAGGAAGTGATGGTGAAGGTCAGTGGGGAGGTCGAGCCGACGGCCGAGCAGATACAGCTGCTCCTAGGCGCCATGCGTGTGGAACGTCAGGCAGAGGACCTGTACCGAGAGCTGGCGCACCGGTTCGCCAACGACACCGAGATCGCCGGATTCTTCGCCTTGCTGGCGGCCTTCGAGCGCACTCATTACGACCTGCTCGATGGCATCTTTGCCCAAGTGGACGACTTCCGGATGCAGAGCTGAGTGGGGGGACTTAGAATGGTGAAGAAGAAGTCATCGAAGAAGAAAGGGAACACGTTCTGCGACACCCACGCCTGCCGGCCATTGCAGCCGCTGGTCGTGAGAGAGGAGCTCGTGCAGAACCTCGTGGCGAGCGCCCAGATGGCGCCCTCGTGCTTCAGCCAAGAGAGTTGGCGGTTCGAGTTCGTGTACGGGGAACGATCGCTCGAGCTCGTGCGGGACGCGCTGGAAGAGAATCTCGTCTGGGCCAGCACTGCGTCCATGTTCGTGGCCGTGCTCGCATCGAAGAGGAAGGGGTGTGTCCCCGAGGAGGCCTCATGGCACTTCTTTGATGTTGGTATTGCCACCGGCTTCATGATCATGAGGGGGACGGACCTTGGTATCGTGCTCGAGCCGCTGACGGGTTTCGACCGTAATAAGGTCCATGCCGCCCTGAAACTGGACAAGGACACCACGGTCGTCACGCTGCTCGCCGTCGGACGTTACCTGGCGGACCCTGTGGACGAGCTCAGGCATCGTATCAGGGAGCTCCGCGATGAACGCGAGGATCTCCCGGTGTGACCTTCCGCTCATTGAAAGGAAACGTATATAACGGGCCCGGGGCGTCATCCTTGACATCCGCCGCGTCAGTGAATGCTGTCGCGGGGATGGGGTGAACTGACTGAGGAAGGTCGTGATCGTCGCGGACGTGGACAAGACACTTACCGTGGAGAGCATGGAGGGGCCCATCCTCAACGACTTCGGTGTACCCTCAAGCGAGTACTGGACAAAGGTCAAGAAGAACGATAAGGAGTCGCCCGACACCTTCACCCAGAACTACGTCAATCCCCTTCTCGAGGACGAGCGTATCGAGCTCGATCGAGGCTACCTCGCGGAGTTGGGTGGTCGGCTCGACCTCTATGACGGTGTGGAAAGCTTCTTCTCACGTATGCGTGAGTGGGGTGCCGAGCACGACATCGAGTTCTCTTTTTACCTGGTCTCCACCGGCCTGAAGGACGTCGCGGACAATCTCTCGTTCGCCGACGAGATGGATGGCATCTACGGTACACGGCTGAACTACAGCACCAACGACACACCCACGGGGATAGCGTACGCCCTCGAGCCTACATTGAAGCCCGAGTTCCTCGACCGCATCGCTGACGAAGAGCACGTGGACATGAAGGACGTCATCTACCTGGGGGACGGTGTTACGGACAGGTACGCCTTCGACAGGGTGAGCGAGGGAGACGGCCTGGGAATCTGCGTCATCTCGGACAAGGAGCGTGACCTCGGCGATGTCCAGGTAAAGGCCGACTACAGCACGGACGTTCCCGAGTACATCCAAGGCTACCTGCTCGGCTGATGTCGCCTCATCGCGAGTGAAACCAGTTTCACAGGCAAGCTATTGCAGCATTTCCTTGAACACGGCGTCGTCGATGGCCTGCTCAGCAGCGATGAGGTTCATATTGACCCGGTGCTTGAGCGCTATCTGGCTCGGCGTCTCAAAGGTGAGGTTGTGCTTGGCGTCATGACGGGCACAGTAACCTGAGAACACCATGTGGTAGGTGTCCGAGTAGGGTTCGCCCGCCTCCAGGAGCCCGTCATGGAGCACGCCCTGCTCGGTCCGCTCAAAGGCACTCAGGAGGGGGTAGCCTTTTTGGTGCATGCGCTGGACGATACGTCCGCCGAGCTTTTCCTTCTGGTTCTCGCGGATGACAAGGAAGCCGTCCATCCCCGGCGTCTCGTGGAGGTCGAGGGTGAGAAGGATGTCGTTGTCCTTGGCGATCTCCTTGACGTAATCAGCGACCGCATAGGTCTCCTTTGCAGGATCGTCGTTGACCACGTAGCCGAAGAACGGGTCCCGCATCTGACCCTTGTAGTAATGATTGGTAGCGTCACCAGTCGCATTGTCGTACTGGCGGTACTCCGGGTAGTGCTTTGCGCTCATGGGGTCGGTGAGCTTTGGATGGAAGGGCCGGGCGTACATGTCCGCGTTCATCGCGGGGATGATGTCTATCTGGTAATTTTCCAGCAGGTACTTCCCTTTCTCGGTCTCGGACGTGAGTAGCTTGTCCATGAGCTCCAGGCTCGACTCGGTGCCCGCGGGCTCGGTCCCATGGTGACCGCCGGCGATGATGATGTGACCTTTCACCGGTTTGCCCTTGGTATGGAGCTCGATAGAAGGGATATTGCGTCCCTCCTCGGTCGTGCCGATAGAACGTACGTTCATCTGGTCCCCGTAGTGCTCGACATAATAACCGAGGATATCGGTGAGGTCGCCGTAAGAGTGGTAATCCACATTCTCGGCTTCTGTATCAAAGACGTATCCGTCCGCATCCATCGCCATACCCTCCGTTTCCCGTTCTTCCAGATTGGTTGGGGCCCCCTAGCGGGGTGGACCGTTCTTATACTTGACCATGGCTGCCACTGGTAGGTTATACCTCACCATCACTCTTCACGCTGACATGGGAAGAAGGAGAAAAAGGGGAACGGGGGTTTGGAACAAGAACTTCGCAAGCGATATTCCGTATATAAACGTTCTCTTGGGTCGGCCCTGCCCAATGTGCTATATATGATTACGTTCCTCGCACTAAGCTGGTAAGGGCTATGGAACGGCGACAAGCGCTCCGGGCAGGGCTGGTCGTAATGATGGTCCTGCTGGCGTTCTTTGGTATCCGTTCGTTGGTGGCCTACCGTGCCCTGATGGAGAGGGCTGTGTACGGTGAGGCAACTGTCGCCTCTCTGAGGGGCTGGATGTCCGTCCCCTATGCCGCATCTCTGACCGAGACGGACACAGCGTGCGTGTGCATAGCTCTGGAGGTCCCGGTGAGCGCATGCGATACCACCAAGATCCGGGATGTGTTAGCAGCCCGCCGCATCACTGACCGTCGTGTGTTCGTCACCTACCTCGATAGGGCTTTCGACAGCTGCAGGGCCGCTCCCGCTCCGCCACCTATGCTCGAGGAGGGAAAGGGTATATCTGACGCGTTGCTTTCACGCCTGGTCACCAACACCTACCCCGTCCTCGCTGTCGGCGTCGTGCTCGCTTCAGCAGGCATACCTGCACCCTCCTCCCTGCTAGTGATCGCGGCCGGTGCATTTGCAGCCCGGGGATTCGCCAACCTCTATGTCGTGATGGTCATCGCGGCTCTGGGATCCTCCTTCGGTGACACGATCCTTTATCTCATCGGTACCAAGGTGGGGAGCTCCGACGATCGGCTACCCGGTTTCCTCGCCAAGGCCATCGAGACCGAGCGTGTATCGTTCTCCGGCTGCCGGCCCTCGCTCGTCTTTACCAGTCGGTTCATCTTCACACCCCTCATCATTCCCGTCAACCTCCTCGCGGGCATGTACGGATGCGCGTACAGCCGGTTCATCCCTTACGTACTGGGGGGCGAGGCTGTGTGGGCCGTGGAAATGGCGGGTCTCGGCTACATCTTCGGTGCGAACATCGAGCTCGTTAACGACGTGGTGGGCAACCTCACCGCCGTGGCCGTGCTCCTGCTGGGCGTGTGGGTGGTCGTCCGGCGGTTACAGCACAGGAGTGACGGGGAAGGGCCCTGCACGACGTGCGCAGATAATTAAAACATGGACGTCCTTCATACAACGGGAAGGTATCCATGTCGTGGGAACGCTGGTCACCGACAAGGAAGGGCCTCGCCTTGGGAGTGCTGCTCGGCTTCGCCTTCTCACTTACCAGCCTGCTGGCCACATGTCATCCTCAGGCTGTGGACGGAGGTTTCGATGAGTGCACCGGCATGCCCATGCTGCTCTTCGGCACCGCCGAGTTCCTGTTCTTCATCCCCATCGGAGCGCTCTCATTCCTCCTGGGCGTTGAGCTATCGTTGCCAGTCCAGCTCATAGCAGGTCCGGTGCTCACCCTGAGTATTATTGGGGCCGCAGCAGGGGATCTGTACAAGTATCTAGGTCCCGCAGACATAAAACGCTAGACTCGGACGCTTTCCGAAGACAGTTGCGCAACCGTTTCATGGTGGTTACAAGCAAGTGTTTTATATAGGGACGTACATCGATCTAGAGGAGAGGAAGAGATACTGCTGGAACGTGAGATCAATGGCGTCGCGAGCATGTAGACGTACAGATAGGGTGCGGGAGGTCGAAGTGGCATGACCTCCTTCTATTCCATGGTCCAGCGACAGGATCCCGTGTCCCCCGTTACACCCGGGACATGGTGGAAGGGGCCTCTCCACCGCTTCGCCCGGTCGAGGAAGGCCCAGACCGCTCTCGACTTCCTCCTGTGCTACGGTTGGCTCGTCCTGGTCGTGGTCATGGCAGCGGTCGCGCTGTACACTGTGGGATAGGTCGATGTCCGTACGGGCCATGAAAAGAAGGTAAGTGGGTTGTGGGTGGTCAAGCAGCACGCACAAGCGACACTTGAGTTCCTGATGAGCTATGGCTGGCTCTTGGTCATCATGTCATCGGGGGCGCCGCGCTGTACGCCATGGGCATACTCAATCCATCGACCTATATGAGGACCGACTGCGTGGGCTTCGAGAAGGTCCACTACCGGGACCATGCTCTTCGAAGCGAGACCACCGGTTTCTTCTTCAATCCCTCGGGTGTGGCTGCGCGTCGATTTCAATGAAGATAGCGAGATCATGTCCGCTCACTGGTCACCCGCAGGGGGGTCCGAACCCGTGGCCCTCACCCGCGGCTCTGACTCGAACGACGAACCCGGTATCGTCTGTATAAAGTGATTTGCTCGTTCAATGTGGATCCTGGACGTCACCGCGTCAGCTCATACAGCATATCTATGGCCTTGACCACGTTCTGTGTCACATCGTCCGAGACCGTGAAGTTACCATCATCGGAGATCCTGGCGGACATCCGGCGCGGCTTGCCGTCCTCAGGGGTCAGCACTCTCAGGTCGTACAGGTGGCGGATGCCCTCTGTTGCCTTCTCCCTTTCTGCGGGAGATACCTTCGCTTCAGTCGCCACCCAAACCGCATAATGGTAGCCGATGCCCTTGTAGCTGGCGTCGTAGAGCATGGTGAACGACCGGCCGTCCAGGGTGGTGACGCGGACGGTGGCGCTACGCAGGTAGGCGACGAGCTCGACATCGACCACCCGTGGGCCCAGCTCCTTGACGACAGCTGCTAAATGGCCGTACTCTGCCAGTGCCCAGACCGAGAGACCTGTTGAAATGGCGAGCATGAGGCCGAGGGGCTTGTTAGCAAGAGCCGTCTCGGCCTGTTCCTTGATACCGGGCCCCAGCAGGTCACCAAGGACGATGGTGGCGATTAGGAGCGCGAGCACCAGGGGCGGGACGAGGAACGCGCGATGGTTCTCCAGATACCACGGGAGCTCGATCATGTACTTACCATGGTGTGGCTGGCATAAAAATGAATGGGCTTTTCCCGGGCGCCCCTCATGAGACGCCCGGTGTGTCCTCCCTACTCCTCTTCCGCTTTCGCCTTCAGTGCCGCGAGCACCCGGTCGGGAGTGAACGGCGTCTCGTACAGCCTGATCCCGCACGCGTTGTAGATGGCGTTGGCGATCGCTGGCATGGGCCCGTTGATACCGATCTCCCCTACCGACTTCGCCCCACACGGGCCTGTCGGCTCGTACGTTGGGCACAGGATGATCTTGAGCGGCGGCTGGTCCACCGTCGTCCAGATCTTGTAGTCGAAGAAGTTCGGATTGAGCATGGCGCCCTTGCTGCTGAAGACGTACTCTTCGGTCAGCGCGAACGACAGCCCGTTCATGATGCACCCTTCCACCTGGCCCTCGGCGAGGTTGGGATTCAGCGGTGTACCGCAGTCGGTGGCGGCCGCGTAATCGACCACCTCCACCTTCCCGGTCTCGGTGTCCACCTCCACCTCGGCGAAGTGTGCCGTGAACGGTGGCGGCGAGGTCATGGAGACGTGCGAGGCTCCTGCGACCAGCTGCTTCTTGTCCTCGGCATAGAACCACGCGTGCAGGCCGACCTCCCCCAGGGTGAGGGACTTGCCCGACGGCGATACGACCTTTTTGTCCACGATGTCGAGCGTCTGAGGATCCTCCCCGAGCATGTCGCCCGCGACCTCAAGGATCTTACCCCTCATCTTGTCGGCACACTTTACGACCGCACCTCCGGAGATGTATGTCGTCGACGAGGCGTACGCCCCCACGTCGAAGGGCGTGAGGTCCGTGTCTGAGCTGAGCACCTGGATGTCCTCCAGCTCCACGCCCAGCCGCTCGGCCGCGAGCTGTGCTAGGATGGTGTCCGAGCCTGTACCTATGTCCGTAGCGCCGATGAAGAGGTTGAACGATCCGTCCTCGTTCATCTTCAGGGCGGCCGCTCCCATATCGATACCGGCGATACCCGAGCCCTGCATGAGGATGCACATCCCCACGCCGCGCTTCTTGACGCCCTGCTTGCCAGCGGCCCGCTTGGCAGCCCAGCCGATGGCAGCAGCGCCCTGCTCGATGCACTCGGGCAGCGACGAGGACTCGACGTTCTGCTCCATGCCCTCGCGGCCCTCGCCGAGCTTCTTGAAGATCGGGGACGTTCCCCCCTCCTCGATGTGGTTCATCTGACGGAACTCGAGCGGATCCTTGCCGCACCACTCGGCCATCTCGTCGATGAGCGACTCAAGGGCGAAATACCCCTGCGTGGCCCCGTACCCGCGGTACGCACCGCCCACGGGCATGTTGGTGTAGACCGCGTGTCCCTTGAACCGCACGTTCTCGCACTTGTACAGCGGGAGGGTCTTGGAGCCCGTGTTCGAGAGCACGGTGAGCGCGTGGGAGCCGTAGGCGCCGGTGTTGGACAACGCGTACATGTCGATCGCAGTGATCGTCCCGTCCTTCTTCACACCGGCCCTCAACTTCACGGTCATGGGGTGGCGGGTGCGCGACGATATGAACTCCTCCTTGCGCGAGTACTCCACCTTCACCGGGCGCCCGGTCTTGAGCGTCAGGGCGACAACGACGTCCTCCAAGAGCATCTCCTGCTTGGTACCGAATCCGCCGCCGATGCGGGGCTTGATGACCCTGATGCGCTTGAGGGGGATATCAAAGATCATCCCGACGATTCGGCGCACGTGGAACGGCACCTGGGTGGCGGTGACGATGATGATGCGGTTGTTCTCGTCGATGTACGCCATCGAGATGTGGGGCTCGATGGGTGTGTGCTGGGCGTAATGGGTGCGCCAGGTCCCCTCAAACACCTTGTCGGCCGCCTTGAGGCCATTCTCCACATCGCCAACCTCGATACCCACCTCGGCAGCCATGTTGCGGGATGCGTCGGGGATGCCCGAGGCGTCCTCCTCATCATGGATGACGGGCTGTCCCTCGTCCATGGCCGTCTCGTGGTCCAGGATAGCCGGGAGCTCCTCGTAAACGACCTTGATGAGCTTTAGCGCCTTCTGGGCGATCTCGGCCGTCTCGGCA
The DNA here is from genome assembly GCA_030753015.1 of Candidatus Undinarchaeales archaeon. Taxonomy (GTDB): domain Archaea; phylum SpSt-1190; class SpSt-1190; order JASMDC01; family JASMDC01; genus JASMDC01. The sequence goes on along the minus strand of JASMDC010000022.1, from coordinate 21,427 downwards.
GCAACGAATGCCACCCGGTCGCCCACGAACCGCACCTTGGTGTCGAGCACGTAGGTGTCGTAGGGCGACGGCTCGGGATAGCCCTGGCCAGCGGTGGTGTGCGGTGTGCGCGGTACGTCCTTGTGCGTCAGCACGCACGCCACGCCGGGTAACTTCTCGGCAGCGGACGTGTCGATGCTCTTGATCCTCGCATGGGCGAGGGGGCTTGTGAGGATGCGGCCCACCAGAGGCCGCTCCACGGGCCAGTCGTCCACGAACAGTGCCTTGCCCGTTGCCAGGCCGAGCCCGTCCACCTTGCGCGTGCGCTTACCGACGACCTTGAAACCGTGGTCGTTCGCGTCCGCTGTGATAGCGGTCTCGTTTGAGGTGGCCCCGGGGAAGATGCCTGCCATGCTAGTCACCTCCCTGCTTGGCGACCCGTTGGATCGCATTGATCTGCTTGGTATAGGTGCCGCAGCGGCAGAGGTTCCCGGACAGGGCGTCCCGGATCTCCTCCTCGGTTGGATTAGGATTGCGCTTGAGGAGCGCGTACGCCGTGATGATGGAGGCCGGGGTGCAGAAACCGCACTGGATGGCACCCTCTTCGTCGAAGGCCGTCTGGAGGGGGTGAGGATCGTCCGGTGTCCCGATGCCCTCGATAGTGATGATCTCCTTGCCTTGGACGCTGGCAGCGAACACGATGCACGAGTTGACGACGACGCCGTCGATGATGATGGCACAGGCACCACAGTCACCGGTGTTGCATCCGCGCTTGACGCCTTTGTAGCCCTCCCTGCGGAGCACGTCGAGGAGCATCTCGTGCGCCTCCGCTTCGAAGGCGATCTTTTCCCCGTTGATGGTCGCTATCATCCTCATGACGAACCCTCCTGAGACGCGAGCTGCGCGAGCGCTCGCTTCACCGCTACTTGGAGCAGTTCTGCGCGGTACTCGCTGGTGGCGCGGACGTCGGAGGCCGGAGTGACGTCCTGGAGGGCAGCCGTCGCGGCCGCCACTAGCACATCATCCGATACCGCCTTTCCCTCGGCTGCAGCTTCCGCTGACGGAAGCCGAATGGCCTGGCTCGTCACCCCCGCAACGGCTAGGCGGACAGTGGAGAGCTTCTTGCCCTCGACGTTCGCTGTGGCCGCGATGGTGACGATACCTATGTCCGACTTCGTGCGCCCGAACTTGAGGAACACGCCACACCGGTCGGCCGGTTCTCGCTCGATGATAATGTCTGTGAGGAGCATGAAGTCGAGCCCCAGCTCCTTGCGCATCTCAGTGTACCGTTCGACAGGCACGATGAGCTCTCGCGCACCCATGAAACGCAGTTTGGCGTCGAGGACGAGGAGGATGGGCGGTATGTCGGCCCAGTTGTACGGTGAGAGCATGTCACCGCCGATGGTAGCCATGTTACGTACGATCGCCGAAGAGAAATGATCGGCCGCCTGTGCAATGATGCCCGATCCTACCTTCCGCAGGATGGGGCTCTCCCGGGCCGCGGAGAAGGTGACGGTTGCACCGATGCGCACTCCTGTATCGTCCTCCGCGATATAGTCCATGCCCGCCTTGGTGATGTCGACGAGCTGGGTGATCCTCGGACTTGAGGACCGTGCAATGACGGTCCCTCCGGCGATGATGCGCGCCCCCTCGTTTCTTGTGAGGAGGAGCACGGCCTCGCGAACGCTCTGCGCAACGGTGTAGTGCTGAAGATTTGGGAGCATTGTATGGACCTCCCGTCCGTTGAAACGGTCAGGGGACTAGCCTTTAAATCTTGAACGGTCGGCCGCGTCGCGGCCAGGACTACCACGCGTAGCCGAAGTCCTCTTCTTCTTCGTTCTTCCGGTGGTACTGGGACTTGATGTCGTAAGCTGTGCCCCCTCCGTCCGGCCTGAAGTGGATGTCGAGCCCGGGCATCTTCCGCTGCATCTCGGGATCGAGCTTGTACCGGAGGAAAGCACACACGACCTGCATGGAGTGGTACTTGCCGCCCTGGCCATCATCCACCCTGAACATACGGCCCCGACTCTCCACGTTCCTTGAGCCGTTGTAAGCACTGAATAGAATGGAGATGTCCTCCCCGGGGAGACCAGATCCTCCCGGGCGGTAGGACTGCCCGGAATTACCGGCGCCCTTGGCGTACTTCGATTCCCGGGTGTCGTGCACGTCGTCCAACGGGAGATTATCATACCTCGCGGAGAAGAAGTGCTCCTCGGGAGGGTCGAACAACTCGTTCCGTTCCCTGTCCCCTTCGGGTTCCATGGATGCGTCAATCATCCAGTCGCGTACAGTGGGCAAAAGATTATTTATACTTTTCGTCAACGCGGCGCTCCCTTTTAATAAGCATTATTCCGGTAGACGACGGCACTTTTATGAATACCTAATCAAGTTATTTTAGACTTAAAAAAATAATATTGAAAGAATAGTAAAAAAGCCGTGCCGCGGCCCTCATCCGTGTTTAGTAGTGACACGATACCTGATCCATCAATCAACCTTCGCATGGTTTAAAAACGTGGCCTTCCTTCCGGATAGCATGCACATCCTAGCCGGTCCCAGCGGTATCGAGGTCGCTAGAAAGGTCGGGCTGGGGCTTGGAGTACCTGTCCAGGAGGTCATGGCACGCACGTTCCCGGACGGCGAGCGCCTGCTCTGGGTACCCCGCGTACCTGAGGGATCCTTGGCACTGGTCCAGTCAACCGCGGCGCCCCAGGAAGTAAGGCTCATGGAGCTCTTCTTCACTTTGGACGTGCTCCGTGAGCAGGGACGGTCCGCGACCCTCGTCATCCCGTACTTCGGGTACGGCCGGCAGGACAAGGCGTTCAAGACCGGTGAGGCGGCCAGCGCCCTGGCCGTGCTCCGCATCCTCGCCACCTATCCCATCGACCGTCTCGTGCTCGTGGACCCGCATTTCCACCGCACTCCCGGGGACTTCTCCTCCCAAGGACTGTCCTGTACGTCATTATGCGCTGCACCGCTCATGGTGGAGCGGATCTCGTCCACGCTCAAGAAACCACTTATCATCTGCCCGGACCAGGGGTCGGCCAATCTTGTCCGGAAAGCCTCCGGAGACGCGATAGCCCTGTCAAAGACGCGTACAGGGGACCGGGATATTTCCATCGATGATGAGAAGCTCGCGGTCGAGGGGCGGGACGTAATCGTGTTCGACGACATGGTGAGCACGGGCGGTACGATGATAGAAGCAGTCCGGATCATGCGCGAGCAGGGGGCACAGCGTATCGTGGCTGCATGCACGCATGGTGTATTCGTGGAGGGTGCCGATGCCCGCATCCTTGCTGCAGGTGCCGACGAACTTGTATGCAGCGACACGATCCCTGGCCCCTATGCGACAGTGTCAGTAGCGTCACTGATAGCGCAGGCACTGCAGGAGTGAGCTGTGCTCACTCGTTCTTAATGGTCTTCAGGGCAAGCGCGAGCTGGTTATGCGCTGAGAGGAGCGTGTCCTTCCAATCAGCGGGCTCTCCAATAGGCGCCTCTTTCCGAGGCGACTCGACCTCAGGGATCCCTTCCATCGTTACAGGCCCCTTGGCCTGGACGATGTCGACGAGCGTGTCCACGAGGGTCTCGAGCTTGCCCATCCGCGCTTCGAGAGGGCTACCCTTCTCGACGACGGCGTTCTCAAGGGCGCTGATCCGACCAGCGATGTCCATGACCCGTGTATCCATCTTCTTCTCCAGTGAAGCGTCGAGCTCGTCGAGGTTCACAGCGGTCGCCCCCTTCACATCGCTGGCCCCAGCCAGGGCCGACAACTCTGTCTCGAACGAGCGCAGGCGCTTGTGCAGGGAGTCCATCTTGTCGAGAATGTCGCGGTTCACCTTGGGTGTCGGGAGCCGGTTGATGATCTTCTCCAGCTTCGCCACGCGTACCTCTAGCACCTTGAGTGACTCCACTGAGTCACGGAGCCGTTCCTCCTCGGCGATGGCCTTTAGAAGGATGTCGCGCTCCTTTTCGCTGAACTTGCCCAAGGCCCGGAAGAGTCGAGCGAACTCCGTGCACTTCCTGTCCAGTTCCTTGACCTTGTTCTCGATAGCAGTGTCCGGCACGTAAGCACCCGGCTCCCACTTGGGTGGAAAACATTAAAAAGACAACCGCACGAGGGAGGGCCTATGCGGGCGATGCTGTGTCCCACATGCGGCGTTGCGGACGTGAAACCCTACGTCGCCTTTGAATGTGGATTCCTTTACAAGTGCGAGAACTGTGACTACATAGGGCCCGTGGTCATCACTGTGGAACCTACGGATGCTGACACGTTCCTCAAGGATCCCGTGTTCGCCACCGAGGACTACGACTTCACGCTTATCGATGTGATGCTCCTCCAGCAGGTGGCAAACGGTCCGGCTACACGGGGGAAGGTGCTTGATGGCCTTAGCCTCGCTAACCGTCACCTCGATGACGCACGTGAGAACCTCACGAAGCTCGTGGGATTCGAGCTTATCGTCGAGGGCAAGAACAGCGCGCTAAACATCACAGATGCAGGAAAAGCAGCCCTCACGGAACTGGAGGACAACTATCGCATCGATGAGATCACTCCGCATGGCCTTGCCGTCACCAAGGAGATCAAATCAAAGCTTGCAGCAGTGTACCCATCCCGGTTCACAGCCGAGGACATCGCAGAGGCATGCTCGATCGACGAGATGGACTCCCAGCTCCTCATCCGTCATCTGGTGGAGCGCGAGCTCGTACGTGAGGTCTCGGACCTGGGGATCTTTGCGTTCACGGACAAGTTCGCCAATGAAATGGACCTCAAGTGACGCCCTGTAACTCTCACCCGTAGTAATGCGTGTCACTATGTCACAATGACAAGTTTTATATAGAAAAAGCGTCTAATTATCTATAGGATAATCGTCGGAACGATCAGGAGGATGAGAGCGATGCAACCGTACTACAGGTATGCCTCGTATGCGCCTTCCTACAACTACCACCCCTATCGGCGCCCGGTCGACAATTCCCTCCGGCGCTCCGTTCTCCTGGCCGCGCTCTTCGTCGTCACGTGTGGGATCGTGCACGTATCGCTCATCTCCTACGCTGTTACTTTATCCTGTATCGTGATCGCATTCACGCAGGACCTTGAGCCTGTGGAGCACCTGCTGTTCGGCGTCCGACAGATACCCTCGCATTACCCCGTTCGCTATCATTGAATGCGCTCGGTCCGCAGGGAATACCTTTTAAAAACAACAGCACGTTCTCAGCGCCAATGGCAACATCTGATGCGACTGACGATTACAATGAGCTTATCAACGCTTGGCTTTATCGATTGGGCCGGTACACGCTCATATTCCTGATCCTTGTGGTCCCGTACCTGTCGATACTACGATACAACGGGTTCTTCGAGAACTACAACGTCAATAATGCTCGCTACATGATCAGCTCGCTCATTCAGAGCGAGGCGGCCATGATCTCCATCATCGTAGCCAGCAGCCTGATCGTCCTGCGACTCTCCCCCCGGTCCATAGTGGCCAGCGAGGTGAGGCGCTTCCGTGAATCCCCCGACCTATGGATCCTCCTGGGTATCTACCTGGTGGCAATGGGATATGGTCTGGTGACGCTGAACACCCTCGGTATGGGGACCACTGAGGAGAACATCGTCTCGAACTTCCAGATCGCATTCGTGCTCTATCTGGGCATTTTCGCCTTTGCATCGATCATCCCGTACGTCTGGAACCTTCTCAGTCTGATGGAGGAGTCCGCTTTGGCCACTTCCGTTCCCATCGAGGACGAAGAAGAGGGGGAAAAGGAAGAGAAGAAGGAGAAGGCCAAGAAGAAGAAATGAGGTCAGATCCCGCTCCCCAAAAGGTTTTTATACATCCTGACCCGCCCAAGATAACTGGGTACGGTATAATATGTTGTGCAGTGAGGCTGAGGAGCCATTTGCATCACCGGTCGTAGGAGCCTACGATGCCTTCGTCGAGGCCTTCGACACAGGCGACGAGTACGAGACCGTCGACGGTATGCGGGAGTCGCTTGCTAAGTCGTACGACCCGGTGCGCAACGGCAACATAGTACTCGTCCTGAACAAGTACGACATCTTCACCGAGAATGACCGCGGAACCAGCCACGGCTCCCCGTGGGACTACGACCGGCATATCCCTCTCATCATGTACGGCAAGGATGTGCGGAAGGGCGTGGAGATCGATGACGACGCCGTACAGCAGGACATCGTCCCCACCCTCGCATACCGCATCGGGACGGATGCCCCGGTCACCGCCGAGGGACGGGTGCTGCATGAGGCCTTCGAGACCCGTGATGGCGAGCGGCCGAAGGTGGCCGTGATGATGGTGCTCGATCAGGTGGCGTTCCGCTATCTCGACGAGTACAAGTGGGCGCTTCGCAACGTGCGGAAGATAGCTCGGGACGGGGTATCGTACACGAACATGCGCGTGCCCCACCTCCCCACTGTCACCACCGTTGGCCACAGCGCTCTGGGAACGGGCGCATACCCGGAGACCACCGGCATCGTCGGTCATAACATCTACGATCCCGACCTCGATGCCATGGTATACGCCATGGAGGGTGGGAGCCCTCAGTACCTGGAGGCCGAGACCTTTGCGGATGTGTACGACCGCTCCGTGGGCAACCGTGCCCGCATCGTGAGCGTTGGCGGTGCTGACCGTACGGCGATAGGTATGGCGGGTCACGGCACCATGTCCCCGGGTGGGGACAGTGACGACGTGTTCTGGTTCGATCCTGACACGGGCCGGTTCGAGACCAACGATGCGTTTTACTCCATGCCCGACTACCTGCTCGGCATGGACATCATGGACTACGCCACTCCCACCTTCAAGGGCCATATCGTAGACGATCCCGAAGTGGCCATGGCCTCACCGGCCCTCCCCCTGATGATGGGGGACGCCCTTGTGAATGTGCTCGATAACGAGGACCTCGGTTCTTCCGACGTCACCGATCTATTGTTCGCGAACTTCAAGTCACCAGACTACGTGGGCCACGAGTACGGCCAGGGGCCTGAACTCTTCCTCACTCTGCTGGCAGTGGACCGTTCCATCGGACGTGTCAAGGAGAAACTGGACGAGCTCTACGGTGACGACTACATGCTCGTCATCACCGCGGACCATGGTGCTGCACCGAACCCGGAGCGCACCGGCGGCCGACGCGTCCACCCCGACCAGTTCGTGGAACGCATTAACGCCGACTTCAACGGCGCCGTGCGGTTCAATGAGCCTGCGGGAGGTATCATGAACCTCTATGTGGACGAGGACGCCCTGGCTCTTCAGGGGAAGACTCTCGAGGACGTCAAGGACACCCTGGAGTCGTACGACGAGGTGTTCCACGCCTTCACGAAGGACGAGATACAGTCCTGAGAAGCTATCTGTTCATAGCCTGGTTGTATGAACCGAAGTTGACACGGTCGTAGTAATAGCAGCGTGAGGCCTCTGGGCCATAGTGCGGTTGCGTCTGGTACTGCTGCTGTTGCTGTCCTTGGCCGTACATCCCCTGGGTCTGGCCATACGCCGCGTATGCGGGCGGCTGGGCAGCTACGGCCGCATGCGCTCGAGAGGCCCGTAGCGTGAGGACCGCGGCCGCCAGCACGAACAGGACCGCGAGCCCGCCCGCGACCATCATCGCGTTCGAGCCGCCCTCGTCGCCACCGTCCCCTGTGGGGCCTGTCGTACCCTGGCCGCAGTCCTTCACCGTGAGCATGCTCGACTCACTGCTCTCCCGTCCCTCGACGCCCATGGAACCCGTGAGCGTGAACTCGTATGAGCCAGCCGGGGTTCCGTCGGCAATGCGGAATGAGACCGCGTTCTTGGCCTGCTTGAACGCCCCCAGGTTGATGGGGAACGTCTCGTCCGTGGCGTACTTACCAGCATCGCCCGAGACCTTCACGGTGAACATGACGTTGTCATCGATGAGGTTGCGGAAGGTCGCCTCCGCCTCCACGATGTCCATCGGGCACCCGGGCGGTGGCTCGGTGATGGTCAGCTCGAGCACATCAATGGCGACCGCGGACGTGAGCAGAATGAGGATGAGGGCAACAGCGCATCGCATAGAGGTCACTTTTCCATGTTCAGGATGATGCGGTTCACCTTACCGATGTGCTCCTTGCGGATGATGTTCCTCGATTCGAGGGCGGTGATGGTGCGGGATATCTTGGATTTCGAGTAGTCGAGCTCACGGGTGAGGTCGGACTGCATCATGGTACTGCCTGCTCGTGCGACCGCCCGGACCACGTCACCTTCCTCCTCGCTGAGAGAGGGGAACAGTTCGAAGATATTGCCTTCCATGGTCTCGGTGCGCGGGGCCATGAAGAAGCGCTTGACCACGTACCCGATGGTGAAACCGAACATGAAGATGACCAACAGGGTCTGAATCGTGTACCCCGTGTCGACCGCGGGCGGGCAGCTACCCCTGATCACGGGCTTCTCGAAGGCCACCGAGAACTCGAGAGTGGTCTGCGGGTCGAGGTTGCGGCGGGTCCAGGCCATGATGAGCGTGCGTCCGTCGGTCTCGACCGATCCCTCGGGGTACATGAGCGATGTCCCCTGACCGGCCCGGTCGAGTGAGGCAGGGAGGACATAGCCCGGGGGCAATCGCACACGGAGACGGAAGTCCTCGATGGGGCGGTGGGGCTTGAGGCGCATGGAGTATGTATAGGTGGAGTTAACGCGCTTCACCGGCCCACCCTTGTTCGCCTCCATGTCGAACTCAAGGCTCAGAGTGCGCCGCTCGGTCGGCTCGATGGGCGTCGTGAGATTGATGGCCGCGACCCACACGCCTGCTTCGCGCACGAGCTTCCAATCAAGCGGTTGCATCGCGTCCCGTACCTCGAAGTTGCGAGCCTCGAATCCGAGAGGGAACGGTACCATGTGGATGGGATCTGTACCCCAGTTCCATATTGTGGCGGTTATGACCTCGTGCACGTTCCCATTGGGCTCCACGTAGAGTTCCATGGCGTACGTCTTGAACTTGAAGTCGTCGGCCGCTCCCGGTCCTATGAGCGCGATGAGGGCGCATAACAGGAGAATGACCGTCCTACCTCTTCTCATTGCTCCTTTTACACACGGCATCCTATAAAAAGCTGGCGTCAGCAGCGTTCGCAGCGTTCCACGTTGTCCACGAGCACTGTGGCCCCGTCCTTCACGACAGGTGTCACAGGTCTCATCACGACCTGATGTTCGTTCTCGCCAGGCCGGACGAGCAGGCGCTCGGTGGAGGGGACCACGCGGTACCCGACGTTCCCGACATCATCCATCGAGGGTACAGCGGCGAGGATGTACCATCCAGATCGGATGTGGGGGAAAGAGTATTCGCCGTTCTCGTCGACGACGGCCGTGTAGCGCAAACCCGGTTCGTCGAGGGATGCCATGTGGAGGGATATGTACCGTTCGGGTGAGCCTCTAACGAACGATAGTCGAGTGCTCCCCCGGTCAAGGATGATGTTCTTGCATCCGGTCGCAGAGTGTGCGTTGCACATCACAGCAGACCGCTTGAGCACCTGGCCCGTGAGGCTTGCCGCTGCCGTGAGGCGCACAGTGACGTTGTTGACCACGTACTCGCGCAGTTCGATGAGACGGGTGGATAGGAAATAGGTTTCCGTGTCGGCCGGTGTGGCCGAGAGCAGTACTTGGCCGCAGGGGACGTTCTCGACCACTGTCTCTTTGAATGAGCTCGGGAACGAATGGATTGTGGACATGTCGCATACGTCCATGTACGCACCGTCGATAATGGGGGTGTCATCGCCTGCGCCCAGGGCCGTGAGCTTCATCGTGCAGGCGCCCAGGCATTCTGTCGTATGATCTGCCGCTGTCGAGCGGTAGATCTGGTTCTCTCTTACCTCTCCCAGGTACAAAACGTTGAAGGTGAGACCCGCGGCCGCCGACACCTCCTGGCCCAGGAGGACCTTGGCGGTCTTGCGAAGATCGACCACCGATACCAGAGTGGGCATGGTGAAGTTGTACCACGCCTGCCAAGTACGGATGCACGGATAGGTACGCCGAGCGACCCATTTATGGATGAGGTCGCGGTTACCGAAATAGTCTACGAAGGTGAGGCCTATCTGTGGGCGGACAGGTGACATGCGCCACAACACCTCCGCCTCGCGTCCGGTAAGGCTCTCGTTCGTACGGAGACGGACGAGGGTCTGGGAGATGGCCAGCTTGAGATCCTCCTCCATGGGGGCGATGAGATTGCGCTTGTGCACGAACTCCTCCCGACAGGTGATCTCCGGGAGACCCTCGGGTATCGGGAACCGGGGGTCCTGACGCATGAAGTAGATGAAATGGCGCTCGACGCTCTCGTTCCGTGCCATGAGACCTATCGCCTGCTCTGTGATGTCCCGAAGGAACTTCAGGCGCAGTTCGAGCACCACCGACGGTGTATAGGTCTGTCTCTGAGGCCCAGTAGTCCCGTCATGGGTGAGAACGATCGTGGCCGAGGCACCGACGTATGAGTCGCCAAGCTCGATCTTTACCTTGATGTCCTTAGTACGGAGGTGGACCGTTGCATATTCTGGACGCTTTTCCAGCTCATCGAGCCGCTCGCGGAGCCGACTGTCGACCTCGTCCTCGAGCATAGATCTCATGAGCTCGGTCGAGGGGACCTGGACCACACGTCCTCCATGGAACCAGTATGGGATCTGCTCGAACGATATGGGCGGTACCAGTTCCCGACGGTATCCACCGTGCGCAGCCACCTCTTCGGTCGCCTCGTACGCTGCCTCTTTCAGGGCGTTGGTCACGATTTCGTTGAGCTTGACCGCGACGAACCGCTGCTCCTCCCCCTGTCGCACATCGGACCGCCGCCGGTCATCAGCGCTCTGTCGTGCGTACGAACTTGCGATGACTACCACGACTATGAGGGAGAACGCCATTAGCGCCAGCATGACGAACGCACCGGTCCCACGATGTCGCATCATGGGCATCCTACTCCTCAATGTTCATCACCACGCTCTTGGATGATAACACCAGCGACCGCCCTTCTACGGGTGCCTCGATGTACACAGCGACGGCGTAGGAACCGGGCGCGAGGGCGTTATCAAGGGTGCAGGTCAAATGCCGCACCTCATCGGGAGCGATTGATGCCACATCGTACCTCTGGACAAGGATAGGTCGTTCAGCGAATCCCTTGGCGATTTTCAGTACCAACTGCGCTTGAGGGGGCCACATGGAATCGCCCGTGTTGCGCACCGATACACGCATGTGGTCGAGCGTCCTCTCCTCGATGATGATATTCCCATAGGAGCCCTCGTCACGCGCAATGTCGCAGGTGTCGAAGAGGTACCCGCCGGGATTCTGGCGGACGAAAAGGTGGGTCTTGGCGGATGAGAACTCCTTACCAACTACGCCGATGCGCACCTTTAGGAGCTTGGGGAGGAAGATGACAGGGTCGCAGAACCGCACGCTGCGCACGAACACCTGGATGCCCTGAGGTGTGTTCACGAGATTCATCTCATCGTAGGGGATGGTGGTCGTCTTGACGCCTTCACCGTAGTCGTTCGTGATCGTGATGTAGAGGTTGCGGAAGTCCTCGTTGGTGAACCCGCGGAGGGCCAGGGTGAGGGTGAAGTCGAACCCTAGAACGCTCTCTGCCTGGAACACGTAGTCGGTGGGCTCCACTGATACGATATCAATGGTCGTGGGCGCCACTTCGTGCAGCTCTACGGGTGGCGCCGTGAGGTTGATGCCCTGGCCGAGATGGGATACGTTCACCTCAAGGGCCGCGTACGGGCCCATCTCCTCGGGATGTGGAGACCGGAAGATGACGAGCAGATCCCATAGGCCTCTGATATCGTCGTACTCGGCGGAGTTGACCATCATCTCCTCGCCACCGAGGTACACACGGAATGCGTTCGATGGGAATGACGTGACCAGGTTCCCCCGGTCCGAGAGACGCAAGAGGATATGCTTACGTATACCGAAGTGGATGTCCGTGTGCTCGAAGGTCGTGGGCGCGGCCACTACTCGTCCATCCAGGTCCCCGGCGTGCCGGGGGTGCCACACTTCGATGGTGCGCGCTATTGACCAGGTCTCCTCGTGATAGAACACCTTGATGTGCACGCGATAGAAGCCAGGTTCTGGATTGGCCTGGACAGGGAACCTGAAGCGCCACCTACCACTACCCAGGTACTCCGCAGGTCGTACCCGGGGAAGGCGCTCCCGCCCAACGGTGAACTGGGCATGGAGGTCCCGTGTGAGCTCGTCGGAGAGGTCAACCTGACGGTAGCCCAGCTTCACCACTAGGTCGAAGGTGACACCGGCGGCGATATCCTCCCGGTGGACCGTGAGCGGGGTTAGTTCCTCGACCTTGGCCGTCAGCGTCGGCTCCTTGCACCCGTTCAGGGTGCACATCTGGCCAAAAACGCAAGTATCCAAGGTGTTGGACGTGTCGTCAAGACATGAGCACGTCCTTTTTGCACACGTCTCCCCATCGAACGCACAGGCATATGATACAAGGCCAGCGCGGATGGAGCAGCCACCCTCGGTGAGGTCGAAGCCCACATCCCTGCCTCCCTGGCAGCCGTTCTCGGTGCAGAGAGCCTCCATCTTGCACACGAACACATCGCGTCGGTTGGCGCACAGGCAGGAAGGGAGCTCATCAGGCCCTGGGCGGCACCGCATGCCCTCGTTCAGGCATGGCATAGCGAGCTCAGGGCCCACGAAGAACTGTCCATTGTGGCAGATGCCGAAGAGACGGTTATCGGGCTCGATGTCGTGGATGATGATCGACTGGCTCCGGGTCGCGACCGTGCGGCCCCCTTGGACCACTCGGATACGGAGCGTGTACTCGCCCCTGCGGGCCCCTGCGGGCACCTCGAGGAAGAACCCTGCACATTGCTGAGGCTCGTTGTGGGCTGCCACCACCGATCCCACCGCATCCAGTAGAGTGGCGTAGCACATGGCGTTCGACAGATGAGAGAGGGTGATGGTGATTGTTTCACCGGCCATGAAGTCCCGCTTGGCGGTGAAGTTTCCCTCCAGCTCCCGTGTCTTGGAGGTCATCACCTGGAACACACGGGAGAGGGAGTTGCGCTCTGGGCCACTCACTCCTTCGGCCTGGAAGACATATGCCCCGTCATCGAGCTGGGTGGTGTCGACGGGCACCTCGGCGTCGCACCCCACCGCGCTGTCGAACACGGCATCACCCCGGGCGTCTACCAGTTTCACCGTGCAGCTCGCGTCCAGCTTATGGCTCTGCAGGCGGGCCGTCGCGGTCTCACCGCGGTACACGATACGCGAGGACCTGCTCACCGTTGTCTGGAAGGACATGAACTGCTGGGGCGGTGTGGTGACGGCAAAGATGAAACCCTTGTGGGCTACATGGAGGGTATCCCCCACGCTCACAGCGAAGGTCTCAATTGTGTAATCGGAGGCGACTGGCCACGATCCAACGTGAACGTAGGTGGGGGCACAGCCAGGCGAGACCTGGGTGAAGTACACGGAACGTCCGCGTCGGACGTAGGTAAGGCACAGGGTCGGTCTGATCTCCGTGGCCTCGTCGATGTTGAATTCCAGTCCTACCGCGGAACGTTGGGTGGCTGCGGGTGCCGAGAGCGCCGGATCGAAGCTGATCCCCTGGATGTCCGCGAACACACCGATGTTCAAGTTGATCCTCTGGCCCGACACGCCGCTCTTCCGGAACCGCTGGGCAGGGGGGACGAGCACATTCTCCTCCCAAGAGATCCCGATGTTATCAAAGAGCTCGAGGTAGAGCGGTGTGTACGAGATCTGGAACGAGACCTCACCTGTCGGGGAAAGGTCCTTGAGCACCACGAAATGCGAGATGTCGTCGATGAACACGTGTACATAGAGCTTTTCATTCTCGAAGGAGACGAAGCAGAAGCTCAATGCATAGTCGTTGAAGAGCGACCGACAGACGTACTCCCGGAGCTTCTCCTCCTCAGTTGAGAACAGGGAGGAGACCTCGTCCGGCTCGAGCTCGATGGTGAAGGAAACATCGGCCCGGCGCATCTCCAAGAGGTTGGTCGTGCCCGACACGGTAGCAGCGGTGACCGCCCTGCTGGTAAGTAAGATGACCAGCAGGATGAGCGGTAGCGCGCGACCGACCGAGCTCAAGCTCATGCTGAAAGCTCAGCCGTGAAAGCTTATATGTTGTTTGGCGGGGGCCTTCTCACGCTTGGAGGTCCACGTTCTCCGGGAGCATGAGGAGCCATGCCCCGTCGAGACCGAGCATCCTACCACCACGGTCGAGGCAGGCCTGCCGCAACCCCTTGAGCGCATTGCCCAGGTTCATCGAGTCGGATGTGATGGGCTCTCCAAGGCGGATCATGCAGATCTTATCCTCGTTGAACGCACGCAGGACATTATGCACGTGTGGGTACTCGCTCAGGTCGCACACTACGATGGAGTGTCGCATCTGGGGATCGGGGTACATCTCGTCCGCGTCGAGCACGGGCATTGCTTCTATGGGTGATTCCTCTCGGCCAAAGAACATATCATCTCAATCCTGGCGGGGGGCCAAAGTATGGATGTGTCATCATCGTATATAAAACTGCCAAGCGCGGCGTACACTCGTCAGCGCACGACGCCAGTGGGCGTCACGCGTTCCAGGCCGTTCTCCGCAGTCCTGATGTACACATAGTTCTCGAACACTCCTGCCACATCACGTGCTATATCCACGAGCTCGTCGCGGCTATAGCTAGGTTCATTTGTATACTTGGGGTCCAGTGTACCCTCAGATCCCCGGAACTGCTGGATGGTGAGGCGGTCGGCACGGATGGTGCGGGCGATGTCCAGGAGGTCCTCCCGGGTGTGGAGCCGTGGTAATACCGTGGTCCGAGCCTCGAGGTACTTACCGCGAGCGATGTCCTTTGAGCGGCGCACGAGCTCAACGATGTCCAGATACTCCCGCCCAATGATCCGCTCGTACCGATCCTGGACCAGAGGTGCCTTCACATCTATGGCCACGTAATCGACGAGGTCGATGAGCGCCTTCAACTTGTCGGGATGCGTGCCGTTCGTATCGATCTTCACCAGGAGGCCCATCTCCTTGATGCCCATAACGAGGGGCAGCATGTCCTGGAGCAGTGGCTCGCCACCTGTGATCGTCACGGCGTCGAGGAAGTCAGCTGATCCGCGGAGCTCGGCCAGCACGTCCTCTTCACTGCGCTCGGTGCAGTCATCCCCACTGATCAGGCTGCGGTTCTGGCAGTAGGGGCAGCGGAGGTTGCATCCTCCAAGGAAGACCACGGCGGAGAGCTTGCCGGGATAGTCCACGGTGCTCATATGGGTGATCGGGGCGAGGAGCACGTCACTGACCTGCGCGCTTGACGATCTCGGCGACGAGCTGTTCCTCGGAGGGGACCTCGCCACGGAACACCGCTTCCTCACCGATGGCGATGGAGGGGGTGGACATGATCTGGTAGAGAAGGCCTGTGACCATGTCCGTGGAGAGGTCGACGTGCTTGACCTCGATCTTGTCCGAGCGACTTGCCACCCTGTCCACGACCTCCTTGGCGGCGGGACAGTTGGCGCACTTCGGCATGGTGAACACGGTCACGGTTACGGACTTCTTGAGCTCAAGGTCCATGGTCTCCGGCGGAAGGGCCAAGCTTTAAGACCCTATCGGCAAGACCTTGGCCCCCCCCAATCCCTTAATAAATCTTGTCGGGGTCCGCGGCCCTATGGAGACATGGGCGCGCCGGGCTTCCCGCAAGGGACACCTGGGGCCCTACGAGCTTGAGCTGGGGACACGCATCATCAGGCTATTCCTCCATCACGGAGCGTCAGATGCGGCCCGGCGGAGCGCCGATGCCCTCACTGAGGCCCTCGGTGATGCCGCAAACTCATGGAAACGCTGGGAGCACTACGGTCTGGCCGCAGAGGAGCTGGAAGCAGCGTCCGCTCTACGGCAGCTGGTCGGCGATGGAGGGGGCTGCGAGACCCTTTCCCGCCGGGCCATAGTCCTCCGCAAGCGTGAGGCCAAGCAGGACGCTAAGGCTCTAGAAGAAGCCCAGGGTATCATCGCAGAGCTCCGTCCGGCCCATGAAAGCGATGAGCTGGACCGGGAAGGCCTTGCTCGCCTCCATGATGCTGTTGTCACGGTCCATTCCCATCTCTGCAGAGGCGTGGGATCTGACGACGAGCATCACGCCATCGTAGAGGCCGCCTGGGAGCGGTTCCTGCAGCGACGGGACGAGCTGGCCGTACTGGACGTTGGAAAGGGCTGCCCGAGATGCGGAGCTGCAATGGAGCCCCTGGCTTGTGCTCAGGACCGACCGGTTGTGAACCTCCACCTCTGCCCGCAATGCGGACGATGTCTCGGTACTCGCTCGCTGCTCAGGTTCCGGGGACCAGTCGTGCTCACCCTCACCCGTGTCGCCACCGTTATACTTGCTGGGCGGTCCCACATGGTCCTGCGCGAGGACGAGGGGATCGTGCATCTAGTGGTGGATTCAAAGGGACGGATAATGCTCGCCTTCGAGCTCACGACCTCGGGCCCTGTAGCGTTCGAGCCCGGATCTCCTGTGGGCCCTCCTGGATTGGACGAATCCCTAAGTGCTCTAGCACTTGAGGGGGGTCCCACGCTCGATGCTCTCCTTGAGGCCTGGGGAGGGCACAGAGAGCATTTCCAGCATATCGAAGAGGAGCTCATGCGCGCCCTCAGGGAGGAGACGGCCCGGTTGCTGGAGGAGTCGGACCTTTTGGAGAAGGCCGGTGCGACGCCGGTAGTGGGTCCCCCCGCGGGGTAATGACCCCGCCCGCGGCGATGATGAGAGCTTTTGTCTCGCAGGGCCTTTGGCCCGATGATGCGTGACGGGCGATCTGAGCCGCTGGTGGCGGTCACCCGGGGCAAGGTTTATATTGACCGCGGTTCATATGAATGAGAATTCATATGGATGTCGAACGTCTGTTCCGTTGTCTGGACGATAATACACGCCGTCGCATCCTCCTATTCCTTGGGAAGGACGAGCGGTGCGTGCGCGAGATAGTCGAGCATCTGGATCGGGACCAGTCGCTCACCTCCCACCACCTCAAGCGCCTGAGGGAATGCGGGCTTGTGCAGAGCCGACGGGACGGGAAGCGCATCATGTACCGTCTGACCGATCCCTCCCTCATCGTACTCCTTCGTGATGCCGAACGCGTTGCTGGGACGGTCGAGGGTATCTGCAGGTGCGTGGAGTGCGACGAGGAATAGATGGCATGATGACCGTAGGAGCTAGAGGATCAACGAGAACGGTGGATCACCATAGGAGACGATGACTAGAAAATGGACAAGGGATCCAAAGATGCAAATCCCGAGGAGAAGACCGCGGGACGCGGTCTTAGCTTCTTCGAGCGATACCTCTCTTTATGGGTCATCCTATGCATCGTGGCAGGGATCATCCTCGGGAGAGTGGCCCCTGGCGTCGCCACGGCCTTGGACCAGATGGCCGTATACCAGGTGTCCGTCCCCATAGCGATCTGCCTGTTCTTCATGATGTACCCCATCATGGTGAAGATCGACTTTGCCGAGGTGGTCAAGGCAGGCAAGACCCCCAAACCGGTCGCGCTCACCCTGTTCGTCAACTGGTGCGTGAAGCCCTTCACCATGTACCTCATCGCCTCCTTCTTCCTAGGCTCTCTGTTCGCCCCGGACCTGGCGGGGACCGAGATAATCAAGGACGGAAGACAGGTTGAGCTTTTCCGCTCCTATATCGCAGGCGCCATCCTGCTGGGCATCGCTCCATGCACGGCCATGGTGCTCGTGTGGAGCCATCTTGCCAAGGCCAATATGGGCCACACCCTGGTGATGGTCGCCATCAACTCGCTGACCATGCTCTTTCTGTATGCACCGCTGGGAGGCTACCTCCTGGGTGTGAACGCCCTGCCCATCCCCTGGCAGACCATCGTGCTCTCGGTCGTAGTGTATGTTGGGCTTCCTCTGGTCGCGGGCTACTTCACGAGAAAGTGGATCATCGAGAACAAGGGTATGGAGTACTTCGAGGAGAACTTCCTGCCGCACTTGGGCACCGTCTCCATCATGGCTCTGCTGGTGACCTTGGTGCTCCTCTTCTCGTTCAAGGGTGATGTCATCTTGAAGCATCCCAGCACCATATTCTACATCGCAGTGCCCCTGTTCATACAGACCATCCTCATATTCGTGCTCGGATACGGGATAGCAAAGCTCATCGGGCTCTCGTACGAGAACGCCGCTCCAAGCGCCCTCATCGGCGCGTCCAACCACTTCGAGGTTGCCATAGCCACAGCGACCATGCTGTTCGGATTGAGGTCCGGTGCTGCGCTGGCCACGGTGGTCGGCGTGCTCATAGAGGTACCCGTGATGCTAATGCTCGTTGTCGTGTGCCTGCGGACGCGCGACTGGTTCCCCGCAGAGGGATGACGGGGCCGCAACATTTAGGATTGATCGTACAAAGGTGAACGAAAATGGTTGAAGAAAAGAAGGGCTGGCTCAAGGGATTATTGGAGAAGATGGACAATGACCTAGAGGACAGGTCGAAGAAGAGCGGATGCGGTTGCTCCGACAGCTCGTGCTGTCCGCCGCCCAAGAAGAAGAAAGAAGAGAAGTAGGTATGTTAGATCCGTTCTATCCTGTCCAGGTCCTGGCCGACCGGACCGTCCTCGCCCTTCTAGGGAGTGAGGAAGGGCCCGCGGCCGCAGCGCTCAACTTCTTCATCTATGACACCGTGAAGATCATCCTGCTCCTCTTTGTGATGATCGCCGCCATCGGTGTGCTGCGGACCTATCTGTCCCGCAAGCGGGTGAAGGAATGGCTGATGCGGGGACCTCCCGGGCAAGGGAACGTGTTCGCCGCGGTGTTCGGTGCGGTCTCTCCTTTCTGCTCATGCTCTTCGGTCCCCATATTCATAGGGTTCATGGAAGCGGGCATCCCGCTCGGGATCGCGTTCTCCTTCCTCATCACATCACCGCTCATCAACGAGTACATCGCCATCATCATGCTCAGCGAGTTCGGCTGGCGTATCACTGCGGCGTACATCGCGAGCGGTATGACGATCGGCATCGTCGCGGGCATGGCGCTGGGCCGTATGGGGCTGGAAGTGCACCTTGTTGAGGACCTCGTGTCGCCTGACGAGGATTTGGAAGACGAGGAGTACGGGTCAATGAGGGAGCGCGTGGACTTCGGCATCGAAGAGGCCCGCGACATCGTGGGAAAGGTGTGGCGCTGGGTCGTTGCAGGCGTTGCTATCGGCGCGTTCCTCCATGGCTATGTACCGGCGGATGCGATCCAGGACATAATCTCGAGAGGTGGCGTGCTCATGGTCCCAATCGCCACGGCCCTTGGCGTCCCTCTCTACGCCAACTGCAGCGCTGTGGTCCCAATCGCCGTGGTGCTCTTCCAGAAGGGCGTACCCCTGGGCACGGCCCTAGCCTTCATGATGGCAACGGCGGCCCTCTCCGTCCCCGAGGCGGTCATACTCCGAAGGGCGATGAAGCTACCTCTGATACTGGTGTTCTTCGGGACCGTCGCAATTGGGATAGTTATCACCGGTTACATGTTCAATGTGCTACAGGTCGTGATCATCGGGTGAAGTGAACTAGTACTCCCTCTCCTCTGTGTAGGGGATACCTGTGATACTGAGCTCCTTTTCGGCCTTGCGCATGAACTCGAGCAGTCCCGGTAGCTCCGAGTCGTAATGGCCGAGGAACACGACGTTGAGGCCGGCCTCCTCGCAGCTGAGCAGTCCGTGGTACGAGCGCTCGCCCGTGACAAGCGTGTCTAGCCCCAGGGACTGCGCTTCGGCGACGACATGGCCTTTGGCACCGCTACCGGTGACCACTCCTACACGACACACGCTGCGGTCCGCCATATGGAGCGAGGCCGTGCCCATGCCCGCGAGTGCCTCGTGGAAGGTGTCCGGGTCGGTGGTGCCGTACACTCCGGCCTCGAATCCATCGAAGTACGCGAATCGGCCCTCGACCTTCACCCCGAGGCGTTCGGCCAGCACCGGACCGTTGAAGACCGCGTCCAGGGGGAGGTGCGCGGAGTACAGGGAGATGTCGTTCGCGAGCAGCTTGCGGACCTTGCGTGCGACGGCACCGGTGATACGTGGGATGGGGCCGTATGTAATGGGGTGGTGCGTGACAATGAGGTCGACCCCTTCCTTCGCTGCGAAATCGACCGCACCCTCTGTGACGTCCAGGGCGAAGCACACACGCTCGACGTTCTTTGAGCCCTCAACGTAGAGATAGCTGACCTTCTCCGGGCAGAGGGGGATCTCGAGCACGTCGCTAGCGAACGACAGGAACCTGGTGAGCGGGACCGATGTCATGGCGGGTGTTCAACCGCTCAGGAATAAAAGTGCTTTGGCCCGTGTCAATCGAGCGCTGTCCTGAGGTCGCCCAGGAACATATCCACGTCCTCGTCCGCAATGTGTGGCATGACGACCACCCTGAGGCATCTCGGGCTCTCTGCCAGGGTAACCCTCCAACCCAGCTCCCTCAGCCTCCCGAGAACTGCATCAGGCTCCAGGCATTCGATCCCCATGACGTTCATGGACGGCTCCACGACGAGCCGGGCGCCCTCCATCCTGTGTACGCCCTTTGCTATGCGTGAGGTCTTCGAAATGCACTGCCGGACAATCTCACGGTATCCCGAACGACCGTGGAGCCTGATGGTGGCCCAGGCGCCCGCCATCGACCAGCCGGGCCTGGTTCCCAGTACCGTGGAGCTCGCCCCCCCGTCCACGTAGGGCGTTGCGACCCGCAGGGACTCCGCCAGCCCCTCGTTCGCGAACAGCACGCAGCCGCAGGGGACCGGCGCAAGCCCCATCTTGTGGGGATCTATAGTGACGGATGATACTCCGGGCACATCGAACCCGAACCGGGTCGTGCTCACACCCAGCTCCCGCAAGAAGGGGATGACGAATCCCCCGAACGCCGCGTCCACGTGGAGGTGGACGCCCTCCTCCCGGCAGAGCTCAGCGATCCCCTCGACATCGTCGATGCACCCCAGCTCGGCCGTTCCTGCAGTGGCAACCACCGCGGCGGTGTCGGGACCGATAGAGGCCTTAAGGGCGGAGAGGTCCAAGCGGAAATCCACATCGAGAGGGATGGTCACCAGCTGCATACCGAGCAGGTCGGCGGCCTTTCGGATGGAGAAGTGTGCGGACCGGGCGGCGACCAGCTCACAGCGACCATCACCGGCAGCCTTCCTTGCGGCGTGGAGCGCCATGAGGTTGGCCTCGCTCCCCCCCGATACCAGGAATCCCGGGGCATCCGGATCCCCGACGAGCCTTCCGACGAACCTGAGCACGTCCTCCTCCAAGTGCCCGAGCGACGGGAACAAGTACGCGTCCCCGGCGTTGGAGAGGATGTACGGGGAACTGGCCTCCAGGGCGAGGTCCGGCGGTGAGGAGCACATGGCGTTCAAGACACGGCCTGCCCCGTACACGGCGTCGCCCGAGCGGCGCCGTGCGAGCTCCGTGATGATATTCTCAGGGGAGGCGGCTCCCACGGATCCCAGTTCATCGCTCCCGATCGCCCCAGAGTGAAGGGCG
>JASMDC010000021.1 GCA_030753015.1 Candidatus Undinarchaeales archaeon | reverse complement strand
ATACCGAAGTCCGCCACGCTGAAGGGGCGGATGGAGAGGAAGCTCCTGACAAAGAACGGACGGGAGATGTACAAGAAGAGAGCGCCGTCCTCCGAGCCCGTGTTCGGGCAGATCAAGGACGGGAGGGGATTGGACAGCTTCCTGCTCCGCGGGACGAGGAAGGTGAACGGCGAGTGGAACCTGATGACCATGACCCACAACCTGCTCAAGCTATGGAGGAGCAATTCACTGCCAAGGCTAGCAGCAGCGGGATGTCCGAACGGTTAATAAATCTGGACGGTCATTGAATTATCGGATGCGATGTCCAGGGAGAGGACAAGAGAGGGTGGGGTGCGCTCAACACCCGGCATGGACGGGCACTTCTCGGACTCGCTCTTATCGTCTTTACATGGAACGAGGTGAAAGAAATGAAGATACTGCTAGTAATCAACGATGCGCCCTACGGCACCGAGAAGGCGTTCAACGCACTGCGTCTGGCGACGACGCTCCAGAAGGAGCACGCCGATTCCCCGGTGCGGATCTTCCTGCTGGGGGATGCCGTGACCTGTGCCCTGCCTGGCCAATCGACGCCGCAGGGCTACTACAACATAGAACGGATGCTCAAGGTGGTCATCAACAGAGGGGGGGAGGTCAAGGCGTGCGGCACCTGCGCCGCGGCCCGCGGTATCAAGGAGCTCGCCCTGATAGAGGGTGTCGAGGCAAGCACCATGGCCCAGCTGGCCCAGTGGGTGGTCGGATCGGAGAAGGTGCTGACGTTCTGAGATCTAATGTCAGCGTTTTATCTCCAATTAAATTAGAAGAATCGCTATGCTATTAGGATTCTAAGAGTATACTAAATATTATTAGCTAACACAAGAACTCTGGACAGGATCTGAACTAATGAGGAGGAAGATGGGCAACATCGCTGGCGGACCACGGCCGTCCGGTAATCCCTCCCGGGGAGCCTGATAGTGTTATATATCATCCCTATTTACTAATTCAGTACGGACGAGTCCGGCCTCCTCTGGCCTTGATCCTCGCGCAAAGGTGGTATCCCCATGTCATCCAAGAACGTCCTTTCCAGGAAGCTTGTTCTCCGCTCGATCGTGCTGCTGGTCATAGCCTGCGTCCTGTTCGCGGACGCAGCGGCCGCCGCCGACGCAAGGGCTCGAAAGAGGGGCAAGGCGAAGCGATGGAAGCGGTTCAATCCCGACGCCCGACCGAAGACCTTCCGGAGGATGATGAAGCCTGAGACGGCGCGCGCCATAGGTCTCCAGAGGAAGGAGGAGTGCCCCGAATGTCCCCCTCCGGAATGCCCCGAGAAGAGGTGTCCTACCTGTCCCGAGCCGGTGCCTTGCCCCACCTGCGCGCCTCCCGAGCCTTGTCCTGTGTGCCCTCCACCCGTCACGTGCGGTGAGGGTACCACCCTGGTGGACAACGTGTGCGTGGTGACGGCGACGCCCGTCAGCACCGGCAGCTTCGGCGACGCATGCACGTCCGATGCTAACTGTGGCGCGGGCACGTACTGCAACACGATCCTCGGCCTCTGCGGCATGAGCGGCGGCGGCATGTGCAATCCCTCCATCGGCGCGAGCATCGGCTCCCACCCCATCACGAACCAGTACGGGGTTCCGACCGGTGGCACGTGCCCTGCTGGCTACCTCGTCATCGGCGGCGGTGGCGGAGTGGAGTGCTGCGCGACATGGTCCAACTGCACCACTGCCCTTGACTGCTGCCTGAGCGACAGCGACTGCACGGGCGGCAAGAGCTGCGACCAGATCGGGATCGGTTACCCCGGCCGGTGCGTCCTCGTGGGCGGCTTCGGCGACGCATGCACATCTAACACTGACTGTGGCACGGGCACGTACTGCAACACGGTCCTCGGCCTCTGCGGCATGAGCGGTGGTGGCATGTGCAGTCCCTCCATCGGCGCGAGCATCGGCTCCCACCCCATCACGAACCAGTACGGGATCCCCACGGGCGGTACGTGCCCTGCTGGCTACCTCGTTATCGGCGGCGGTGGCGGAGTGGAGTGCTGCGCGACATGGTCCGATTGCGCGACGGCCCTCGACTGCTGCCTGAGCGACGGCGATTGCACGGGCGGCAAGAGCTGCGACCAGATCGGGATCGGTTACCCTGGCCGATGCGTCCTCGTGGGCGGCTTCGGCGATTCGTGCAACTCTGATGCGAACTGTGGTGGCAGCACGTACTGCAACACGATCCTCGGCCTCTGCGGCATGAGCGGCGGCGGTATGTGCAGTCCCTCCATCGGCGCGAGCATCGGCTCTCACCCCATCACGAACCAGTACGGTATCCCGACCGGTGGTACGTGCCCTGCGGGGTACCTCGTCATCGGCGGTGGTGGTGGAGTGGAGTGCTGCGCGACTTGGTCCGATTGCGCGACGGCCCTCGACTGCTGCCTGAGCGACAGCGATTGCACGGGCGGCAAGAGCTGCGACCAGATCGGGATCGGTTACCCCGGCCAGTGCGTCGATTAGGACCGATCCCGATGTCTGGTCACTGTCAGGGATGGTCCCGTCCATGGAGGTCGATAACGGTTGCGGCCAGCACTGCACGGATTCGCAACGGTGGTGGCACCCGGATTCCCGGCATGACGTTATCCGGAAAAGGAACGGCATTACTAATATTAAGTTAATAAATGCGCCCTGGACAGGATTTGAACCTGCGACCTGCAGATTAACAGTCTGCCGCTCTACCTACTAAGCTACCAGGGCTCGTTCATCGCTGGCCGCTTTTCTTTTTTTAAACCTTTCGACACCCGTTCTACTGTCCTCTTATGACCGACATCAACGTCGCGCACAGGCCCCTGTCCGAGGACGTCCGGGAGCTGCTCAATTCCTTCGGTGATAAGGACATCCCGGTGTCGGCGCTCCTAGAGCGCATCGAGGATAGGGGGTTCGGGTTCATCCTCATGCTGGTGGCGCTGCCCTCGGGTCTGCCCATCCCCGCCGCAGGCTACTCCATCCCCTTCGGCCTCGTGATAATCCTTCTGGGCTTCCAGCTAATCAGCGGGCGCCACGTGCCATGGCTGCCGGCCTTCCTGCGCAAGAAGAGCATCCCGCACTCGTTCGTCACCTCCTTCCTGGAGAAGGGGATCGGCGTGCTCCGCTTCACAGAAAGGTTCACCCGCCCCCGCTTCTCCGTCCTCACGACCAACCGCCTTTTCCGGTCGTTCTTCTCACTGTTCATCATGCTCATGGGCACGAGCATGCTCATCCCCGTCCCGCTCACCAACACCGCCCCGGCCTTCTCGGTATTCGTCATGGGGCTCGGGCTGCTCTACGCCGACGGCCTGGTGATGGCGCTGGGGTTCTGCTTATCGCTGATAGCGGGCACCATCTCCGTCTCGGTGCTCTACTTCACCTACTACGCCGGGCTCAAGGTAGGCCATTCTCTTGTGGGGTTCGTACGCTACATACTGGGCCTCGGTCCGGCCCCCTGGGCATAGTAAAAGCCCTTAAACATTGAGCGTCCCCTTTCTCCCCCGTGGACCCGCGACCCGCCATAGCAATCCCGGAGAAGTCCCTGGACGCTGTGAACATGAGAACGCCTCGGGACCGCGGGTATCTCGAACGTGCTTATGACATGCTGAGAGGCCACCCTGGATACGCATTACTCGGCCTGATCGTGCTGTTCAACCTCTATACGATCCGGAACATCTTCTCCGGGATGCCCGTGGGGATCGACCACCCCCCCCAGTTCAACCGTATCTCGTTCCTCGACTCCTACCTGCTCCCGCGCTTGAGGCTCAGCGGGTGGTACCCCTACTGGTACTGCGGCTTCCCGATGTTCTATTTCTATCCGCCATTGGCCTTCCTGCTGCCCGTGCTCATCCACCGAGTATCTTTCGGAATGCTCTCCCTTCTCTCGGCATACCAGATCAGTGTGGCCATGGGTCATGTCTTCTTACCCATCGGAGTGTTCATACTGGCGAGAACGCTGGACCTTTCAAGGGAGAGCGCTCTCGTCTCGGCGTTGTTATCCCTGACCATCGGCTCACCCTATTCCGGAGGACTGGTGGGTAATT
Organism: Candidatus Undinarchaeales archaeon; assembly: GCA_030753015.1. Lineage (GTDB taxonomy): Archaea > SpSt-1190 > SpSt-1190 > JASMDC01 > JASMDC01 > JASMDC01. The sequence continues at coordinate 60,202 of JASMDC010000021.1, read as the reverse complement.
TCTGGATGGGCCTGTATCCGAGCTCGCTCGGCGTGAGCCTGTTCCCGCTCGTGCTCGCCTCGTTCATCCGTCTCCGCAGGGACCCGGGAACGAGGAACGCGGTCCTCGCCGGGACCTGCCTGGGCGCGATCGTGCTGACTCATCTCCTATCGGCATACTTCCTGGTGATGTTCGTTGTTCTCATCTTGGGCCTCGAGGCCCTGTTGACGAGGGACGGGGAACGTGGAGGATATCTTCTCCTGGCATTGTTGACCTCTGGCGTGTTGACGTTGTTCTGGACGATCCCCATGTACTCCAATTACGGTTACATGTCGATCAGCAGGGACCATGCACCCGAATGGGGGGTCAGCCCTGTAGTGGACCTGCCGACCACCGTGACCACATTGACACGGACCTTCTTCAGCCCGAACTCCGATATTGGGGAACCTGCGGGCGTGGGGAGCCCCCTCCTGGGAGCACTTGCGCTATCCGGGATCCTGCTCTCGATCCGGGCTCGCAGGAACGTTGTCCTCCTGGCACTCTTCTTCCTACTTCTCTACCTCTCGCTCGGCGCCCCGGGGGCGATGATATACATGCCGTTCAGGAACGCCATCCAGCATCAGTACGTGAGGGCCCCAACGTACCTGGGGATAGTGTGCTGCCTCTTCGCAGGTGGGCTATGTGGCATCCCATCACGCAAGGGGACGAAGGCCGCGACATCCGTCCTTCTCGTCATCCTCTTCCTCCTGTTCGCGGCCCCCAAGGTGCTGGTCGATAGCGAGGAGTACGTGAGATCGGACGGCGACTACAGCGATTCCACCGGGGAGCTGGGACCTGCCCTGGAATGGATCGAGGATAACATCAGGCCCGAAGATAGGATCGCAGCGGAGTTCCACTGGGACATGAGGTGGAGCCTCGGCTCGCCGCACTACCTGCACAGCACCGTCCCGCTCATCCCTCGCCAGGAGGTCTCGGGGCTCAACCACGAGCTGTCGCCCGTGTCCCTGGAGACGTTGGACCTCATCACGGACCTCGGGAGCAAGGATCTCGATGCACTCTACTCCGAATACCAGAGGTTCGGCGTGACCCACGTTCTTACCTGGATGCCCGATTCCACCGACAACTTCTACCGCTCGGACAGGTTCGCCCAGGTCTACAGGAGCCCGAGGATCGCTATCTTCGAGATGAAGGATGCCACGGGCATCGTCGAGGCCCCAGGCACCGTCACCTCCGTTGAGCTCGGTCCGGAGCACGTTCGGATCGAACTGGATGACGTGGCCCGGGGAGCCTTGCTCTTGAAGATCACCTCCTTCCCCAATTGGGAGGCGTACGTGAACGGGAAATTGGCCCAGATCACGCCACGGGACCACTTCATGACGGTTCCCTTGGAAGGGCAGGAACACACGGTCGTCGAGTTCGCGTTCCGGCAGTCTGGTACGGAAATCATCCCGGGGTTGGCCTCCTTGTGCGGCTTGGGCTTGGTCATCCTGTACCTCTCCAGATCGTACAGGGGGGGCGTCCCTCGGTCCACAGATACTCTGGAGTAGAGCTGACAGAGCCGTTCATGGGTCCGTACGGCCGGGTACGGGATCCGCTTCGAGGTATTCGTCCTCCGTTCCGACGTCCTCGATATTGAACCGCCTTCCCTCGATTATGCTCCTCGCAGCCAAAGCTCCCATTGCCAGTGCGTGGTCCTGGTTATTGTACCTGAAACAGCCCCCCCTGCCGATGGATTGCAGGTTCTTGAACCTCCCGAGATACTCATTGACCGTATCCAGGTGCTTCCTGTACCCCAGGTCGTAGACCGGGTAGGCATGGCGCTCCTTGTGGACGAAGCTGTCGATGACCTCGTCCATCCGGATGGATGTCAGCTCCTCCAGCCACTTGGCGCTAAGCTCCAACAGCCTTTCGCTGTCTGCGTTCCAGATCTCGTCGTCCTCCCAACAGAAGAACTCGATGAGCAAGGAGGTCTTGTTCGGCGGGGCCATCTTTCCACTGAAGTTCCTTGGCTCCATGATCCTGCCGAAGGGGATGTTCTTGTCGGGGAAGTAGATCCACTGGTCCGGGAACACGGATGATTTATCCAGCGTGATGAAGAGGGATACATGGGAGCGGAACCTCAGTTTCCCGGCGGCCTCCACGACATTGGCCGGCGGTTCAGGTTCGAGCAGCCCTATCAGTTCCGGGAGGGGGATCGAGGATATCACGTGGTCGGGGCGAAAACGCTTGATAGTGCCGTTGACATCGACGGCGATCCCAACAAGCCCATGGCCGTCGTACGAGATCTCGATAGGGTGAGCGTTTGTGAGGATCTCGCAATGCCCTTCGCCCAGAACCCGTTCCTTCATCGCTTCATAGATCGCTCCCGTTCCGGTGTCGGGATAGTGGAACTGATCTACCAGGGTCTTTGGTCCGCTGCCCGATCCCATTATCGCTTTCTTCACTATCGATGGTATGGAAAGGCCCTTGATCCGCTGTCTTGCCCAGTCAGGGGATATCTCGGAACATGGCAGCCCCCACGTCTTCTCTGTGTAGTTGAGGATGTTCAGTTCTGCCAGGCCCCTCCCGAAATTGGAGACCGCGTAGTCCTCGAAGGAACGGCACTCCCGTTCCACGAACAATGGCTTGATCCCCTCGTAGAGGTAATCAAGGAGGAACCGGATCGCCTTGAACGGTCCCACGTTGACGAGGGCGTTCCTGACGTCTATGGGATACCGAAAGAACCTTCCCCCGATGATGAAATGCGTTATGCGGTCGACCTTCGCCCATCTTCGACCGAGCAGGCCTTCGATCAGCTCGTACAGCTTCCGGTCCTGGCTGATGAACCGGTGGGGTCCGATATCCGTCCGGAAATCGCCGTGCTGAATGGTCCTCGCCAATCCCCCCACGCACTCGTTCCTTTCGATGACCGTGCTGGTCCTTTGTGCCTTGGACAGTTCGAACGCGGCGGCCATTCCGGCGGGGCCTGCACCCAGAATGAGAACCTCGGACTGGTTCACACCTCAGGAAATCAAGACAATGCTTAATATCCTTTTTGAATGGGCGACGCAGAGTAATGGCCTTGTGCTCCGGGGTTTCGCACGGACCGCTTCACGAAGTGAACCGGACCTTGAACATGGAGATCTGCTCCCTCGCCCTCTCCCAGGACTCCCAGGAAGAATAGAAGGGTAGAGAGACCAGACTGATGATCGATAGCAGGGAACCCGAGTGCTCCCTGAAGACCCACTTCTTGAGGAAGTAGTCGTGAGTGGACCTGGGCATCTTGTTCAGTAGCGGCAGTATGACCTTCATGTTGTACGCGATTCCCTTGTATGGATGGTCCAGTACGGATTCGCGTTGGAAACCGCCTTCCCCGTTCATTATCATCTCCATGCTCTTGTCGTCTATGCAGCCCTGTTCCACCGCCATCCTCAATGCATCGGTCCCCGGGAACGGATAGAAGATGAACGTGAACAGGGAATCGGGCCTCAGGTCCAGGTTGATCCTCATGGTGTCGAGCATCTGGTCGGTGTCCTCTCCCGGGAACCCGAACATGTTGAACGTTACGAGCTTGATGCCCTGCGCCTTGATGATCCTCGCAGCCTCGAGTATCTGCTCGTTCGACATGTTCCTTTTCAGGACCTGGTTCCTGACATGGTCGTTACCGCTCTCGATACCCATCCCCATGCTCACGCAACCCGCCTTCCTGAGGGCCTCGATCATCCTCTCGTTGACATGGTCCGGCCTGACGAGGCAATAGAACGGCAGCCCGATCTCCTTCCCGTACCTTTCGGCGAACTCCATGACCCATCCCTCGTCGAGCGTGAAGGTGTCGTCATAGAAATGGACGCTGTTGATCCCATATCTTTTCCGGTATCCATTCAGCTCCTCGATGACGGAGCCCACGCTCCTCCTCCTGACGTAGAGTGAGCGCGTGTCCTTGTAGATCCTCTTCAGCTGATGGTTGAAGCAATAGGGGCAATTGTAGGGGCACCCCCTGGTGGCCATGACGTAGGCCCTCTTCCTGAAGCAACCGTATTTATAGAAGAGGTCCTTGTCCGGGAACGGCAGTTCGTCGAGGTCCCTTATCAGGGGCCGTACCGGGTTCTTGATCAATCCGTTCTCGGACTTGAGCCAGATGTTCCTTGTATCGCTGTAGTCCTGTTCTTCCTGCATCCTGTCGGCGAGCTCCACGATCGCCTCTTCTCCCTCCCCGACACAGACCATGTCGATATGGTCGTCGGAGAGGACCTCCTCTGGTTGGATTGTGGCATGGATACCTCCCACCAGGATGGGGATATCAAAGTGTTCCTTGATATCCCGTGAGACCTCCTTTACCCACGGGAAGAGTTGTGTGGTGGACGAGAACAGGACCATGTCCGGTCCGAACTCCCTGACCTTCTCGATGATGGATCCGTGCGTCCTGCTCCGTGAGCCGAAATAGAAGGTCCCTCCAAGGTCCGCCTCGAATGCCATGTCCGTCTCGTGCCCGGCCCTCTTCAATGATGCCGAGATGTATTCAACGCCTATCCACTCGACGCTCCTGAACACGAACAAGAACCGCATCTTCCCGCTCTTATAATCGGCCCAATCTTTTAAACCAAGGGTCCAAGTGGACGGTGCAGGCCTGCCTCAGCTCACCACACCTAGCCCTTCTTCGTGCATTCCATCACGTAGCGGAAGGAGAGATAACGCGTGGGCCATACCGACGTGAAGGCGTCGATGGCGCGCAACAGTCCCTTGGTGCGCTCGTTCACGTGGCTGATGATCGCGTTGTCGAAGTGGACCGACACGTCGAAGTGCCGCCGGAAGATGCGGACGTTCGAGAACTGGTTCTTGCTGAAGAGACCCCACTCCGAGCGACGGGTCGCGTGGTAGTACACCATGGCCGGATTCATGAGGTTCGGCTCCACCGCGAGGTAGCGGCCGCCCGGCCTTAGCACGCGGGCGATCTCGGAGGCAGCCCGCCGGGGGTTCGGCACGTGGTGCAGGAAGTCCCAGGAGTGGACCATGTCAAAGCTCTCGTCGTCGAAGGGTAGATCCAGAGCGGAGCTCTCCCTCACATCGCAGTTGGAAAGCCCTTTCTCCGCGATCAGTTCGCGGGCCAGGTCGAGCATCGGGATGCAGGGATCGATGCCCACGAGTCGCTCGGCGTGGCGCGAGAGCAGCGGGAAGTAGAAGCATGTCCCGCATCCCACGTCCAGCAGGTCGCGGACCGGCTCGGGGAAGAGCCGCTCGAAAGCCCTCTCCATGACATCCACGACAAGGGGGCGCTTGTCCAGGAGGAACGGATCGAGGCGCTCGAAGTAGTCTGCGGGCTTCTGGTCGAGCAGCTCGCGATAGTGCCGGCGCATCTGGTCGAGATCGTAGAGCAGGGGCATGGTCCATCACGGATCTTCCGTTCCGTGGGAACACGCACCCTTCTATCGCTATTTAAGGTTTACGTGGCAGGCCCGAGGGCCGGCGCCGTGGGCATAGTAAAAGCCCTTAAACCTTGAGCGTCCCCTTTCTCCCCCGTGGACCCGCGCCTCGCCGACGCCATCCAGAAGAAGCACCTGGACGCGCTCCTCGCCGTCGATCAGGACACAGTGTTCTATCTCACCGGCTGCCTGCGCCAGGAGTCGGCGCTGGCGGTGGTCACTCCCGAGCGAATCGCTGTGGTGGTCCCGGAGTTCGAGCGCACGCGTGCCGAGGAGGATGCCCGTGAAGGGGTTGAGGTGTTGCGGTACGAGGACTTCGATACCAAGCTCTACAAGGCCGCAAGGGCACTTATCCCCGGTCAGCCCCATCCGAGGATCGCGTTCCCCCACAAGCTCACCACGCATCATACCGCCCGGACCCTCCGCCGCCGCCTGCGCTCAGTGCGCTGGACCGATGCCACGGTCGTGCTGGAAGGCCTGCGCTCGTGCAAGACCGACGACGAGGTGGCCCGCCTCCGCCGCGCCTGCGAGGTGACCCGGGGAGTGCTCGACCGCCTGATGAAGGAGGGCCTGGGGGACGCTGCCACCGAGGGCGAGCTGCGGGCCGAGGTGGAGGGCGCATTTCTCCGCGAGGGCTGCGATGTGGCATTCCCGTCGATCGTGGCCGCGGGACGCAACAGCCGACTTCCCCACGCCAGCACGACCACGGCCCCTCTCGATGGGATCGTTCTTGTGGACTGCGGGGCGCGGTATGCCGGCTACTGCGGGGACATGACCCGTACCATCCCACGGACCGAGGAGCAGGAGGTCGTGCTTGCCCGCGTCAAGGAGGCGCAGCAGGCCGCCCTGCGCGCGATCAGGCCAGGGGTTCCCCTGGTGGACGTCGACGCGGCGGCCCGCGAGGCTCTGGGCGAGCTCGCCGAACGCTTCACTCACAGCCTGGGCCACGGCGTGGGCATCGCAGTGCATGAAATGCCAACGGTGAGCTCGAAATCGAAGGACACCGTGGAACGGGGGATGGTGTTCACCGTCGAGCCGGGCGTCTACCTGGATGACTGGGGCGTCCGATGGGAGGACTGCGTCCACGTCACCGACCGGGCTCGGTCGCTCTAAAACGGAAGATTTTAACTACTTGGCCCCTTTTGCACACCCCATGGCCTCGGAGGATATCTTCCAGCTCAGCGAAAAGCTCAGCCAGTTCAAGACCACTCAAGATACCGTGGTCACCAAGCTCACCACCATCAGCTCCGACATCTCCAGGCAGCTCAAGGACGTGCGAGGCGAGCTCGTCCAGTTCACGAAGGAGAAGCAGAACATCAAGAACATGGAGTTCAAGCTCGAGATCATGGAGGCCGAGCTGAGCAAACTCAAGACCAAGCTCGTCCAGTCCGACGACACCATCGAGACCACCCTCAAGGACGAGACGACCATTCGCGCCAAGGTATCCGAGCTCATCGGCAAGGTAGTCGACATGGAAACAAGGCTCAACGAGGCCGAGTCGAGCTTCCTATCTCGCCTGGCGCATATCGACGCGGTGTCCGCCGAGCTTTCAAAGATCCATCTCACAATCGAGCACATGGAGAACGTGCTCGACTATCACGAGAACGATTCAGAGGGTCACAAGACTCGCATCGAGCTTGCCCATGAACAGCTGGACGAGGTCCAGGAGGCCCTGGTCAAAGCGACGACGTCCGCCCTGGAGACGGCCAAAGAAGTGGGCATCCTCAAGCAGTCGCTCGCCGGCTTCACAAATGACATATCTCGGCTCAACGGGAAGTTCGCGGAGCTGGGCTCCCGGCTGGACAATGCCTCGTCCGAGCGCAATGGTCTCGCCGGGGACGTGAAGGAGCTGACGTCACGCCTCGACGGTGTGGAGGAGAACGTGTCCACTGCTTTCCTGGTCAAGGATGAGGCGAACCGGAACACGCGCGAGCTGGAAGAGCACCGTGACCGTATCAAGGACCTCCAGCGCGTGAGCACCCAGATAATCTCACGCCTACAGGCCGAGGAGGAGACGGTCAAGGATGTGCTGGAGCGCGAGTCCAAGAAGCGCCTGACTGCACTTGAGAAGGACCTGAGCGGTATGGTCGACGAGCGTATCAAGACGTTCACGGCCCGCATCGACGAGGAGGCCAAGCAGGTGGAGGCCCGAGCCGCCACCCTCGAGGAGTGGAGCAAGCGCATGGCCGCCAAGGAGAAGGAGATTGATTCCGGTCTGGCCCGCCTCGGCGTGGTGAAGGAGGGCGAGTTCGAGACCCTGAAGGGGACCGTGAGCGCCCTGAACACCTCCGTGTCGAAGATGGAGAAGGGGCAGGCGAAGGAGCTGAAGCAGACGTCCGAGCGCCAGGAGCGTGACCACGGACGCCTCAAGAAGCTCGAGACCAAGATGGACAAGACCCTCGAGATGATCAAGGAACTGTCGGACCACATCAACAAGATCAACGACAAGGTCGACCTGCTACAGTTCTGAGGCCTACGCTCCGATCTCTGCGAACACTAGATCGGTGACAGCATCCACGTCCTCGCGAGACTCGACACGCAGCTGCTCCACCTCGGTACGAAGGTCCTTCACATAGGCCTCGTCGGTGATGTCTTTGAGGTTGATGAGAACGTTCATGGCCGCGCCCTCCACACCAGCGAAGGCCGCGTGAGCTCCCACACCGGCGTCGGTGATGGATGCAGCGTGACCCTTCTCTGCAGCGAACCGTGCTTCGGCCAAGGCTCTCCGACAGTCGCGAAGGGTCGTCAGCGGCACGTTGGCAGCTTCCTTGTAGGCGTCCTGGATAGCCTGTGAGCGTACCGTCAGCTCCTCCTCTGTTGCCTTGGGCATCCGCATGGCGGTGATGACACCGTTGAACGCCTCGGTGTCCCGGTCCACGGCGTCCGTGAGCCGCTCTCGTAGCGCGTGGGCCGCAGCGCCGTGCTCGAGCATGGCCTTGCGCTTGTCCCGGAGCCGGGGCTTACCGGCGGTGATGGCGTCCACCATGGAGGCCAGCCCGGCGCCCAGGGCTCCCGCCAGCGCGGCCACGGAGCCGCCGCCGGGGGCCACCGTGTCCCTCGAGACCTCCTCCACGAGGCAGGCGGCCGACAGGTCCATGAGCGGCGAGCTGCGAGGCAGGCGGTACTCCACGACCTTCATGTCCGGGTCGAAGGGCGCCACCGAGTCGAGCCCCAGTGACTGGCGGGCGGTGGAGACCAGGTCGCGCCGGGGAACCGACGTGGACCTGCCCTGTCGCTCCAGATAGTACCGTCCCGCGGCTAGGAGAGCGTCCTCGGGCACGAGCCCTACTACTTCCGAGCCGGTGACCACGACGCCGAGCTTCTCGGCCTCCTCCCTGCACACCTCGTACACAACGTGGACCAGCGTTGCCCGATGATCGGTGATGTTGATGGACACCTGGGCGCACCCGTACTCCTCGATGTACCACCCGATGGTCTTCACGCCCTTCAGCCGGCCCTTGGTCCAGACGTAGCTGCCGTCCTCGTTGCGCTGCGGCTCGTGGAACTCGTTGTACTCGGGAAGACCTTTCTCGCGGACGGCGCCCCCGATACGGCGGGCGAGCTTGGCGTTGGTGGTGTTGAGGTTTACGTTGTAGGCGATAAGGAAGGTCCTGGCTCCGATGATCGTGACGCCGCTCCTGGCGTTGAATGTCGCCGGACCGAAGTCAGGCTTCCACGCCGTGTCCTTGAGCTTCTCTGCCAGCCCCTCGTACTCGCCAGCGCGGATGTCGGCCAGGTTCTTGCGCTGGGGGCTTGCGGCCGCCTCTTCGTAGAGGTACACGGGGATGTCCAGCTCCGTGCCCACGCGCTCGCCGACACGACGGGCGATGGCCGCGCACTCCTCCATGGTGACGCCCCGGACGGGGACGAACGGGCACACGTCACAGGCCCCCATGCGGGGGTGAGCTCCCGAGTGATGGGCCATGTCGATGACCCCGCTAGCAGCCCTGATACCCTGGAATGCGGCCTCAGCGACGGCCTCGGGCGATCCGACGAGCGTGATAACGGTGCGGTTGGTGTCCGCTCCCGGATCAACGTCCAGCAGGACCGCGCCCTCGACCGCGGCGATGGCATCGGCGATATGCTTGATTTTGGCCTTGTCCCGTCCCTCGCTGAAGTTCGGTACACATTCGACGACCTTGTCCATGAGCATCCCAGCGCGACACACCCGTACGAGGTTTAATTCTTTATCGTTTTCTGCGGGAAGTTCCCTTCCGAGGGAGGGGCGGATTCGAAAGATACAATCCGGACGAGTACCGGCACGCCACCCTCCTGTTCTATTTATTCATCGCAATACCATTACATCCAATAAGAGATATGGTGGGGGACAGGGAACGAGCGATGCGTAGCTACAGATATCGTCTGTTTCCGAACAGGACTCAGGAAACGGTTCTGATCTCCACGCTCGAGACCTGCCGTCGACTCTACAACAACGCTCTTGTGGAACGCAGGGATGCCTGGAAAGACGAGCTACGATGCGTCATCTACAGAGAGCAGCAGGACGCCCTTCCGGGAAACAAGGACGAGTATCAGCAACAAGTCCACTCCCAAGTACTTCAGGATGTCCTCCGGAGGTTGAGGAAGGCGTTCGATGCGTTCTTCCGCCGTGTCAGGAACGGTGAAACGCCCGGATATCCTCGGTTCAAAGGCAAGGGGAGGTACGACTCATTGACCTATCCGCAGAGCGGCTTCTCACTTTCTCCGGATGAACGGCGCCTCACGCTCTCGAAGATCGGTTCCATTCGCATCGAGCTCCATCGTCCGCTCGAAGGCAGGGTCAAGACGTGCACCATCAAGCGAGATGTTGATCAGTGGTACGTCGTGTTCTCCTGCGAGGTAGAGGTAGAGGCCAGATCACATGGCGGGACCGCTGTCGGTGTTGATGTCGGCCTCGAGAAGTTCGCTACCCTCTCCGACGGTACCGTCATCGAGAATCCCCGCTTTCTCCGCGAGTCGGAGAGGAAGATCAAGAAGCGCCAGCGTCGGGTCTCAAGGAGGAATAAAGGCTCGAACCGCAGGAAGAAGGCAAAGAAGGAGCTTGCCAGGGCGCACCGCAAGGTCCGCAACCAGCGCACTGACTTCGCCCACAAGCTCTCCCGTCAGCTCGCTGACAATTACTCCACTATCACCTTCGAGAAACTCAACATCCTCAACATGGTGCAGAACCACCATCTCGCAAAGTCCATCGTTGATGCTTCCTGGAACACACTCATCCAGTACACCACCTACAAAGCGGAAGAGGCTGGTGGGAAGGTAGTACTGGTTGATCCGAAGAACACCTCTCAGATGTGCAGCCGGTGTGGTATGCTGGTCAAGAAGGACCTGTCGGTTCGAGTACATAGCTGCTGGAACTGTGGCCTTGCAATTGACCGTGACCTGAACGCTGCCTTGAACATCCTTAACCGCTCAGGGTGGGGACCACCCGATGCGCCCGTGGAGCTGGAGACAGCGTCGAATCGGGAAGCTCCTCTAGTCGTAGAGGGGTAGTCCACGAACGTTTCCCCGCTGCCTGCCACCGGCCCTCACGGCGTTCTAGGCAGGGGAGCTTTCCCGTGGGGGAAGGTGTGTAGAAGGTACTAAAGCATGCTTTAGTACCCTCCCGCCATCCATGACCCCAGTCGCAGTATCTTAAACACTGGACGTTACGGCGTCACCCGGATGACCTGGAGGTAGGTGACGTCCCCCTCGGAGTCGACCACACCCATCCAGATTCGCTTCTTTACCGAGTGGGCCAGGCGCACAAGGCGGGTGAGCTCGGGCACCGAGCACTGATAGCTCTCCGATGTGGCGTGCACAAGGAACTTGGCGTGCTCTTGGACCGATCGGCGGCCCTTGCGCGGGCGGATCCCTCGCTCGTAAACACGGAAATGGGTGCCATACTTCAGCCCGGACTTCACCACGTACCCGCGGACCCTGAGGTCACGGTATACGCGGTAGCGCAGAAAGAAGTCCTCCTCTACCGTCGATGCGTGACGCACGAGCCCGTCGATATCGAGCTTTTCCCCCTTCTCGTCCACCACCTCGATGCGCTCACGCTCCAGGAGGAAGTGGGCCTCCGAGAGGGAGAGCACCAGCGACGGCGAGTCCTGGAACCAACCGAAGGAGCCCTTCCCGTGGAGTTCCTCGGAGAGGGCTGCGTCGCGCACTGTGACCGTTGCACCGTGGACGACCGCCGTCAGGTCCGCGGGCCCGTCCTGTACGGATTTGTCCGCGGAAGTACCCACGATCAGCCCACCACGAAGGTGTCCCTGAGGAGCTTGAACCGCTTGGACTCGGGGTCCATGGCGATGTAGCCCTTCTGGACGGCGCCACGGAGTCGCATAAGGGTCGTCTTCGCATCCTCCTTGATTGAGCGGCTCTTAGCGAGCTGGGCGTTGATCTCGTGGATGGATGCATCACCGCCCAGTTCCCTGAGGCCCATGCACGCGGTCAGCTCCATCTCCTTCAAGGGCTCACCGGAAGGCTCCGGTGGCGCACCGCTCTCAGTGGGCTGGTCTGCGCCTGCCGTGGCGGGCGACGGTGTCTGCAGCTTGACGCCGCTCTGTCCGGCGACCAGCTTCTCCAGCTCAGCCACGCGCTTCTCCAGCGTCTCGTGGCTGCGCCAGAGCTCCTGTATCCTGTGCACCCAGTAGGTCCAGTAGTGATGCTCGCTGTCCATCGCCCTCAACGGCGGAACCGGTGGCGGAGAGATTTAAATGTTCTGCCCCTTCCCCCGTGCGAGAGCACCCATGACCCATCATATCGGCGCCCTCTCGGGCCAGGAGATTCGCGACCTCATCGAGGCGAACGAACTCATCATTGACTATCGGGACATCGATGTCCAGCTCCAGAGCGCTGGGTTCGACCTGAGACTGTCCGAGGTGGAGGAGTTCGCTGACGTGCTCTCCATGGGCCATCTAGATTTCACCAACAACAAGCGGCGCATCCCCGGTACTCGGCCCCTCAAGCGGGCGGGTAGCGGATGGAAGCTCGAGAAGGGCGGCTACTACCTCGTGCGCGTCGCCGAGATCATCAACATGCCCCGCGACCTCGTGGCCCAGTTCAAGCCCCGATCCTCGCTCATCCGTATGGGTGGCACCGCCACAAACGCCTGGGTGGATCCCGGCTACCGCGGCCGGCTCCAGTTCGGGCTCGTGGCCCACCGTGACCTGTTCCTGGAGGATGACGCCCGTATAGTCCAGATCGTGTTCCACCACACGAAAGAGTCACAAGCGTACTCGGGCATCTTCCTTGACGAAGGCGTGAAGAAGGACGAGTAACGGTGCTGTCGTGAGCTTCGCACAAGAGAAGGAGGCCGCGCTGCGCAAGCTCGCGGTCGCGAAACAGGAGGGATCGACCGATCCCGGTGCCATGGCTGTCGTCGACCTCGTCAACACCGGGACCGGCACGTTCACCACCAGCTCGTGCGCCGGGCGCATCGCGCTCATGGAGGTGCCTGATGAGGACCGTAAGCGCTCTTCCCGGTGGCTGGGTAAGTGGCATGGTCCCGTGGGCACAGATGAGCTTACTATCGTCCTCTCTCCGCCACCCGCAGGCCCCGTCTGGCTGTTCGTCCAGGGGGCCATCCTCCACGTGACCTGCCGTGACCTGGAAGTGGCCAAGCGCCTGCTCGACCGGGCGCTGTCCGCGGGCCACAAGTCGAGCGGCGTGAAGGGGCTCGGGCATCACCCGGTTGTAGAGGTACGCTCCACCGAGACCATGGCGCTGCCCCTGATCCGTAACGGGACGCCACTGGCCGACGAGGGCTACGTCCGCGCCGTGACCGAGGAGGCGAACCGGTTACGTGAACGGGCGGAACTCCGACTCGGTCGGCTCGAGCGTGAACTGGAGGGATGGTCGTGAGCGACAAGGACGAGCTGCGGTCATTCCTCGATGCGGGCGGTCCGCTGGTCGTGGTGTACCACTGGGACGCAGACGGCATCTGTGCCGCTGCCCTGGTGGGGCATGAAACCGACGTGGACTTGTTCGTACCCTGCGGCAACCAGCTGGACGACGAGGTGGCCGAGGAGGTCCTTGAGGCCAATCCCGACCGTGTGCTCGTGGTCGACGTGGGAGGGCTGCAGCCCGGCGCCATGGCCTACCTTGCCTGCTCCGCCGATGTGCTGGTCGTCGACCACCACCAGCGCGATGCACCGCCCGACGGCATCGCCTTCATCCAGCGGAAGGAACCTGTCAGCCTGGCCGTCCATCGGCTGCTTGGTGGTCCTGCATGGATCGCCTGCGCGGGTACACGAGGTGACAAGGGCGAGGATTACTGCCGCAGGGCGTTCCCCAGGGGCGATCTGCGACTGGCGCGGAGCATCATGGGTATGCTCAACTCCGGCAAGAACCTTAAGGGAAGGGATGGTGCTCGGGTGGCATTGGACGCGCTGAGGTCGGCCAGCTCGCCCCGGGAGATGGCCGAGGGCCGGACCCCTGGTGCACGCACCCTTAAAGGCTACGATCGCACCATCGAGCAGGAGACGCGGAGGCTCATCTCGGACGTCAAGAAGAACGGGGACAAGCACGAGGACCAGCGACTCATGTTCTATGATATCCACTCCGACCTCAACCTCAGTAGCCGTGTGTCCAGCATCCTACGCTGGCGGATGAAGGGGTGGATCATCCTCGTGTACAACACCTCGCTCGAACCCGTCCCCCTCTCGGCACGCACCACCCGCAAGGACATAAATCTCGTTGAGCTGCTGACCGAGGCAGGATTCTCGTCATGCGGCGGCCACCCCGATGCCGTTGGTGGTATAACGTCGACAGAAGAGCTCGACGTGGTGACGAAGCGGTTGACCGAGCTGCTGACTAAGTAGCTCAGGCGATTTCTTCGCGGTCCTGGTAGGCCTTGAGATATCCCTCGGTACCGAATAGGTACGTGCCGTCCGCAAGCTCCAGTGACTTCAGGTCGACCTTCTTGTTGAACCGCTGCACGAACATCTCGTTGTCGAGGTTGTACTGCTCCTTCATGGTGCGGTTACCCAGCAGGTGCTTGAGGAACCCTCGGTCGAACAGCTTGCGCTTGTGCCCCAGCTCGTGCTCCTCACCTTCGCGCGGCGAGATGTGCACGCCCCAGTCGCCCTCTGCCTTGTCGATGGTCAGCTTGACCTTCGCTCTAGAGGCTACCTCGTTCACCTGCAGAAGGTCCTCCATGGGTTCGAGCCCTTCCTCGCCCACCTTCTCAAAGTCGAGCATGTACCCATTGTCGAGCTCGATGCCATTGGCGGTGGGCAGGTGCTCGTTGGCGTTGACCTCGAACTGCACGTCGGGATTGTGCTTGTAGCAGGTCCACAGGCTCTTGCCCACGTACCATGCGCCAAGCGCTCCGAGCGAGAGGGGGAACACGACCTCAGGGAACATGGCCGAGATGGCCAGTCCGGCACCGGCGGCCACCATGTGGGTGGCGTAGGAGACTGTCTCCTCGGTACCTATCATCTGGAAGAGCTCGCGGTCATATCCCTCCTTCTGGTACTCGGGATTGTTCTGGATGAGCTCCTCGCGGATGGCCACCTGGGTCTTGGGGGACCCGGCGTCCTTGACCGCAAGGGTGAGTTGCTCGGCAGCGAAGATGGTGCCCAAGGCCCCGGCGGCAGGCACGAACTTGCTCAGGGGCTTGATGACCTCTGGCTGCATGAGCACCTTCAAGGTCCCGTTGGCGCATGAGAACCCGACCTCGCGCACGCGCTCCACCGCGCGCAACTCCTCGAGGCTGTTCTCCTTCTGTCGCGCCTCATCGACCTTGCTGCCCCAGATGGGAGCAACGAGGCTCATGGTGACCTTGGGGACGAACTTGCTCATGATGCCCATGGCACCGGCCAGGCCGTAGATGGCGCCCTGTGAGAAGATGAGACCGGTGACGAGCCCGTTGAGCATGCCCTCGGCCCCCTCGCCGATGAACTCGGAGATCTGGAGGGTGCGGTACTCGTCGTCCCTCTTGAGGATGTCAACGTAGTGCCCGAGTTTCTGGAAGAACTTGAGCTCTTTCTGCTCGTATGCATGGACGGTGGTGTTACCATCCATCTCGAAGAACGTCGACAGCGACTCCATGTAGCGGTCGGACGCTCCCATGCCGCTCATGACCTCGCCTAGGCTCTGCTCACCTTCCATGGGCTTGTAGAGGAGGTCGAGCAGCCGGTCCTCGACACCCTGTTCCTTTGTGGCCGTGTACACCTTGGGAGCGTTCAGTTCCATGACGTTCAGGGGGACCGTTTCTTGGGAAGTACCGTAGAATGCGGCCTTGTTCTTCCCGACGCGGATGCTCTCGATGTCCCCTTTGCTGTAGGCGTCCTCGCCCTCTTCGACGCTCATAGGCTTGTAGAGACTGATGCTCTCCTTTCCGTTCTCACTGGAGAACGTGGCCAGGTAGCCGCGGATGGTAGGATCGGAGCGCGGGCCGTCGGTGGAGTAGAGGACGTTGAAGTGGACATCACCCTTCAGACCCCCGGACGAGTACAGGAGCTCCTCGAAGGCCGGGTCCATTCCCAGGCGCTCCGCCCACTCCTGGTTGTCCTGGGTGATCTCGATAGTGTCCAATGAATAGGCCATTGTTCGCACTGTCCCTACTGTGGGTGAGGGAGTTCGGCACGAGAGGCGGTATATATAGGTTATGGTTAGGATTATGTGTGAGGGGAACAACGGATGACCGACGATGACATGATCGGCTGGCCCGACGGTGAGCGGTGGGGTGACCCGCCGGACATGCAGGAGCTGGTGTATCGCATCCTCCGGGGGCTCAACACCGGGGACATCGACCTCAAGCACAACGAGCGGCCGCTCACCGATAAGGAGGTCCACGAGGTGCTGTCGGGCGAGATCGTTGACGCATTCGAGGCGGCCCGGTTCACCGGGGGCGCCATCCCCATCCGGCCACGCAAAGCGTGAGCGGTCTCACACATCCGGACCGGTGAAGGCTTCTCCGGCACTCACGTGGGCTGCGATCCACGCGTACCCGACACCGCACCGACGCGCGAGCACGGCGTAGAACGCAATAGCTTTCTGTCGGTCGATCTCGAGCTGGATGAAGTCGCTGATCGGTTTTGCCATCCGGACGATGGTCGCCCGTCTTGTGACAAGTTCCAGAAGCTCATGGAGGGTGGACATACCCCTATCCCTGTAGAAAAGGAGCGACCGACGGTTCAAATACGTTCTGACTATACAACATATACAATAGAGACGGGATTATGGTATGGCGTTTTTTTTCTTGGGAAGTGACCATAAAAAAACTGTCCGGTTAAAAAGCTCCGAACGACTTCGTACTTGTAGGTGAAGCGAGATGCTACATGAAAGCGAGAAGGGAACCTACCGACTGGCCATCGGTATCGTAGCGGTGCTACTTATAGCCGCGGCCACAGCGACCATGGCCCGAGAGGGCCTGAGACCACAACTACCTGCCGACGGGCCGGAGGAACCGGCCATCGGGCTGGAGAAACCGACACCCGCTCCGGACGAGGGCGATTCCGACAAAGAGTACTGCGAGGAGCCGCGCTCCCTGATCTGCACAGCTGACTACCGCCCCGTGTGCGGTTCCGACGGGAAGACCTACGGCAACGCCTGCGGGGCCTGCGGCAGCGAGTCCGTCGAGTGGCACATCCCCGGCGAATGCGTCGAGGACAAGGCCGAAGCCGTGAATTGCATAGGCCCCAAGCCCACCGGCCCAGTTGCCTGCACCGCGGACTACACTCCCGTTTGCGGCTCTGACGGTGTGACCTACGGCAACAAGTGCGGTGCGTGCGCGAGCGCGACCACCGAGTGGTACCTCCCCGGCGAGTGCCAGGAGGAGATCGACTCGTTCGAGGAGTGCATAGCCGCAGGCAATCCCGCGATGGAGAGCTACCCGCGCCAGTGCCGCAGCGCTGGCGGGCGGACCTTCACCGAGGAGATCGAGGTCACTAGCGTAACGGTCTGCGCCGAACCCCGCCGCTTGGCGTGCACCCGCGAGTACCGCCCCGTGTGCGCCTCTGACGGGAGCACCTATCCCAACTGGTGCACCGCGTGTGCGAACGACGCGGTGGCCCAATACACTGACGGCGCCTGTGCCGAGGACGCACCGGTCGTCGTGGAGACGGTGGCCATAGAAACCATCGCACCCTGAACTGCCTTTGCCTCAACCACCACTTCCCCGGGGCGGCGGCCCCCACCCGCCGTCCCCCCCCCCTTTTCTTTCTACCATCGAGGATGTCCCCGACGTGGAGAGCAGGGAGGATTCAGAAGTGGTCCGTACAGGGCTGAACGCCGTACGGGCCTGCCAAGGATACCGGCACGCCGCCCTGCAGAACGATATATCGCGCGAACGACAATGAGCAATACTTACTGATGGAATCCCAGGCGATGCCCGTGGACGAGATGGACATGACGATCATCGAGCTCACACCGTTGCTGGTGATCACGGTGTTATCGGCCGCCATGGCCGCATCCTGCCTCTGAAGCCTCTGCGGCCAACGCGTCGCATAAATATCTTGAGGCCTTAGGAAAGCCCGATGACGGGTGACCTGAGGAGGCGGGACGCCGAGGAACTGTCCATGGAGCGGCGGTTCCTGCGGCTCATTCTCCAGCCCGTGGCCTTCTTCGATCGGCTCGGGCTCGACACTCCGTTCAAGCGGGTACTGCCCTACCATGCCCTCCTGGTATGGGCCATAGCGGTGTTCCATCCCCAGGGAGTCCTTGGGATGTCTGGAAACTCGGCCGCTCTGTCCATGCTCCTTGCACCCGTGGGCGCGCTGGCGGCCAACGCACTCCTCGCGTGCCTCTCCCAGGCGCTGGGCTCGATCCAGGGTGCCGGTGCGGGGCTGCGCGAGACGCTCAAGGTGTATCTGTACGCATTCACTCCCGCACTCCCCTACCTCTTTGTGGTCCACGCCACCGGGGGCGCTGTCCTCCCCATCGCTCCGGGGGATTTCGTGGCGGGGAACCTGCTCACCGTGGACGCGGTCGCCGCCTTCTTCTCCGCGTGGTGGGCCGTCCTCGTCCTGATCGGGCTTAAAGAGGTCCACACCATACCTACCTATCGCGCACTTATCATGGCCCTGCCGGCCGTGCTGTTCGTCATCATCACCGCCGATCCCGTGGCCCTTGCCACCCTCTGGCTCGGCTGGGTGTGACCTGGCGCCCTCGGCATCACTTTCAAAAAGGTTCACCCTCATCCCCGCCCCATGTCGCACCAGTCGGAGGTGTTCGATAGCGAGGACTTAGGTCTGGACGGCCGGTTGATGGGTGTCCTGCTCAAACCGGTCCCGTTCTTCCGCAAGATAGGGCTGGGTACGCCCATAACCCGGGTGGTGCCGTATTATGCCATCCTGGCCCTTGTCATGACCCTGCTCCGCCTTCATATCACAGGCCGATTGGAGAACCGTCCCGAGGTAGTCCTGCTGATCTTCATCGCCCCCCTCGTTGGCATCATCGTCAACGGCGTGCTGGCCGGTCTCTCCCAGGCGATCGGGGCCATCGTGGGCGCTGGCGCCGACATCCCCGAGAGCATGAAGGTCTACATGTACGGCTCCACACCGCTCCTCTTCCCCCTCCTTCTGACCGTCGCCGGTATCGCAGTCCCTTGGGTCCTTGCTCCGGGCCTGACACCGACGGATGGGGTGGAGGTGCTCGTCTCCCTCTGGTTCGTGGTCCTGATCGTGATAGGATTACGGGAGGTGCACACCATCTCGACGGTCCGAGCTCTTGTCATGGCAGCGCCCGCCATCCTCCTCCTCCTGGCGAACCTAATTGCCACGGGAGCGCCCTACTGGTGGATCAGCTGGCTCTACATCGTGCTGGTCCCGCCGGGAGCGGCACCGCCGCCGGGCTAGAAGAAAGACGTCAGTCTCCGCTGGTACAGGCGGTTCTTGAGGATCGAGGATTCGCTCACCCAGCGCTTAAGGCCGGTACCGGTGCGCGGCGCCGCCGCGGCCAGGGCCGCCTTCAGGTCAGGGAACCGTTCGGGCTCGTCCTGCATGGCGCGCCGCACGTTCTCCCGCACCTCCCACACTCCCACGGGAAGGTAGTAGGTCTTGTCGATCTCCCGCAGGGCCACGGCTACCGCCTGGCGTCCCATGCGGACCAGCGCCTCGTACACCGCCAGGCGGGCCGCGTAGTACCCGCCCCCCTGCTTGGCAGCATAACTGGTACGGCCCTCGGTGGGCTCGTACTCCTGTACTACCGTCCAGCCGTCGCCCGCGCCCCACACGCTTCCGCCCTCCCACGACTCCAGATGCTCGAACTCCAGTGGCCCGGGCATGAGGATTATCTCGTAGTGGTTGCCCATGTACTCGTTGGAGAAGAGCAGCACCTCGTCGAGCTCCGGCAGGTCACGCAAGCGGTCGGCGAGGTCCCGGCCAACGATGTCGTCTGTCGCGGTGATGGCCCAGCGGGTGGGCACGAGGGTACGGTCCTTCCCGCGGCCCAAGAGCCCGGCCGACAGCACCTTCTGGACATGGTACACGTCCATCCCAGCGTCAAAGAGGTTGGCAACGCCCTCCTCGGCCCGGAGGTCCGTGTCACCGGTCACCTTGTCGGCGGCCCGGGGGACGGCGGGGTTCCCCACAAGGTCGAAGCTCTTGAGCTCGGCCGACGGCCCCATGGGCTGGGCGATGGCAGAGAAGGCGATGTGGAACCTTGGCACTTGACGCAGGTGGAGCTCCACATCAACGGGCCGTGACGAGAGCACCAGGTCCTGATAATCGCGGAGTGTGGCCGGAGGATCGCGGGCGGCATGGATGTCGACCGACTCACGTGAGCGGACCAGCAGGGACCGGAATCCGACCACCTCCTGGATGGTGGCGCCGTACCACCGGGCGGGATCGTCCAGGAACGAGGGGTCCTCGTGGGGAACGGCCAGGCCCATGGGCCCCAGGGACACCTTGGGATAGCCCTTCCAACCGACGAAGAACCCCGGTGGGCTGGGCGAGGCGATGTCCTTGCTCAGCTTGCGAGCGATGTCCGATTGGGCCGAGGCCTGGGCGGTGATGGGGCACCGGCTCTTCCCGCAAAGGAGCTTGCCCCCCTTGCAGCGCAGGCACAGCTCTCGCCGCACCTCAGTGCCCTGTCCATCGACCTTCAGATCCTTGCCTATGGAACGGAGGTCGTCCTGTCGGTCCACGATCATTGAACGCTTCATGGACGTTTATATCTCTTGGTACGACGTGTCCCGCGCCCGAATGAACCGATATAAACGATGTGGACCATCAGTCCATCTGTCGTGTCGGAAGAGGGCTCCGGGGATTCGACCGGTCTAGAACTGGCCGTGCTGGCAGGGATGGTGCTGCTGGCGTTCCCGGTATACCGCGCGGTGGTCCGATCCCTCGATTCTGGCATGGGTGTCACCTTCCGGACCGCCATGATAGGGTACGTCGCGGTGGTCATCGCATGCTATGTATACTATCGCGGCGTCGGTGTGCTCCTGCGCTACATGCACATGGGCACCTATGCGGACGAGGAATAGTGGGCTCTAGACCTGCTGGCCACCGCCCTCCGCATTCTCGATGAGCTCCACCAGCTCGCTCAGCAGACCGGTGACCATCGCTTCGTCCTCGCCGTACACCGAGAGCTCGACCTGGCCCTGGGCGCCGTAGATGACCTTGATACTGGCGCCGATGAAGGCCTTACTGTATGCACCCTGCCCTGCGTACTCTCCGAGCATGCTCGTTCGGTCAGGGGCCACTTCCTCATGAACGGTGTGTATGTTGTTGAACCGGTTCTTGATCACTTGGAAGATCTGTGTGGGATCTGTCCGGATGCTCATGCTCTTGGTCCCGCTCTGCAGGTACTGCCGCCGCTTGGCGAACTCATCCTGAGTGAGACGGACACGCTCGAGGAAGGGGCACACGCTCCCCACGTCCACGGGATCGATCTGGACGACCTTGGTCTGTCCCTTGTTGTTCTCGTAGGTGGCGTACCCGGTGACGGTGCCCTTCACGCATCGTGTAGGGACCAGGTGGAAGATAGCGCTCTGGAACTCGTCAGGCCGGATGTTGCCCAGCTCAACAGTGGGCGAACCTCCCTGCACCTTGAAGGCCTTTGGATAGTCGATGGTGACCTTCACCTCGGTGATCTTGAAGGTGGAGTCGTTCTTCACCTTGATGCCCAGCTTCACGGCGTTGCCCTCCATGGTCTTGCCGCGCCGGATCACGACCGCCTCCTCGCCGATGGTCTTGCGCTTGAGCACCTTGAGGTAGTACGCGATGATGCTCAGGGAGCCGATGAAGGCGGCCACGATCTCCCAGTACTCCTTGACGAA
The DNA here is from genome assembly GCA_030753015.1 of Candidatus Undinarchaeales archaeon. GTDB lineage: Archaea > SpSt-1190 > SpSt-1190 > JASMDC01 > JASMDC01 > JASMDC01. Next base: position 38,617 of record JASMDC010000021.1, on the reverse strand, counting down.
CTTGACGAGGCCGTCCTTGTCGGTGGGGATGATGCCGAACAGCAGGCCCTCGCCCTTATCATCTTTGGCCGTGGCGGTAGGCTCTGGCTTATCGATCGGTGGTTGTTCTACTCCCGGGGGCGGTTGCTTGGCGGACTCCAGCTCGGTCTTGATGCGCGCCACGGCTGTGTGCGCGTCCACCAGGTCCTCGGCCTCGAGGCTGGCCTGCGTCTCCATGGTCAGTACCTCGATGCGCTGGCGCATGCCCTCGTCCTCGATACCTCCGGCCTCCTCGATCGCGGCCCGGAGCTCCATCTGGATCTCCTCGCTCTGCAGGGCATCGCGCTCCTCGTCCACCGTGTGGTACGCGCCTAGGTCGACATCGGTGGCCACAACGGTGGTGCTGGCCTGTACCTCTTCCTCGCCGATCTCACCATCGGCGGTGTAGGATGTGGTCACGCTCTCCCCCGGCTCGAGCGCGGAGAGGTCCCAGGCCACGAGAGGGTCGTCGCGCAGCACCCTGGGCACGGGGCATGGTTGTCCGGACGTGCGCTGGCAGGTGTAATGCAGCTCGAGCGCTGACGCGGCCGCGCTCTTGGGGATCTCCATGATGAGCACGGCGCCCTCCACGGCCTCGGCGGCGGTGTTCTCGATTGTCCGGGTCACGACGGTGCGCATACGCTTCGCACCGGACTGATAGGTGGCCTCGATGACCTCCGCTTTTACGCGCTGCTTCACCGTCTCCCGCAGCCGCCTGGCCGACTCCCTGACCGATTCGACCGTCTCCGGCGGCGGAGGCGAATCCTCTGTGGGTGTCAAGGCCTGCGCGAGCACGTGATCGATTTTCTCCTCGTGGACCTCGGCCTCCCGCTCCTCGATGTCATGCAAGGGATTAACGTCCACGGTGACCTTGTCCTTGGCCCGCTCCATGGTCCGCTCCAGCTTCTTCATGGTCTTCATGGCCTTGCCGGGATTTGCGTCAAGGTCAGATTCCAGCACCCTCAGCTCCTCCAGTAACCGGTCGATGCGTTCGATCTCCCGCTGGATGCGCTCCTCGCCGCCGAGCTTCTCGATGACCTCCTTGTTCTCCTCGTACTTCTGGTCCATGGCATCGGAAAGCTCCACGAAATTCTGGGACGTCTCGGCAACATCCGTCTGGAGCTGGAGCATCTCCTGCTGTATCTGCTCCTTGTCCTCCTCATTGAGCTCCACGGGCACGCAGAGCGCGGGCCCCTGGTCGCACATCTCGTTATCGCCGCACTGGTCGTCGAACGCGCAACAGCCCCGTCCCGCCTCGCAGCAGCGCATGTTCTGGCAGTTGCCACTGCCACACTCGTCCGGCTTGAAGCAGGGAGTGCCGTCGGGCTTCCCGCCCGCAGGGCCTGGGGCGGGTCCGGCGGGGACACAGTAGAACCGTCCCGTGTCGCACGTCTCCGTGCGGCCGCAGTGGGCGTCGGACTCGCAGCACTTCTCGCCGTCGGCACAGCACACTGCGTTCTGGCAGTTGCCTGTCGTGCACTTCTCGTTCGAGCTACAGGAATCTCCGGGTTCACTGAGCTTGACCTCGAGTATGCACGAGTTGTCCTGGCACGAATATTGTTCAGGGCAGGGGCAATCATTGCAGCATGTCTTGAAGTCCTCGCCCATCTCGCACTGGGCGTCGCCGCACTTGAAGCAGTCCTCTGCGGGAAGGATGGTCATAGCGGTACCGCCATCGACCGCTCGCTCCTCTTCCTCGAAGAGATATCTTCCTGTGAGGCTGACCGAGGTGGACCACTCCTCGCAGGTGTGGTCCGCTGAGATGATGAGATCAACGGTCCTGACACCGGACTCCTCCTGTTCGTCCTCGTCGTACCAAGGGAACTCGCCGAGCGAGAACATGGAGGGTTCGGAGCTGATACCCTCTTCAGTACCCACTTCGACCTCCACATCCGGGAGCGTGCCCTCGACCTCGAACCGGCAGGGTAAGCTCACAGCATCCCCGCCACGAACGGAGAGCTCGCGACAGAATATGGTGAGCGTGGGCTCATCCTTCGGGCCGGACTCGTCAGGCGTCTCGGTCGGTTCACCGGGACAATCGCCATCCAACGTGAGCACGACCTCGGCGGTGTCGCCGGAGGCCCATGTGTCATCGTTTATGAGCACGGTGAGATCATCATAGGAGCCTGAGATCTCCTTCCCGTCGAGGAGGGCCTCGATGTAGTTGCCTGAGAAGGTATCGGTGCTGCCGTCTGGGGTGACGACCTCGATCGAGGCTGTCCCGAGCGTGTCGATGTCAAAGAGGATCAGCTTGTATCCACAGAGCTCGAAGGTCTCGTCCTTGAAGAGCTTCACCTTGTCCTCGTACGTTACTTCCGCAGGAGGTTCCTCTGTAACCTCGGGGCAGTCCCCGGTCTTGATAATCCGGATCTCGGCAAGGTAATCAGAGAGCGCCATGTCCTTCTGGACCTGCAGCGTGAGCGCGCCCACGGACGCCTCCGTCACTCCGCTCGCATCGTTGTAGTTGAGCGTGATGCTCTCGGTCTGACCATCGGGAGTGATGATCTCGAAGAAACCAATGTCGCCCTCTGCGAGCCCCGAATAGATGATCTTGTATTCACAGAATACCACCGGATCGTCCATACCGAGGCTGAAGAACTCCTCGTGTCCGGTCCCGATCGGTGGAATCAAAGTGGGTTCCGCGGGTATAGGAGTGACCGTGACCTGCCCCCCGGTCTTCTCGCGACACTTGTTCTGGAAACAGTCATACTCGTTCCCATCGTCAGGGCAGTCCTCCGATACGCAGCACTGCCCATCGCCCCTGCAGTACTTGCACCAGCCGGGCTCGCCAAAGGTCGCACAGTATCTGCACCAGTAAGAGGTCCCCTCGCCGCAGGCGGAACAGTCCTTGTTGTACTGGCAGTTACCGTCCTTGCACGTGGTGAGTGTGCAGGTACCGTATGTCGCTTCCGTGCACTGGGTGGCGGCCATGCACTCCGGAGCGGGAGTTGTGCTGACAACAGAGGTCGCTTTCTGTTCGCACTTGTTGTTGATGCACTCGTAACCATCGTTGCACTGGTCGTCGTCGCAGCACTCGCCATACTTGATATGCCCGTTCTCGCAGCAGATAGCGGGGGTTCTGCTGATCGTGACCTTGTTCCCGTACTTGGAACTATCGGCGGTGAACGCGCACTGGCCGCCCGAACACGTGTCGAGGGTACATGGATCGGCATCCGAGCAGGGACAGTCGATGGGGCAGGTCCCGCAGTTCTCCCCCATAGAATCCTCGCAATGCTTGTCCATGTCGCACACGGTCGTCCCATCCCCGGTCCCGCCCCCTGTAGTGGTCTCCTTGACGCACTGGGTACCTGATAGCTTGGTCCCGTCCGGGCATGGGCATTTCCCGGCGTCCGGGATGAGGGTCCCATCATCGGCACAGAACGTTAATGCAGTGACAGTCGAGCATTCACCAAAGGGGGTACCATCGTCGCACGCGGTCTTGGGCTTCACGCACTCCTTCCCCACGAGCTCGTAGCCATCAGTGCAGGGGCACGTCTCTGGGTCAGTGGAGATGCTCCCGTCGGCGTTGCAGTAAGCGGGTGGTGTCTTTGTGCAGCTGCCAAACGCTGTACCGTCGTCGCACGTGGGAGTCTTGCACTCGCTGTTCTCGCAGATGTCGAACTCGTTGGCGTCGCACTTCCTCCCGCACCCGCCGCAGTTGTACTTGTCCTTGTAAAGCTCGGTCTCGCAGCCCGTAGTGTCGGAGCTGTCACAATCTCCGTGCCCTTCAGGGCAGCCGCACTTGCTGGGCATCTCCACGATGGACAACTGGCGATCGCAGTAACTGGGCGGTCGGCCGTCTACGCACTTATCGACCAGCGTGCCGTCGCTGCACTTCTGCTCCTCCACGATGCACTTGCGCGTTTCCATATCGCACTGGCCGTTGGGGCAGTCAGCGGCAGCGCAGCACTCTCCGCCCGGGTAGTAATTGTTGTCACAGCACCTACCCTTCCCGTCCTCGCTGGGGCCGTCCATTAATTTAGTGAACTGGCACTTGAAGGCGCCGGTGTCGCAAAAGTTCTCGGTGCATGGATCGTCGTCCTCGCACTGGTCCGGGTTCATGCAGCCCCAGCAGCCCCGTTCGTCTGCTGAAGACATATCCGGGTCGCACATTGGAGCATCGGGTCGGTCACAGGGGCAGGTAGGGCCGTCCTGACAGCTACACTCCCCTCCGCCACCATCGGGCACGCAGCCCCAGGTATTCGCGGCGGGATGGCCAGGGTCGCAAATTGGGAATGCCGGGTCGGTGCATTCGCACGCGGGATCGCTCCTGCAATCCTTACCCGGAAGGCATCCGCCGCCGTCCGGACAGTCATTGGGGCAGGTATTAGAATCCTCACACAGCTCTTTCTGACAAGTGCTGTCCCTGTTGCATTTCGAGCCGCACTCGTGCGGGCACTCGGTCGTATCTTCGGGTTCTTGGCAGACACAGTCACCGCAGATGGCTGCGCTGAGCGCCAGACCGGTGAATAATACGAGCACAAACAGTAGTGATTTCCGCCTCATGTGCATTCCCCTTCCTTCTACTAGAGAAGTTGGAGGAAAGGACGATTTAAGTAGGTTTTGAAAAACGGCCTCCATAACGGGTTCTATTCGTCAGGAACAAAGCTCAGCCTTTCCCCTTGAGACCCGGGCAGTGCACGCGCTCCCCCGTCTCGCAGTAGTACCGGAAGCAGTCGATCCACGGGGGATCGTTCGGATTCGCCTGCACGAACTGCAATAGCTTCTCCAACTGTGCCGTGGTGGCAGGAGAGATGTGGTGCCCGACCTGGGCGGCGTCCACCTCTGCCTGCTCCTCCTCCACACCGATCATCTCGAAGAGGGCCGCGAGCAGCCGGTGCCGGTGCATGCACTTCTTTGCAAGCTTCATCCCCTTGGGTGTCAGAGTGACCCCCGCGTAGCTCTGGTAGTTGACCAGCTCCTCGTCCTTGAGCTTGCCGAGCATCTCGGTGATGGAGGGGGGTTTGACCCCAAGGCGCACGGCGAGCTTGCCGGTCCGGGCACGCCCGTCCTGCTTCTCCAGCACGAATATCGCCTCGATGTAGTCTTCCTTGGTCTGTTTCCGCATACGATCATTCCTCCCCTGTCTTCCTTCCCTTCCTCCTAACGAAGATATCCTCACCTATCCCCCTCTCGAGGGCAATGGTCGTCTCCCCTACCTGGATGACCAGGGAGGGCGACGTCCGGTGCACGTGTATCGTAAGCCCCGGCACGATACCGAAGGACATGAGCTTGTGGAGTCGGGGATGACGCTTGGTGTGGAGGTAGGACACGATCCCCTTCTCGCCGACCCCTAGATCGGTGAGCGGGACCACGATGCTCTTGGCCTTGATGCGCCGTTCCTCGCAGCAGGGTCCTGGGGGGATGGGCGTGCCGTGGGGGCATACCTTCGGATGGCCCAGGAGCGTGCAGATGTTCTCCTCGACGCCGGGGGAGAGGATGTGCTCGAACCTGCACGCCTGGTCATGGATCTCCGTGTCGTTCATCTCCAGTACGTCGTGGAGCAGCCGCTCGGCGAGCCGGTGCCGGCGCACGATGCCCCGGCCGCCCTCATCGCCCTTGGTCGTGAGGACCACGCGGTCGTTGACGACCTCGGCCAGGCCCTGGTCCATGAGAGCGCTCAGGTCCTCGTCCCTCACGCTCTTCATCTTGACCTCGGCCCCCTTGTCCTTCTTGATCCATAGGTGCTCGAGCACCTCCTCCAGTTGTTCGATCATGGTAGTATCCCCCGTTCACCGGTACTTGCCCGGGCTAGAGGCTCACCCCCGTAAGGGTCAGCAGCGCGTTGAGCACAGAGCCCACGAGCACCGAGTAGATTATGACGAACGCGAATATCGCAAGACCGATCCACCGCCCCTGCTCCTTGAGGATGACGAAGAAGGCGGCGATGCACGGGACGAAGAGGTTCAGGGTGACGATGGCCACCACGATCTGGTTGTTGGAGAGGAGGGACAGGCCGGTGACAGGATCGATGGTACGGGCCATGTCCAGGAAGCCTGCGGCCCCGTAGTCCCGGCGGATGAAGCCCATGAGGAAGAACCGGGCGGTCTCCTTGGGCAGCCCGAGCATGGAGCTCACCACGGGCTGGAGGGCGTTCTCGAGGATCTCGAGCCCTCCGGTATGGTGAAGCACGAAGAGGAGGGCCGTCCCGAGGATGAAGAGGGGGATGGCCTCCATGAGGAACCACTTGGTACGCATCCAGGTTTTCAGGGCGATGTTGCGGAGGAACGGCCGGCGGATGGGCGGTAGCTCCATGATGAAGTCCGAGTCCTCGCCGGGGATGACGATGGCGGCGAGCCGGCCGACGATGATCAGCTGAAGGAGCACGGTCACGAAGGCCACGGTCAAGGCGGCCGTTGAGAGCCCGGCGAGCAGCCCCATCATCACACCCAGCTGGGCGGAGCAGGGGATGGCCAGGGCGATGAGCAGGGTTGCGATGAGCCGCTCCTTCCGCGTCTCGAGGATGCGTGCGGTTAGCACGGCCATGGTCCCGCACCCGAACCCGAGCACGATAGGCAGGATGGCCTTGCCCGACAGCCCTATCTCGCGGAACACGCGGTTCACCATGATGGTGAGCCGTGGGAGGTAGCCCGAATCCTCCAGGATGCCAAAGGTGATGAAGAACGTGCCGACGATGGGGAGCACGATGGCGATGGCATAGGTAAGGCCCATGCTGATGATGCCGAAATCACCAAGGAAGAAGTCGTACACGATGTTCGTCTCCGGGACGAACAACAATGCAGTGTTCTGGAGCCAGGGGATGATATGAGCGTCGAACACATCGGTCTCGAGGAAGTCCACCAAGAAACCCGCACCCACTATCCCGACGAACTGATAGACCAGGAACATCACCGCGAGCAGGATGGGGATGGCGGTGACCGGGGAGAAGGTCAGCTGAGAGAACTGCTCCTCAACGCTCGTGGTCGAAGGGAGCTCCTGGCGGTAGACCTGGTCGTGGACGGCGGACACCTTCCTCTGGAGAGAGGTATCGAACACCTGGGCGAGCGGTCGCGTGTACTCCTCCTCGAGCCGCGCACGCACATTCTTCAACTGGAGCATGGTATCCTTCCCGTGGACCTTCCTGAGATGCTCGTTGAGGGTGGCGTCACCGGAGAGCGCCATGACGGCCTCCTGGGGACTGCTCAGGAGCTCGGACAGTTCCTCCACGGCCTTGCCGGCAGCGCCCCGGTAGATGTCGGGCGTCGGGGGCAGCACGTCGCTCGCGGCCACTTCTGCGAGACGGCGGCGGAGCGTGAAGATGCCCTTGCTCTCCGGGGCAACGGTGATGACTACCGGGATGCCCAGCAGTTGGGATAGGCGCTCGGTGTCGATCGAGACTCCCTTTGCCAGCGCTTCGTCCCACATGTTGAGTGCGAGCACCACCGGCTGTCGCATGGAGAGGAGCTGGAGGGTGAGGACCAGCGACCGGCGGAGGTTCTTGGCGTCGACCACCTGGAGGACGATATCAGCGCCCTCGAGGAGGATGTCACGGGTGACCGCCTCGTCCTCGCTCATGGGCACGAGGCTGTTGGTGCCCGGGGTATCCATCACCTCGAACTCCTCTCCACCGATGGTGCCGTTACCGCACAGCATCTCCACGGTGGTGCCGGGGTAGTTGGAGGCCACTGCGTACTGGCCGGTAAGATGGGAGAATATGACGCTCTTGCCCACGTTGGGATTGCCCACCAGCACCAGGCGCCGGGGGGATGTACTCACGATGACCTTGTCGGCCATCCCCCGTCCCAGCTCGACCTCCTTCCCGTCCACTTCGACGGTCATGGGCCCGCTGTCGGAGGGCACGGAGACCACCTTGACGAGGGTACCCTTGCGGACGCCCTTTTCATCGAGCCACCGTGCGAGGTTGCTACGGCCGTCGATGGACTCGACGGTACCGCTCCGCCCCGCACTGAGCTCGACGAGCGACAATCCCATCAGGTCTGCTTGGGGTCACCTAACTTTTTAGGGTTTCCTATGGAGGCGTGCCAAAGCAAACGTTTTTAACCTGCTCTCCCGTCGACACCCGCAGGTAATCATCATGGCTGTTAAGATCGACGAGGAAGAGTGCATCGGGTGCGGCTCCTGTGTGGGCACGTGCCCCAGCGAGGCCCTTGAGATGAACGATGACAAGGCCGTTGTTAACCCGGAGACATGCATCGACTGCCTTGCCTGCATCGACTCCTGTCCCGTGGACGCCATCTCCGAGCCCGAGTAAGACCAGATAATCATCAGAGTTGTTGGGTCGAAGATCGTACGTGGTCTTCGGTCCTGCCCTTCTTCTTCCTGAGCCTAACGTCTAGGGATATCGCGATGGACCTGCGTGTACGAGGTACGTGCGTTCCTTCGGACGCGGATCAGCCGCAGCCGCCACAACCGCCGCACGGACCGTCCCCGGCGCCATAGGCCGGCGGGGCCTCCATGGTGAGCGGAGCATGGGCATCGTATCCCGCACCGGCGCAGGAAAGGCTCGGACAGAGGCCCAGGAGGTCGGTGTGCTCGTACTGGCCCTTGAACTCGCCCATCTTGACGACCTTGTGCTGGATGACCTCGCCCTTGTCCAGCTCGTAGGACGTGGTGAGGGCGAAGCCCTTGGCGTACTGAGTCACCTCGGGCTCGAAGGCAGCATAGCCCTCGCTCTTCAGACGTCCCTCAAAGGCGTCGCGGTCTGTATCGTCGAGCTTGTGGTCGAACTTCATGACGATCGTGGACTCGTAGATCTTGGCCGCGGGGTTCTTGAGGTTTGCACCGCATGCCTTGGCTACCACGGTCATGGAGTAGTCGTCGAAGCCGTTGTCGAGGTCAAGCTCGTCCCGTAGCTCCAGCGAGAGGGCGTCGGCCGTGGCGTAGGCATCGTCACCCAGACGGTGTACGTTCTTTCCCACGAGATCGGGCAGCTTATCCAGGAAGCCCAACGGCACCTTGTCCTGGCTGAGCTTGAAGTCGAGGTGGCCGTGCTCCAGCTCGTGGATGGCCTGGTAGCTTGGAGGATCGCGCTCCTCGAGGACGGTCTGGCGCACCTCGAACACGATCTCCTTTTGAGCACGCATCTTCGCAGCGCCCGGGCAACCACCACCGGAAGCATAGGCCTGGGCCCGCTCAGTGAGGTCCTGCTCCAGCTCGGGCCGGTGGTCATCGATGTACTGCTGCATCTCAGTGTCGATGTCCTTCTGCAGCTCGAACTTGGACAGGTCCACCGCTCGCTTCACGCTGGTGGTGTCCAGGTACCCGTCCTTGGCCAGCCAGTTGGTGACCGCATCGTCCAGCTGCGACAGCAGCCCTTTCGTGGAATGAGCGTTCGTTGATGCCATGATGTTCACGACCGTGTCTAATAATGACATGGTCGCCTGGGAACGGCCTACTTATGTCTTTCCTTTCAGCGAGCCCCCCCGGCCTGCTCACTCCATGAAGTAGCCCGTGTTCCTGACGAGCACCCGTTCTACTCTCTTGGCCTCAAGGTCGTACACGGCCAGGAAGCTGAGGAAGTCGCCCCGCACGGGACCGTTGCGGAGCACCACTCGGCCGCAGTCGATACCTGCCTTGCGAACGTCACGGTCAACGAACACCACCTCGTCCCTCGGCTCGAAGGGCAGTGTGTTGAGGTCCTTATCGGCGTGCTCGGCCAGGGCTGCCTTGAACCGCTCGGTCCCCTTGTACAGGTTCAGGTCGAAGTTATTCCGGCTAGCTTCCACATGCCCACAGGCATCCAGCACTGCACGCTCGAGCGAGGCGTTCAGTCCAGGCACAGGCTCGAAGGACGACACGCGGAGGGCGGGCCCGCCGTACAGAGTGCCCGCTGGCTGGCAGGTCAGGCGTACCCAGGTCGAACCGTGCAGATCCTCGTACACGCGCTCAGTGAGGTAGTACTGACGGGAGAGAGCATGACCATCGGCCAGACTATAGGTGCGGAAGAGGTTGAGGGCGCCCGTGTCCTCGATACGGCCGACGATGGTGATGGTCGCGTTCGCGTCCTCCTTGAGTGTGCTTGTGTCGACCCCGACCAGACCCTGGCCATCCGATATCTCGAACTGTGCTGCGGGGGCCTCGGCATCGCTGCCCGACGAGCTCCGTTGGCAGCCGGTCAGGAGGGTAAGGACGCCGAGCACGAGGGTCACGGTCGCGATGGTCTGTGGGTCCATGTGGTCCACCATTGATCATGGGGTGGTGCGGGGGACGGGATCCGCGCACGATCTTGCTTACAAATCGGCAGGCTCATCCTATCCCAGTCGACACCCTTGTCTGGTTACCTCGTAGCCTATGCTCTACTTGAGCTTTTCGGAAGCCAATCCCAATAGAGCCCTCTAGTGAAAGCCGCGCTGTCGGATCGCGGTGGCCGTCCTGGGCCGTCGATCACCCGCTAAAGAGACTGACGACCACGAGTCCGACGGTGATCACCAGGGTGCCCGCGAGACGGATGCCCGGTTCCTTCTCCTTGAAGATGGCGAGGGCCAGCACGACGCCGATGACGATGCTGAACTGCCGCAGGGCGACGATGTAGCTGGCGAACGTGCTCAGCTGGTATGCCCAGAGCACGAGCCAGTAGGCGCCGAAGTTGAGGGCGGCGGCGATGGCCGGGTCCCGCCATCCGATGGACGCCGGGCGCTGCTCCCCGCGTCCAAGCACCCTCAGGAGCACCGAGAAGGCCAGGTAGGAGACGAGGAAGAACACGTAGCCGTACCGGGCGGCTGTCGTCGGCCCCTGTTGCATGGTCTCAGCGGCTACCTTGTCGAGCAGGGTGTAGCCCACCGTTCCAAGGGCGGTGAACAGCATCCACAGGTGGGCCCGGTCGAGATAGCGCCGAACGTTCACGTCCCGGCTCGAGCGGAGCGAGACGAGGAAGCATCCGGACACCACGAGGAGCATACCGGACCAGCCGGCGGGGCTGGGATACCTCCCCCGCACCATGTCGCCGAGGGCGACGAGCACCACTGGCAGGGAGCGAGCTACAGGATAGACCACGGTGAAGTCCGCGGACTCGTACGCCCGGGCAAGGAAGAAGTAATACATCCCGCAGCAGAGCCCAGAGCCGACCACGCACGCCCACGCAATTGGGGTAAGAGACCGGGTCGCCGCCTCGCTCATCGCCGCCTCGCTCATCGCCGCCGGAACGAGCCCGGCGAGGACGGTCACGAGGAGCATCCGCTCGAAGAACGAGGTCTCGCACCGCTGCCGGCGGGCGAGCAGGTTCCATCCGGCGTGCATGAAGGTGGAGCCCAGGATCAGGGCAACGACGAACCGATCCATGGTCAAACGGACCCGGACCCATCCCTAGCCGGACGAAGGAAGCGCTCGAGGTACTCTCTTGAGGCTACGGCGTCCTCGACGGAGAACATGTCGTCCATCATATCCCGGCCTTATTCCTGATGAAACCTCGCGCCTTCCGGGCGTATGCCAGGGGCTCGGCGATCGCAGGATCCTGCTCGGCCTCTACCACCAGCCAGCCCTCATACCCGGAGCGGTCCAGCGAGCCGATGACCGGCCCGTAGTCGATGCACCCGTCCCCTGGGACGGTGAACACCCCCATGCGCACCGAGGCGAGGAAGGAGAGGCGGTTCCGCTTGACCTCCTCCAGCACGTCGCGTCGGATGTCCTTCAAGTGAACGTGCCCGATGCGCTCGGCGTACCGGGAGAACAGCGTCGCAGGATCACCTCCGCCATAGAGCATGTGGCCCGTGTCGCCCAGCAGGTGCACCAGGTCCGGATCCGTGGTGTCCATGAGCCGGTGGATCTCCTCCGGAGACTCCACGCCCGTGCCCATGTGGTGGTGGTACACGAGCCTCAGCCCGGCATTGGCGGCGACGTGTCCCGCCTCGTCGAGCCGGGTGGCAAGACGTGCCCACTCCTCGTCGGTGAAGAGCGGTACTCCTTTCTCCCGTGGAGCGGCGTCGATGGTAGAGTGCCTGGTCCGGTTGCACTCGGCGCAGATGATGACGCTACACCCCATGGACTTTAGGAAGGACAGGTGGCTCTTGAAGTTCGCACGCTCACGATCGTGGCCCTTCTCCCTGGTGAAGAACGTGGAGTGCCAGCCCGAGACGAGGTCCAGCCCGTGGCCGACCAGGAGCGGCATGAGCACGGCGGGGTCGCGGGGGAACTTGTGCCCCAGCTCGACGCCGACGTACCCGGCCGTGCTGGCCTCGCCCAGGCACCGCTCGAGGGGTATTTCGCCCCCGAGGTCGTGCATGTCGTCGTTGCTCCAGGCGATGGGTGATACTCCAAGCCGCACCCTCATCCGGTCCGTCACCTCACCACCTGCTCCTCGCGCTTCACCCGCTCGTACTCCGCGCGGTGCCGGCGCATCTCCTCCCGGTCCGATAACACGGGTCGGGGCACGTCCCACCAGCCGTCGTAGCACCCGAGGAACCTGCGCCCGGGCTCCACCAGCACGTGGATGAGGGTGGGTCGGTCGGTGACCTCCCTTGCTGTGGCCAGTGCGTCCTTGAGCTCTTCGGGGTTGGCGGCCCGCAGGCCCACGCACCCCATGGACTCTGCCATCCCGGCGAAGTCCAGATTGAGGTAGCCGCCGTCAAGGCCCTTCCCATTGCGGGCCTTGAACTCGCACCCGAACTCCTCGAAGCCGCAGGAGGCCTGGAGGTTACGGATGACCTGGGGGCCGTGGTTGTCCACGAGGACGACGGTCACGGCGATACCCTCCTGGACGGCGGTGACCAGCTCCTGGGGGGCCATGAGGAAGGAGGCGTCCCCCACCATGACGTACACGTCGCGGGAGGGATCGGCGAGCTTCACACCCATGCCGCCGGCCACCTCGTACCCCATGGTGGAGAAGGCGTACTCGCAGTGGTAGCCCTTCCGTGTGGGGTCCTTGGTCTTCCACAAGCGCAGGAGGTGGCCCGGCAGGCTGCCGGCGGCCGAAACGATCACCGCCCGGTCGTCGGTGACCTCGTTGAGCACGCCGATGACGCGGTTCTGGGTCATGGGCGAGGCATCCTCGCCGGTGACGCGGTCCACCTCGGCCATCCACTCCCGGCGCTCTCGCTGGAGCTCCTCGTAGTACGGGCTACCGTCAAGCTCCCGCTCCACGCCGAGCCCGGTGAGCTCCTCCAGGAGCAGCCGCAGGGACTCCCTCGCGTCACCCAGGAGCTTCACGGCCCGCTGCTTGCCCACGTCGAAGTTGCAGATGTTGAGGTTGACGAACTCCACGTCGGGACCGAACAGTGTGTCCGAGCAGGTGGTGAAGTCCCCGTACCGCGTACCGATGCCGATGACCAGGTCGGCCTTCTTGCATAGGCGGTTGCCGCATGAACTGCCGTCCGGGCCGACCGTGAAGGCGTTCATGTGGTGGTCCCACAGCATGGTACCGTTCCCGGCCTGGGTGGAGACCACGGGGGCGCAGATGCGCTCGGCGAGCCGAATGACCTCTTCCCACGCTTCCGAACGGATGACGCCCCCTCCGGCAATGATGAGGGGTCGGGTGGCCTTGGAGATACGCTCCGCCGCCCTCCTTACGGCCCGCTCGTCGGGCCGTGTGCGCTCCCACTCCCGGTCACGCGGTTTGAAGAGCATATCCACGTCGAAGGGGTGGGAGAATGTCTGGGTGTCCATGGGCAGTGCGAGGGTGGCCGGGCCCTCGTTACCGGGCTCCAGCATGGCGTCGAACGCCTGTGGAAGGCGGCGTGCGAGCTGCTCTGGCCGGGTGATCCGCGTCCAGTACCGGGAGACGGGCCGGAGGGTGTCCGAGGCCATGTCCTCCGGGCACGCGTTCCCCTCCACCTGCTGGAGCAACGGCCCCGCGGCGTCTGCGAAGGCGTCACCGGGAAGCAGAAGCACAGGCAGGCGGTTCACCCGCGCCGCCCCAGCGCCGGTGACGAGATTGGTGCACCCGGGCCCGATGGACGTGGTCACGGCGAGCGGCCGTCCGGTCATCTTGGCATAGCCGATGGCCATGTGGACGCCGTTCTGCTCGTTCTTCAGCTGGATATACGTGATCTCGTCCTCGTGCTCCTTCAGGGCCTCGCCCAGCTGCACGTTGCCGTGACCGAAGATGCCGAACACGTACGGCAAACCCTCGTGGATTAGGTAGCGGACGATGGCCTGGGAGGCCGTCATCTCCTGTCGGTTCCGTTCCTTTGAAGCCATGATCTATCCCTTTCCTATCCTCCATACATCCGCTCCGGGGTCCAGGGTCCATTCATGTCGTGGATCGAACGTGAATCCCGTGTAGGGGTCGTCGGGCAGGTGGCGCACCACCCACAGGTACCACATGGCGTATCCTGGTGCGGCCACCTGCGGGTGATCTGTGTCCGGCGGGATGCACACCAGGCTCCCCTCGGACACCTTGATCGCCCTGTCACCGAGCTGGGAGAAGCCGTAACCCTGCCCGGGGACGAAGCGGTAGTAGTATAGCTCTGGTTGGGGGTGGTGATGCGGAGGATAGCTCGACCAGCGTCCCGGCTGGTTCACCACCTCGCCCACGACGAGATTGCTCTCCGCCATGGTGGAATGATCGAACACGGTCTTTACCAGACGGAAGCACGCCCCGTCGACCAGGTCCTCGCCCCGTCGCTCCACGTCGACCGCGTCCGGTGCGAACACCCGCGGCGAAAAGCGTCGCTCGTTCTCCGTTCGTATGACCGCGAGCTCCATTTCGGGTTCCGGGAGGACGGCGAAATCCTCGCCCGCCGGGAGGAGGAAGGTCCACGGCTCCTCGTCCAGCAGGGAGGAGCGCTCAACGTCGTGATCCTCGCCTCCCACGCGCACCCTCCCCTTTCCCGAGAGGAGCACGAGGCAGGTCTCGTGGTCGGTGCGCCCGGTGAGCGCTCTAGTAAGTCTGAGGACCGAGAACCCCATCCCGTGGGGATCGGCCGGGCCGATATACTCGTTCTCGCCCTCCGCCAGGGCGGCGGGGGCCCGGATGTGGACGTCGTTGGTTCGTACCATGAGCAGCACCTCTATTCCGGGGAGTGGGTTTCTGTGACCAGACGCTCTCCCTGGGCCTCTACCAGGGACCGTACACGCTCGGCAGTAACACCCGTCGTCGTTCCTACTGCCGACGCCGCGGCGGCGCCCATGGCCTGGGCATAGGCAAGGAGCCGGGCGAGCCCCTCCCGCCCCAGTACGTCGCAGTCCAGCTCGTTCCTGTCCAGGAGCGTGCGGACCACCCCCGCACAGAAGGCATCCCCCGCTCCAGTGGGGTCGATGGCATCCACCGCGAGCCCCGGCTGGGCCAGATCCCATCGCCTGGTCCTGACCCTCGCCCCGCTCCCGCCGCCGGTGATGAACACTGCGCCGATGCCGGTGTCCAGGAGGGCGTCCAGGGCGTCATCCACGGTGGTGGTGCGGGTGACGCCCATGGCCTCGCCCTCGTTGGAGTGGAAGATGTCCACATGGGGGAGGGCCGGGGCGATGTAGTCCCAGGGCTTCGCGTACGGCCTGCAGATGTCGAGGAAGACGGTGGTGCCGACCTCCCGGGCGGCCCGCACCACCCGCTCCATCTCCAAGTCGATCCCCGAGTAGCCGGGCCGACAGCAGAGCACACGGGGGTGATGCTCCCGCAGGGCATCGATCACATGGTCCGCCTCGAGCTCCATGTTGGCCCCTGGGTCCAGGTGGAACCGCCTGTCCTCGCCGGTGAGCACAAGAATCATGTTCTTGCTCGTCCCGACGGGCTTCCGCTGTAGGAGGGGAATGATGCCGTGCCTCGTGAGGGTGCCCTCGATGAAATCACCGAACACGTCCTCCCCTACCGCTGCGACCACGCCGATGGTG
This sequence comes from Candidatus Undinarchaeales archaeon, assembly GCA_030753015.1. Classification (GTDB taxonomy): domain Archaea; phylum SpSt-1190; class SpSt-1190; order JASMDC01; family JASMDC01; genus JASMDC01. The sequence continues at coordinate 22,879 of JASMDC010000021.1, read as the reverse complement.
GCCGGGTTCACGCCCACGGCGGCGAGGTCGATGGCCACGTTGGCCGGGTGCCCCCCCACGTGAACCTCCACCCCGCGGGGAACGAACATCATCTCGCTAGGGTCGGCGAACCGGGGCAGGTCCGCGGTAATGACGTCCGTCACCACCATCCCGGTGGTGAGGACGTCGAGGTTTTTTTCGGTCGTGTCCTCGGCCATCGCAGGGCACCCTACGGCTTCACGAGCACCTTGACGGCGTCCATAGGTGTTCGCTCGCCCGTCTCCGGGTCGAGACCCAGCCGGCGGAAGCCGTCGTAGATGTCGTCCAGGGGGAGCACAGTGTCCACGTAGTGCTCCACGTCGATCCGCCCCTGGTGGAGCATGGTCATGGCCGGGACGACGGTGCGATTGGCGATGTAGGTGCCGATGACCTGGATCTCGTTACGGGTGATGTCGTACGGCCGGATAGCAGCCGTGTGGGCCGAGTTCATGCCGAAGAGCACCACCTTCCCGCCCTTGGCGACCAGGCCCAGAGCGTCGCCCATGAGCACGCCGGTGGCGTCCACCACCACGTTAGCGCCGCGGCCGTCGGTGAGCGACCGCACCTCCTTGCCTATGTCCGTCTCCTTGGGGTCGAGCACGTGGGGCGTGAACTGCCGGGCCTTTCCGGCCCGCAGATCGTCCACCTCGGACACGATGAGGAGGCTTGCCAAGTGCGAGAGGACGTTAGTGAAGAGGAGGCCGATGGGGCCGGCGCCGAGCACGACCACCGTGTCCTCGGGCTGGATGGCGGCATTCTTTACTCCGTTCAGTACGCATGACAGCGGCTCGACCAGGGCTGCTGCGGTCATGTCCATGTCCTTGGGCGCCTTGTACACCATGTGGGAGGGGGCCACGTTGAACCGGGCGAACCCGCCGTGGCGGAATATGCCCAGGGTGGTGCCCGTGTCGAGGGCATCGCACTGGTTGCTCATCCCGTTGCGGCAGAAGAAGCATGTACCGCAGGTGACGTTGGGATCGATGACGACGGCGTCGCCCTCTTGTAGGTGGGTGACGCTATCACCGGCCTGCGCCACTACCCCGGCGTACTCGTGCCCGAGGATGATGTCGGGATTGGCGGGGTGTGTGCCGCGGAAGATGTGCAGGTCCGTACCGCAGATCCCCGCCCTCTTCACCTCGATGAGCACATCCTTGGGGCCGATGGCGCCCGGTCCATCGGTCTCGGTCAGGTCGAACCGACCCTTGTCGCGGAAGAGCAATGCGTTCATGATGTCCATGGTGATCGCCTCTTGGCAGATGTCAAAGATTTCAAGCTGAGAAACAAATAAAAAGCTATTGATTAATAGGATAAATTAAGAAAACACTTTAATTCAATAACTTTAGGTGATGTGTGTGAAGGAAAATCCCCGACGTGTGCTCAGGGAGCTGGCCGCGAACGCCCGCTCGTCGGACAACGACATTGCGAGAAGGGTGGGGCTCTCCCAGGTGACGGTGAGCAAGATACGCAACCAGCTGGAATCTGAGGGCCTCATTAGCGGCTACACCTGCCTCGTGGACCTCCACGGACTGGGCTACCGGTTCGGCAGCCTCATCTTCATCCTCTGGAACGCCGACTACTGGCGCGACCACGTGGCGAACGAGGAGCGGATGTTCGGCTGTATCGAGCGCATCAAGGATAATCTGGTGTTCATGAGCTCCCTCAACTCCACAAAGTACGACGGATTGTTCATCGCCGTGTTCAAGGACTTCGAGGAGAAACGGCGCGTGCTCAACGTCATCAAGACCGAGCTGGGGGACGTCATAGAGAATATGATGGACCTGGACATCCCGATCCCTGACGGCGCGGACAGCGAGGCGACGGGGAGCACTGTGACCTACCTGGACATCGTCGAGAAGATACGGTAGGCCTCGGGCTAGAATGAGTACAGCTCGTCCGGCGAGGCGATGACGTCCTCATGCTCGTCCACGTACCCATCCCACCTGAAGCTGAGGTGGACCAGGCGGTAGTCCTCCAAACCGAGCTCCCCGGCCAGTGCCGTCGCCGTGGCGAGGTTCTGGTGGTCGGGCGGTTGACCACCGTCGTAGAAGGTGGCCTCCACCAGGGAGAAGGAGGGTGCCGCCGACCGGAGGTAGTCCTCACAGGCCCCGGTACGGAAGTGGTGGAAGTCCCCGGAGACCCAGAGGGAGTTGCCGGTGGCCTTGTTCTCGATCAGGTAGCTGGCGCTCTGGACCAGGGGGCTGTGGTAGGTGGGGAGGGCGTGCACCGAGATGCGGTCGTCCTCGTACACGTGGACCGGATCTCCTGTGGCGTCGAAGGTATCGAGGACCGTGCCGTCCCTCTCGATAAGGCCCTCAAGACGGTGATCGGGTCGCTCCCAGGCATCATGGACACCGGCCTCGGGGAACTCATCGTGGGGCATGAGGTCGGGCCCGACGTACTGGCGGGCCTTGATGTCGAAGAGGTACTGGGTATGGTCGATGTGGTAGTGGGTGATGAATACTGCGTCGTACTCCCGTCCGGCCACCTTCCCGCTCCCCGCGTCGATGAGGTAGGAGTGCTCGCCATCGGTGATCTCGATGGCATGGTTGTCCCAACCGTTCCAGGGCTCGGCGGCGCTCATACCGAGCACCCGTACGTTCAGTTCCCCGTCGTTACCTTCCATCCGTACCTCATAATAGGAAGAGACTCCCCCGTCTCCTTCTCCCGTAGGTTATTTCCTATTTAAACCTTCTGACCACGGCCGGTGCAGCCCATTATCCTCTTTGCTAAGTAATAATACTAGTGCGGGGGACGGGATTCGCGCACCAATTTGCTAGCAAATCGGCGTTTTAATCCTATCCAAGTGGGCACCCTTGCTTGGTTACCTCATGGTCCATGCTCTACTTGAGCTTTTCGGAAATCAGGGAGGTTCGCACCCGGATTGGGGAATGCTTGGAAAGGCTGCGCAGGCGATCAAAACAGCTGCATCAAGCTTGGGACGGGGGCCGAATAGCTAGTTCAAATCCCTCCTTGCGAAATCGGGTTTTATACATACTCCTGTTTCAGAACGTCAACCCGGCGTGATCAGTTCGGCCCCTCCCTCCATGGACCCGGGTGCAATCTCCTCGGCCATGCCTCTCGCCCACGGTACTAACCTTAATTAGGCTATCGTTCCCGTTCAGGCCACGACAGTCATGTTGGTATCCACGGGGATTGTATTGACGATCCTATCCAGGAGGAAGGTCCTCCGGTGTTCCTGAGATAGCAGACGGACCTCAGCTTCACCATTCCCGTGTACGCATCAGTCTCAAGTTCAAGCGGCTCGATCATCCTGCTGAGGTACACGAACGAGGCCCGATACGAGGAGTTCAAAGCCAAGATCATGAGGCGTGAATCAATAAGCAATATCAATGGCGAGATACAAACAATTCATGCCAGTGGCGGGGTGAACATTAACCGATCGTGTCAATCAATTTTATAAAGGCCCTTTTGCATTTGTAGGTGTACATGGAGCTAATAATTGAACTGGTTCTGATCTTGGCTGCAGCAAGGATGGGCGGTGAGCTCGCTCAACGGTTAGGACAGCCTGCTGTTTTGGGAGAGCTCGGTGCAGGGATCTTGCTTGGTCCGCCAATTCTGGGCTGGATCGAGTATCACGAATCACTTGAGGTCCTGGCAGATCTTGGGATATTCTTTCTCATGTTCCTCGTGGGTTTAAAGACCAATCCGATGGAGCTTAAGGGACTTTTTAGGATAACTCTTCTTACTGGACTGGCAGGAACCATTTTTCCTCTTGGCTTTGGGTATCTGGCCGCCCGACATTTTAATTATGCAGTAATGCAGTCCTTGTTCGTTGGCATCGCTCTTTCAATGACCGCGATAGCGGTTAAAAGCAGGATACTGATGGACCTCGGGGCTTTGAAATCACGAATCGGGAGGATAATCGTCGGTACCGCGATCGTTGACAACCTGATCTCTTTGGTCGTATTTGCAGTAATTGTTAATATAGCTACACTTGGCACTCTTCCCTCTGGTTTCCAAATAATAGAGATCATTCTTAAAGTAGTCCTGTTCTTTTCTCTGGCACTTGTCCTGGGAAATCATTTACTTCCAAGGATTGGTCCGTTAATGAAGAAATCAAGAGGCACTGCGATCTTTTTCACGTTCTTTATCCTCTTTGCGTTCCTGCTCGCAGAACTGGCTGAATTGTTGGGCATACATTTCACGATAGGCGCGTTTATTGCGGGGCTGTTCATCAGTGAAGGCGTCTCCGGCACCAAGATCTTTCATAAGGTGGAGAGCGCATTTTCTTCAATAACGATGGGATTCTTGGCGCCGATCTTCTTTGTGTGGATAGCGTTCCCAATCGATCTGACCGTTCTGTACACGTCGTTCTCTTTGACAATGAGCCTGCTGATCGTAGCAATAATCTCCAAGCTGATGGGGACGTCCTTGGGTGCGTATCTGGGTGGATGCAGCAAGAATGAAAGCCTCGTTGTCGGACTCGGCATGAATGGAAGGGGCGCTGTCGAATTGATAATTGCGGAGGTCGGGCGGCAGATGGGCGTTCTGGATAATGAACTGTTCACGATCCTGATATTCATCAGCTTTGCCAGTTCAGTCTTCACATCCTTCGGTCTTAAGGCCGGATATTCATGGTTCATGCAAAAAACAGAAAAGAAAAAAACAACAGAAGAGCTCATCCAGGATTATTTGAAAGATTGTCTGGTCGTCAGCAGAAGAGCAAATGAGTTCTTTTCCGAAGTGATTGGTGGTAAATCCGAGGATAATATTGTACGGGCAGAATCTGTTTTTTCCCTGAAGAGAAAAACCGATGAAAAGGTCAGGTCCCTCCTGAAATCACCCAGTTCTTTGGTGTATGAAGGCGGCGGTCCGTTGAGGGGTATTGTTCATCTTAAAAGAGCCGTAGATAATCTGGAAGTGCTTTCTGAAGAGTTGTCAATGTTGGAAGATGCGCCTCCAGCGCCAATAAGGGATTGCCTGGAAGAACTCTGTGAGAACAGCATGAAAAGCTTTGAGGCGGCTTGCTCAGCGTTCGAGCTGTTCTACAATGAGCCAGTAAAGCTCAATCCGATCTTGAATGAAGTGGGTGACTTGGAGAATAGGACAGACGAATTGTACAAGATATTGGTTTCAAGGCTTCATAAGGTAAAGATAACACGCATTACGTTTCATATCCTGAACGAACTGTCAGAAAGCCTTGAAGCGATTGCAGACTGCAGCGAGAACGTTGTGGAGTCGCTCTTGATAAGCTCTGAGATCTTGATCGAAAAGGAGGACATAGACAGGTTCGAGATCTATTGATATCTGGAAAGGCTCAGGACGTAGAGTAGATCGGACCTTCAAGGAGCAGTATCCAAGATTCAAGGATTTGGAGAAGTTCATTCAATACTACAACCATGAAAGGCCACACGAGGGCTTGGAATACAAGACTCCCGGATAGGTTTATCTCACACGCTCTCACATATCATGAGGAATTACACTGATTAGGTCGTATCGCTGCTTATTAACCAAACGAAGGAAGAGTGCGGGGGACGGGATTCGAACCCGTGAAGGCACTAAGCCACAGGGTCCTAAGCCCTGCCCCATTGGCCAACTAGGGTACCCCCGCACTGCGTTCTGAGGCAGAGGGAAGGAATTTAAACGTGACGGGAGGTCGCGCCGGCTCAGTGCCCGGTCAACTCGTAGCGTGCTGGGTCGAGCGTGCCGGGGGGTACTAGAACTACGTAGGAGCCCCAGTCCCAGGTGTCCAGGATGGTGACCTCGAAGAGGTCCTCGTCGGTCGGTCCCCTGTCCTGGTGGTTCTCGAACACCGACAGCCAGTCCATGCTCTTGTCGCGGACCAGGAGCGAGATGTGGTCCCCCCCGCGAGCGAGGACGTAGCCACCGTTCACCCGTGGATCGTCATGGAGCAGGTCGATGACCGTGCTGTCCTTCCTCGTCCGGTCGTGCACTTCTATGGTCGTCTCGCCTGCGTCGGTGACCGTCGTCGTGGACGGACGGAAGTCGAGCAGGAAGAGGTCGATGGGCAGGTCGTAATAGGTGCGCTGGCCTTGCGCCACCTGGATGGCGTACCCGTGCTCGTTCTTCTTGTTCCAGTGGGGATGCTGCGAGTCCGGGGCGACGAAGATGACCTGCCATCCCTGCCGCACAAGCTCTCGTGCGATGCCTATGCCGCGCTTCCCGGTCCGTGTGTACGCACTGAATAGCTGCTGGTACCGGGAGCCCAGCCCCGCCTCGTTGTGCGCCCCTTTCAGAACGTCCAGCACGATGCCGATGCACGAGCTCTCACGCGGGACACGGTCCATGTCACCTGCCGTGGAGGCCGCAGCGAGGGAGAGGGCCTCGGCCGGATCCTTCCCATCCATCCTCAGCTGGTAGTACCGGTAGACACCGTCAGTGGTCGGCAGTCGGGGCACGACCTGCTCGACCTCCTTTCCGACCCGCTGCTCGAACTGGGCCATGATGCGCTCCCGGGATTTCGGTTGGAGGACGAGCTGCCCGTAGAGGTCGAAGTTCAGCTTGCTGAGATCACCCCGTTTCAGCAGGGCGTAGAGGAGGGCCTTGGGATGGCTCCCGCCGAACCGGGTGGTGAGGAGCTCAGCGTACTCCGAGTCGTCGCCGTAGTGGGTGCTGACGCCGTGCCCGTGCTGCTCGTCGAGGGCGAGCCTATGCTCGGAATGGGTCCGCAGCGCCTTCCGGGAGATGAGCTTGCCCATCGATATGTCGGCCGTCGTATCCGCCGGGGCCGTATCGGCCGGAGGGGAGCCGAGCAGGCACCGTCCATTCGCGATGTACGTGCGCTCCTCGACACGCTGGAAACCGCGGTCGGCGACCGAGTAGCACTCACCGGTCTCGAACCGGTTGGTCGGGCTGCCGACCAGACAGCACGCGCAACCCAGCCGCAGGCCGTCGTCCCCGATGATGTCGCAATCCAGCCAGTTGTCGATCCGACCGTAGAGCTGCGGATAGTGCTTCGTTTTCTTGCCCTGTACCGAGGTACCGACTACCTTGCCCTCGAAGCATGTCGTCTCCTGGCCGGTGGCCGACAGGAGGTCGGTGCAGATGTCGCACGAATCCTCCACGTTCTCAGATTGGTAGCCGTCAGCATCGACGCTCTTGAGCCCCGTGCACGTCTCCGCACCGCGGTTCGCATTGCATCCAGCAAGGAGCACCAGCGCGGCAAGGAGGAGCGCGATGACCGCTCCGCCACGCTCCGTTCCACCGACTATCATCGTGGTCGCTCTCCGCTCCCCGGATCGTTATTAAACATTTCGGACGGTCGGCGCTCCCTCACCGCTCGTACGAGATGGCGCCCAGGGTGATGAGCTTGTTCAGCACCATGTCCACGGCCGCGTTCCCGAGCCGCTCGCGCACGGCTGCCTCGACCTCGACCATGTCCCGGGTGCCGTCACACAGCTCTACTACGGTCAGCCTCTCCTCGTCATCTGTGATCTCTGTATCGAGAGGGAACCGTGCCTTGGGGAGAGCCCATGCCTTCCGCGCTACCTCGGCCTTCATCGCAGCGCCCTTGCTGGGGTTCCCTTCCACGGTGATGAGGGTGCCTCGGTTCATCCCGTGCCGTTCGTCCTGAACGGCGGTGACGCCGCAGGCGAGCGTGTAGGCGGTGGTCCCTCGCGGGGGGTCCACCTTTGCGTCCCGCTTCAGGTGGTCGGTGATCCTGAACCGTGCGTCACGGTCGAGCACCACGTGTCCGTCCTCCACTTTAGCGGTGAGTGTGGCGATGGGAGCACGGGCGCAGGCCTTCACGAGGCTGGGCCAGCCCTTGGCGTCCAGTGGGAGCACGCCATCGCCTGTGTCGAGGAAGGTCCCGTCCCTGCCCCTTATCTGACCGGAGACCGGGCCGTCGGGCGCAGGAGTGCACGAAGCAGCAAGCTCCAGCAGGCGTCGTCCGCCGCCCTTCGCATTCTTCCACACGCCCTCGAAGAACCGTGATGCTACTCGTCCCTTGCCCGAGACCACAGCGCCCGCACCGGTCAGTCCCGCGAAGGGATTGGCGCCGACGTACGCACGCTCGCCGTCCGCGATCACCAGGCATCCGTCCAGTCCTTCGGCGAACCGGCTCCGGGCCCCGAGGAACCTGTTCTCGAACCGTCGGAGGGCCAGGGGGTCCAGGGTGCCCTTGGCCAGGTTGGCCACCACTCGGAGTCGTACCGTCGACCGCTCGGACCTGAGCCGCGGCTCCTCCAGGAAGATGGGTGCGATGATGTCCAGTGAGCGTCGGGCGCCGGCCATGAGCCGGACGACCTCACGAGGAAGTGTATGGCGTCCGTCCTCGAGCACCAAGTGGACCATGGTGGGAAGAGGAAGCCCAAGACATATAGGTCTGATGGTGGCGTCAGGCCTGCTCGACGAGCACGTCACCCAGGGCCATGAGGGGGACGCCGGTGTCCACGAACGTCTGCAGCGCGTCCTCGGGCGTGCACACGATGGGCTGGCCGTGGACGTTGAACGAGGTGTTGAGCACGATACCGTCCCCCGTCTCCTTCCGAACGCCCTCGATGACCCGTCGGTAGTCCGGGTTCTCCTGTCCGAGCATCTGGGGGCGGGAGGAGCCGTCTACGTTGATGACGGCACGGAGCTGATCCTTCAACCCGTCCTGGATCACGTAGCCCATGGTCATGAACCGGTCGTAGGAGTCCACGTCCTCGAAGAACCGCTTGCAGTCCTCCTCCAGCACCGAGGGACAGAACGGCTGGAACCACACCCGCTTCTTTACCCGCAGGTTCAGGTCGTGCTTGGCCGTTGGCGAGTCGGCGCGGGCCAGGATGCTGCGGTTCCCCAACGCCCTCGGTCCCAGCTCCATGCGGCCGTTGTACCAGAACACGATGTCGCCGGCGGCTATGCGCTCTGCAGCGGTCCCGGCCGCGTCATCGGACCGCTCCCAGCGCACCTTCCCCGCAAACCCCTTGAGGGCCGTGAGCACATCGTCCTCGCCGTACTCCGGTCCCAGGAATATGTGGGGGATGCGCTCCGGGTGGACCACGTCCACCTCCTTTGCCACCTTGAGTGCGGCGCCGATGGCAAGACCCCCGTCGCCCATGTGCGGGAACACGAACCATTCCTTGACGTCGGGGAGCAGGCGGATGTGCATGTTCATCTTGATGTTTGAGGCGATGCCCCCGTTCCATACCACCGAGGACAGCCCCGTCTCCTTCACGGCGTTGGCGAACAGCTGGCTCGTGAAGTGCTCGAAGGCACGCTGGGCCATATGCGCGAACTGCTCGCGGGAATTGCGCCACAGCGTCCGCTGGAGCAGCTTGTATCGGGCGCCGGGGGAGAGCCGTGCCCGGATCCGCATCCCGTTGACCTCGTAGAGGTCGAGGAAGGGGTTCTTCTCATCGGGCACCCCGTAGGCGAAGTCCGCAAGCGACATGACCTTCCCCTCGTCCTCGAGGATGCGCATGCCGATGAGGTGGGTGATCTCCTGGTAGAACAGACCCAGTGAGTCGCGGGTCGCCATAGTCTCCAGATTCCTGACATCGCCGTCCTCGCCGATGCCAATCGTGGTGGAGATCCCGTCGCCCAGGGCGTCCATGGTGACGACCAGGCTCTTACGGAATCCCGAGCAGAGGGCCGCAGCAGCAGCATGGGCCTCGTGATGGTCGACGATGTGGAGGATGTAATCGTGGTCGAACCCGGCCCGTGCCAGTTCCTTGCGCAGCGCCCGTTTCGACAGGGCGTGGAACATCCTGTTCGACCGTAGCTTTCCGGTGGCGTTCTGGATGAGCCGGTTGATCTCGACGTTCCAGGGCGGGTCGACCTTGTGACGGCGGACCGGATAGTAGTCCTCCTTCACCTTGGGCCACACGCGACCCAGGGTGACCGAGAAGTCGGATGTGCACCCGGCCACGACCTCGACGTCCGCCGGTCTGAGGTCGGCGGCCCCAAGACACCAGGACAGGGCCTTGTGGGGGAACTGGACCTCGAGCTTGCGCCGTGTGAACCGCTCCTCGTTGGCGGCGGCGATCACCCGTCCGTCGCGGACCACGCAGGCACCGGTGTCATGACCGTCCCACACGCCCAGGATGTCCATGGCGCGAGTGTTCAGGGCAAGTTTATATAACCATTATCGTGGGTGCCTAGACTGGTGAAGTGACTGAACAAAAAGCTCGTGTTCACCGTCGTCCTGGGACTAGCCGTTGCTATAGCTATGTTCTGGACGGAGGATCCGGCGGAACTGTCACGTGTGTGGTCGACGGCCCGGAACGACTACCTGCTGGCCGGTGTGATCCTCGTAGTCATCACCCTCATCATCAACACCGTCCGATGGTACACGCTCCTCCGTCAGCTCGGCTATGACGCGGGGTTCGTCGACGTATTCTGCCAGGTTAGCGGACCTTTCGTGGTCTCCTCCCTCACTCCCGGCCGTGCCGGCGAGGTGTTCAAGCTCTACGCCGCCAAGCGCATAAGCTGTATCGACGTCTCCCACTCAAGCGCCGCGCTCCTCATCGAGCGCGCGTGCGACCTGTCCGTGATGACCTCCTTCATCCTCCTGGGGCTGGTGACCGGCCTCGAGTCACAGCTTGGCGACTACGCATCCGCAGCGTATGCCACCGTGGCCTTCACGATGACGGTCATCGCGGTAATCGTGCTCTCGGTCCGCCACCCGGGCGTGCTGGCGATGGTGGTCCGCGTGCTCGAACTGGGAGGCCGGATCGGGCTGCCCGGGTGTGAACGTGGCGCCAAGAAGATCGATGAGTGCGCTCCCGCCTTCCACTCGGTCGCCGGCAGGATCAACCTCCCCCTCATCCTCGGCCTCACGGCGTGCGTGTGGGTGCTCGATGCTGCGCGCATGTGGGTCCTCTTCAAGGCCCTGGACGTCAACGTCCATCTGGTGACCATCGGGTTCGTGTACTGTCTCTCCCTCCTGCTGGGCATCGTGTCCTATGTCCCGGGCGGGCTGGGTGTCACCGAGGGCTCCATGGTCATGCTGTTCGGGCTGTTCGGTGTGCCCGGCATGCAGGCCAAGATCGCCGTGCTCATCGAGCGGGTGTTCTCGTTCTGGCTGGCCCTCTTCGTCGGGAGTATGGCCCTATCCTACAAGGCGGACGTGCTGCTGTTCGACCTGTCTTCTGGCGAGCTGCCGGACCTGTCGGACGCCGAGACCGCCACCTGTCCGGCGGACGAGGATGACGAGCCGTGAGCAGTGGCAGACAGAGGATGAGAGTAACTTCTTATAGGAACGACGCCTGTCACTTGGACAGGTGGACCGCCTGAACACAAAGCTCCTGCTAACCTGTGCCCTGGGTGCCGCCGTCATCGCCGTCATGCTGTGGTCGGTCGGCCCCGATCGCCTGATTGAGCTCGTGTCCGGAGCGCAGCCCGGCCATCTCGTCGCCGCAGCGCTCACCATCGTGTTCCTCAACGTGATATCCACCTACCGCTGGCAGCTGCTCATGTCGTCCCTGGGGTACGAGCTCTCTTTCGCAGATGCTTTCTTCCAGATCAGTGGTGCGTTCCTGCTCTCGACCCTCACTCCCGGCCGTGCCGGCGAGGTGTTCCGGTTGTACCTCTCCAAGCGTATCAGTCATATCGACGCATCCCACTCCGGCGCCGCGCTCCTCATCGAGCGCGCGTGCGACCTGTCCGTGATGGCCTCCCTCATCCTCCTGGGGCTCGTGACCGGTATGGGTACGCAGTTGGGCGCTTTCGGGGACGCTGCCCGGATAACGGTCGGGTTCACCCTCCTCCTTGTTGCCGTGCTCGTGCTCTCGGTGCGCCACCGGGCGGTGATGGTGCTTGTGGTCCGGGTGATCTCCTTTGGAGGGAGGTGCGGGGTTCCCGGGTGCGCGCGCGGGGCACAGAAGATTGAAGAGAGCATCCCCGCGTTCCTCTCGGTGGCGCGTCGTGTGAGCGTCCCAACTGTGTTAGGGATTACGGTACTGATCTGGGCGAGTCAGGTCGCACGGATGTGGTTCATCTGCGTCGCCATAGGTGCAGATGTGACGCCGATGGCCGTTGGCCTGACCTACTGCCTCGGCCTCCTACTGGGCGTCGTGTCCTACATTCCCGGCGGGCTCGTTGTCACCGAGGGCACCATGGTCGGACTGCTCGTGGTGCACGGTGTGCCGAGCGACATAGCTAAGGTGGGTGTGGTCATCGACCGGCTGTGCGCCTACTGGACCGCAGTTGTGGTCGGGGTGATGTCCCTCTCCTACAAAGCGGACGTGCTGCTGTTCGACATATCCTCGGGTGAGATGCCGGATATGGCCGACGAGGAGACGGCCACCTGCCCTGCGGACGATGAGGGCGAGGAAGAATAGCCGGACGAACGAAATGCGATGAAGTGTTGTCCGGATAGTACTAAAGCATGCTTTAGTACCATCTACGCTACTTTTTCCCGGGACGTCAGAACCTAGCCATCTCCCCCGGTCGCAGGGTGCGCACTTCGATGCCGGGCTCCCGCTCCCGCGCCAGCTGCTCCAGCTCCTGGGGCCGTCCCGAATGGAAGGAGAGGGGCGGTAGGCTCATCCAGGCGCCGCCCTCATGAATGGGAACGACAATGCGCGCGCCCAGCTCCACCGCCGCCTGGAGGGCCTGGGCGGGTGTCATGACGATGCGACGGCCGAGCACCCGGGAGCCTCCCATGGGGAGCATGGCCACATCGATGGCAAAGCGTCGGCCGATATCGGTGAACCCGTGATGGTACTTCGTGTCGCCGCCGAAGAACATGGTCGTGGACCCGTCCTGGAGGACGAAGTTCACCTCGCCGTCGGGATGGTCCGCCTCGGTGGCGGTTATGGTCACTCCGCTCTGCTTGTGGACCTCGCCAGGGACCATGTCCACGACCGCCTTCGCCCCCAGGTCGCGAGCGAACCGCGCCGTCCCCTCCGGCCCGAGGATGTTGGTGCCACCCAGGTCCATACGGCTCAGGGAGCGACGGTCGAAGTGGTCGGGATGGAGGTGGGAGGCGATGATCAGGTCGATCGTAGGCAGGTCCTCGAGCTCGATACCGGGGCGCTGGTAGCAGGGCAGTCCCCGCAGCTGCATGCAGAACCAGGGGTCGGTGAGGACGGTGAGCTCCTCGAACCGCAGCAGGAGCGTCGAGGTCCGGACGAAGGTGACGTCCACCACGGTCACGGGAAGGGGGGCAAACGTTTTAATTCCCATCCTCCGGCGGGGCGCGCAGCGCTGCCCAGGGCCGTACGCCCCTAGAGACCATAACCGCGAAACCGCCCCACCCGACAGCAAGCAGCAGGATTTGGGCGGCGATGAACATCTCCCGTGGTAACAGCCCCCACGTCGACACCAGGCACACTGCCTCCGAGAACGGGCGCAGGCAACGGGCGTTGCCCTCCCAGAGGATGGGAAGGCCCACGCCAAGGTCGATGGCGGTGTGGAGCAGCACACCTGCGAGGCACACGGGCAGGACGCGACGGAACCGCCCCGGATTCCGCGAGAGCAGCCAGGCGACCACTACCGCGAGCACGGGGAGCACGGTGAGGTTGCCGAGAACTGTGGCATGGGTGCGTGTCAGTACACTCCATCCGAACACCACCATCACCAGATCGATGTCCGGTACCAAGCTGGCCACCAGGAACGCGCGGGTGCGCTCCCGGTCCAGTCCCTGTCGAGATGCAACGAGGAGGGCGAGCATGTAGTGTGTGAGGGGGTCCATGGTCTCACCCGCGGTCGAGGAGCCGGCGGGCGGTCTTGGCGCCGGCCCACGCCATGGTGCGGACCTGGGCGTCACCCTTCAGAGCGGCGAGCGTCTGCCGGACTACGTACCCTGGGCGCAGGTAGAACGCCCGGTTGATGCGCTGCCAGTACTCCCGGAGCAACTCGGGTGGTGCGGTGGGGTTCTCCATCACAGTCTCGTTGAGGAACACGTACCGCTCCCAGTCATCTGTCTGCAGGAGGTCGTTCTTCTCGGCCCACGCGTGCAATCCGGTGCCCGGGTAGGGCGTAGCGAAGGATACTTGGAGATAGTCGCAGTCGACCTCCTGGACGAGCTGGAGCGTCTCCTCCAGGGTCTCTTGGGTCTCCCCCGGGAGCCCCAGCATCAGGAATCCCATGGTCTTGATACCCTCGTCGTGCGCCAGGGTGAATGCGTTCTTGATCTGCTCCACGGTGATGCCCTTGCGCATGGCGTCCAGGAGCTTTTGGGAGCCCGACTCGATACCGAACTCGATGAGATCGCACCCCGCCTCGTGCATGGCGGCCAGCACTTCCTTGTCCACGGTATCGGCCCGCGTGAGGGCCTTCCAGCGCAGATCGTCGGGCAGACCGCGGTCCACGAGCTCATGACACAGCTCGAGAGCCCATGATCTGTTCACGGCGAACGTGTCGTCCAGGAAGGAGATCAGCTTGACACCGAACTCCCGCCGATCCCGCTCTATCTCCTCGGCGACGTTTTGCGGGGAGCGTGTGCGCAGCGTCCCGCCGAACACCCAGGGACATGAGCAGTAGATGCACCGGCCCGGGCAGCCGCGGACGGCGATGACCGTGGAGAAATGATCAGATTCAGGCGCCCTGTACCGTTCCATGGGCAGGAGATGGAGGGCTGGGAAGGGCAGGTCGTCCAGGGGATCTACCAGCGGCCGTCGAGGCCCGTGCACGATCCTCTTGCCTTTGCGGAGTGACACCCCGGCCACCCGGGAGAGCTTGCCGGCACCTCCCGGGAGCGAGTCCACAAGCTCGGGGAGGGTGCGCTCGCCCTCGCCCCGCACCAGCAGGTCGATCGACGGGAGCCGAGCGAGGGTCTGGTCGGGGACCATACTGGCATGGATGCCGCCCAGCACGGTGGTCGCCTCTGGCCGCAGTGTCTTGACGCCATGGGCGATGCGGGCGCACAGGTCCGCTGTGGGCGTGACGGCGGTGAGCCCCACCACGTCCGGTTCGGCGTCCAGCACCCGACGGAGCGTCTCCTCCTCGGAGAGCTGGAGCGCGTTGGCGTCGAGGATGTCCACCGGTACACCGGCCACTTCAAGGGACGCGGCGAGGTAAGCAAGCCCGAGCGGGGGCCCTACCGAGATCTGGGCGATGGCCTCGGTCCGCGACTGGTATGGCGGATTCACCAGCAGTATGGAGGGTGCCATGGTCGGGATGGGGCCTGTCACCTTAGTGAACTGCCCCACTTACTTGAACAGGAGCTTCCCGCTTCCACGCCGTTCCCGGCTCCACGGGCACTGCGGGCGGTCCCCGCCCTGATAGTAGATGGAGAACTTTCATGTCCGCCATCCACCACAAGGATATGTAGGTTGGGATGCATTATATTATTCTCCTCCTACTGAGAGTAGTAACAAATCAGCCTCCTGGCAATCCAGATACCTTCGCGCCATATCATTATAAACGTTTCAGGGGTAGTTCACCTCATGCTCGGACAGGCAGGGGGTCTTTTGGCCGGATTCCTGACCTGGACCTACGCCCTCCTCGTACCGGGGATGCTGTGGGCGCTCGCCCTCTATCCCGGCCGAACGCTCCTCTTCACCCTCGTGACGGGCCTGTCCATCGGTCTCTTCGCGATGCCGGTGGGCGCCTTCCTGTTCGCCTGGCTGACCGGTACGGTCGTGTCGGTGCCGCTGGTGCTCTCTCTCGCCACCCTCCTCTCCCCGCTGGCCCTTGTCGTCCGTCGGCCGAAGGCACCTTCTTGGGGCGATTCCGGGGACGGCGGGGCCGCAGCTCTGACGCTGGCGCTCCTTCTCCTGATGGGTACGCTCTACGAGGGGACCGCCCTTGGCTACTGGGACACCTACATCGTGGCCCCCGCCCTGTTCATCATCGACGAGCCCATCGCTTTCGTGGACATGAACGGCAATCTCCTACTGAACGCCACCCTGGCCGGAAAGCTGTTCGATAACCTCAGGGACGATACCACCTACGGAATCATCACAAAGGACCAGCGCCTGGGCGCGGGCGTGCTGGTCTCGGTCCATGCTCTTCTCCTGGGCGACGTGGGGTTCAGGCTGGCCTTCGCCTGCTACCACGCTCTGAGCGTAGCCGCGGTCTATCTGGCGGCCCGGCTGCTCTTCGGTTCACCGTGGATGGGCATCGCCGCCGCTACGCTCCTGGGGTTCAACGGGTTCGTGCTCACCGCGGACACCCTCAATCCCAACGCCATCGCCATGTCAATGAGCGCGGTGATGACCATGCTGTTGCTCCACCGGCCCCGGGGGAGGCAGTGGGCGGTAATAGGCCTGCTCCTGGGCACACTGGGCGGTGTACGTAACATCGCACTGCTCTTCGTCCCGGCAGTGATATGGGCGACCCGGCCCTGGGACCGGCGCCGGCTGGTGCTGCTCCTGGCAACGGCTTTCATCCTCAACGCCCCCTTCCTCGCGTGGAACCACTACGCGTTCGGCAGCATGTTCACCCACGCCGCGATGTACACGGGGTACGATGGATGGCGCCCCCAGTTCGATCACAAGCTTCCGCTCCTGGGGACACCGTTCAAGTTCAACGGGATGCTCAACTGGCCGTTCTACGACGAGGTGGTCCGGACACCCCACTTCCCCCTCCCGGTGTTCCTCCTCCTGCCGCTCACCGTCATCCGCTCCTTCGGCCTCGTCCTCTCTGCGCTGGGGCTCGCGGGCATCGCCTTCCTCTGGCGGGACGACCGCGCCGCCACCGTCCTTCTCCTTCTATGGGTCCTCCCCTACTTCGTGTTCTTCCTTCCGCAGGAGAACTGGTCCGAGCTGAAGATGACCTTCCTCCTTCCCATCTACCCTGCCATGGCGCTCTTGGTCCTGGCCGGTGTGCGCGGATCACGCCCGCTGCATATCGCCGTGGCGCTCCTCCTGCTGGTCGTGCTCGTCCGGATCGCTGCGACCAGTGAGTACCCGCCCGATCCGCGGTGGCCCGAGCGGTTCCCCCATTCCGTGGACAACGCGGGCAGGGAGCTGCCCGACGGGCTGCGGGACACCCAGTTCTTCTTCCATCTGCCGGAGAACGACGAGGAGCTTACACGCCAGCGCCAGCGGTTCACGGCCGGGAACGTCCTCCCCTCGATACGCAACGTCCCCAGTGAGCGGGTGAGCGGTCTGGGCGCTGCCCTCCGTGACGAGACGGGGGAGCGGAACGCCGATGGCAGACGCACCATGATCGCGGTGTGGAACTACATCTACGGCTAGTTCCCGTACTTTCCTTTTGTATACTAGAAGAGTTATATTATCGGCTCGTGGATAGTATGTAGAAGGGTTGATGCTCCATGCTCAAAGAGAAGTACATAGTACGGATCATGACACTGCTCGTATGCTGCCTGTTCCTGTCCGGATGCACGGGCACTGACCCATCGACCGGGCCAGCGCCGACGTCGTCCGCCCCTATGCCCGCGGGGGACGATACGCCGACACCCGTACCGACATCGGCACCCAAGTCAACTGCCGAGCCCACACCGGTCCCGACGCCTGAGCCAACGGCAACACCGACACCCGATCCAATGCCGACGTCAGAACCCACACTGACGCCAGCGCCGTCGACGGCACCCACGGCAACGACCGAGCCTACACCAGAACCTACACCGGTCCCGACGCCAGAGTCCACGCCCACACCGACGGAACCCTCCGGCGTCCTCATCGCCACCCTCGCCGATGTACCTTCTGGTGCCACGTTCGAGTTCGATCTCGAGGGCGAGAAGGCCATCCTGGTCAACTTCAACGGCGATTACCGCGCCTACATGAACCGCTGCACCCACAAGGGCGGACCGAACGAGCTCCAGGGCGAGGCCATCGTATGCCAATGGCACGACTCCAAGTTCGATCCGAACGATGGCGCCGTGGAACAGGGTCCTGCCGCAGCACCGCTCGAGGCCATCGCGATCGAGGTCCGGGACGACGGCATCTACCTGCCCGGCGCGGCCGCCGGGGACACGACCGCAGAGGCCGTATCGTTCACCGGCGAGGTGCTCGCCGGGACCACCACGAAATACCTGGTGTTCACCAAGGCGGACTACGACTTAGCATTGCGCATGAAGAAGAAGGTCCTTCTCCAGTTCTATTCCAACTGGTGCCCGACCTGCGCGGCCGATGATAATTACGCCCGGGCGGCCTTCGGCGTGATGGACGATCCTGATGTCGTCGCGTTCCGGATCAATTACCAGGACAGCGACACCGATACTGATGAAGAGGACCTCGCCCGCGAGCTCGGTGTCAGCAGTCGCTTCACGAAGGTCATCCTCGTGGACGGACAACCGGTGTTCAACCAGCCAGCGCCCTGGAAAACGGACGATTATGCAAAAGAGCTCGCCAAGATATGATGGACGATGGCCGCTCCCAGTGTATTGATCGCATTCGCTGCCGGGCTCATCTCATTCCTCAGTCCCTGCGTCCTCCCTCTCCTCCCGGGCTTCATCGCGTATCTTTCCGGGACGTCTCTGGGGGAGAAACTTGAACGACGGAAGACCTTCCTCAACAGCGTGGCGTTCGTGGCTGGGTTCTCGCTGGTGTTCGCCCTAGTTGGAGTGCTGCTCAACACCACGCTCAAGAGTATCTCGTACGACCTCCAGATCTGGCTAGGGCGGCTCGGCGGGCTCATCATCATCGGCTTTGCCCTCCACGTCCTGAAGGTTCTAAGAATAGGGTTCCTCCAGCAGGAATACCGTCTGACGGTGAAGCACCGGTTCTCGATCACCTATATCACGTCGTTCGTGTTCGGGGCGGCATTCGCCGTGGGGTGGAGCCCGTGTGCAGGGGCCATCCTCATCAGCGTCCTTGCCCTGTCCATCACCCAGCCGGGGATGGCCTTCCTCCTGCTCATGGCCTACGCCCTGGGGATGGGCCTGCCTATCCTTCTCGTGGGTGCCTTCACCAACGAGGCGGTCGGCTTCATCAACCGCTCAGAGTGGATGCTCAAGTACTTCGAGAAGGTCGTAGGGCTCATGCTCCTCGTTCTCGGTCTCCTCGTGCTCACCAACAACCTCAACCGCTTCGCGTCAATCGGCATCGAGGGGCTACTCGCACGGCTCGAAGGATTGTAAGGCTGCAATCTACCCCACCCTCACCAGCTTCTCGCACGGATACTTGATGCCCTCGGGCATGGGCTGTACCGTGGGGGGCGCCAGGCAGTAGATGATCGTGTCGCAGTCCGTGAAGATCACCGGAAAGCAGAGCCCTTCTGCGGGGAGCTCGCCCTCGTCGGGCTTTGGCATGTCGATGCAGATCTTGTTGCCCTTCACCTTCGACGGCTTCAAGGGCTGGCCGTCGCAGTAGGGCGTCTCGCCCTCGCAGTTGGAGTTCACCGTGTCGCCCGTGAACGTGAGCATCCGGGCGTACTGGGTCACCGGGATCATGCACGGTAGGGCCTCGTTCGCAGAGGTAGCGCACCCGGTCTGCTTCCACATGCCGTCCAGGGAGCATCCCAGGGGATTGGGATCGGCTGTGGGCCCGGGAGTGGCTGCCGGGGGTACCTCTCCCCGCTCGAGCTTGGCGCAGGGCGGCTCGCCCTCCTCGAGGGTCTCGTCGTCCGCCGAGCAGTAGTAGAGCGAATCACAGTCGATGAATGTGAAGGGGACGCAGGTCTCTTTCCCCCCTATCTCCATGCAGAGCTGGTTCCCGCCAACGACCTTGCCCGTGAACGCTTCGTCCCTGTTGCAGAAGCTGCCACGGCATCCGAAGGTCCCCGTACCCCCACCGGTGTAGGTGAGCACCACCATGGCGTAGGTGAGGGGGGAGGGGCTCGGCATGTCGCGGCCCTCCAGGTCGGTGTGCCCGGTCTGGACCCACGATCCGATGAGAGAACAATCGGTGCGGCCGGGGGCCGGCGTCCCCGTTGGTGTGGAGGTGGGTGTCGGGCCGATATCGGTTACGGTCGGGCCTGCGGTCGGTGCGGGCGTCGGCCCTTCGTCGACGGCAGGTGCTGGCTCGGTGCCGTTCATCAGCGTCTCCCAGGGGACGGACGTCGGTGTAGCACCCTCGCCCCCACTGGTCTCTGTGAGCCCGTCCAGGTAGCCGCCCTGGTATCCGATGAGCGTAACACCAAGAACGAGCACGACGATCATGCTCAATAGGACCGGGAGACTGCTGGCAGCGACCTCCTCAGCAGCGACCGCTTCCGCCGGAGCGGCCACCGCCTCTTCGTGGGTGGCCTGGTACTGGAGCGATTGGATTGCAGCGTCCACGGTGGCGGGATCGTGCCCTGATTGGATCATATAGGCGCGCACCTGGTAGAGCGTGTAGCCCTGGTTCAGCCATTCCTGTATGTAATTGGCATAGTAGCTCGTGTAGTCCTGGTACGGCCCGTCCACGTCGTTCCTGTGGTCGTCAGGTATTAAGTGGCTTTCGTCCCATCCGGGATCAGCACCGAGCGAAGGTGGAATAGCGGCATCCCGCTATGCTGGCACGTATATTCCATGCACTAATGCCACGATCTCATGGCTGTCAAGCAGATGATAGGGTCCCTTTGTCCCGTACACCGGCCCCGCGGGCAGGTCTGGCTCGAGAGGATGAATGACCGAAGGATCGGCATCACGGTCCCGGACGGAGAAGGGATCGTCGACAGGCTGATGTCCCTTAACGGACTGCGCTGGCACAGGGACGGCGGCCACTGGAGCGTCCCGGACTCAACTGGGACCGTTGAGGACCTCCAGGAGCTGTTCGATGGCTACGTAGTCGTGGTAGATCCATCGCTACCGGGCCGTGTCGCACCGCTCGAGGAGATGCGCAGGGAGCTGGTCGCGCGCAGGTACAGTCCCAGGACCGCCAAGGCGTACCTCCGGTTCGTCAGAGAGTTCCTGGGGTTTGCCAACAAGCCTGCCGGGGACATCGACAACTCGGACATCCGACGGTTCCTTGCCTATCTCTCCGAGAAGAGGTGTCTTTCCGATTCCACGTTGAACCAGGCGGCGAACGCCATCCGGTTCCTCTACTGGCGGGTGTACGACAAACGTTTCGACTACACGTACTGTAGGCCCAAGAAGGCCAAGCGGCTCCCCATAGTTCTGAGGAGGGATGAGATGGCCCGCCTGCTCGATGCGATCCCGATCATGAGGAACAAGCTTATCATCATGCTCCTCTACGGCTCAGGTCTTCGTGTGGGCGAGGCCGTCCGTCTCCGTCCTGAAGATATCGACCACGAGAGGGGGGTCATCTTCGTGAGGAACGGGAAGGGAAAGAAGGACAGGTACACCGTACTCTCCAGCATCACCCGCGATTATCTCACGCAGTACTGCAGCGAGCATCGGCCGAGGACATGGATCTTCGAAGTGGGGGAACGGAAAGGTCATGTTCACGAGCGGACGGTCCAGCATGCCATCGTGCGCGCCCGACGCAGGGCGGGCATCGACAAGCGTGTCACGACCCATACGCTACGTCACAGCTTCGCCACCCATCTCCTCGAGGACGGGGCGAACCTCTTCCACATCAAGAAGCTTCTTGGGCACAAGCACATCCAGACAACGCTCAAGTACACCCACATGACGACGAAGGATGTCGCTCGGATCCGAAGCCCGCTGGACCGGCTCAACGCTGGCCGAGAGCCTGCGGCCGGTATTGGAGGACATACGTGACAAGTCGCGAAAACATGCGCTGCGGGGGATATCCGACAATCGGTACATGACCTCGATAGGACCTTCCTGTGGCTTTAGGGGCGATAACCGACAACGAACGGTGGACGCTTTATCGGACCCAATGTCAGTAATCGGAGAATACCGCGGGGGCCTTGTCGTCTTCCGTCCGGCACAACGCGTTCTAACGAACCTCGTCATCGGACCAGCACGCGGGCGAAGGACGACATACCATTTCACGTATGATCCCGGCAACCAGCGGGAACGCGACACTTTCCGCAGGGGTGACGCGTGCTCGAGGTCCCCCCTTCAGGGGGTAACAGTGCTTTTTCATCTACGCAGGACATAGTATCCTCAAGGTGAACGAGATGACAACCCGTATCAGGCTCCAGAAGACCGACGATGACCGCATATCGCTGGCGCTCCCATATGACAGGGACCTCATCGCGCGCATCCGGACCGTCACGGGCAGGGCGTGGCACGTGGACGAGAAGGTCTGGACCGTCCCCAATGACAAGGGCATGGTGGAGTGTCTGCAGGCGCTCTTCCCTGACATCACCGTCGAGGTGGACCCCGCCCTCATGGGCATCGTGACCCCGCTGGAGCGCATGCGGCGCAAGCTAGTCATGAAGCGGTACAGCCCCAAGACCGTCAAGGCCTACATGCGATTCAACGAGGAGCTGCTGAAGTTCACCGACAAGCAGGCCGAGGACGTCGACAACGAGGACGTGCGACGCTATCTAACGCATCTGGTGGAGAACCGCAAGGTGTCCGCGTCCACGCTGAACCAGGCCGTGAACGCCATCAGGTTCCTCTATGTCAAGCTGCTGGGGCGCAAGTTAGGATTCGATGACCTCAGGCCCCGCAAGGAGCGCCGGCTCCCCGTGGTCATGAACCGGGCGGAGGTAGCCCGTCTGCTCAGCTCCATTAGCAATCCGAAGCACGTGGCCGCCCTGACGCTCACCTACTCGTCGGGATTGCGGATCGGAGAGGTGGTCCACCTGAAGGTGGACGACATCGATGTCAAGCGCGCACTCGTCCACATCCGCGGCGGTAAGGGGCGCAAGGACCGATACACCCTGTTGTCCCAGGTGGCCATTTCAGCTCTCGAGAAGTACCTCGAGGAGACCCGGCCACGACGCTACCTCTTCCCCGGTGGGAACGGAAAGCCCCACCTACACGTGCGCAGCGTACAGCACGTGTTCGAGCGTGCGAAGCGACGTGCTGGCATCACCAAGGATGTCACGGTCCATAGCTTGCGGCACAGCTTCGCCACACACCTCCTCGAGGACGGAGTGGGCCTCAGACACATCCAGGAGCTTCTGGGACACTCCAGCAGCAAGACAACCGAGATCTACACCCACGTGAGCAAGAGAGACCTCTCACGCATCACGAGCCCGCTGGACAGGTTCGCTGAGCTGGCATCCAAGGACGAGGGGT
>JASMDC010000020.1 GCA_030753015.1 Candidatus Undinarchaeales archaeon | reverse complement strand
CTTCCCCGACGTCGTCAGAGAAAGACTCATGGCAACGGGTCTCGCGTGCGCCGAGGCTGTCCCGGGTCTGTTCGGACCCATCGGCGTGGACCTCGTCCTTGCCGACGGCGTTCCATACGTAGTGGAGGTGAACCCGCGCCTCACGACCTCCTTTGTCGCCATGGCCCGGATCCCCGGGTACGGCGTCTCGCAGGCCAGGGCGCTCGTGGGGCACCTCGACGATGAGCACGTGCCGATCCCCCCCCCGGACCGACACTGTTGCGTGCTGAAGGTCGCTCTGGAGCAGGATACTTCGATCCCAAGAGACATTCTGTGCACACCGCCCGTGAGCATCGACGGGACCACTGGGGGAATGGTTTTCGACCTTGGCAGGACACCAGCGCATGCCGAGCAGGGGGCGCTCAGACACAAGCGGACCGTAGAGGGGGGCGTGTAGGCCATGGCCTCGTACGTCGGCATTGATATCGGGGGCGCGAACACCAAGGTGGCCGTGCTGTCGTTCGGTCCCGATGGTGCGGAGACGATCTCGACTTCCTGCACATACTTCCCGGTATGGCAGCGCCGGGACGAACTGGCCTCCATGCTCAGGGGCGTCGTGTCCTCCCTTCCCACGGACGTCCTCGGGATCGGCGTTACCATGACGTGCGAGCTGTCCGATACCTATGAAACGAAGGCGGAGGGCGTGTCCCATGTGCTCGACTGTATCGACGAGGTCGCACGGGACACAGAGGTGCGTGTGCTGGATGTCTCAGGTCACCTCCTCGACACCACACGTGCACGGAAGGCACCGGTTGCCGTTGCCGCGGCGAACTGGTACGCTTCGGCCTTCCTGGCCGCAAAGAGGTTCCCCGATGCCCTCCTCCTGGACACGGGCAGCACCTCCACGGACATCATCCCTATCATCGATGGGATAGTCGCTCCCAAGGGCGGGACGGACCTCGAACGGCTCGGGACCGGCGAGCTGGTCTACACCGGCCTCCTGCGGACGAACCTCGCAGCGGTCTCACAATTCGCGGAGATCGGGGGGATAAGGTACGGTGTCTCGTCCGAGCTTTTCGCCCAGTCCGCTGACGTCCACCTGGTCCTCGAGAACATCGACGAGGAGAGGTACACGTGCGACACCCTCGACGGCCGGGGAGTTACCGTGCCCGAGGCCATGGCCCGTATCTGTCGGGTCGTGTGTGCCGACATGACGCAGCTCTCCACGGACGATATCCGTGAGCTGAGCCGATTCTTCGCCGACCGGCAGATCGAGGCGGTCCGCAATGGTATCGCCACGGTCTGCGCGGGGATCCGTAGCACGCCCCCCCTGGCCATCGTGGCAGGGATCGGGGCGGAAGCGCTGGCCCGTCCGGCGGCCGTCAGGGCGGGCATCGGGTGCGTTCGATCCTTCTCACAGGCGTTCGGCGACGGCTCGGGGGACGTGGCCCCCAGCGTGGGCCTCGCGCACATGGTACGGGAGGACCTGCTCGCATGAGACTCGTCGTGAAGGTGGGTGGCAGCCTGACGCGTGACAGGGCGCGCCTCCTTGCCCTGCTCGACGATATCAAGGCCACGGGAGCTGACAATGATGTAATCATCGTCCCCGGCGGGGGCGGGCTCGCTGACACCGTGAGAGCATTGGACGATCGGTTCGCGCTCTCCACCGGTACCTCCCACAAGATGGCCCTGCTGGCTATGGAGTCCATGGCGAGGATGCTCGCCCAGCTCATGGACGCTCCGCTCGAAGGAGGGATCGACGAGCTGCGATGCGAGAGGACCGGCGTGAGGGTCGTGTCCATAATGGGCGTGGCCCCTGCTCTCGATATCCCCGAGGGGTGGCACGTCACCTCCGACTCGATCGCATTGTACGTGGCAGCCGCCGCCGGTGCTGAACTTGTCGTGCTTGCCAAGGACGTCGACGGCGTCTACACCGCCGATCCTAGCAAGGGAGGGCAGGCCGAACGGTACGCGACCATCGCGGCCAGCGAGCTCTCCCGTCTCCATGACTCGCCGGTTGACGACCACTTCCCCCAGGCCGCTGAGTCCTTAGGGATGGAGGCTGTCCTCGTCCACGGAGGAGATGTAGGTATCGTTCGGTCCATAGCAGCGGGCAAGCCCCTTGGGGGAACGCGGATCATCCCTGCCTGACGAGCTCCGCCAGCTCCCGAACGAGGTGTCCCCTCAGTTGGGACGACCGGTCACCCCCTTCGCATGCGGCACCCCGTACCCCGACTATGTCGCATCCAGTGTCCTTCAGCGCCTCAAGATGGTCTATTCCAATGTTCCCGGCAAGGGCGGCCTGCAGTCCGTGGTCGTGGCAAGCGTCGACGAAGCGAGCCGCACCGTCGGCACCGATGTGATCGAACAGGCACGAGCCCCGCTTGCCCAGGGTGTCGAGCATGGCCACATCGCATCCGGACGCCGCTGCGATGCCCGGGACCTCCAGGGGGTGGACGGTGCCGCCCGTCAAATGGTCGCCGTACCCAGCGACCACGATCCGGACATCCACGAACTCATCCTTTACGGCACGGACGACCGCCCGAGCGAGTGTCACAGCGCTCTCGCCGGTCTTCGGTCCCAGGAGCCCGAACTTCACGTAGTCCGCGCCGGCGTGGGCCGCACCCAGTGCCGCCATTGACGCGGTGCCGGGCAGGTCCGGCATGTCACCGATGGCACAGCTGATCTCGAGCCCGGCGGGTGCCATAGTGCGGATCGACCGGACCACCCAGGGGAAGTTCGCTCCGAGAGAGCCCTCCGCGGGATTCTTGATGTCCAGGATGTCCGTCCCACCCGCGATCGCTTCACGGGCCTCCTCCATGTTCCGTGGGCTCACCAGCAGCCTCATCGCAGTACGCTCCGTCCCTGCAGTTTTTATTAACCTTTTTCCCATGGCGCCGCCTCGCAGGTACCTTCGTCTCGAAACCGACGTCCTGGACGTCGGATCCCTCCGGGAAGACGGCAACGTTAAAAGCTTCCCCTCTACCGTACAGCCTGCGTGATAGTGGATGGGTGAGCGTGAGAACACCGGTAAGCCCATGATCCGTATGAAAGGGCTCTCAAAGCACTTCGGCGATCTGAAGGCGGTCGACGATGTCACGCTCGAGGTCGCCAAGGGTGAGGTGTTCGGCCTCCTGGGGCCCAATGGCGCGGGCAAGACTACTACCATATCCCTGCTCTGCACTCTGCTCATACCTACAGCAGGCTCGGCAGAGGTAGATGGGGTCGACGTTGTCGGCGATCCTCTTGCGGTCAGGAAGTCCATAGGTGTCGTGTTCCAGGACCCGAGCCTCGACACGAAGCTCACGGCTCGCGAGAACCTGACGCTGCATGCCATGCTCTACGATGTACCGAATGACCTCGCAACACGACGTATAGCTGAAGTGCTGCAGCTTGTGGAGCTGACGGATGATGCCGACCGGGACGTCAAGACGTTCTCGGGAGGTATGAAACGTCGCCTGGAGATCGCCCGCGGCCTCATCCATCACCCCCGACTGCTCTTCCTTGACGAGCCCACCCTTGGGCTCGATCCCCAGACTCGGCACCACATCTGGGAGCACGTCCGCACCCTGAACAAGGAGAAGGACGTCACCATCATCCTCACTACGCACTACATGGACGAGGCGGACGCACTCTGCAACCGCATAGCTGTCATCGACCACGGGCGAATCGTGGCCACGGGCTCACCGGCGGAGCTAAAGGAGGGGGTGGGCGGTGACCTGATAACCGTGGAGACCGCCTCGGGGGACGACGTGGCCGCCGCCAGGACCGCATTGGAGGGACTTGATGGTGTGCTCAGCGTGGACGAGAGCAAAGGAAAGCTCATGGTCACGGCCAAAGGAGGCGATACCCTGATCCCCCTCGTAGTGGACGCGTGCCGGGACGCCAAGGTCCGTATCCGCTCGGTGAACCTTCGCACCCCCACGCTCAACGATGTTTTCCTCAAGCACACCGGAACCGACCTCCGGGCAGAGAACGGGAACGCCATGGACCATATCCGACAGATAGTACACAGGAGGGGGAGACGATCTCGGAGTTGAGGGGCATCTACACGATCTGGCTGCGGGAGATGATGCGCTATTCCCGGGAGAAGTCCCGGGTGGTATCCTCGCTGGCCATGCCCCTGTTCTTCCTCTTCTTCATCGGCTCGGGGCTGAACACCGCCTTCACTGCGGACCGGTACAACGTGAACTACCTCCAGTTCATGTTCCCTGGCATCCTGGCCATGTCCCTGCTGTTCACCTCCATCGGCTCGGGGCTGTCGGTGATATGGGACCGGGAGTTCGGTTTCATGCGCGAGATACTGGTGGCACCCATCCGACGCACGTCGGTTGTGGTGGGCAAGATCCTGGGGGGCACCTCGGTGGCCATGATCCAGGGCAGCCTGCTCCTGCTGGCGGCACCGCTCCTGGGGCTCAGCGTCCCCCTGGCAGCGGTCCCTGCGATCCTCGGGACCATGGCGCTCATCTCTTCGGGCATCGTCGGCCTGGGCCTGCTAATCGCCGCACTCTCCGAGTCCTTCGAGGGGCACTCGATCATCATGTCCTTCATCGTCATGCCCATGTTCATCCTGTCGGGCGCCTTCTTTCCGATCGAGCAGCTACCATCGTGGCTCGGGGCGCTCGTGGCCCTGGACCCGCTCTCATACGGCGTGGACCTCCTGCGCCACCTCATACTCGGGAAAGGGGCCAACAGCATCGCGCTCAACGTGGGCGCCATGGCGTGCTTCTCCGTGGCGACCATCGCCGCCTGCACCAGGGCGTTCGGACGGGAGTTCTAGGCCGGCCTCGCTGGGGCACCAAGATAAAAAAAGCTCGGTCGTATTGTTCAACGCGTTAATGGCAGGCAAGAAGGCAACGGTCCAGGCCATAAAGGTGCTGGAGAAACGGCGGGCCCGTCCCAAGGGTCGTGGTGCATATGCGCCAGGCCTCGCTCGGCGACTACTCGCCCCTAATCATGCAAGAAAAGATCGTCGAGGAGACGCGCATGTACAGCTTCCTTGTCACACGCCTCATCCTCTCACTGATCATCGGGTGCCTGTCGGGGGCGGCAGTGTTCGCCTTCGAGAGCATGTTCGAAGCGGCCCTGTCAGTGCCACTTCCCTCCTTCGTGTTCTTCGGCACACTGGTCACCGTGTTCGCAGCAGCACTGATCGTACTCATCCCGGAGATCCATGGTACCGACATCGATGTGCTCTACGCCGCAGCGTGGAAGAAGCACTACCGCATCAGCCCGACAAACGCCGTCGCCAAGTACTTCGCCACCCTGTTCACCGTCGTTGTCAGCTATGGCGGGAAGGTGGGTCCGCTGATGTACGTGTGCGCAGGTCTGGGCACGTGGATGAGCAGGGCGCTCGGACTGGGGGACCGGGACCGCCGGGTATTGTTCATCAGTGGGATGGCGGCCGCCTGCTCGGCGTTGTTGCGCACCCCCATCGCCTCCGCCCTCATAGCCTCCGAGATCCTCGACCGCTCGAACATCCGGTACACCTACATATTCCCCGCCATGATCTCGGCCCTCTTCGGGTTCATTACGTTCAACGTGCTCTCGGGCACCGAGGCGGTGTTCCTCGAGCCCGTCCACGCCGTGACGGTGGACATATCATCGCTCTGGACGATCGTCGCCGCAAGCGTCCTGGTAGGCATAGTCGGCAAGGTCCTCATCAAGTTCTTCGACCTCGTTGGCTATCTCATGGAGACCGTGGGAACCGAGCTCAAGCCGCTTCTCGGGATATGGATCGCCGCGATGATAGGCTTGGCCTTCGGTTTCTCCTGGATCAAGCCCTTCACAATCCAGGAGATCATCGCACGGCCCATGGTCGTCTCTGAACTCTTCACCCAGGGGGGTTCGTACGTTATCGCCATCGCCTTCATCGTCATGTCCGGTGCCTAGGTCGGGCTCGTGTTCCCGTCCATGGTGTTCGGTGTGTTCCTCGGGAAGTTCCTGGCCGCGTGGCTTGTGCTGAACGAGGGAATGATGATCGTGGTATCACTGTCGGCGATCCTTGCCACCATGCTCAACATCCCGGTGGCCGCCATGGTGCTCTGTATCGAGCTGTTCGGTGTGGATGCCACCATCCCTGCGATGCTGGGCTCCGTTATCGGGTACGAGATCATGAAGTACGATGTGATCTACGAGACGCTGCGGGAATAGGCCCGGTACACGTCATCCTTCTGCAGGGAGCCCGTTCTTCTTGATGATCTGTGCGTACCATCGGGCAGAGTCCTTGGGGATGCGGTGCTGAGTGGGGTAGTCCACGTACACGATACCGAACCGTTGGCTGTACCCCCGCTCCCATTCGAAGTTGTCCATGAGCGACCAGGCATAGTACCCTCGCACGTCGACCCCATCCTCGATGGCACGGTGCACCTGGGACAGGTGGTCGCGGATGTATGCCAGGCGACGGGGATCGCGGACCCTGCCATCGGGATCAATCTTATCGGGGAATGCCGCGCCGTTCTCGGTGATGTAGATGGGGATGGGGCGATAGTCTCGGGCCAGGCGGACGAGGATGTCATGGATGCCCTCGGGCGTCACCCCCCACCCCATGGTCGTGTGCTCGCCTTCCTGGGGAACCTCGGTGAGTCGGAGCATGCCGTTACGTGACGCACGGATGACCTTGCGGTAGTAGTAGTTCACTCCGAGGAAGTCGATCGGTTCGGCCAGCGTCTCCACCTCGCAAGTGGACACCAGTGGCAGGGCACCCTGGCGGCTGTACCACTCCACCATATCAGTCGCGTAAGCTCCTGCAAGGAGCGGATCGAGGAACCAGCGATTGAAGAATCCGTCGAACCGGCGGGCAGCGGCCACGTCCTGCTCACGGCCCGAAGCAGGAGTCGCAGGTGTGAGGTTCAGCACGATCCCTATGTCCCCCGCGAGGCCGGTGTCACGAAAGGCGGCCACCGCCCGTGCATGTGCGAGCAGAACGTTGTGCGCCACCGCCAGTGCGGTGGACAGGTCCTTCTCACCGGGGGCATGGTCGCCGATGAGGTTGCCCTTCATCGCCACGCACCAGGGCTCGTTGATCGTAGCCCATCGCGGGACGAGGTCGCCCAGCTCCTCGTAGCACGTCCTGGCGTACCGGACGAAAGCATCCACAGTGTCCCGTGATCCCCAGCCGCCCCGCTCCTGGAGCTTGAGGGGCAGGTCCCAGTGATAGAGGGTGACCATGGGGGAGATCCCTGCTTCATGCAGCCCTTCCAGTAGACGGCGATAGAACACCAGACCCTCGGGATTGACCTCACCATCACCGTCCGGGACGATACGCGGCCAGGCCAACGACAGACGGTAGGTCTGCAGGCCCAGCTCTCGCATCAGCGCGATGTCCTCGCGCCACCGGTGGTAGTGGTCACAGGCCACATCGCCGGACTCACCGTCCTCGACAGCACCCGGGGAACGGCAGAATGCGTCCCAGATGGAAGGAGCACGGCCGTCCTCGCTGACAGCGCCCTCGATCTGGTAGGCCGCTGTCGCTGCGCCCCAGAGGAAGCCCTCGGGAAAGCTGAGCGTTCGCTCGGATCGCACGTCGTCGGGCGCGCTCACAGCGTCCAGTCACCCGTCCGCGCTAGGCGCAGTTGTGGTTGGCCTTGCACTCTTCCTCGGTGTCACCGTAGCAGAGGATCTTGCATCCGTAGGCATGGGACCACACGCTGCAGTCCGTGTCTGCGGTGAAGTCGGCCCGGACCTCGCTATCGGCCACACGGCTGAGGAACTTCAGGTACACGCGACAGTCGCACTTGGTGAGCGTCCTACCATCAAGGTACTCCTCCTCCTCGATCAGGAACTGACCTGTCTCGGGGGTCACCTTGGTGGCGTACACTTCAGGCGCATGGTCCAGAGCCGGAGGATCAGCCCAGGAGCTCTTCATCCATGCATCGCAGTAGTCACTGATGACGTTATCGCCCTCGGAACGGGTCACGTCCTTGGCGGCCTCCAGCGCTGCCTCAAGGGGAGAGGGCGTAGGTGTGGCAACTTCTGTCGGTTCGACCGTCTCCGTCGGAGGCGCCTCTGTAGCTACCGGCGCTTCTGTCGGTTCGGCCGTCGCAGCGGGCGTGGCAGATGTTTCTGCCGTTGCGGCGGGGGCCTTGGTAGGCTCGGTAGTCGTCGTGCGAACTTTGGGCGGTGTGGTGGCCGTCGGGGTCTCGGTCCCAGCGTCATCGCCACCCAGGCAACCCACGACGAGGCACAGAGCGATGAGCAGTACTACGGTTCTTTCCATGGATGGTAGGAGAGGCCCCATCTTTAAAAGATGTTCGCTAGCGCCATGCAGGGGCAAGGAGAATGTATATAAACCGCCTCCCCTGCCGACCCCCCTCATGAGCTGGCGGGAGGATCTTGTCGCGGAACTGGAGGACGGTCAGCACTCGATCGGCCACGGCGTCGAGCACGGGCGGCGAGTGTATGAGAACGCTCAGGCCATCGCCGATATCGAGGGCGGCGATGATGACGTGCTGTTCGCGGCATCCTACCTCCACGACGTGGCCCGCCCCCTCGTCCCATCCACGGACGGAAACCAGCACCCGATTCTCGGCGCCCAGATGGCCGAGGAGATCCTCGACGAGATCGGATTCCCCCAGGAGAAGGTCGACGCTGTCAAACACGCTATCCTCTCCCACGAGACCTACGTGGACGATCCCCAAGGACGAGAGCCCCTGTCCTATCTAGAGGACCGGGTCCTCGCAGACGCAGATCGAATCGACGCTCTGGGCGAGCGGTGCGTACGCACCCTCCAATACGGCGGCTCTACCCGGCCCGTGTACGATCCTGATAATCCTGACCGTGAGAAGCTGTGGACCATGGGGGAGAAGGCCGTGGACTCACTCCAGGTCATCGAGGCCTACATAACCCGCTATGAGAACAGTACTCTCTTGTCCACCAAAGGTGGTACGGCCTTTGCCAAGGACCGTGTCGCCTATATGAAGGGACTGGTGGAGGGGGCCAAGCTCGTGGGGGAGAAGTACTTCTACGAGGAGCCCGAACCCGACGATGTCGCTCCGTCGGCCGCCGAGGCCTACGCATAATTAGGATTTACTGCCCAGGCATCGTGTCACTATGACACAGGACAGCACCATCTGTCACCAAGCGCAAGTACCACATGCCCCAAAACCCACACATATAAACCGAATCTCCTGCTGTTTCGAGCTGGGCACGGGTCTATCGAAGACAATCCCAGGGAAAGTGGTACGTATGTACGATGTCGAAGATACGATTAATCAGGACGCCGAGCGTGAGAACGTCATCATCATGGGCGCCGCGGGGCGCGACTTCCACGATTTCAATGTCAAGTTCCGCGAGGACGCGCATTATAATGTAGTGGCCTTCACGGCGACCCAGATCCCCGACATCGACGGGCGTACCTATCCCGCCCAGCTGTCGGGTGAGCTCTATCCGGACGGTGTCCCCATCTACGACGAGGGCGAGCTGCCACGACTCATCAAGGAGCACAACGTGAAGACCGTGCTGCTCTCCTACAGCGACCTGGCCCATGAGGACGTGATGCACAAGGCATCCATCGTGCTCGCAGCAGGCGCGAACTTCCAGCTTCTGGGCACCGACGATGTCATGCTCGAGTCGTCCAAGCCCGTCATCGCTGTCAACGCCGTGCGCACCGGGTGTGGCAAGAGCCAGACCACGCGTGCCATCGCCGATGTGCTTATCGAGCGGGGTTACAACGTGGTGGCCGTGCGCCATCCCATGCCCTACGGCGACCTGGCGAAGCAGGAGTGCCAGCGGTTCGAAACTTACGACGACCTGAACATACACGAGTGCACCATCGAGGAACGGGAGGAATACGAACCTTACATCGATCGGGGCATGGTCGTGTACGCGGGTGTCGATTACGGGAAGATACTCGCTGAGGCCGAGAAGGAGGCCGACATAATCCTCTGGGATGGCGGTAACAACGATGTGTCCTTCTACAAGCCCGATCTCCAGATAACTCTCGTCGATCCCCACCGCCCGGGCCACGAACTGGCCTACCACCCCGGCGAGGTCAACCTCCGTACCGCCGATGTGGTCCTCATCAGCAAAGAGATCACTGCCGACTACAAAGACATAGAGACCGTACGCAACAACGCGCGTGAGGTGAACCCTGACGCGACCATCGTTGACGCCGCCTCGGTCATCACCGTTGAGGATGTCTCCCTCGTCGAGGGCAAGCGTGTCCTCGTCGTTGAGGACGGCCCCACCTGCACCCATGGTGGCATGGGTTACGGAGCAGGGCTCATCGCGGCGGAGAAGTTCGGCGCTGCCGAGATGGTGGACGGCCGCGACTCGGCAGTAGGCTCGCTCAAGGACGTCTACGAGAAGTTCACGCACCTGGAGAAGGTGCTGCCCGCCATGGGCTACTCGCCCGAGCAGGTGAAGGACCTTGAGAAGACGATCAACGAGAGCGATGCTGAGGTTGTGGTCATGGGCACGCCCATCGACCTAAACCGCATCATGACCATTAACAAGCCCACCGTTCGTGTGCACTACGAGCTTGCCACCATCGGCAACCCGGACCTGGACGATGTGCTTGATCGGTTCGAGAGAGAGGTCGTGAATAAGGAAGAGTAGAAGGCGCCCCTGTGGTCCGCGTCCCGTCCGGGAGCCCATGGGTTATTAAACTTCGACCTAGCTCTCGGCAACATGGCCGCGGCGTGCCCCGTACCGGACCGATCGTACCTGTACAGAGCGCACGTCGTGCTGGTGCTCCTCATGCTCGCCATGGGGTGCAATAGCGGTCCTCCCGCTGGCGAGAGCGACGACCGTCTTGTCGTCGTGGTCACGCTCACTCCTCAGGTCGAGTTCGTTGAGAGGGTAGGTGGTGACCGCGTGCGCGTCGTCCTCATGGTCCCTCCTGGAGCTAGTCCCCACACATACGAACCTACACCATCGCAGATGCGGGAGCTCGCCTCGGCGAGCGCGTACTTCAAGGTGGGATCGGGCGTGGAGTTCGAGACCGCTTGGCTCGACAAGCTCCTGGGTGTCAATCCGTCGCTCCCCGTAATCGACGGGGCCGCGGGCATCGATCTAATTGGTGAGTCGCATGACGGAGATGAGCTCCGTCACCAAGCGGGCACCGATCCTCATGTCTGGCTCTCCCCGGTGAACTCCAAGCGCATGGTGGAGAACCTCGCAGCAGGCCTTGCAGAAGTGGACCCGGACGATTCAGGTAAATACCGCGCGAACGCGGGTGCGTACCTAACAGAGCTCGACGAGCTGGACACCTATGTCCGGCAGAGCTTCGAGGGGAAGACGGACCGGACCTTCCTGACCTACCACCCATCTTTCAGCTATCTGGCCCGCGAGTACGGCCTCGACCAGAGGGGGATCGAGCATGAGGGCAAGGAACCGACGCCCCAGGCGCTCCAACAAGCCATCGAGGACGCTCGGACGCACGATCTGGCCTTCGTCTTCGTGAACCCACAATTCTCGACCCGCCATGCCGAGACCGTGGCCAGGGAGTTCGATGGCACAACCCGTCCCCTGGATCCGCTCCCGCGAGCGTACGTCTCTGACATGCGAATCCTTGTAGACGCACTGGTCGAGGAGTTCTCCTGAGCGCCGCTAGCATGCGTCAGGTTTAAGAAGAGCAGCCCGGTCTCAGTGGCGGAGGCTCGGTGCCTCCAGGCACACCCGGTGACCGTCATGGTTGAGGAGAAGGTGATAGTCAGGCTCGATGGGGTGGACGTCTCCTTCGGTGGCAGCCAGGTGCTCGAGGGCGTCACGATCGACATCCACGAGAACGACTATATCGCGGTCCTCGGCCCTAATGGGGGTGGGAAGAGCACCCTGCTCAAGGTCATCCTGGGTCTCATCCCGCCCGATGCCGGCACGGTGGAGGTGTTCGGCACCTCGCCCGAGGAAGGGAGACGGCGGATCGGCTACCTCCCCCAGTACGCTCGGTTCGACCGGGAGTTCCCCATAACGGTGAACGAGGTCGTGCTCATGGGGCGATACCGCGGTCCTTTCAGCGGCTACACGACAATGGACCGCCAGAAGGTCACCAAAGCGCTCGATACCGTTGAGATGAGCGAGTATGGTGACCGGCAGATAGGAGCGCTCTCGGGAGGTCAGCTCCAGCGTGTGCTCCTTGCCCGGGCCCTTGCGCGGGAACCGGAGCTCCTGCTCCTGGACGAGCCCATGGCCAGCATCGATCCGGACATGCAGCGGTCCTTCTACGAGCTCATGGCCGAACTGCGTGACCGGATGGCCGTCGTGATGGTCACCCACGACATCGGTGTGATGTCCGAGGAGGTCGTGGAGGTCGCCTGCCTCAACCGGAAGCTCTTCCACCACGGGGACGCCGAGGGCGGAGCTGAGGGCCTGGAGGCGGCGTACGCCTGTCCGATCCAGCTCATCGACCACGGCCACCCTCACCGGGTGCTCAGGAGGCATTAGTGATGCTCGAGATACTCCAGTACGAGTTCATGCGCAACGCCCTGATGGCGAGCGTGCTCGTGAGCATCGCCTGCGGGGTGGTCGGCACCTACGTGGTCGTCAAACGCATCGTGTTCATCAGCGGCGGCATAGCCCACGCGGCGTTCGGCGGCATCGGCCTGGGCTATCTCCTTGGTGTCAGCCCCATTCTGACCGCCATACCCTTCAGCCTCGTCTCGGCAGTCGCCATCGGCGTTCTGGGTCACAGGGAACGCATCAGTGAGGACACCTCCATCGGGATCCTCTGGGCGATGGGCATGGCGTTGGGGATAATCTTCATCGGGCTGGCACCCGGGTACGCCCCGGACCTACTCAGCTACCTCTTCGGTAA
Organism: Candidatus Undinarchaeales archaeon; assembly: GCA_030753015.1. Classification (GTDB taxonomy): domain Archaea; phylum SpSt-1190; class SpSt-1190; order JASMDC01; family JASMDC01; genus JASMDC01. The sequence continues at coordinate 51,587 of JASMDC010000020.1, read as the reverse complement.
CATCCTCACCGTTCCGGTCACCGACCTGTACATGATGCTGGCGCTGGATATCGTGATCCTGGGGACCGTGGCAGTGTTCTACCAGGACTTCCTTGCCATCTCTTTCGACGAGGAGTTCGCCACGGTGTCGGGAGCCCCGTCACGCGCTCTGTACATGCTGCTCCTATGCCTTGTGGCCCTCAGTGTCGTCGTGCTCATCCGGGTCGTTGGTGTTATTCTCGTGGTCGCGCTACTGACCATGCCCGCTGCCATCAGCAGGCAGTTCACCTCACGCCTCGACCGGCTCATGGCTCTATCCGTCCTCGTGGGGATGGTGCTCACCGTGGCAGGCCTGTGGCTCTCGTTCGTGCTTGACCTGGCATCGGGCGCTACTATCGTCATGGTTCTCGGGACAGCGTTCCTGCTGACGTCATCATTGCACCGGCCATCGACGGCATGATACAAGGGTAGGACTCAAACAGAGGACATACCATCTTTGGTACGCTCGACGACAGTAGACCTGCATTCGCAGTCACAGTCGCGAGGAGTGAGCGTACACAGTTCCATGTCGATGCGTAGCTGACAGTCGGGCGAACAGCCCGTGCACAGCACCGTGAACCGGCATTGGCCGATCCCGATGGTGGTGTCGATGGAGGCGAACGCCGCGATGGCCGATGGGTCCGGTGGGGCGACAGGAGCCGTTGGTACGGGGAGCACCTGGAGCTGAGCGTCCACGATCTCATCGAGCCACACCCGGCCAGACCCGTCACGAGCGAACGCCCGCAGGACGTAGGTATCGGGGGCGACGGCGCGGACGGACTCGGTCCGGATGAGCCGCTCCTCGCCAGGGTTCAGTGCGCGGTTGCCTATGAGCGTCTCCTCCTTCGAGGTCACTGCACCGTGTTCCTTGGAGACGATTGTGGTCTCGATCCGTCCTGAGAAGGGCGTGGCGAGGGGATTCTTGATCCACACGGCCGCTGTCACATCCTCATCGTCCACAACGGTGTCCTGGACGCGACCGTCGGCGTTCATGAAGACCGCACGCATCACGGTAAGGACCAGCCTTCGGACCTGGACGAACGCGGAGGGATAGGACGGAGGACGCGTACCCAGTTGCTCAAGGCACCTTGCGGTCATCTCCGTCCCGCACGTACCCGGCACGATTCCCTGCTGTTTGAGGGTTCTGTCCAGGAGCACAGTCCCGTCGGGGCCGATGACCTTGACGTGGATGCTCACGACCGAGTCGAGATCGTCCTCCTCGGCTGTGAACGGGCCGGTGGTCAGCGGTCGGCTCGGTGCGCCCATGGTGAGCTTATAGAATGCCACCCCGTTCGCCACGGGCTCGCCAGCCTTCTCAAGAGAGACCGCCACAGCCACGGGCACCACGGCGGGTTCGATCACGACAGCACCGTTCACCGTCGTCCCCGGATAGGTCTCGGTGGTCCTCCCGCGTGGGCCGAGGAAGTATGCGTCCCGGACCGCGATGATGCCTGGAGGTACTACATGGGAGATGGGACCCCGTCCAGTGAGTGTGACCTCGCCCCGTTCGTCCACGACCTCGATGAACGCCTGGATCGAGACGTTTTCCCGTTCGAGCATGTAACTGATCCGGCCGAGGTCCAGTCCCTGACCGGGCGAGAGCCGCACCGGGCGTTCCTTGAGTAGCACGACCTCCTCACGGCAGATGCATCCCTCTTCTTTGCATGTGCACTGATCGATGATGACCAGATGCAAGCGCGCGGTCCCACGGACGATGATGCTACCTGTATTGTTCAGGATACCGCCGACGTCCACTTTGTCGCCCTTGCTGAATACTTGGTTGGGGGCGATCGGTGCATCGCTCCGGGTCACGAACGCACGGACCGTGCCGACGGGAGCGCCTGCGGAGCACGCCGCCTCGCATGCGGTCCCGTTCTCAGGATGGTCCTTGATGCATGCCTCGATGCAAGGAGCAGCCAAGGGGGAGCACTCGTCGAGACATGCGCGCTCCCCTGATCCAAGGCATGCTTCATTGCATGCAGGCACCACGTCGTCGCAGTGCGCTGTGCACATGTCAGCCCTCTCGTCCTTGAAGAGGTTCCTGCACAGCTCAGTACACGCGCCTGCACCTCCGGCTCCGAATGCCTGACAGGCATGTTCCAGGGGCAATTCCTCGAACTGGTACGTGCAGCAGAGCCCTGGCCATCGTCGGCACCAGTCGACAGTAACGCCGGTAACGAAGGGCCCTGCACACACCGGTCCACGGGGGATGCGACTTGGTTCGGCACCCACACCGAACGCCCGCTCACAGCACGCCAGCTCCCGTCCCCCGGCGGGGACTGCTGGACGGCAGCGCTGGGACGTGAGCAACCACCAGGAACCCACTTCGCAAACGCATACGCCAAGGTGGGGTTGGCAGTGGGAACGGTCGACCCCGGCGCACACACGACAGACCTCGGTGCACTCCAGGGGATTCGACCCCGCGCCTGCGAGCGCGGCCTTGACGTCGTACCGGTAGCACGACTCAGTGTCGATGAAAAGGTCCTCATCAACGTCGATGGTACCCAGATTATCGATGGCCCCGCGCTCACGCCATGTGTCTAGCCCTCTATCCTCGACCACGGTTGCAACCTCTCCAGTAGAGGCGCAGCGGCCGCGGTAGTTGCCACGGTATTCCACGTAGCTACCTTGTGACGTGGGTCCGAGACACCCGGCCGGGCCGCTCGTCCCCGCACAAGCGCCGCAGAGCCGGTGACCAGAACAGTACTCGTTCCAGAGACCGTCGCCGGGACCACCGCCAGTGACGGCGCGGATGTCGTACTCCGCACCCGTCTGCCATTCAGAGATGGAGATGTCTCGTACGAAACCCTCGCTCTGGAACAACCGTACGAAGCCCACGAGCTCGCTCTGGAATCCCTCTGATGTTGGGACGTCGCTGAGCAGGACCGCAAGCTCCCGGACTATGGCCTCCGCGGTGGCGTTCGAGCGATCGGCGAATCCCTGGGCGTGCTCGATCCGGAGCCGCTCAGCGAGCCGACGGAGGAGAACGGTGGTCTCGTCGATACGCGTGGCGAGCAGACGGATGTCCACAACGAGGCCAGTGAGCCGATTGGCCACAGTGCAGGGATCGACCGTCCCCTCACCGAGCACGGCCGAGCCCTCGACTGTGCACACGTCCTTGAGGTCGGCGACGTTCTGCTGGCACTCGTGCATCCCACCGGGGGATGGGATGGCGTTCCGCTTCCGACGGGTCACCAGGCTTGCCTGGGTCACCTGCGAACACTCGTGCTCATCGGGGAGACAACCGGTGACCATCCACGTTAAGTCGATGTAACCGTCCTGGCAGGTGAACGGCGGACCACAGCACTGGCGCTCGGTGCACGTTCCGGGCTCCGCGTTCATACGCATCGGAGTCCCCTCTTCCTGGATGATCTCCACAGGTTCCTCTTCCTTGCACAGGTTCTCGCAGGCTATGCAGTCGAGTACCCATCCCTGGTCGGTCGTTGTGAAGATGGTCCCGTCCCCGCACCACACTTCGCAGGCAGGGCAGTCAACGGTCCAAGCGTCGCCGACAGTCCTGATGGGCGATGTCCAGATCACGCCGCTGACCTGGTCCTCGTCGCAGGTGCTACAGTCGGTCACCCCGTCGATGGCGACCAGCTTGAGGTCCGACATCCATTGACAGGAGTTACGGCAGAGGAGGCAGTCGGCCACGGTCTCACCCTCAACGATCCCCGCCATCTGTGAATTCTCATCACACCACGTTGCGCAGGCCAGGCAGTCCATCCCATCCTCGTCGATTGGGCGCATCTCCCAAACGCGCTTGTACACGCACTGTGTGCAGTCCACGACCTCGGGCTCCTGTGCGGGCTCTTCCTCGGGGACAGGTACGCCCTCGCCCTCCACAGGCGGCTCGCACGTACGTGGCGAGCCCTCGGTCACGCATCCTTCGATGCCCAGATCGTCGGTCCCACTGCCGATGGTGCCAACGGGTGCATCGAACACATCGAGCTCACCGCCGGCATTGCACGCTGTCCTGTCATCGAGCGTAAGGCACTGGTCCGGGGGCACACCGGTGTCGAAGGGAGGGATGTCGAGGTCGATGTCCACGTCCACGAGACCACCCTCGTCCTCGTCAGCGATGATCCCGATATCCGCGTCCAAGTCGACCTCGTCACCCACCTCGATCCCCGCACCGGCTTCGACACCGACACCCGCGCCCGTGTCGACGCCCACCTCGCCCTCGACGGCAACGCCCACATCACCGCTCATCCCGACGTCCGCGTCCACATCGATACCGTCCTCGCCGATCGAGGCGCACACACTGATATCGACGAAGAGGCTGATATCGATGCAGATACCGATATCTAGGCCGAAGCCATCCCCATCGTCTCCCGGCCGTGGGAACACGCGGCCCAAATCGAGGCCGCCGCATGCAGCAGCGCTGGCTGCATCGGGCTCCTGAGGGCAGCTCGTCGCGCCCGTGGAGCTCCGGGCAGCGGCGTTCGGTGCGCCGAGACGGCACTCATGGCCGTAGACGCAGTCCAGAGTGAGACAGAGGGGACATGACTCCGCCAGCGGATCGGGGACCGAGTCCGCGGTGCACCAGGCGGACCGGGGGTCGTCAGGTGGGCAGAGAGTGGCGACGGCCTCCCGACAGACGTCAGGCCCGAAACCAGGGTCGGTGGCCACACCGGCGGGTGTAGGCGCCGTCGAGAGCCGACCACCACAGGAGCTATACTCCTTGGCCGCGAACTCCTGTACCGCATCCCGGCAGTTGCTGCACCACTGGTCGAACCCTAGTCTGATGGTATCAAGGTTTGTGGCGAGCGCGTCGTAGTACCTGGCGGCCCTTTCGAGGTCGCCCACGACGTCGTCGAGGTGCCCACGCATGTTGGCTGTCGTACGCTCCGGTGAGCAATCGGTGAGGGAAGGATCAAGGCGGGGGCCGTCACCACCGTCAACGCCCGGTGCCGGTAGCAACCGCGGGACGCAGATGTTCGAAGCGCCGTCGGGGACGCATACTCCCAGACCAAGTACGGGCAGAACGAGCAGAGTGACGAGGATGGCCGTCAGTGCTGTGTTCCTCATGCTCATCCTAGCATACCTCCGTAGACGTGATACCGATGTACTTGTCGCCCACTTTCATCAGGCCAAGGGGCTCGAGCTCGATGGTCAGCTCGTTCCGGCCCTCCGTGACCTCGTGGATGAATCCCGCGGACTCGACCTCCTGGTAGGGCACTCCCGCTTCGTTCCGAGACGGGACCGCCATGACCAGATAGCGCCCAGGGACCACGAATGGGATCTCAAATGCGCCGGATTCGTCCACTGACACGCGACGTCGGTCGAGCCGGGACGAGAGGGGTTGAAGGATGACCTCCACAGTGCCGGGGGTCGTCCCCTCCTGAGCTCCCAGGGGTACCGACGGGTCCTCACGCACGGTCATCAATGTCGAGCAGTACACACGACGTTTCTCCATCATCGAACCCGTGACCGTGCTGAAGGGCTTGAGTGTGATGAGGGAGCGGATGTTGTCGATGATCGTCACCTGCTCCACGTACTTGGCCAGGCTGAACTGGGCGTCAGGCTCGACGATGAGGGTGAGACGTCCGCATACCGTCCCCGTCTCCTGGAGACGTCCACCGCTATAGCGGTACTTGCACGAGTCGAGCCATACGGTACCTGCGTCCGAGTTGGTGATGGTGAGGTCGACCGAGCACGACCCATGGCACAGGTCGTCCACAGTCTCAGGTGCTGTCACCTCGACATCTACGGCATTGACGTCCTCGCCGAGGAGAAGGGGCATCATGTAGAACCTGAAGTCCAGCGGGCGGACCGCGAGGTTCTCGGTGGCCCCGATGGTCATCGAGGTCGGTTGGACGTCACGTATCGTGTAGCGCATGGGGAAGTTGATATCGTACTGGACGAAGAACCGGGATAGGCACAGCCCATCGCTCTGGGCCACAGCCGGGAACGGGACCGGGATGAGGCGGATCGTGTCGGTGCTCTCGTACGTCCCCTCACCCTGATTGGCCACGAAGGAGAACTCGACCTCTCGTGGATTGAGGTCCACGTCCCACTGGATGTGCTCGGAGGAGTATATGGGCGACTCGAGCACGCGCTTGAGCTCCAGCGACACTGCGAGCTGTGCGGTCTCGCGGAAGGGCGTCACCAGCTGGTTATAGGTGCTCAGTACGGTCTTACCTTCACACGGGATTGTGCGCAAGTCGCTACCAGGAGTGGCTATCCTGGGATCGTTCGTCATACCGTAGAGGAAGTTCTTCTCCATCCGGCGCTCCCTCGTGTAGTCACGCACATAGCGCTCGGCAAGGTCGCGCAATCGCTTGAGCCGGACGGGAAGGTTCATGGAGATGGGGATGCGGGACCGGGCCCGCGTCTCCCCTTGCACCTCGACGGGAAGCTCCATCTTGGCGAGGACGTTGTCGTCCACGAGCGTGATGCGCACCTCTGGGACCGCCAGCACTACCTTCCCCTCGAGTTCACGCCGGAGCACGGCCAGCTTCGTCTCAAGCCTGCGCTTCACCTCGTCGGCGTACATCTCCTGCATGGCCTTTACCGAGGGAAGGTTCACGACCTTGCCCCGATAGAACAGGTACGGTACCCCATAGTGGTTCAGGCGGGGCACGCTCTCAGCGATGTACCCGCCATGCGCTCCCATCTCGAAGGCCGCCTCGTACATGGAAGTGGCGAGAAGTGTGTCCACCTGTCGCTCGAGCTTGATGAGCATCTCCCGAGTTGACTCCGATGAGATTCGTCCGACCCTGACCTCACGTTCCGTCCGACCGCGATACAGGAAGACACCCACTATCAGCAGGACCACGAGGGCTATGGCGATCAGGCCCAGTAGGGTCATCTGGCCCCGTTGGCGTGCGATCCTCCGTCCCATCAGCACGACACCTCCTCCACGTTGTCCCAGTGGCCGGGATTGCCTTTGATGAGGACCGTTGTACTATCATGAGCGGACCTTCCGCTGTCAGCCAGGTTCACGACAAGTGGCAGAAGTGTATCGGGGGGCTCCGGCGGACATAGGCGTACTCCACTGATGTGGATCCGGGTGCCCTCAAGCGTGTTGATGATGTAGGTGATCATATCTGGCCTGATGGCGAGCTCGCCGAGCCGGATATCGAAGCTCTCCTTGGTGATGCCCTCCGCTCCATGGATACGAAGGTAGATGTCCAGTTCGAAGCCAAGGGTCGTAAGGACGTAGAACAGTGGTTTGTCCATCGTTCCGGGCTCGACCCTCTGGATCCGGAGCGAGAGCGGTGCACGGTCGGCCACGGAGAGCTGTGCGCGAAGTGTCCCCTTCCGTCCAAGATGCTCTACCGAGAGGACCGACCCATCCTTGTCATTTGGTATACCCCGCAAGGAGCCCACTACGGTCCAGATACCTCCCACATGGTCATACGTGGCAGTTACGGGATCGGCCATAAGGCCAGCAGCCGTGAGGGTGAACGCTCGTTGGGGGAGGTGGACGAGGTCACGCCCCTCGAGATCACGTACACGCACCATGAGCTCCAGGGGGCTCCCGATGCCCAGCTCGGCTCTGGAGAGCTGGGTGGGGGACATCCGCTCCATGAAGAGGATGATGCCGCTGTCGTCCTGGGGATACCAGACCTCGAAAGGAGAGCGGATAACGTGCCTGAAACCGTTGTGCTCGACGACAAGGTAGAGCTCGTGGGTTCCAGGCGAAAGATCGCCCGCGAACGTGGCGGTAAGGCTCCATGATCCGTCGAACAAAGCCTCGAATCCCGATGACCTGAGGTCGCTGAGGAACGCCTTACCAGTGACCGCGCCCTGCGTGACAACGGGCGAACCGTCGAAGAGCACGGAGCCCTTCCACGTGAGCGTTACTCCTTTCGCGAGGACGTCGGTCCTGGTATGGTTCACAGGAAGCTCCTTGATCCTGAACTGCAGGTTCGTTGCCTGGCACCCATCGGGCTGACAGCTCTCACCCTGGGAACAGGTGGCGACAGGGCTACCACTTCCAGAGAGACAGACGCAACGGTCGGTGCAGAGCTCGCCCTCCTCGACACAGGATAGGGAGTCGCTCCCCCGTCTCGCAATACATCTACCGCCCGGTTCTCTGACGATGACGTATGGGTCAGCGAGCTTGCGGGGACCGCAACCATCCGCCGTGCACGGGCTCCCGTACCTGCACACGTCCGTCGCCTCGTCATCTGCGAAGCATAGGCAGAAGGGCGTGGCAAGGGAGGACGGTGAGCACACGTCACCTTCCGCGATGCACGGGATGCGGAGCTCGTCGACGGGCAGGAATCCCTGGGCGCACAGTTCGTGACGGGCAGTCCGCATCGCGGGACGCCACTCCTTCACTTCGATGGGTGTGGCCACTACGGCCGTGAGGACCCCCTTCTTGAACACCTCGGTCCTGATGATGTACTTCCCGGGTGGCAGGGCGTCGTCGAGCTGGATATCGAAGGTCCCACATCCGAAGGTCGCTTCCTCGCTCACCTTGATGCCGTCCAGGTTGTATACGGCGGTTGTGCACCAGTCCCCCGGGGTGTCCACGTGGATGCGGGCCTTCTCCCCCGGTAGGAACGAACGCTTTTCCATGTGGATGACGGCCGTTTCCATTCCGGACGAGAGAATCTCGATGGTCGTCGCAACCGAGACCATCCTCCCACCGATAGTGGCGTCCACACGGACGATATACATCCCTGGTACCATGCCAGACGAGGTGCCTACGGGGATACGCTCACATTCAGTGAGCTCGAGCCGGTCCATCACATGCCCTCCCGCGTCCTCGAGGGTCACCACACACGACTCGACACGCCTTCCCAGCTCGATGGTGAAGCTCTCCCCTGCGACCACTGGATCTCGGTCAAGGAGCATGGAGAGATGGAACTCGACGGGACGGATGGTGATGGGGACCACCGCGCGCTTTATCGCCCCTATGTCAACGACCACTACCAAGAGCCGATGTTCGTTGTCGGGATCAAGGCCCACGGTGGGGATGAGTGTGTTCTGGCATCCGGGCAGAAGGCGTCGTTCCACGATCGTGGTGTCGTCGAGGACGGCGAGAACGCACAGGGCGCCTTCGAGACCGGGGAGACGTACGAGCTCGCCGGCCGGGACGGGATCCGGGGCCTGGATGTCCAGTTCCTCCGCAGTGGTGAGGTCCAGGGGGATGGTCGCTGTGAGCACGGCGTCCTGCACCCGCTCGACAGCTGTCGTGTGGGACGGATACCGAACGAGCAGGATGCGGGACATCTCCCCGAACCCGGTACCGAGGGAGAACTGGAGCGGTCGGATACGAGAGAGGAACACGAGCCGGTCCGGGCCCTCACCCTCAATGGATTGAATGGAAAGGTCGTGGAGCGCATCGATGTCGAAGATCACGTCCTCGCCCTCGGGCATGGTCACGACGTTAGGGATGCAGGATAACGCTTGTGGGATACGGCGGCAAGCGGCCTCGAGCGACTCACGGTCACGTGTCCGGCCGTCGCGCAGATGGAATACGACACTCGTGCGAGCACGGCCAAGGGACGTCAGGTCGACGCTCTCCTCGATATCGGTCTCTCCTGCAACGGAGAACTGGGCGAGGAGCAAGGACAGCGCTAGCAGACCAACCCACCACTCCCTCATAAGGACCACAAAAGATGTGAATGATAAAAATGGATATCCCGCGAGCAGACCCCGGTTCACTCCCGGGTTCGCTCGACGAGCTCGCGTAGCACCGCATCCAGGGAGCTCTCCTGGACCTCCACCCGCAGTTCGAAGGGATCGTACTCGTTGGTCTCGGTGGTCATGGCCATGGCACCTTTGCTAGCAGCATAGCCCTGGTATGTGTGGGAAAGTGAGCACTCGTTCTCCCTTATCGGATCCATGTGGCCGTCAGCAGCATCCAGCACGGCCTCGATGTAGCCGCGGTCCTCCTCCTTGGGCGGTGCCTCGTGGTTGAGGAGGAATCCGTGGAAGTTGGGGGACCACCCGAAGATGCGGTGGAGCACAGGCCATCGCTTGGAGAGGTAGCCGAGAGCCTTGAAGGGTCCGCGGTTGGCCGAGGTCTCGTGCAGGTCCATCGCTACGTCGATGGTGCCGTACTCGCTCTCCACGTGATCGGTGAACGACATCACGGCCCGTTCCTCGAGGGTGGCCCAGCCAGCCTCGCCGTACCCGTCGTTGAGGTACTGGTCGAGGGCGTTCGACTGGTCGGCCATCCAGTCGGAACAGGGGGGCCTCTTCTGGTAGCGGTCCACGTTCACGCAGGGGACCACCGCCAGGGCGATATGCTCCCGTGCCTCCTGGTACACCGGATCCTCCGAGGAAAGGTAGCCCTCTAGGAAATCCAGTGCGGCGGGTGGGCCTGCGGCCTCGCTGAAGTGCTGGCCGGCAACGACCATCATGGTCCCACGGACCTCGCCCGTGGGCCTGACCACGACTCCGGGGATGTCGTATCCCTTGGGGGAGGTGCCGGCGGGATCGACCGTGAGCACATCACTGTACTGACCACCGAGCTCTTCGAGCCGGTCCATAACCTCGGAATAGGTCACTGGAGCCACCTCTATCTCGGGCATGGTCACGGGCGGCCCCCCGGTGCGCATTTATACTTTTCCTTGCCGGGAGGGTGCGGATGGAGCCCCCGCGACCCTTGCTGGATGTTCCTGTTGACGCCGAGGGTGTCCTCGTCGAACGGCCGAACCGGTTCCTCGCGCTGGTCGACATCGACACGGACAGGGGCACCCTACCTAGCGAACGGGTACATGTCCACGATCCGGGGAGACTGCACGAGCTGCTCTATCCGGGCAACCGGTTGCTGGTGCGACGGGCCATATCTGAAAAGAGGAGCACTGCTTGGGACGTCATAGCCGCGCGCTACGGCGAGGAGTGGGTGCTCGTGCACTCGGGGCTCCACCGTGCCCTGGCTGAGCGCATCATTGGGGATATGGCCCTTTCGCCCTTCGGCCCGATTGCCGATGTCCATCCCGAGGTCACTGTCGGACGTCACCGTCTTGATTTCCGGATAACCCGTCCGGACGGCTCGGTCCTCTGGCTCGAAGTGAAGGGATGCACTCTCGCAGAGGATGGTGTTGCCCTCTTCCCGGACGCGCCCACGGTCCGCGGCCGGAAACACCTGGAGATATTGATGGGCCTGGCCGACCGTGGTGATTCTGCCGCGGTCATGGTCCTGGTGTTCCGACCCGACGCCCGTTCTTTTGCACCAAAGGCCGATACCGATCCGGCCTTTGCGGAGACGTTCTATCGAGCACTGGACGCAGGTGTGAAGGTCGTACCCATCGTTCTTGGTTACAGAGGTGGGACGATCGTCCACCTGCAACGCATCCCGGTGAGGGAACGCTAGTCCTGGTGACCTTCTTCAGGAGCGGTGCCGTCGTCGGGGCCATCCATCATCTCGAACGTCTCATCGAGCATGGCGTCCATCTCCTTCTTCTCCTTGATGAGCCGGATGAACTGCTTGAGCTGCTCCCTCTCGTCGGCCTTCAGCTCCAGCATGCGCTCCAGGTCGATGCCGTACTTATCGAGGTAACTGGTCTTGATGAACTCGCGACGCTCGGGCTGGAGACCGTCGTACTGGAATACGATGTCCATCATGAAGCTCTCGGCATGGAATAGGTCGTTCTCCTTGAGGTTCTCGAACACCATCGACGTGTTCTTCTGGAAGCGGTCCCATAATCGTTCTTTCCATCGTTCTTCCAGCTCGGCCTTGGCGTCCCTGGTGTGGATACGTTCAGGTCGGATCTTCATCTTGACCTCGCCTGCTATTATCTCCACTGACAAGGTCGACGCCTCCTCGGGCGTGTCCACTACACGGTGGATTGGGATACCGGTCAGGTCCTCGAACTTATCGATGTTGTATTGGTCCTTGCCTCGCAGGATATCGGCCATCCTACCGAGGTGCTCGGCCGCCAGATGGGCCTTCTTCCAGCCAATGAACCGTTTGAACGCTTTGGTCTCGGCGATCAGTCGGGAGAACTGGACCTTGGCTATGTCGCGACGGACATATCGCCAGAGCTCCTTGGCCCAGGGGGGATAAGCGGTGGAACGGGTCTCGAACTCGTGGCCCTGAGCGGGCATAAAGAAGTGGAAGAAGTCCTTCATCACTCCGAGGACGTATGAAAGCATCCGGCGATTTCACTGGAGGTGCGTGCTTATATGGTTATCCCCGGCGGTCAAAGCCATACCTCGACCGTGTCCCCCGACCTGTAGAGGTCCTTGATCCGGGATGTCGGGTCTGGCTCTTCTCCTTCGAGTGTGACGAACGGGTGAGCGCCCTGGTTGACAATCGGTGCGAGCCGCTCCTCAAGCTGTTTGAGGAGACTTGCCACAGTTGCATCGACCTTCAACTCCAAGTCCTCGTCTATCCAGGTGGTGACCTTCTGGCCGGCAACGAGCACCTCTCGCACAAGGATCCGTAGGCGCATAAGAAAAGGGACTCGGGGATAGAATAAATAGGTTGTGACAGTCCGCCATGCCACAACTCTTATAAGTCATCCGTCCCTGCTGGCAGCCGTGGGCCTCCCGCTACTTCGTCCGGTGTACGCACTGTACGAGCGTATGCTCGAGCGTGAGGTTCAGCGATTCCCACTACCCAAGCATATCGCCATCATCATGGACGGCAACCGCCGGTTCGGGACCGAGGTGGGTCTAGGGCTCAAGGGCCACGAGTATGGTGCCAAGAAGCTCCATAAGGTGCTCGAATGGTGCTGGGATCTGGGGGTGAAGGTGGTGACCGTGTACGGCTTCTCCACCGAGAACTTCAAGCGCCCCACCGAGGAGGTTGAGGGCCTCATGGACCTATTCGAGAAGGAGTTCGCCAGATACACGCGCGACTCCCGCGTCCACCGCAAGAAGGTCCGCCTACAAGCCATCGGCCAAGTGGACAAGCTCCCCGAGAGAGTGCAGAAGGCCATCCACGTCGCCCAAGAGGCCACGAAGGACTACGACAACCACGTGTTCAACGTGGCCATCGGCTACGGTGGCCGGCAAGAGGTGCTGGACGCGATCCACAACATCTGCGAACGCGTCAAGAAGGGCGAGATCGAGCTTGACCAGGTGGATGAGAACCTCGTCTCAAGCAGCCTCTATACCTCAGGGCTCCCCGATCCTGACCTCATCATCAGGACCAGCGGCGAGGAGCGGCTCTCCGGATTCCTCATCTGGCAGTGCGCCTACTCGGAACTCTACTTCTGCGACTCCTACTGGCCGATGTTCCGCCGCATCGACCTGCTTCGTGCAATCCGTACCTACCAGCAGCGCCAGCGACGGTACGGCAAGTAGCGCCGTGCCATCCTGTGTCCCGCATCCGACCAAAGGGAATAATTAAAAACGCCTCATGTCCGCAGGCACCCTCATCAGGACGTGACGAACCATGATCAGCGAACTAGATACAGGCTTCTTGGAGCGTGTCGAGCTCAACTACGTGTCCGAGCGGACCGATAGCTTCCACTCGGCGTACTTCAGCCCCCGAACGGAGCAGACCGTGTACGACGACCGACAGGAGGGCTTCAGCGACTTCATGACGGACCTGGGCGCCGAGCTGGAGTCCCGGTACGACGGCTCCCTAGCCATCGAGGTGACACCCTACCAGGGGGAGAAGCACCCCATCATCGGCAGGTCCTCTGCGGTCTTTACCGAGACCGACGGCGTCCGCGTCTCCATCATCGGTCCGGACCTTGCCATCGAGGAGCTCACGGGAGGCATCGCCAAGGCCGGCTACGGCATCCCTCAGGACAAGTCATTCATGGCCGACTGGCGCCACCCCGTCCAGAGCGTCAAGGGTTACCTCTCCGCCCGGGGATGTATCGAGGCCCTGGAAAGGGATGTTGTCGAGAAAGAGCACCTCGAGAGCGGCGTGCGCCACATCACCTACGAGATCCAGCGAGATGATGTCTAGACAAGCAATAGCAGGGTGATCATCATGTACTGCGAAACCGACGGCCCCCTTGAGCGGGTCGAGCTCAATTATGTGACCGAGCAGACCGATTGCTTCAACAGCAGCCTTCTGGGCGGATTTAGGACGCATTCGGTATACGAACAGCGTCAGGATGGCTTCACCAACTTCATGGACGGTATGGCCACCGAGATGAACGACATGTTCGGCGCGTCCGTGGATATCAGCTCATACGAGGGCAACGTGCTCAGTGCCAACAGGTCGCTCGCCAATGCGTACCGTGAGACCGATGGCATCAAGGTCACCCTAACTGGCACCAAGGAGGCCGTAAAGGGCTTTGTAACCATGGTCGCAGAGCGTGGGTACGGCCTGCCACAGGAGGAGTGGTTCATGGCAGACTGGCACCACCCCATCCAGAGCGTGAAAGGCTACTGCACGGCCCGGGACACCAAGGATGAGCTCGCCGAGCGGTTCGTCCTGCAGGAGACCGGTGACGCCGAGCGCACCGTCACCTACGTGGAACGGGAGGAATAGACATGTACGAGATTGAAACCGACACTCCTATCGAGCGCGTCGAGATCGACTACGTGACGAAGGAGCATGAATGGATGTCTACGCGGCCGTTCCGCAACTCAAACGAGCTGACCACGGTCTACGACGACCGACAGGAGGGCTTCGCAGAGTCCATTGCCGAGATCGGCCAGGAAGTGGCCGAATCGTACGGAGCCACCATCGAGGTCGCACCCTACGAGGAGCGCACGACCCACTATGGCCGGTTCCTGGCACAGGAGATAAACACTGAGGGCATGCGCGTGACCATCACTGGCAGCGCTGAGGCCATAGAGGACATGATGATCAGTGTGGCCGCAGAGGGCTATGGTCTATCCCAGTACAGGAGCGTCCTGGCCGACTGGCGCCACCCCATCCAGAGCGTGAAAGGCTTCTGGACCGCTCTGCAAGCGCACAAGATCATAGAGGACTGTGTCAAGGAAGAGGCCGAGGTCGCAGACGACGTCCGCCACGTGCGGTACGTCGCGGAGTAGGTAGTACTGAAAGAGGGCCAGGCCACCCCCCAGGCACCGGCCGGTCATCCCGGCCGGGGCCCTACCTACCCCCGCCCATATTTTTAGGTACGCCGTATAACGGAGGAACAACCTATATAAACGGGCTTCTGACGCAGACCTCCAACGAGGTGCGATCTCCTAGTTCTGAGGGCCCGCGACGGCACCATCGAGAACGGCGAGTGAGCCGCTCTCGGAACCAAAAGTGTTTATGGATGACTGGGCTTATCCCGACCAGGTGAGTAGACCTGGGACCAGAGTATGCAGCATTCTTTGCACGTGTCCTCCCTCTGGCGGCAGAGGGCTTCCTGCTCGTACTGGCCCTCTTCTTCGTGCCATTTCTCCGCCGGGCATCGCGTTGGATCGACCGACGCGATACCTTCCTCATGCTCGCTCTGTTCCTGGTCGCGTTCCACTTTCGTGTTGTGATCGTGCCCCACGAGCTCATTGAGTGGGAGGACGAGTACGTCCACGTGAACGTGGTCAGTAGTGTGTTCCTCCACAACCGCTGCGAGCAGTGCGTCGTCGGCTCCCCCTCAGGCTGCACTGACTTCGACCTCTGCAGGTATCCGCCGGGGATGTCCGTGCTCGGTACGGTGTACTCTTGGTTGTTCGGATTCTCTGTTGAGGGTCTCCTCACCCTTTCCGCCATCCTGGGCTCTTTTTCCGTGCCGATGCTCTACCTCCTCGCCCGGGCCGTGGGCGGCGACCGGAACTCAGCGGTCCTCTCCGGGCTCTTCCTCACCGTCCTCCCGCTCCACGTGAAGTACTCCACGTCATGGGCGGCAGGGGCGATCTACATGTTCACCGTCCTCCTCGCGAGCCTCGCGTTCCTCGCCTGGGAGGACCATCGGCGTCCCTCGTCACTGGCGTTCCTTATGGCGACATTCGGTCTAGTGGCCTACGTCAAACCCGAGGGGCTCATGGCCCTCGTCCCGTTCGCAGCGGTGACCTTATGGCGGGGCCGGCTCCCCGTCCGGTCCGGTGAGCGTTGGCCAGTGGCAGGATTCGTCCTTCTTTGCTCGCCCCTGGTCGTGAAGTCCATCATGACCTATGGCCAGTGGCCGGGCTTGGGCATCACCTACTTCCGCACGAACATCGTCCCCTATATCGGATTCTGGCTCCATGCAGGATGGGGGCTCGGCCCGACATGGGCCCGATGTCCCGTGTGGATCTCGCTCCCGGCCGTCGTAGGCCTCGCGCTCGTTCTCCGTGACCGAAAACAGCGTGAGCGCATCGCACCGTTCCTCATCTGGCTTGCCTTGTTCTTTGTGTTCTACGCCTTCGTCGGTACGTCGGTCCACGCTCGGCACACGCTGACGTACTCCCACGTCATATGCCTGCTCGCGGGTCTCGGCGCAGGATCCATGGCCGCACGTGTTGGATCCGATGCCCGAAGACGGCTGGTGGGCATCGTTCTTGCGGCCACGGTGTTCGGATTCGGTGTCAACGCGATCTGGACAGGGGGACTGATGGAACCCATCGAGACCAAGGACGGGCTGTGGCGTGAGCTCGGTACCGCCCGGGGACGGCTGGAACCTTCCTGCTTCTTCGTCTCCGATGTTCCTTACGTCCCCATTTCTTTCCTCGGACATGAGGCCATCGATACACAGATCGTCGGCTTCGATGAGAACGTCTTCACTTCGCGCTACCGTTCCCAGGGGTGCGCGTACTACCTGCATATGAAGAACGAGGGGTTCTACGCCGAGCTCGACATGCGTATCAGGTCCAGTTACTCGCTCAAACCCGTGTTCACCGGACGGGCGTTCACCGTCCACGCTATGACGCTCCGGCCTTCGGGAGGGATGCCCCCTGGGTGACCGGATCGTGCTCGTGTGTCCGACACACCAGGACATCGGCTTCACCAATGCCACCCGTCAGTACGCTATCAAGCGGATACCCCCCCTTGGTCTGATGTACCTGTCATCGACGCTCAGAGCAAGGGGCTACCGGACCAGCCTCCTGGACCTCACTATCGATTCGATCACTCCAGAGCGACTGTACGACGAGGCCGTTGCGGCCGACACACTCTTTGTGGGATTCTACTCCACCCTGGTCAACGCGCCCGTGGTGCGTGAGTACGTGCGCGCGGTCAAGGACCGGGAGCCCGACCTCCCTGTGGTCGTCGGCGGACCCTCATCAATGGAACCGCACAAGTTCCTCGAAGCGGGTGTGGACGTGGTCGTGCAGGGGGAGGGTGAGCGGACCGTGGTCGAGCTGGCAGGGGCGCTTGCACAAGGGACCGATGTCGCGGGAATGCATGGGACGGCCATCCTCCGAAATGGGAGAGTCGTGACCGGTCCGCCCAGAAAGCAGATAGCCGAACTGGACGAGCTGCCCTTCCCTGACCGGACCTTCACGGATCCGGACAACTACTACGACTACTTCAATATAACCTCCAACCAGCCCTTCACCTCGATCATCTGCTCTCGTGGATGCCCCAATCGGTGTGCATACTGCACTTCTCCCTCTTTCTGGGGCCGGCCACGCTACCGCAGCATTGAGAACGTCAGGGACGAGGTGCTCATGCTCCACGAGACAATGGGCATCAAGTACTTGGACATAGTCGATGACACGTTCAACGCCGATCCAGCCTGGCTCGACCGGTTCCTGGACATGATGATCGGGCTCGACCAGGGTATCGAGTGGAGCTGCAACCTCTTTCCCTTCAAACGGGATCCTCCCCTGGAGAAGATGCGTCGTGCGGGGTGCACCACACTCAAGCTCGGGGTTCAGTCGGCCTGCCCTGAGGTGCTCAGGAAGATCCACCGCGCGCCCGACTCGGCAGAGGCCTGCCAGCGTATCGTGACGCAAGCCAAGGGATTGGGCTATTTAACCTTCCTTGATGTCATCTTCGGTCTACCGGGCGAAAGCCCGGCTACCATCGAGCGCAACATGGCCTACACATACGACGTGGATGCGACCATTACGAAATACTACCGGCACCTCCTGCTCGAGGGCTCTGAACTGAGCTCCAAAGCCGGCGAAGGGGAGCTCTGCGACCTCTCGCCAGAGGAGATAGACGACTTCGTGGATACCGCATGGCGCACGTTCTATCTCCGGCCCGGGAAGGTCGCCGAGGTCATGACATGGTTCCTATCGAAACCGCGAGCATACACTCGCCTTGGTGCCTATCTTGCGGCGTTCCAAGGCCTGGGATTGCTGGGGGTGAAGGGGTAGATGGACAGGATCGGCATCGTTATCCCAATGTACAACGAGGAGGAGAACGTCGAGATCCTCCTCACATCTTTGGCACGCATCCTGAAAGACGAGGGACTGAAGGCCGTGGTCCTCGTCGTGGACGATGGCTCCACGGACGCCACAGCACAGCTCCTTGAGGCATCAGTGGCCGAGCACCCTTATCTCCGTGTGCTCACCCACGAGGTGAACCGCGGTCTGGGCGTGGCCATCACTGACGGTGCCAAGGCATTGAAGGACGAGGTGGACGTCCTCGTGTTCATGGACGGCGACCTGACCCATGATCCGGACGAGCTCCCCCGGTTGCTGGCGGCGGTGGGAGCCGCGGACCTCGTGATCGGCTCCCGGTTCGCACAGGGTGGTGCTGTCATTGGCGTCCCTGCCTTCAGGCGAGCGCTCTCTTGGATATCTAATCCTTTGTTCAGGCTCCTGCTGGGGCTCCCGGTCTCCGACGTGACCTCGGGCTACCGGGCGGTGCGCAGCGAGGTATGGCGGACGATAGAGCCGTCCAGCACCGGCTTCACCATCCAGGTGGAGACCGCGTCCCAGGCCCGTAACGCGGGATTCAGGCTGGCTGAGGTACCCATCACTCTTACATTCCGAGAGCGGGGGAACTCCAAGTTCCACCTCGGCCCGGGCATGATCATCAGATACCTATCGATGCTCGCTCGATTGGTGGCCGGCCGGTTCGGGGGGGGCTGACGATGACCGGCGCACCGCGTGCTGTGGTGAGCTTCGACCTCGACGGTACGAGCCCCCGATTGCTGACCGATATGGGCCTCCTTCCCACACCGTCCGACGCGGCCGATCCCGTGCTGGTCGAGGCCGTTCCGCGGATAGTGGAACTGTGCGAACGGGCGGACTGTCGGGCCACGCTCTTCGTGGTGGGGCGCACGCTCGAAGGTCTCGATCGGGAAGTGTTCGACGGTATTGACCGACATGAGCTGGGGAACCACACGCATACCCATCCTGATCGGTTCGGGACGCTCCCGCCGGCACGGATGCGGGAGGAGGTACACAAGGCTCACGAGGCTATCCGTGACCGTTTGGGTTCTGAGCCAGTGGGCTTCCGTGCACCGGACTACGACTACTCACCGCGGTCTCTCGCAGTGCTGGCCGAGCAAGGATACATCTATGACTCTTCCCTTCTTCGATGCGTGCTCCCGCCTTACATGTCCCGGGAGGGTGTCCATCGGGGCGGCGCACCCTTCGTCCAGGGAGGGATTGTAGAACTCCCTGTCCTGAGCTCGGGATTCCCATGGTTGCCTGTGAACGGTACTACAATGCTCACCTTCGGTCTCAGCTGGTTCAAGCGTCAGCTGGAGCAAAGGGCGGACGATGGAGCGCCCCTAGTGGTGAACTTCCACGCCCGGGACCTTGTGGAGGGAGTTTCACAGCGCATCATCCAGCAGCGGTTCCGCGTCCAGCCCCGGGAGACCTCCGTGAGCGCTATCGAGGAGGCCGTGGTACATCTGGCCGCTAAATATGAGATCGTAACGTTGCGTGAACTGGCCGATGAACTGGCATGATACAAGATGTATGCGTGAGCACCTGGATCATGCCCTTTCCACGATAAGGTCGCCAATGACGACAGCGTCGAGACCGCCCTCGAACAGGTCGTTGACCGCCTGCTCGGCCGTGTGGACGATGGGCTCACCGCTACGGTTGAACGAGGTGTTCAGCACTACAGGCACCCCGGTCTCCCCGGCGAAGGCCTCGATGAGCCTGTAGTAGGGCTCGTTCACATCCCTGGAGAGCACCTGGGGCCGACACGAGCCGTCCACGTGCACCACGGCCGGTGTATCCTCCCTCGACCGCTCGGTGGCCGGGAAGGCAATGATCATGAAGGGCGCGTCGATCCCCTTGGGATTCTCTATGTAGGCGTCCGCGTCCCGGTCCAGCACGGTCTGACAGAAGGGCTGGTACTCCGGCCGCCGCTTGATCGTGGTCCTGATGCGGTGGGGGGAGGCAGGATTGGTGGGATCAGCCAGCACTGAGCGGTTCCCTAGGGCCCTGGGACCATGCTCCATCCGGCCCCAGTACACGCCCACGAGCTTGCCGGCGGGGAGGAGTTCGGAGCCCACGAGCCCGGCCACGTCGGCGTGCTCGGACACCTGCACTCTCCTGCCGAAGGCCCGTTCCATATCACGAAGGGTGGGCGTCTCCGCTCCGGGTCCGAGGTAGGCGTGGTCCATCCTGGAGCGTGGGAGCCGGCCCTTGGGGGCGAACGCGGAGAGCGCGGCACCCACTGCGCACCCGCCGTCGCCAGCGTCGGGGTGCACGAACACGTCGTCCACGCCGTCGAGCTGTGCCACGCGGCTGTTGAGCTTGACGTTTAGGAAGAGGCCACCGGACAGCTCCACGTTCCTCAGACCGGTCTCGTCCATGGCGTTGGTGACCAGCTCGGTCACAACGTCCTCCAATACGTCCTGCGCTGATGCCGCGATGTCCCTCTTCCTGTCACCCGACAGCAGCCTAGAGTACCGAATGGTGCTCAGGCCTCCCAGCGCCACGGCGTCGCCGCGGAGCTCGAGGCCGTCCACGGAGAATAATCCTTTCAGCCGACCGTACGCCAGGGGCTTGCCGTAGGATGCGAGGGCCATGGTCTTGCCCTCGTCGAACCCGAACCGCATCCCCAAAAGCTCCGTGATGCATCCGTAGAAGTACCCGAGCGAGGCGGAGAGCGGGAAACTGGAGAGGCGCTCTATGTCACGGCCCATGCACGCGTACACCCCTCCTGAGAAGCCGTCGCCGTAGGCATCGATGGATAGGGCCAGCGCCCGGTCGAAGCCGCTGGTGAAGTGGCATGCAGCGACGTGGGACAGGTGGTGGTTGACGTGCTCAACCCTCGCGGCACCCAGACCTGTACCCCTCACCCTCCTTCCGAACAGCCCCTTGGACAGCCTGGTGTCGAGCCTCACGAGCGGCGTGGAGCGGACGGTGCGGCGGTACGCCTCGATGCCCGCGACCTTGACCGCTTCGAGGGGATGGTCCATCATGCGTGTGGGCCCGGGATTCAGGACACCAGACAGCAGCCGGAGAGGCAAATCGTATTCGGAGAAGCCGGCCCTGACGACGTTGATCTCCCCGGGGCGGGTGTCCGTGGCGCGGAGCACCTCCCTGATGGCGAGTACCGGGAAACCCCCGCAGTGCTTGACCCTGCTCAGCCTCTCCTCCTGGACACATGCCAGGATCTCACCGTTCTCAACAAGGCACGCCGCGCTGTTCTGCGTGGCGTCCACGATACCAAGGACCTTCATATTCCTCTCCGCAGGCCTACGCTGTGGCGCGGCCCACTTGCGACAGGGCACGCTGGACAAGTTATAAATTGTTACCAGTGGTGTTCTGGACCGTGCCGATCCCGTTCGTAGCCCTCGTCAATCCCCCGTCCCCGGGCACGGAGGTCTTCGCACGGGAGGGTAGGTGCCAGGAACGGCTCGGCGGGAAGCTGGGCGCCTATCCACCACTCACCCTCGCGTACGTCTCGTCGGTCCTCCGGGCAAACGGAGTACCGTGCGCGGCGTTCGATCTGGAGGCCGACCGCGGCGGGCTGGGGCGGCTCGAGGCTGCCATCGACGAGGCCGGCCGGGGCGCCCTCGTTATCATCAACACCACCACGCCCACGCTGGCCTCCGACATGTCCTACGCGGGGGGTCTAAAGGAACGGCATCCCGGGAGCTTACTCGTCGCCATCGGGGCGCACGTCACTGCCCTGCCGGCGGAGACCCTCCGCTCGTTCCCTTGGCTGGACGCTGCGGTGGTGGGCGAGCCGGAGCAGGTAGTCCTTGACGCGGCCGCGTCCGGGGGCCCCGCCGGAGTGAGCGGGATGGTGTGGAGGGATCCCTCGGGGCAGCCTGTCCATGGCGGTCCGAGGGAGCCCGTCATGGAGCTGGACGCGTTGCCGTTCCCTGACTGGGGCGACCTCCCCCTTGACAAGTACGTCATGCCCCTGACCGGGGAGAGGTACGTGATGGTCCAGACATCAAGGGGGTGCCCTCACCGCTGCACGTTCTGCGTGTCCCGGCTATGGTACGGTGGGAAGCTGAGGCAGAGGTCGGCTGAAGGGATCCTCGACGAGATGGAGCATGATGTCGCCCACCACGGCGCGGAGCTCCTGTACCTGTTCGGGGACACCGTGACGCAGGCACGGGAGCAGGTGCTGCAGGTCTGCAGGGGGATGGTGGAGAGAGGGCTCGATGTCAAGTGGCTCTGCAACTCTAGGGTTGACTCGGTGGATGCCGAGCTCCTGGACGCCATGGCCGATGCAGGCTGCTTCGCGATATCCTTTGGGATAGAGTCGTCCGATCCGTCCATCCTTGGCAAGGCCCGCAAGGGCGCCTCACCGGAGCAGGCCGAGCGGGCGGTGACGGAGGCCAGGGACAGGGGCATCGTGACCACGGGCTTCTTCGTGTTCGGCCTGCCCGGGGAGACGGAGGCGACCATCGAGAGGACGATCGAGTTCGCCAGCGAGCTCCCCCTGGACTTCGCGGAGTTCTATCCCGCCTTGCCCTATCCAGGGACCGAGCTCGAGCTACAGCTATTCGGGGAGAAGCGGAGGGACGCCGATTGGGCTGCCCTCGAGTACTCCACCCCCGTCCGGACCGCAAACGGCATGGACCCGGCGGCGCTGTCGGGAGCCTGCAGGAGGGGATACCGACGGTTCTACTCGCGACCGGGCAGGGTGTGGCGCCTGGCATCGATGGTGCCGGGCCCCGCGATGCTGTCCAGTGGGGCGCAGTTCGTGAGGGGACGGTTCCTTTGAGCCCCTGGAGCGGCCACCCGGCCCGGGAATACGATACCGAAGTGTGACGCATGAGGATACTGCTAATCAACCCAACGATCACGGGCGAGCCCGAACCGCTACACATCGGCCTAGCCTGCCTCGCGTCGTACATCCACATCCACAGCTTGCATGAGGCGAAGGTCCTGGACTTCGTGTACAGCCGCAACGCGTGGAGAGCCCGTCTCAGGGAGGCCATCGAGAGATTCGGGCCGGATATTGTGGGGATCTATGTATCCAATCCGTACTTCCCCAGTGTAAAGGAGATTGTCGACGAGGTCAAGCGGATCGATACCCACATGCCGGTCCTGGCCGGCGGCCATCACGCAACGCTCGCCCCGGAGGATGTCATCTCACACGGGAACATCGACATGCTCGTCGTTGGCGAGGGCGAGGAGGCCATGGTCCTGCTCCTGGACGCCTTGGAGTCCGACGGCCCGCTGGAGGAAGTGCCGGGACTCTGGTGGAGGAAGGGTGACGGGATCGAAAGGAATCCGATGGGCGAGCCTTTGGACGTAGACGAGATACCGGACATCGACTGGGGCGTGTACGACGAGGAGGTCATCAGGAACTACTTGTTCTTCTTTGGGATCCTGCCGGTCATGGCGAGCAGAGGATGCCCCTACTCGTGCGCCTACTGCGCGATCCCGGACGTGCAGAGGCTGTACGGGGGAAAGCGGTTCTTCCGGCTGAGGGATCCCGTCACCGTCGTAGACGAGATCGAGCGACAGTACGAGAGGTACGGCGCCCTCGGGATGAGGGTCGTCTTCTTCTATGACCTCAACTTCCTCATAGACCACGCCTGGGTGAAGCGGTTCGTGGAGGAGTACAAGCGAAGGGGTCTCAACGAACGCCTGAAGTGGAGCGCATTCTCGCGGGCCGACCACATAAACAGGGAGGTGCTGGATACCCTGAGGGACAGTGGGTGCATTCACCTGAGGATCGGGATCGAGTCGGCGAACGAGCACATGAGGAACCATATCTACGACAAGCGCCTCCCCCAGGACGCGCTCGAGGAGGGGATGAGGCTCCTGGCCGGCTCCGGGATATCCACCACGGGGTACTTCATCGTGGGCGGGCCCGGGGAGCGTCCCGAGTGGCTCCTTGAATCGCTGACGTTCTCCATCGAGCACGACATCGAGCACCCTGTGTTCTTCCTGTACAAGGCGCTGGCCGGGACGCGCGCCTACGAGACGGCCGAAGAGTACGGCTCCACTATCGACGATGAGAGCCTGAACGTCAGCTCAGACTATCTGAGAGGGATACACCTCGAGCACGAGCACATCACGAGGAACCAGATCATGGCCTTTACCCTGATGACCCGGATACTCTTCGGTACGAGGACCGTCCTCTCCCACATCAGACGGGACGGGCCCGCTTTCTTCACCCGGATGGTGCGGTACATTTACCGCGGACTGAGGCTCGGTCTTGGGCCGTACGAGAGCTTCATGTACTTCGTGATGTACGGGTACGATCACCTGTCCGCCCCCATCGCCACCGGAAGGGGCCGGGCCGCCAAGGTATTCTACCGGGCCAGTGTGAGGATGGTCTCAGGCATCATGGTCCTGCTGGGACCGTGGTCCTAGGGCCGGCCGCCCCCGTTACATATCGGGCACTACGTCGAAGTAGTTGCCGAACCGGCTGTCCACCAGCGACTGGCGGATGGAGGCGGGCGTCATGACATTGGGCACCTTCAGTTCCCGTGCACCCATGTCCAGGCACGCCATCACGAGGTTCGATTGGAGAAGGAGGTTCGTCGCGTACTTGCCCTCGAGCTCCTGGGCCACCTGGGCGTTCCGGCGGGCCTTGTCCGAGCCGATGAGGAAGACGCGTTCGCCGTCCACATGCATGACCCCGTTGGCGTCGTGGTATCCCGCCGACACAAGGTACTGGTTGCGCACGATGGTGTTCACTTTCTCCGCGATCTCATTGGCCTTAGCGAATTCGCTAGTGAACTCCTTAAGTGCCTCGTCCACGTCCATAAGCAGGCGTCCATCAGCAGCGATGAGCTTGTCGTGCACGTCCTTGAGGGCAGTGAATGTGGTCTTGGGGATGGTGGCCATGTACTCGTCGAGGTGTTCCATGAACTTGGGATCATAGTCCTGCTGTGCGACACGACACATTGCGGCCATGGCAACTCCCGGAGTGAACACCGTACCGTCGTGGATGCGGAGGCTACTCTGGAACTGGTACTTCTTAGAGACCATGGCCTTCTCGACGCATACGGGGTAAATGACATAGTCCTTGGCGAACCGGTAGGAGAACTTGCTGAACTGGGCCAGGAGGAAAGCGATGCCGTAGCTCTCCAGGTCGTTCACGTCCCGGACGAAGTACACGCCCTTGCCTGAGCCGTAAAGGAAGTTCTTGACCGTTACCAACCCCTCGATACGGTCGAGCGCACGGACGAGCTCTCCGTGGTCGAAGGCTGCGTGGAACTCCGTCTGGAGGAGAGGGAGTCCCTCCTCCTCGGTGTACCGCTCGAGGATGATGCGCTGGACGATCTTGTTGTCCATGATCATGTTCGCCGCAGGCTCCGGGAACACATGAGGGATCGAGGGCGGTTCCCCCCCGGTGACGAAGGCGGCCTGGAACCTCTCACCATCCAGCACCACGGCGTCACCTTCGACGCTCTCCTTCTCCGGAGGATTGACCCGGACCGTGGCATGCATACCGAGCTCACGCGCCGCAAGGGCAATGTCTATGCTCTCCTTGAGCAAGGCGTCACCCTTCCGGGGCATGACAAGCACTGAATCGAGGCCCCCGTGCATCTGTGAGAAGGAGAGGAGCATTGCCTTGTAGATGTCCTTGTAGAGGGATGGTGGGATGGCGGCGAAGCCCTGTCCCTGTTGGTTGGACTCGAGATAGGCCCACTCACCGTTATCGAGGGGGAAATTGTCGATGCGTAGGAAGGGGATGCGCTCGAAGGGGGACAAGCCCGCCTTCACCAGCTCGAAAGCCGAGCCGTCGAACCGGCCGTAATAATCTGCGAATGCCGAGAAGCTGGAGGATCCATCGAAGGCTGCAGACGCCTGGCGGGCGGCATCGATAGCAATGGACCTGATCCTAGGAATGAACGAGTCCAGCTCCGATGGGTGGAGAGCTTCTGCCATACCGTTGAATGTCGATGTGAGATGAGCGTCCTGATTGCACTGACGTTCCGCCGCGTCGAGGTCCATAGGAAGGGGACTAGCAATAAGAAATAAAAATCCGCGCCTACCGCTGTGGTCAGCCGAACAGACGCAACAAGGGATTCCCCTTCTTATGTCGCTTCTTCCGTTTCGGCGGAGGCTCGATGTCGAGGTCGCTGTCGATATCGACGGCGGCCTCTTTGGACCGTTCCTCCTCAAGGATGTCCTTGCGCACATCCTCCTCGACCACACGGTGGACGTCATACCGTCCTGTGCCCTTCACAGGCTCCATGTGACCGTACCTGTCGTGATGGACCATGTGGGAAAGATCGACCCGGGGTGGGGCCTTGGGTTGTTCGTCGGGCCATCCGATAGGGATGATACCGATCGGCACGACCGACTCAGGGAGCTCAAGTATGTTACGCACCGCGTCCTCATGAAATGCACCGACCCAGCATGAGCCCAGACCCAGAGCGTGAACTGCGAGGAGCATATTCTGGACCGAAGCAGCGGTCTCGGCCAATGAGTAGAGATGCTTGCCTCGCATTCCGAAGCGGAGAGCACTGCGCTCAGTGTCCGCGCACACCACCACCATCACCGGTGCATCGGTGATGTAGTCCTGGTTGAGGGCAGCGGACGCCAGAGACTCCTGGACGGACTTGTCCTCAACGATGATGAACTCCCAAGGCTGAAGGTTGCCCGCTGAGGGCGCCCACCGCGCCATGTCGAGAATGGTGATGAGGAGCTCGTGGTCGACCTGCTTGTGCTTGAACTTGCGCACGCTCCTTCGCTCCTTGATGGCCCGCAGCACCTCCATAGGCGGCCCTACCCGCTCCACTTTTATATCTTTGACGGTCGCTCTCTGGACATGCGGTTCGGTGAGCTCGCTGAGGTATACGCTGCTCTCGAGGCCACGTCAAAGCGGCTGGAGAAGCGGGACATCGTTGCTGAGCTCCTCCGGCGGACGCCGTCCGAACTGCTGGACCGCATCCCCCTTCTGGTGATGGGACGAGTGTTCCCCACATATTCCGGCAAGAAGCTAGAGTACGGGGAGAAGCTCTTTCTCAAGGCGGCGTCATCGGTCTCCGGTTTCACCGTCGAGTCGCTGGAGCGGCGCATCCGGGACCTGGGGGACATTGGCCTCGCTGTGGAAGCGTGCGTCCTAGAGAAACCTCAGACGAGCCTGTTGACCTTCGCTGGTGGAGGGGGAGAGCGTACCCTCACAGTGACCGAGGTCCACGACGCGCTCTGCAGGCTCGCGCAGAAGAGCGGTACGGACTCCCAGTCCCACAAAGCCAAGGTCATTATCGACCTTCTGAGCAACGCGACCGCCCTTGAGGCCCGCTTCCTTACCCGGTTGGTCCTGGAGCAGATGCGTGTAGGGGTCGGAGAGGGCGTGATGCGGGACGCCATAGCTCTTGCGTACGAAGTGGAGCCAGCCGTTATCGAGCGCGCTCACGCCTTGGTCAATGATTATGGCCGTGTGGCCGTGGCCGCACGAGATGGGGGCCAGGAGGCCCTGGACGCCATCAAGCTTGCACCGGGGACACCTCTCAAGTGCATGTTGGCCCAGAAGGTGCCCACGGTCGAGGAAGGACTGACTGGTGCCGGGGGTACGGCCGCCTTCGAATACAAGTACGACGGTATCAGGCTCCAAGTGCACCGGGACGGTGACACGATTACCCTCTTCACCCGCCGGTTGGAGAACGTCACACGCCAGTTCCCCGAGATCGTCGGGGCTGTACGTGACGCTGTCAGAGCCGAACGGTATATTATCGAAGGTGAGCTGGTGGCCGTTGACGAGACAGGAATGCCCCTACCCTTCCAGGAGCTGTCCCGACGCGTCCGGCGCAAGTACGACATAGAGCGCATGGCGAGGGCCATCCCCGTGATACTCAACCTCTTTGATGTGCTCCTCGTTGGAGAACGTACACTGGTAGAGCTTCCCCTCCGCGAGCGGCGCCAAGAGCTCGAGGGTATCGTCGACGAGAGCGGTCGCGTGCTCCTCTCCCGCACTCTGGTCACCGCCGATGCCGATGCGGCGCGGGAGTTCTACGAGGAGGCTCTTTCCCAGGGGCATGAGGGGGCCATGATCAAGAACCTCGATGCTCCCTATCAAGCCGGCTCGCGCGTCGGTTACATGTACAAGCTCAAGCCAACACTCGAGACGCTTGACGTGGTGGTCGTGGGTGCCGAGTGGGGTGAAGGTCGCCGTGCGTCCTGGTTCGGTAGCCTTGTGCTTGCGGTCCGCGACGGTGACGGTTTCGCACTTGTGGGACGGATGGGCACCGGCCTGACAGACGAGCAGTTCGCTCACATAACCGAGGAGCTCCGACCGCTCATGGTGCAGGAGTCGGGACGGGAGGTCACGTTCACTCCGCGTATAGTGGTAGAGGTCGCGTACGAAGAGCTCCAGCAGTCCCCGACCTATAGCTCCGGGTATGCTCTACGTTTCCCTCGACTGGTCCGGTTCCGCGAGGACCTGGGACCGGATGACGCCGACGACGTGGACCGCTTACGGCGTATCTACACAATCCAGAAGGCACGGGGCTGACAGCCAGGAGACTCAACCGAGGGCATTCTCCGAGGTCCGAGCCCGACATTCCTTCTTGAGGTTTATGTTCGAAATAAGCTCACATAACGTGGTATTGACGGTCTCGACGAGGAGGCGGTTATAGCAGGTGTCCCGCTCATCGTTGAAATCCACAGAAGCGCAGTTATCGAGCGCTTCCTGGAGCTCCTCCTCAGTAATCTCGGGTTCTTTCGACTCGCTTTTCGGTGTCGTACACAGGCTCAGGACAAGGAGGGCCGCCACCAGAGCACTAATGATGAGGCGCTCGTCCATATGTATTATTATAGCGTTCGAGATATAAATACTTGGAGGCATAACCGTGAGCATGGGGTCCATGGGTTTTAACAAAAAGGTGCTCGAGCTCACATGCAATATCCCAAAAGGTAGGGTCACGACCTACGGTGAGCTGGCCCGGGCACTGGGCTCCCCACGGGCTGCTCGGGCGGTAGGGAATGCCCTTCATGCGAACACACGTCCAGTGGTGGTCCCCTGCCATCGCGTAGTGCGTGCCGACGGCTCGATAGGTGGCTACGGTGGTGGTGTCCCCCGTAAGGTGGAACTCTTACACGAGGAAGGCGTCGACGTGATCGATGGGATTATCGACCTGCAGCGGTTCGGGTTCCAGTTCCCCGTCTGAGGAATCCTTAAATACCATTAGACACGTTTATGTATAAGGGGATTATTACGGGCGAAGTGCTCACGCGCGTTGAGCGCATGCGCCTGCAACTGCGGGCGGTGGGGCTACTCCGGTATCTGAAGGATAGCTATACCTACAGTTTCCTGGCCGATGTCACCGGATTGGACATCACCGTGCTCAACCGGTACGTCAAGGGCCGCGTGGTCCCGAGCGAGGAAAAGGCACGGGAGCTCATACGCGTGCTTGGCGAACGGTTCCCTCTCGCAGAGGCCATCCGGCATCAGGTTGTGCCGGAACCGGGAGATTCCGTTGACCTGTCCCTGTTAGGTGAGAACCCTGCACTGCTCGTACTGGTCGCGGACGATGTTGCAGGACGGTTCCAGAGCCATGAGGTGGACCTCGTCGTGACATGTGACAGTGCCGCGTTGGCGATCCAGATCGCTGCTCGGCTCAATGCTCGGTCGGCAATCGCCGTACTCGGCGAGGATGGTAAAACGCTGATCCTCAGACGCCGGCTCGTAAGACCGGACGACGACGTCCTCATCGTTGACAACGTCACCGACAGTGGAGCGGGTCTTCATGCACTGAAGGAAGCGGTCCAGCATGCCAGGGGGCAGGTCCTGGGCGCCGTGGTGCCCGTGGCGACGACGCTCTTCAAACGACCGAAAGGAACAGACTCAATGCCTGTGAGAGTAATGGTGGAGGTGTGATGACATGAAAGAGATCTATATCGGCCGCAGCGACAAGGACGTGAAGAAGTGGGGTGATGTGGGCACAGCCATGCTTGGAAAGCACTACGTGACCACAGGGGGCGAGGTCAATCTTTCGAACAAGGTCCATCTCGACCTGGTGAAACCCCACGTCATGTTCATCTGCGGGAAGCGAGGTACCGGTAAGTCCTACACGATGGGCACCATCGCCGAGGGCATCCAGCTCCTTCCTCGCAAGGTGAAGGATAACCTCGCCTGCGTCATCGTGGACATCATGGGTATCTACTGGACCATGCGCTTTCCCAACGAGCGGGAGGCGGACCTCGTGCGGATGTGGGACCTCGATCCCACGGGCATCGACGTCAACGTCATGGTTCCCCTCGGATGGGTGGAAAAGTACAAGGAGATGAACATCCCCTTCGACGCACCCTTCTCCTTCATCCCCGGGGAACTCACCGCCAACGACTGGTGCAACACGTTCGGGCTCGAGCTCTTCGGCAAGTACGGTGTCATCATCGAGCGTGTCGTAAAGACGCTCAAGAACGAGTTAGCTACCGACTTCGGTATCGATGAGATCATCGACACGATCCGGAACGACAAGAAGTGCGACGTGTCCATCAAGGAGGCGCTCGAGAACCGGTTCAGCGCGGCCGATGACTGGGGGATATTCTCAAAGGACGGTACCGCCATCGCCGATATCGCCGCCCGTGGCAAGGTGAACATACTGGACACGTCGACACTGGAAGCGGCCATCGGCGGTTTCTCCACAAAGGCACTTGTCATCGGACTCGTGGCCCTCAAGATACTGGAGGCACGCATGCTCACCAGGAAGGTGGAGGAGCACGCTGGTGTGGAGTCATCACAATCGATGTTCGGTGGAGAGGACTCTGCAGCAATGGCCAAGAAGATGATCCCGATGACATGGCTGATCATCGACGAGGCACACCAGGCCCTGCCCCACCCAAGCGAGGGCGTGACCCCGGCGTCGGTGCCTCTCATCCGGATCCTGCGTGAGGGGCGTCAGCCCGGCGTGACCTTGGTGGCCGCCACGCAGCAGCCCGGTAAGATCCATACCGACGTCCACTCACAGACCGACCTGCTGCTCTCCCACCGTGTTACGGCGCAGCCGGACGTCAATTCCCTCAACTCAATCATGGGCTCGTACATGTCGAAGTCCCTCGAGGGGTACATCCATGCTCTACCCAAGGAGGTGGGCTCGGCGCTCATGCTCGATGATGCCAACGAGAAGGTTTACGCCATCCGCACACGGCCGCGTCTCAGCTGGCACGCGGGTGAGGGTGCATGCGCTCTCCAGTTGGCCAAGGACGAGGTGCTCTAGACCGGGACGACGGGACCCTAGATGTCGTGGCCCATAGGCCGGTCACTCCTCTTCATCGTCAGGGCCCTTGACAGGTCGGTCGATGATTAGCTTCCCTTCGCTCAGCTGGTACGTCAGTCGTCGTGCGATGCTCCTGCCCACGTCCTTGATGATGAGCTCATCCTCCCTTGCAGAGATGACGATCTCCGAGAGGTCTTTCAGCATGGCCGCAGTCCCATCGTCGCATAGTGAGACGTCAGCGACGAAGAGCAACGTGGCATCGTGCCGGTCACAGAGTGCGGTTATGTGATGGAGGAACTTGTAGAGGAGGGTCGTGTCCGATTTGATTACCGAGACCGGGAACTCGAGCACGACGAGGATAGAGCTTATCGGGAACGATTCCATGATCTGCCCTAGCTCGTAGGAAAGGGAGTTGAATCCCGTATTGACCGTACTGCAGCCAGGTGAGGTGGTCTTTGTCTCCTCGATGTTGGGATCGAGGGACACGAGCATGAAGCGGCCGTCCTCGAGGAGGGCGTCCACATCGAGTTCCTGGAATGATAGGAGGTTGTGAGCTACTGAGGAGCGGACCGGGGACAACCAGGCAGCGTTCCGATAGGCACGCAGGTTAGCTGCCATGAACGTCGCGATGAACAGGTCCTTGGGGAACTGGGTTTCGTAGGTGAGGATGGCCGAGTACTTGTTGGGGAGCCTTCCGCATTCCCGCTCGATTGCATCGAAACCCCAAGGATGATCGTCCGCAAAGAACGCGTTCATCATCACATCAGAGACGCCTGCCGCCCGATAGAGCGGTCGATTGGCTACCTCACGGATGTTCGCGCGCAATTCCTTTTCCATTTTCTCTCGTGACATGAAGCTCTTGAACGGTTCCAGAGCGAGACGGTGAGCACGCAGGTAGAGCCGGGAGATGTACCGCACCATCTCTTTATCGGTAGAGGTCTTATTCCTGCAGAAGATGAGGAAAGCGTCGCCGTCGAACGTGATGTTATCCTGCTCCGAACGAACGAACTCTCCCCCCCACACTCCATCGATGGCATTGATGACCACCTTAGAGAATCCCGCTTCCAAGGGAATGGTCGACAGGAAGGTGTTCAAGACCTCCGACACAGCCTGGGCGAGCACGAGACCCAGGTGGATGACTGCGGCTCAGAGGAGGGTGCCAAGAGCCACTGACAACGGGTCCATGACGTCGACGAGGCGCTCCTCGGCCCCCGGAACCGCGGCAGTGACGGGAGTGAGCAAGAGCATGAGAGTGGTGATGGTCTGTGCTAGGTTCGTCATCGCGTAATTACCATCCAGACACCGGACCCGCATGCCTATGGGACGTCCTTCCAGTGTCCGGATTGTCCCCCTTCCAATGTCAAATTACAAAAGGATTCGCTTTCCGTGGGTGATTGGAGGGCGGGCGGTAACCGGGGTTTTATATAGGTTAGCGCACCCTCACGCGCCATGTTCCTGCGGGAGGACGTGGTCCGCGAGCTCCTTGAATCACGACAGGTGAGAATCCCCCCAGGAGGAGTGGCCCACTCCGTGAACGAGGCCATGGACGTGGCCGGGAGCGTGGGCTATCCCGTAGTATTGCGACCGCTCGACCGGGGCTCCAAGGTCGTGTGCGAGAACGCCAAGTCACTTGAGTCATCGTTCCCTTCCGCAGGATGTGTGATAGAGCGGAAGGTGCCGCTGAACGACGGCGTGCGTCTTTCCATGCGTGTATGCGAGGAACGGCGTCAAGCCCTCATCGCCATCCAGGGTGAGGGGGACGAGCATATAGAGTACGTGGACCCCATCCTCGGATTCGACGCGTTCCGGGCGTTGCGCCTGCTGCGCACCGTCGAATGGATAGACCAACCACTCCTGCGAGGATCAGCCATCATCATCGGACTGTACGAGCTGTTCGAGACCACTGACGCAGAACGACTGGAGGTGGAGTGCCTGGCGGTCGTGGAGGGTGACGTGTTCGCTGTCCACGCTTCGCTCTATGTCGATGACGAGGCACGTGCCCGTCACCCCGAGCTGAAGGACGCCGAGACCATTATCCCTGTCATCCATGGCCCGGGTTCTGTGGGATGCGTCGTGTCCGGTAAGGGCATGGCATTGGCCGCCATCGATGCTCTCGCTGCACATGACCTCGCACCATCACGAGTGATAGATCTGGGCCCGGCAATCACGAAGGAACTGATCGCTGTCGCGCTCCACGAGGTGGCCGACGAGAAGGCGACAGAACAAGTGCTGATCTCCATTGCGTGTTGCATATACCCCTGTTCGGACCTGACGAACGAAATTGTGCTTTGGTATAATGAGCACGAAGGACTGCCTCTTGGAGTGCACATCACGGGTGGAGGACAGGATGAGGCCTCTGCCAGGCTGAAGGAGGCCGATATAGAGATGGTAACTTCCCTTGGGAAGGCAGTTGATGCGCTTGTCGGGAGTGAGGAGGAATGATGCTGCCCGGTACCGGGACAAGGGTCATCGTACAGGGCATCACCGGTGAGCGGGGGGCGTATCACACCGGCCGCATGATCGAAGCAGGTACAAAAGTCGTAGCGGGAGTGTCCCCTGGCCGTGGTGGCCTCGCAATCCATGGCGTGCCCGTGTACGAGACCGTGTCGGACGCCCTGGATGAGCACGAGGCCGACGCCACAGTGGTCTTCACTCCCCCTCCCGAGGTGCCGCCTTCGGTGTACGAGGCGATCGAGGACGAGCTGAAGCTCGTGGTCGTGAGTGCGAAAGGCGTCCCCCTGCGAGACACCATGCGTTTCGTACGCTTGGCCCGGGAGAAGGGTACGGCGGTCATCGGACCCGCGAGCGTGGGCATCGCACGCCCGGGAGCCTCAGTTCTTGGTTCCTGGCCACACGAGGTTCTGTCCAAGGGTGACATCGCGATAGTGACCCGGTTCTGCACCCTCGGTGTAGCGGTGACGGCCGCTCTCACGTCGGCAGGATTAGGCCAGTCCCTGTGCATAGGCCTTGGTGGAGAGCATGTAGTTGGAACGGACGAGCGTGACGTGCTCCCCGTGATCTCGGAGGACAACCGGACGAAAGCTGTGCTCCTTGTGATGGATCCCATGCGATCTGTGGTACCGATGTGTGAGGCTCTCGAGGAACTGAAGCTCCCCGCTGTTGCCTACGTCCCCGGTTCTGCCGATGCGACCATCAAGCGCCTGGAGATCGTGAAAGGTCTGGAGAGCGCTGGTGCACTGGTAGTGGAATCGCTGGAGGGCGCCATCGACGCCCTGGGCGAGTTCAGCGGCCAGTAGCGATCAGGTTAATAAGTGTTCGTCGCACGGTAGGTGAGCATGCTCGCCAAGCGAGAGCTGGACCTTGGTGCGCTCATGGTCATGGTGTTCCTCATGGGCGCCGTGAACGCCGCGCTTCTCAGTGCGCTTTACCGCTCACCTGCGGCGGTCGGTATGGACGAGCTGGCAGAGGGCGTGCTCGGCCTCCCCGCCGTGTTCTACCTTACGTCGGCGCTTGGTTTGCCCCTGATAGTGGTGCTCTCCACGCTCCAAAAGGAACAGTCCCTCAAACGCGACTATCAGGCGGTTTATCTAGGCTTCATCATGGCGCTCCTAGCCCTCTTCTTGTTCTATCCGGTGTTCTACCTTGGCCGAGAATCGATCACGGGTGTCTTTAGGCTGTTCAGACGATTGGTGTTCTTTTTCGTGGTGTGCTTCTCGTTCATAGCGTCTATGACCGATCTCTACGAGAGGACCATCCCACGCAAGCAGGCGGCAATCATCGCAGGACTAGCATCCTCGGTCTACCTCATCCTGGCTTTCTTCCAGCTCCTGCGCACGCTCTGCCCGGGGCTTTATGAAGCCATGCTGGACCTTTAGCGACGTTGCTTCGTGCGCCGTATCCGTGACTCTCCGCCGCACACGGGGCACTCGCCTGCCCGCTCCAGACGTTTGCCACAGTCACGACACATAAGTTCCCATCGGAAGGACCGTGTGATCTCGTCCCGGGGGGAGACGTAGGGTACTCCCAGCTCCCGACATGTGTTCTGGATCGAGAAGTCGTTCGTGAACAGCGGAACACCCTCCTCCAGTGCGAGGGCGATGAGGGCGGTGTCTGTCTCGGAGAGCCGGTGGGAATCCCCCGTACGCTCCGCTGCTGCACGGGCGCGGCGCAGAGCATCGTTGCCCGGTTTGCGCACGGTTACGCTCAGACGCTCGAGCGCGGTCTGCGCGTCCTGGCTGCGCAGTTCCAACATGACCCCTGGTACCGTGAAGAGCTCATCGTCTGGATTGGGATCACCTTCGAGCACTGCGGATGCGTCCAGTACGAAGCGCATACCGGAGTCCCGCGTTCTCGGAACATATTTAAAAGATTCGATGCGCGGTCAATTTCATGATCGAGAAGGCCGCTATCAACACGCTCAAGAAGGGTAAGTTCATCCTCCTGGATGGAGAACCCTGCCGTGTCGTCAGCACGCAATCATCCGCGCCCGGCAAGCACGGCCATGCCAAGGTACGTATGGAGGCCGTTGGCATCTTTGATGGCCAAAAGCGCGCAATAGTCCAGCCAAGCCACAACAAGGTCTCTGTTCCCATTGTTGACAAGCGTATTGGCCAGGTGCTCTCTGTTCACGAGGGTCGCGTGCAGCTTATGGACAACCAGTCCTACGAGACCTTCGAGATCCCTGTCCCGGACGACTTTGACGGGACCATTACCGAAGGTGGCGAGGTCGCGTACTGGGACATAATGGGTCGTAAGCTCCTACGCGGAAAGTAGGCGATTAACGTACCCTGCAGAAAGGTAATATTCACTAGAGGATCCTATCGTTACGGTACTTCGCTGTCCAAAAGGTAGTTAAAGCTACTCCCCTCCATCCCCGCCATGGCCGAGCCATGGCGTGAGTTCGCAAAAGAGACCGTGGAACTAACCGGGGCAAATTTCGTTGAGGTCAAGCTCTCCTGCCCCCCCGACGGTGACAAACTGTTCGTGGGAATCTCGAAGGGGTGGAAGCGGGATGACGGATCCGCCCGGTACAAATCGAATGTCACGGTCCCTATCGAGAAGGCGGAGGACATCGTCACCGCCCTTAAGAAGATCGTGGACAAGTCAAAGGAGATAAAAACCGACGAGTGAGGCGGTCAGTATAAAGCCCGCTCAGGGCTTTCTGCGTCACCACGCACCCTGACATCGTCCCCGCACCAGGTAAACACATCTCTGACATCGGGGTGGCAGGGCGTCTACGTTACGAGGGCGACCGACTGCCGAGGGCACGCCCAATGTGCGGGCTAGTTCTACATCCTCCCTGGCAAGCAGGCAGGGAGGGAGCGGCCGGGCTACCACGAGGTTGATACCGCGCTCACGCATGGCCAGAATGCAGTCGAGCAGAGGGCGTGCGTCACCCGGATTGGCGATGTCTGGATCCACTCTATGGGCGATGACCACAAGAGGCGGATCCGCAGCCAGTATAGCATCGCAGAGCCCGGCCATCTTTAGCGCCCCTATCATGGGGGAAAGGAGCACCGGTCTCCCGTGAGGCACCTCCAGGTCGACCACGGGGAACAGCTGAACGCGTCTTCCCTCCTCCTCCCACGCGGGCCCCTCAGTGTCAAGGCTCGGAGGTGGACGGCCCTTGGTGGGACGGGCCGCAACGGCTCCTTGGGGGCACAGCTCCTGGCAGCAGAGGCAGTGGATGCATCGCTCCCTGTCGTACACGGGCAGAGGGTCCATGGTTATGGCCTGGACGGGGCAGTTAGCAGCACACGTACCACAGCTGGTGCATCGCTCCGGTTCGAGCTCTGGGATTACGTTCTGTCCGTCCGCGTGCATGGCTACAGGCTTGCGGAAATCGGGTACCCTGAAGCGCTCCAGCTCGGGCCCTACGATCTCGATCCGGTCGAGGGTGCTCTCGCCCAGTCCCCTTGCCGCGGCGATCCGGGTGGAAGGGATGGCCCCCGGAGCATATCCTATGAGGTGGGCAGAGACCGCGTCGAGTGCGACCGCATCGGTGGCAGCGAGCACGAGGCCGACATGCCGAGGCAGGCCCGCACATGGTCCTTCCCCCTCCATGGCCACCACGGCGTCCATGACCGAGAGCCTGGGCCGCAGTTCGCCATAGAGCGCGGCGAGCATCTGGGAGAAGTCCTCCCTGCGAGGATTGGCACGGTGGCCCTCGGACTTTCCCTGTCCGGGGAGGCAGCCGTAGAGGTTCTTCACGGCGCCCGTGAGGAGAGTGAGGGAATGGGTCTTGAGCTTGGGAAGGTTAATAATCAGGTCGGCGTCGAGCACAGGTACGGCGACGTCCACGGCCGCGGGATGGGCTTCAGGGAGGTTAATCCTTCGACGCGGACCTCGTTGGAGGTTCACGACCTCACCCCCCGCACGCCGGGCCGCCTCGGCCACTCCCGAGATCTCCAGAGCGCGCTCGGTCATCTTCGGATCGCTACCTCCTGCACAGTCTCCCACGAGCACCCTGCACCCGGTGTCCGCTGCCAGACGGACAATCGCTTCCACGACCGACGGATGGGTCGTCGCAGCACGCCAGGGTGGGTATGGCTCGATTAGATTGGGCTTGACCAGCACGGTCCCTCCCGCAGGAATGAGCGAAGCAAGGTCCCCGGCTTTGGCGAGGGCGGTCGATACGGCATTGTCGACCTCTTCCCGACCGTACCCGTCGCAGGGGCTCACACCCACCGTCACCATGGCCTTCACCGGCGAGGGGTCGGGAAATGTTATAAGCTTTGTCAGGAGCGTCGGTCCCGTGGTCCTCGCTCTGGTCAATGCACCCACCACGGCATCCCGGCCCCGGTACGAGCCACCGCTGGAACCCGCGTCCGTGGCCGGATACCTCCGGGCCAAGAGCGTGGACGTGGAGCTGGACGACCTCGCCGTGCGCGCGGCCTCCGAGCAGCGACAGTCGAAAAGAGTTAAGACCGGTGTGTTCGACGATCCGGACCGTACGGTAGCCCATCTTCAAGGGAAGGTGCGTATCAGGTACATGGACATAACCGCCGACCGGATGGTCGGACTGTCCCCACTGGACCTCTCCTCAGCTGACCTTGTCGGTGTTTTCGCTCCTGGGATAGAGCAGCTCATGCCCGCGCTCGCCCTCGCCCGGACCTTGGCGGAAAAAGGGACGGAAGTGGTGCTGGCAGGTGCAGCAGCGGCTCTGTTCGCAGAGACGTGCACCTCCTCCTTCCCATTCCTGCGAGGTGTCGTGCTCGCCGGTACCGAGGAGGCATTCCATGCATTGGCGACCGGTGCCGGAGACGTGCCTGGGCTGGTCGAGCGTGTGGGGGATGACGTGCGCGCAGCGCCGCCCCATGAGGTGCCCTTGGATAAGCTTCCTCCGCCGGACTTCACGGGGCTTCCCGAGGATCGCTACCGGGACAAGTTGGCGCGGCTACCCTATCGTATCTCTCGCGGGTGCCCCGCCTCGTGCGCTTACTGCGCCCATCATCTAGGCCATGCTCTGGATGTACGCTCCCCTGAGCGGGTGGCCGCAGACCTGGCCGTTCTCGTGGACCGGTTCGATGCCGATGAGTTCGTGTTCACGGACAACACCCTCAACATTTCCCCCGGTCACATGGAGGGACTGTGCGATGTATTGTCGCCCTTATCGGTTCGATGGTCAGGATATGCGAGGCCGACGGGCCTCGACCGTCAGCTCCTCTCACGTATGCGTACGGCAGGCTGTATCAAGCTCAACCTCGGCCTGGAATCGGGCTCCCAACGTCTGCTGGAATGGTTCCACAAGGGCATAGCCGTCGACGAAGCAGAACGGATCATCAGGGATGCCCATGATGCAGGCATCGCGTGTGAGGTGAACCTCATGGTGGGGTTCCCTGACGAGAGAGAAGAAGACCTTGCTGCCACCGATGCGCTCGTCCGGAGGCTGGCCCCTGCTATCGATACGGCGGTCGTCAATCTCCTCACTATCCCTCGCGTATCTGAGATGTCGCAGCACCCTGAGCGATATGGGATCGCCCGCATCCACCGGAATACTGTGTGGGCCGATGCCGATGTGGCCTTCGATGAGGTAGACGGCCCGCCGTGGGAGGAGCGTGCCCAAACACGCATCGACGCCGCTGAACGGCTGGTCGCTGTGCTCATGGACGCCAACGTGGACGTGTCGGACCATACCATGGGTACACTGCTGCTCCTGCGCCAGGCGGAACGCCAGCGTCGGGAGGGTTATTGCCTTTACTGGAAGGAGCGACGCAGCTGCTACCGGTGCGAGCACCTGCATGGCGACCGCTGTGCGGTGAACGCACAGAAGTCTATCCCTCCTTGACAAGGTCGGAAAATAGCTGTTCTCAGGCATACCAGAGATGGAACCGCAGCCAAGAGTACCCGACTTTACGGCCGTTGGTCGTGACCACGTAGGCTGCTGTCCCCGTTGAGATGTGGGGAGGAACGGTCTTCTCTGGGACCGCCTCGCCCCCATGGAGCGGTATCAATCGATCGTATTCTACCCGGAAGGGATTGTTCTGGAGGGAAGCGAGCCGGGAGCCCGTCTCAGCAGGATCGACCCTGAAGTCCATGAGTGTGCGGATGGTCGTAGCGTTGAAGGGGGTGAGCTGTTCACGCTTTATGTCAAGGGTGATGCTGGGTTTGAGCGATGCGTCCGGCATCACTGAGGCCCGAGAGACCATGTCCTTGTCCGAAAGCGCCACGGTGAACCCGCAGGAGCCCCACTTCCCGCAGGTCGCGTTCCAATATGTGATCCAGTCCTCGCTGACATCGAACTCGACGATCTGGCCCCCTTCGATCCTCCGCTCGAAGACCTTGTCCATGCTGTCCGGGAAGTAAGTGACGTTGGTCCAGTCCCCGGTGAATGCAAAGGTGATGTTCCCCACGTTTTTTCCCGTAGGTGCCTTGATGAGATTGGAAGGTATGATGGTCTTGCTCATCCGCCATAGGGTCGAGGAGGGATAGAACGTGTATAGGTTAATGACAGTCCCCAGTTCGTGCTGTGCGATCGTCTGTACGACGTTCCGGACGGGACCCTCGACCATGACAGTGGCCGATTTATGGGTGGCAGGGATGGCCGCCTCCACAAGTCCGGGGACCTCCATCGTGAAAGACGGCCGACCCCCTTCCATCAGGTCCGTCCCCGTTAGCGCACGTTTCGAGATGAATGAGTTGAGCATGCACACTGCACCGAGCCCCGTGGAGGCCTGGACTCCGCAGCTCACGCCCGGGCTGTAGGTGAAGGACCAGAATCCGGCATCGCTCGAGACGTTGGACACCGAGCGCACCTCGGTCTCGTCGAGGATACCGTTGTTGTTGTCGTCGCGACGGTTGGTGCACGTGCGATCGGGGCATGTATCGGCGAAGCAGTCCGTGCACACTTGCTTCTTGCCCAGCGCAAGGTCGGATTCGCCGGTGACCGGTGCCTCGTTTGTACCCACGCGATAGAAGGCATAGAATCGTTTGTGCTCCGCGGGTTGGAAGCTCTCCATCCAGGAGATGTCGGCCCGTGGCGCTTTGTTCACAGCCTCCCGGACGAAGAACACGTCCCCGCGTACACAATAGAGCTTTTCCTCAAGGCATGTGGGCGCTGACGGGGGTTCGGGTGGGTCCTTGTCGGTCCCCATGGAATAGTACAGGAAAAGATCGCGGTGGACCTCACCAGGGTACTGGTTCGCGGGGCCCGGTGCCTCGATGAACGGGAGATGGAAGTTGATACGTGCGTAGGACGAGGGATAGGGCGCGATGAAGGGCCTGCTCATGGGGGACCAGCTGCGTGCCAGTTCCAGCGACTCGCCCGTCGGGAGCACGACCATGCGGTCGGCAGCGAGCTCGAGGTCTGTCTTGTCCTCGTACTTGGTCATGCAACGGGGGAACACCGCTGAAGTGTCGTGGGTCTCCATGATGGAGAACTGTAACCGGATGTTCTTGGGGAAGTTACGCCTGATGACCCCTGTCCGCTCATCGAACACCTTCTTGGGGACGGTGATGTTGATGGTGAATATGTCCATATCATCCCTGGTGGAAGGATAGATGCGGGGGAAGTTGAGGTCAACGGTCGTCGTGCAGACGTAGAAGTGCTTGGAGCCGGATTCCGCCTTCACGGGCTCGGTGAGCGAGGGGAGGTCGGTGTAATCGGGTTCCACTGACTCGGTGTTCATCCCGAGCTGTTCCTCTTCATCGACCTCGCGGACCACCGTGACGCAATCGTTGATGCCACCTGCTTCGGCCACGCAGCTCCCGGGGGCGATGCCGGTCACATCACCGGCCAGTTCCACTGTGTGGTTGGCCTTGTACGCTACCACGCGAACCTGCATGTTCCACGAGGGGATGCCTGAGTGGTTGACCTCCCGCACACGGCGCCGTTGGAGGGTAAGACCGTAGTAGACGACATCGTCCTCGTACACACGACCATCACGCCAGTCGACCACCTCCATGGGCATCTCCACATAGTCCCGGTCGCTGATGACCTCCACTGGCCCGTAGGTGCTCACGAGGTTGGGATCGCTGGGGATGAGGTCCTTTCGGGGGCAGGAGTGCCCTTCTTCAAGCGGACCGAACTCGGGGTAGGACCACTTGAGCCGGGGGTACACCCTGCAGTCGCTGATGGAACAGCGGCCGTTTGTGCACACGAAGTCGCCTTGGACATCGGTGTAGCCCGCCTTGCAGTTGCGGTAGACTACCTTTACGGGATTCATGTCGGGGCGGCACCGGTTCACGGGTTCCTCGACATCGAAGGTGTTGAAGTACAGGAAGAAGGTGCGCTTATCGCCGTAAGAGACCGGGCCCGGGAAGGTCCAGTTCAGGAACATTGTGCAATCGCATGATGACTTGTAGAGACGAGGGCAGTCGAAGGGACAGGAGAGTGAGTCCTCTCCATCCTCACAATCGTTGTTACCGCAGGTATCGAGGCAGTCCTGATCGCAGTTGGCGTTGCTCTCCCCCACACCGCACAGCCCGTCACCGCACGTCCCCGGGCAGTCGAGATGGCAGGATATCGAGTTCTCCGTTGAGCTGCATACACCGTCGCCGCAGCAGTGCGACTCGGCTGTGTAGTTCATGGGCGTCCCATAGGGATCGGCGATGAGTGTGCTGTTCATGTCCAGGCCGTGGCGACAGGGAATGCCCTGGGCATCCATGAGGTCAGCGAGCCCCACGGCTATGGACGCATTGGCCTCGTTGGCCGGGCCGATGGCCTTGGTAGAGACGCGGAGACGATAATCCCACCTGTCGTCGTACCAGTCGTCCATGTAGAGATGTACTGAACCGGGATCGGGATAGTCAAGGAGGTTGTCGCCATTGACGTCGGCAGGCTCCAGCTCGACTAGGTCGGCGGGACCGGACACGGGTAGGCAGTTGACTATGTACTCCCGGTCCTCCTCCGTGATGTTGTAGAGATCGCGCGGATCGTGGTACAGGTCGCACATCCGCAAGGGTAGGGTGAAGTTGGGCCATGCCGAGGTCAGCTTGTGTCCGAAGTCGATGCGGTACCGGAACCATGGCCAAGACACCTGTAGGGGGAGGATTATGTCGCCGTTCCCGCTCCTCAGGTTGATCGAGCCAGTGTCCGTGGCCTTGGGGAGGTCCAGGGACACCGTGACGGGCCAGTTCGTCCAGGCATACCGTTCGGTCGGCTCCACCAACGTGAATGGCTGCATATAGCTGATCGAGTAGGAGAATCCAGCATGCTCCGGCAGGATGTTCTCAAGGGTCTTGTCCAGGAGGTTGAAGTCCGCTGCGAACACCGCCTCTCCGA
This sequence comes from Candidatus Undinarchaeales archaeon, assembly GCA_030753015.1. Classification (GTDB taxonomy): domain Archaea; phylum SpSt-1190; class SpSt-1190; order JASMDC01; family JASMDC01; genus JASMDC01. The sequence continues at coordinate 8,630 of JASMDC010000020.1, read as the reverse complement.
GGAAGTTCTTCGAGTCGAGGCTCGAGAGGATGCCCATGATCTGGTCGGACAGCTCACGTGTCGCCTCCTCCTCCTGGATGACTCGGATGAACACCGGGGTGCGGAGGATCGACTGGGAGTAGAACATCAGCAGGAAGATGGACAGGACCGCCTCGACAGCGTGTATGAACCCGCTCTCGTCCTCGACCAGTCCACGTCCAAGTCGTCCGCGCCCCTGCCTGGTCAACGTCCTTCCCACGTGTTTCACCGTCACATGTACGACCATACCGCCAGCTTGACCCAGGCGAATCCGATCCTGCGGTTGTTGGAGGTCACTGCATAGGTGGCAGTTGCTGTCGTTGTGGATGGATTGTTGTCGCGGGACGGGAAGGGTGTCCCACCGTCCATTGTCACCGGTCGCTCCATCTCCACGATGAACGGTGCAGCACGTCGGCGGAAGAAGTCATCACTCTCCCTGAAATCCTCCTTGAACACCCGAACGCTACCGAGGAACGGGTACGCCTCGAACGCCTTGGGAGAATCGGAGGTAGGTACGATCGTGATGTTCGTGCCACCGCTACCCTCCACACGGATGGAGTCGACGTACAGCGAGCGAGTACCCGTCGACACGGTGTCCTGGTCCTCGATGGTGAGGAACACGTGCTTGAACGGCTTCTCTCCCCACAATTCTTCCAGGTCGTAGGTCAGAGTGGTCCATTCGGAGATATCGGTGTCGCCCCACCGGGCCACAGTGTATCGGCCGGTGCCGTCGGGCAGCATCCCCAACTGGAGACTCGAGCGGCCACCGTAAGCGGTGTAGGCACGCTTGGTCCTGATAATGAGCTGCGATCCTGCGGTTGAGAACTGGTGCGACAGGTCGAACATCAGGAGCACATCCTCGCCCGTGCTCTCCGAGGCATCGGCGGTGAGGCCCATGACGCCGTCGGTGGCGGCAAGATTGTTGGTAGTGCCGGCAGCGGCGATCGTAATCCCTGAAGTGTCCGTGAACTCGTCGTGCCAGCGGTCCTGAGAGAAGGTCGCCTTCTTGGCGTTCTCGGAGAGGATCGCGTAGGTGACTGTGCATACCCCGATGTTCCCGCACGGATAACCCCAGTTAGCGAACCATTTGTTATGGGTCGAGAAGTCCACTTCGTCCACGTCGAACACGGGAGAGTCGTTCGCCTTCAAGGCAGTGAAGTTATAGATTGGGATGGCGATGGAGCCAGCGATGGAGGGGAGGTCGCCGTCCTTGAGCGGGATGAAGTACTTCGAGTAAAGGATATAGGGTGTGTCATGGTAGATCCTGATGATGTCACGTGATTTCATCGATGAGCTGTTCGTCGTCATGCGCACCGATGTGAACACGGGTCCAGTCTCATCGACGACCGCAGTACGATCCCCGGCGTTGGAGAATACGTGACGTGTGATGTTCATGTTCTCGTGGGCGACCCATAGGACATCGCAATCCTCGGAGGGTGTCTCGGTACTACAGGGGCCCAGGTGGATGTCGATAGGGGTGTTGTTCAGAGCGGTGACCGTAGTGAGGAAGTCCTCGTCGATGATGTTGTCACCGTCCCCGTCGGTGTAGTCCTTGCAGTCCTCATAGGTTAAGCAGCGGAGCGAAAGGCAATCGTAGCACTGCTTGTCCACGGTGACCTCAAGGTCGGTTTCGTATCCCTGATCGGACTCATCGGTGCCCACTGAATAGGAGAGATAGAACTCCTTGACCTGTCGGGGTCGGAAATTGTCCCGCCAGGTGACCTGTACACGGGGAGCATGCTCCGGCGCGGATGTGTCAAGAGTGTACCAGGAGGGATCCACCACAGTACCGGTGGCGACCGCATCCTTGGGCAAGGTCACCGAGTTCATAGCGTAGTAGAGATAGAACTTCCGGCGGAGCCGGTAGTTACCGGCAGAACTGATGAACGGTATCTTTGGAAGAATGCTGGCATAGGACGAGGGGTAGGGCGCGATAGCAATGCCCGTCTTTACCGAGTCGATAGCCTCTGTCGTGACACCGGCCGAGGTGGAGGATGAGGACGAGTCCCCCCGGACGATGCCCAGGGTTGTCATCTGGTCGAGGGTGAGCCCTGACTCCAATGAGATGAGGGATGACGCGTCATCATTGAAGAGCGGGCTGTCCCATGTCGAGCTCGCAGAGTTGTCCGAAGCGCACCGCGGTCCGCCTTCGTCATCCCGGCTCTGGGGTTTGTAGATTGTGATGAACGCATTGGGCATCGCGTTGCGCCACACGCGATCGGCGGAATCGACGACCTCGTCGCGGATCGTCACGTTCAGTTCGAAGAGGTCGTAGATGTCATTGATCTCGTGGACCTCATCGCCCACCATGGTGGACGTGCAGATGTAGAAACTCCCCTCCGCGACCTCGTAGATGTCCTTGTTGAAGTAGTAGGTGTCGTCCAACTTGCTCTGATCGGGGCGGTCACCACCGCCGATGGGCTCCAGTGTAATGCACTTGTAGCCGCGGCATGTGCCTGGTGCACCGGAGACGAACCCGCGGAACTCGACCGACCGGTTCACGCGCTCCGCGCGGATATGCCACCTGAACCGCCATGCCCGCTCAAGGCGCACGGGCTGGAACCTGATGATCGAGATGCCGGTGCGTGCCCTCGACTCCATGTACGTCTCGGCGTCACGCCATGCGGCCAGGGTGAACGGTATCTCTACGTAATCGGCGTCACGTGGCAACTGGATCTGTGAATGGGTGGTCTCCACCTTTCCGTTGACCGTAATGGCCCCGACGCTCTTACGTGGCGTGAGGTCCTCGTCCCCGTTGTTGGGCGGATTGGTCGTCCAGTCCTCAATGATGCACTTGCCCGAGCCTGAGTCGGCCTTCTGGAAGTGCGCTGTGAAGCTCGGACAGTCCGCGGCAGGGAACTCGGCGTCGAGCGTGTTGAAGTAGAGCCAGTGGGTGAGTAAGGTCTCATGGTCCACGGCCGTGCCCAGTTTCCAGTCAACGATGATCGTGCATGTGTCGCACGTGCAGCCACCAGATATGGACACGGAGTGGTCCACGGGATCGCCCAATCGGTCCGTGACGATGAACGAGTTCAGGTCGATGCCCTTCTTGCAGGTCATCCCCGCATGGTCGATGAGCTCATGGAGTTTGATGGTGATGCGGGCGTTATCGCTCACCTTGCTTGCATCCTTCCCACGGGAGCGGAGCTTGATACGGAAGGACCAGCGTGTATCGAACCAGTCCTCCATATAGAGCGCTAACGAGTTGCGGTCCGGGTAGTCCAGGAACCCGTCGTCGTTGATGTCGGCGGGCGGGAGCTCCACCATGGGATCGCGGCAGTTGAGGCCCTTTGCGATGTCATCGTAGAAGTCGGTCTGGTCAGCGGTGCACTGGGAGATGGGAAGGCTCACGTCCCGGTGCCAGAGATGATGCCAGGTGAGGGTTAGAGGGATGCGCATCCAGGGTCGGCTGGTCTGGAGAGGTGCTAGAACCTTCCCCGCCTCGTCCCTGAGCACGAACGATCGGATATCCGTGGCCAACGGGACGTCCACCGATACCTCGACCGGATCACGCCGACGTGGCAGGCCTGATGTCTCCGTGACGGTCATGGGCACCATGTAGGTGACGGACGCTGTGAAGCTCTCACGTTCAGGGAAAATCCCCTGGAGAGTCGTGTCAAGGCTTGCATAATCAGCGCTGAACACCATATCACCCAGTAGACCACGCCTGTCCAATCCTGCGAGCACACCGACGATCTGTTCCCTCAGTTCGTCGAGCTGCGCCCGCTTCTTATCCTCTTGCACACGCAGCGGCGTGTCCAGCATCCGCGATGTATAGAAGAGAAGGAGCATGATTGCCAGTACGGCTTCCACTGAGTGCACGAATCCACGCTCGTCGTGGATCAGGGAGCACCTACTCCTCATCAGCACGCACCTCTCCGAACTCGAGCGACACATAGTCGTCGATCTCACTGCTACCAATGGCACACCCGGAGTTGCGGATGGCGTGGAGCACACCGGACACGATATTCCGTTCCTGGTCGATCCCGTCGGAGCGGAAGGCGCGGAACAGTCCTGCCTCATAAGCGGCCAGTGCCACCTCGGCCGACCGGATGATCTGGACGTTCTTGGTAAAGTCCAAGAACTGCTGAAGGGAGTGTTCGTTGACGAACACCTTCGCCTTTGTCCGCCGTTCGATGATACGCTCCAGCTCCAGCGGGTCCTCGATGAGGAACCTTGTGGTCTTCTCGTCGATGAGAAGCACGTTGGTATCCATGTGGCGTGTCATGGCCACGGCCTCAGCCTCGCCGAGGTGGAAGATCTTGGCATACCGCCCGCTCCTTCCCTTTCGGGGCCTGCCGATTGCGAAGATTGAGTTTCCCCAGGAGAGCAGCTGCTCGGCGTCCACGGCCACGCGTGTCTTCAGCTCGGGATCTTCTGGGATGACTATGTCTCCCTGCTCCAGGGCCCTCACCACGCGGATGGCCTCGAACCGGTATCGCGTGGACTTGAGGGGCTTGTCGATGAGCTCACGGCGTACTGACGGCGGGATGATGAAGTTCCCTCCCATCCGCTCGCGGAGCGAGGGGAGGAGCCACAATAAGCAATTTGTGGCGAGAGAGATGATGCTCGAAGCGTCGCATACGATGTCCGTCATCGTTCCTCCACACGGAACACCTTTCGGGCCAGTTCAAGTCTGGACGATACGGAACGGGTGACCTTCTCCTCGTCCACGATTTTGGTCTTACCCGCGTAGTCCATGACCTCCCACATGCTCGCGCCGGTGAGCGTGGCGCTCATACCGATGGAGAAGCCGATAGCGTAGAGTGTGCTCGCCTTCTTGATCTTGGCCTTCTCGATCACCCAGTTGACGTGGTGGCCCACCTCGGCGTCCAGTTCCACCATGGCGTTGAACACGGTCCTGAAGGATTCGCGCATACCCTTGATGTCGCCGCTCTGCAGTCTCTCGGACGCACGGGCGAGATTGTCCATCACTCGCCCGAGGAATGACGGCCAACGCCGTCCCTCGCGGTAATACCGTTTCTGTAGGATCTTTGAGAGGCTGTAGCTGATGATCGTGAGACTGATCAGGTCCTGGTCATGGATGCGGGACGCTTCGCGGACTAGCTTGCTCGAGAGGTCACGCATCGCCTCGTCGTCGTGCTTCGCTAAGCCGTCGATAAGCTTGTTAAGGTCTTTCTGGAGACCTTCGTATCTCTTCCCGATATAGAGGGAGAGTCTCCTATCATTTATATGGGTATCCCGTTTGCTAGAGCCGGGCCCGATAGACCCGGTCCGCTTCGCGCATAAGCATCACGAACATCCCGAGAAGGAGAAGGAGCACACTCCATTCGCGCGCGCCCATCCTACCCTTGAAGAGGGTGTTGAGGGCCGAGAACGCCATCCAGTAGAGAGCGAGCCACAGTAGCGCTAGGATGTGGAGAGGGGATATCCCCTCCGGGCGAGTATCGATACCGACGAACCGAGCCGCGTCCCGCATCAACCAGATGAGGAGAGCGGTTCCGATAGCGAACCTCACGAGGTTCGATGGGAGGGGGGAGATGAGCGGGTAGGCGGAGAGCACCAGCGCGAGCCACACGAGGTGGTCCCGATTGGGGCTCGCCAAGGTAGTCGACCGTTTATGCGTACTCGCGCCAAGTATGCCGGCACTTGGTACAGCGGAAGAACCGCGTCGAAGGTTCGTCCACACCGCGTGTCTGGACGAGCCACCAGAGCGCGCGTTTGTTATCGCATTTCGGGCATTCGGCCTCGATGCTGGCCATGTTCTTCATAGCCTCTTCCTCATCGATGACCGCGATGGTCTCCTTCTTCGACACCTTCTTCTTCGTCTTCTTCTTCGTCTGGATCGTGAAGTCCTTCTTGTCGGAGGCGACGGTGGCGCCGCACTTGGTACACTCCATCACGACCGTTCCATCCTCCAGTCTTTTAGGCAGCATCATGCCGCTACAGTCCTTACAGAAATCCATGATCGTTCTCTCCTTTCACAACCTTCCTTTACACTCGCCCTCCATTATGCAGGCAATGACACTGCAACTGGACTTGAGCAGGCATACTGGTGCTGCTTTTATAAGCCCGAGCTTGGGGATGCGTAACACAGCTCTCCCCTCAAGCATGTCGGGGGTCACCGCCCACCGGTCAGGTCCCGCATTATGGTCCCCGCGAGTGGCGAGGGCCCGCACCTTCGTGCAGGGGCTCTCGTCCTTGTTGGTGCAGGCGACGCCCACGGCCCGGTGCACGATGGGCATCGGGACGCGGCTGTGATAGTACACGATGACGTCCCCCACGCGGATGCCCTCTGCTTTGGTACCCACGACGAGGAGCACATCACCACCCGTGAATCCGTTGGAGATGGGGAAACCGTTCTCCTTCACCCATGCGGCATACTCCTCGTTGGTATTATCATGCTTCATGCTGTTCGATACGACTGCCACGATAGGTGTGCTCGTGGCGAGCGTGGCGTGGAGCACGAAAAGGATGGCCTTGGCGAGCACGATGGCATACACAAGGCACATGCTAGTTTCGCTGATGTGCTCCTCTGGATCGATGAACTCCGTCCAGACGAACACCAAGAGGGTCACAAAACCCGTTGCGAACAGGGAGTTGAGTCCAGGGATCTCAGTGAAGATGAAGAAGAGGAGGATGAATGTGAGCAGGTAGTGGCCGACGACATCTTCCTTGCGGATGACGATGCACACACCGGCACCGAGCACGACCGAGACCGCCAGCACCTGCAGCATAGGTGGGCTTGGAGCGATGAACGAGGTCGCCATCTGCGTGAAGACGTAGACGAGGAGAAGGAGGACGAGCAAGAGCTCGACTGCGTCCCGCCGGTCCGCTGGAACGAGCCCTGTGTCGACGGTGGACCGATCCGTTTCTTTTTCTGGTGAGCTTTCAGGTACCTTTGACGTCTTCTTCTTCTTCAGAACCGATGAGGAGCGGTCCTTGCGCTTCGTTCTTTTCGAGCCGGCACGCTTCGATGCCATCAGACGTTGTCCCTCGTAGTTATCATGACAATCTCACCAAACGACCAGTGTCATTCGCGCAATAGCCTTCTCCCCGGATGGATATTTAATCGTGATGTAGCGTTCGACACTGGCCGACGCCGTTCGCCTGGGTGGCGGGACGCCGCGTTCGATGATGAGGAACGACCCCTCTACGCTCACCTGGAACGGTGCCACGTACGGTGTGATCTGGTTACCCTCCTCGTCCCGAGCGATGATCGTGAAGTTGCCTTGGTAGATACCCGGTTCGTTCATGAAGAAGGTGGTCGAAAAGACGGCCATATCCCCCTTGCGGAGGTAGGCGAAGTGGTCGGGAGTGAGCTCGATGTCAGCCTGGTACCTGTTGACCGCACTCGTCTCTGGATCCCCCTCCGGTCGCGTGACCGTGTGCACCCGGGGCTTGATGCGGATGCCCCGTAAATCAGAGGGAGCGGTGAGCTCGAGATTGATGCTGCAAGTGTTCCCTCGTATGGGATAGATCGAGCAGTTGACGAGAGGCGGGTACAGCGCGGACGTGCGGGCAGGCTCATCCCCGATGACGTTCACGTCGATAGCCCGATAGCCCATGGACTCGGTCGAGTTAAGCAACGCTAGAACAGTGTAGGTCCCCGGTGCATCGTAATCCTCAAAGGTGTACTCCACCTCGCAGAGCCTGCGGGTTTCTCGCTTCGGCTCCAGCTGGACCACGGATCGACCTTCCTTTAGAACGAAGGGTATACAGTTGAGATCGACATCGCTCCGGTTGACGTAGAAGATGGCAGTTATGTTGGACCGCGTCTTGTTGATGTTCGCGCAAATGGGCATGTAGGAGTAGCAATGGAGGTAACCGTCCTGGGGAGAGCCTGCGATGGCATTGATCGATAGGGTGGGTACGCGCTCTATGCGCATGTGGAAGGTCTTGTTAGGCATGTTCATGGCGCGGACCATCTTTGTGTAGTTGCGTACCGACTTGATGGCCTCGTCGTACAGGCCGGAGAACTCGTGCAACTTCTGTACGCTCAGGACCGGTTCATCGGCGTCGGCGAATCCGATGCGGAGGTAATTATTCTTCCCCCAGTGATCGCAGTTCTTATCGGCGATACAGTCGCAAGCCTCGTCGCAGCCGGCATCGTTCGTGAGCTGCCATATAAGCTGCTGTGCAGCGACCCGAAGACTCTCCTCGTAGGAGAAGGCCAGAAAGCGGTTCACCGATTGAGTGTACTGCATGATGGTGATGCTGAATATCATGGCGAAGAGAAGGAGGCTGACCACGAATTCGAGGTTCAGGTTGCCGCGGGACCGCACCGTCACTCTGAAAGTTGCCCGAGCCACGCTTATATCCTTTTCTGCGGTGGGGCTGGCGGCGGTCCCAAAATCCTTTTAACTGATGATGGTCAAGACCAAGACGGATGATACCCACCTTCGTGCTGCAGTACGGTGGCCAGTACGGCGGTCAGTACGGTAACTACGCCCAACAGGGCTATGGCCAGTATGGCGCCTACGGTCAGCAGCAGTACGACGCCTACGGCCAGCAGGGAGCATACGGCCAGGGAGGGGGTGCCGGCGGAGCTGCTGGTGGAGCTACCGGTGGTGGTCAGGGGGGTGTAGGTCCGCTGGGGCTTGTTGGAGCACTGGTGGCCCTGTTCGTACTCATCATCGCCCTCAAGCACC
>JASMDC010000001.1 GCA_030753015.1 Candidatus Undinarchaeales archaeon | reverse complement strand
GACCTGACTGTCGAAGAGGACAAGGGATTGGAGCCGAGAAAAGGTTAGTTATGCAACAAAGCAGTTCGCAGGCCAGCACGACTCCTACAACAATGTCGAGGGCCTCGACGACGTCCTCGACAAGACCGCGACCTGTCAGGGCTCGCTCTACACTCCGCGGGCCATCCGCTATCGCAGCGAGAACGGCTTTGGGCAGCACGTCTCCATGGGCGTGGTGGTCCAGCGCCAGATCAACTCGACCGCTGCCGGTACCCTGTTCACCAAGGACGTGGACAGCGGCGATGACGTCATCATCATCGACGCAAATTACGGACTGGGAGAATCCGTCGTATCCGGTAAGGTCACGCCCGACGAGTTCATCGTCGATCCCGAGTCCGGAGAGATCACTGAGCGCTACATCGACGCCAAAGCTAAGATGTGCGTGTTCTCCGACAAGGGGACCGAGTTCGTCCCCGTGCCGACGGACATGCGTGACAAGCAGTGCATCACCGACGCTCAGGTCAAGGAGCTCACCCGCATCGCCAAGGTCATCAAGGCCGAGTACGGCAAGGACATGGACATCGAGTGGGCCATCGAAGGCGACACGATCTATATCACCCAGGCCCGCGCCCTCACCGTCAAGGACGAGGACCGGGATTTCTCGCACCACGAGGTGCCTTCCGATGCGAATGTGCTCTACGAGCTGGACCGCAGCCATCGTGTTTGGGGCGGGACCGCCCACGGCGAGGTACGCATCGTGGAGAAGCCCTCCGACGTCCCGGACGACCTCGAGAACTACGTCCTCGTGGCCCGGGAGACCACTCCTGACATGACCTCGCTCATCTACAACGAGGACCAGAGCGGCGAACGTATGCTCCGCGCAGTAGCCATGATCACCGAGGAGGGCGGCAAGACCTGTCACGCCGCCATCACCGCCCGCGAGAACGGTATCCCCACGCTCGTCGGCGTCAAGGACGTCACCCGTGATCTCAAGGACGGGATGGACGTATACGTGGACGCAAGTGCAGGGATGATATACACCCTGGAGGAGGATGCATAAAATGGGATGGAGAGGACCGGCAGGGGATTGGGTTCCCGATACGCTATCACCTATCAACGGCGACGAGGCCGCTGAGGTCATCATGTCGCTGCACCCGACCAAGGAAGGCCGCGTGAACGCCCAGAAGGCGGGCGGTCGTCGGGGCCGGCGCGGACAGCACGCCGCACCAGGAGGCACCAATGAGGGCTCCACCATGGAGAAGGTCATGACCGAGATGACCAGAGCACGGCCCTGGGGCGCCCACCGCTACATCATCAGAACGCTGGGCATCTACCCCATCGACTCGGGGGCCACGAACATCAGCGTGAGCGACAACGGCTATCTCACTACCTGGTTCAACGACATGCGCAACGCTGACGTGTACGAGCGCGTGGTCGGGAAGGGCTCCGAGTTCATCGATCCCGAGGGCAAGCTCGCCGAGGACCTGGACGTGCTCCACAACGCTGGCATCGCCGAGAAGGAGGTCCGCTACCGGACGTTGGACAAGCCCTATAAGAATCTTTTAGGCGAGATCAAGGAGCAGCAGTCCAAGCTGAGCGGCCTGGAGGGCGACAAGGAGGAAATCGCACAGACCGCCGAGTACCTTGCGAGTCAACAGGAGTGGGAGAAGCTCTCGGCCGAGCGGAAGGCCAATCAGGAGGAACTGGACAGCCGCATTGAAACGATCAACGAGATGCGGACCGAGCTCCAGTCCGTCGTCTACGACCGCAACAAAGCCGAGAAGGTGCTGGCCGCCCGCGACCAGATGCTCGACGCTGGCGGTTCGGTCTCTTTCCTGGGCCGGGGCAAGGAGTACGTCAAGATCCTCGAGGAGGAAAGTGCCCTGGAAAAGACCTCCTTCGGCGGACGTAATCTCGACGAGCAGAGCGTCCATCGGTACGAGCGCATGCTCGACAACGCCAAGGGCCGCCAAGACATGCTCAAGGGCGAGATCGCCAGCAAGGAGGAGAAGGCCCAGCCCTACTCCCTCACCATCCACGACGAGACGGCACGGATGGAGGAGCTGAACGTCACCATCAAGGCCTACGAAGAGAAGCTCAAGGGCGTCGAGGGGAAGCTGAGCGACGAGATGATCCAGCTCCGCGGCCTCCAGAACGCCGCGAGCGTCTACCGGGACACGCTCCAGGACATCGGCAACGATGGGATCAGCCCGCGGTCCGATGGATTCAAGGTGCTCGACCAGTACGGGCTCGTGGAGCCCTCGCGCACCGCGTACAACCTCGACCCCCAGCAGTCCCCCGGTGCCAAGCGCATCGAGGCGCTCAAGCAGATCGAATCCTGGAACGGCGGCTCTACAAACGGGCTCAGCCTCATCGGCGAGGAGTACTTCAACCTCAACAAGGGCACCTGGCAGAACCCAAGCGGCATCGAGCACGTCTACGTCTGGGCGCTGTGCAAGGGCGGCGACTGGTACTATCACGAGACAGATTACGGTCACAACATGTGGAGCAATCCCGGCCAGGTCCTGGCCTACAAGGTGGTGGTTGACGGCAAGGATGTCGATCCCGCCGACCTGGACGGCATGGCCGAGAAGCTCTACGATATCGCGCACCGCATCGGGCGGCACGAGAACGACGTCGACCGGTACGCATCACAGCACTCCGGACATAGGGGGGACATGAAGTTCCTGTGAGGTGATCATGATGGACGCAGAATACCTTGACGCATTCCAAACGATCCTGGAGGCCGACTACTCCGGCACGGGGCTGGCCGACTCCTACAGGACCATCGACGAGAAGCTCGACCTCCTTGTGAAGGACGCGCCCAACCGCGCCCTCAAGGACTACTTCACCGAGCTCCACTCGGAGGTCAGTACCTACCACGACGGCTTCCGTGACATCACCCGCAAGTACAGGGACATCCGCGAGGACCTGGACGAGCGGTGCGAGCCCGGCAACATCCACAAGGGTGTGCAGGTGGCCACCCCTCTGGGCATGGCCACCTACGGCTTCATCACCGGTCTTGCCGGTGGACCCCTCGTCGCCATCCTGACCGGAGGATTGGGGCTCGTGGCCGGCTACCTCACGGACATGTACGTGGTGGAGGGCGCGGGCACCGTCGCTATCAACGCCACCGAGAAGGGCAAGCTGAGCTCGCTGGAGAGCGAGCACCGACCCGCCCTCGACACCAAGCTCGCCGATGGGCAGCAGCTGTACGAGGCCTTCGAGGAAGCCTACTTCTTCGACAAGACCGAGTCGACGTCCGATAGCGAGGACGGTAACTAGCGATGTACGCCGCCGACCTCGACCTGACAACGGACGCCTACGGGCACGCCCAGGCCGCAGACGGTTACACCCAGGCCGAGGACCTCTCCGGTAAGAACAAGGCCGGCATCGCGCTGACAGCCCTGGGGTTCGGTCTTCTGGGCCTGGTGAAGGTCGCCCAGCACGGCAACGACATGGACGAGGAGGCCGAGCAGGTCGCGTCCAAGTACGAGAGTGTGTCCGCCGACCAGGCCGAGTACGTCATGCGCAAGGTGGCGGGTTCGTTCGCCATCGACGACGATCCGGCCGAGCTGGCGCGGACAGCGGACGACATACTCTCGTCAACCACCTCCCATGGCTACACCGGCAACCAGGTCACCTTCCTCCTCGACTACTGTGTCGACAAGGGCATGTCCGTCGACGACGCTGTGGCGCACATCACCGCAAAGGGCGCAGCTGACGTCCTCTCCGCCACCTACGGCGAGGTAGGCCAGAACATCATCTACGAGGCGGTCGACGACGCGTCCTCCATCGGATCGGAACACGACGCACAGGCCTTCGCCAAGCAGGTCAACGACCAGCTCATCGCCGACGGGAGCAGGTACACCCCCAACGACATAGCCACCATCATCAAGGACATCGGGGGGGCCGACGACGTCACCACACGCAGCGGCGAGCTCATCCAGGCCTACAGGACCCTTGCCGAGACCAGTGCACAGACCGGCGCTTCCCTCGAGCAGGGTGTCGACGTTATGGAGGCCATCGACAGCGCCGAGGACTACACGGGAGGTTCCGTCATCTCGGTGGCGAACGGCACCGCCCGCCTACTGACGACGGCCAAGCAGCACGATATCGCGTTCGACGACATCGCTAGTACGATCAAGGACATCGACCGCGCATCGGACTACTCCGAGCACGCGGACGACCTGATCAGCGGCTCTATCAAGCTGCTGGACGCCCGCGGCCGGTACGGCGTGTCCCATGAGGACGCCATCGGGCTAATCAAGGAGCTCGATCGTGGCTCGGATTACAGCGAGCACGCTTCGAACCTGGTGACCAGCGCTATCAGGATCATGGACGCCAGCCACAAGAGCGAGGTCCCCTACAACGACGCCATCGGCTTCGTGAAGGCACTCGATCGCGCCTCCGACGTTAGCGAGCACGCCATCGACCTGGCCGGCAACGCCGCCAACCTCGTGGAGGGGTGCAATGCGTACGGCATCTCAACCGATGACGCCGCGGCGCTCGCCAAGGCACTCGACCGCGCGTCGGACAGCAGCGTGAACGCCGGTGACATCGCCGACAACGTCGTCAAGCTCATGGAGCCCATGACCCAGCATAAGCTATCGCTCGCAAAGATGACCGAGCTCATGAAAGACGTCGACCGCGACAACTCCGGCTACGACGCCTACGAGGTCGTGGACGAGATGATCCGGCGGATGAAATAGAGGAAAAGCACATGACGTACGACCTGGACCTGGACGGTGCCTACGGACGGGCAGATGCTGCCGACGGGTACGCCCAGGCCGAGGATCTCTCCGGAAAGAACACCGCGGGCATCGTGCTGACCGCTGCGGGCTTCGGCCTCATGGGGCTCATCAAGCTCGCTCAGCACGGCAACGACATGGACGAGGAGGCCGCACAGGTCGCATCCAAGTACGAGGGCGTCTCAGCGGAGCAGGCCGAGTATGTCATGCGCGAGATCGCCGGTAGCTTCGCCATCGACGACGATCCCGCCGAGCTCGCCCAGCAGGCCCACCAGCTCATCGGTCAGGCCACTGGCCATGGCTACAGCGGGAACCAGCTCACCTATCTCCTCGACTACTGCACCGACAAGGGCATGGAGGTCGATGAAGCCATCACCTACATGACCGGCGACCAGGCCACGGACATCCTCCACACCGTCTACACCGAGACCGGACCCCAGGCCATCTTCGATGCAATCAAGGGTGCATCCAAGGTCGGATCCACGGAGGAGGCCCAGGCCTTCGCTAATCAAATGACCGAGAAGCTCATCACTGACGGATACGCCCAGACGCCTGAGGAAATGGCCCGGTTCATCCGCGGGATCGGCAACGCCGCCGATACCAGGGCGACCAGCGCCGAGCTCATCGCCGCCTACACCACCCTCTCTGAGGCCTCGGAACAGGCCGGTGTCGGGTTCGACAAGGTGCTGACCGTCCTGAACCAGATCGACCACAGCGAGAACAAATCCGGGGACACGGTCACCTCGCTGTCCGACGGCACAGCGAACCTCCTGACCACCGCCAAGCAGTACGACATCCCCACGGACGACATCACGGCCACCATCAAGAGCCTTGATTACTATTCAGACACCAGCGAGACCGCCGAGGAGCTGATGACCGGCACCCAGCAGATCCTGGAGGCCCGCGGGGAGCACGGCGCCTCCCACGATCAGGCCATCACGTTCGTCAAGAAGCTCGACTATTACGCCGATAAGAGCACGAAGGCCGACGAGCTGGGTGAGGGCGCGGCCAAGCTCATCGAGGCCTGTGACAAGTATGACGTATCCCACGACCAGGCCATCAAGCTATTCCAGAAGCTCGACTACTATGCCGACTCGAGCACAAGGGCACACGAGCTGGCCGACGGCACTGTTAAGCTCATCGAGGTCAGTGACAAGTATGACGTATCCCACGACCAGGCCATCAAGCTCTTCCAGAAGCTCGACTACTGGGCCGACTCCAGCACCAAGGCCCATGAGCTGGCAGACGGTACCGTCAAGGTCATCGAGGCGTGCGACACGTACGACATCTCCCAGGACGACGCTATCACGCTCTTCAAGAAGCTCGACTACTACGCTGATGACAGCTCCAAGGCCAGCGAGCTTGGCGAGGGGACTGCTACGCTCATAGCTGGCATGTCCCAGTACAAGACCTCCCTCGACACGGTCATCGGGCTCATCAAGGACGCAGACGGGGCCGCCAGCAGCCAGAACGCCATGGAGCTCGCCGACGAGACCATCAAACGGATGACGGAGGCACAGTGACCATGGTGTACGACCTCGACCTGGACGGTGCCTACGGACGGGCAGATGCTGCCGACGGCTACGCTCAGACCGAGGACCTCTCCTCCAAGAACAAGGCAGGCGTTGTCCTGGGCGCCATCGGTTTTGGTCTTTTCGGGCTCATCAAGTTCGCCCAGCACGGCAACGAGATGGACGCTGAGGCCGAGGGGATCGCTTCTCAGTATGACAAGGTCACACCTGACCAGGCCGAGTACGTCATGCGCCGCATCTCCGGCTCCTTCGCCATCGACGATAATCCTGCCGAGCTGGCCCAGCGGACCGACGAGCTCTTCTCGACGTTCACCGACCACGGCTACTCGGGCAACCACGTCACATTCCTCCTCGACTATGCAATGGACAAGGGCATGTCCGTGGACGAGGCTGTCGCCTACATGACGGCAGACGTGCCCATGGAAGTGCTCCACTCCACCTACATGGAGGCTGGTGAAAAGATCATCACCGACGCCATCACCCGCAGTGCTTCCAAGGTGGACTCCCTGGAGGACGCCACCGCCTTCTCGCACAAGCTCATCGACAAGATGGTCCAGCAGGACTACCTCCAGACACCCCAGAACATGGCGGACCTCATATCCAATGTCGCTCGCTACGCCGACGTCAAGCCCTCCAGCTCCGAGCTCATCGAGGCGGTCACTACCCTGGGTGCTGCCGGCGCCCGGGACGGTTTCACCCTCAGCGAGGCGGTCAACGTTCTCACGACCCTCGACGGTTACAAGGACGCCGGCACGGACGGTGCAGGCTCTCTCGTGGAGAACACCGTCAAGGTCATGGACGCGGCTCACGAGAACGGCGTGTCCCCCGGGGATGCCCGTGCCCTCATCATCAATATTGATCAGTACGAGGACCTTGGTTCCGACACGGCCTCTTCCCTGGCCGAGAACGTCAGTGCCCTCATGAAGGGGATGGATGAAAATGACGTATCCCGCTCCGACGCGGTCAACATCATGAGTGTCGTGGATTCCTACGAGGACGTGGGCAGCGTCAGCGGTACCACCCTCGTCCAGGAAAGCGTGCGGCTCATGGAGGGCATGAAGAAGTACGGTATCTCGCGCTCCGACGCGGTCAACATCATGAACGTCGTGGACTCCTACGAGGACGTAGGAGGCCAGACCTGTACCGAGCTGGTGACCGAATCCCTCCGCCTGATGGAGGGGATCAAGCAGTATGGCATATCGCGCTCCGATGCCGTCAGCATCATGAACGTTGTGGACCAGTACGACGACGTGGGTGGCCAGACCGGTACCTCACTGGTGACCGAGTCCCTCCGGCTCATGGAAGGCATGAAGCAATACGGCGTCTCGCGCTCCGACGCGGTCAACATCATGAACGCCGTGGACCAGTACGAGGACGTGGGAGGCCAGACCGGCACAGAGCTGGTGACCGAGAGCCTCAAGCTCATGGACGCCATGCAGAAGTACACTACATCCCGTTCAGACACAGTGAACCTCATATCCAACCTGGACCAGTACGAGGACACTGGCGGCGATACCGGTACCGTGCTCGTGGACAACACCGTTCGATTGCTCAAGGCCATGCATGAGAAGGGCATCTCACGGTCCAAGATGGTGGAGCACCTGAACCAGGCAGACCAGGTCGCCAATAACCAGTCGACAAGCAAACTTGTAGATGAAGTACTCAAGGCACTGAAGTAGGTCCCACGGAGAGAAGACGAACGATGACGTACGACCTCGACCTTGACGGTGCCTACGGACATGCCGATACTGCCGAGGGTTACGCCCAGGCCGAGGATCTCTCATCCAAGAACAAGGCAGGAGTAGTCCTGACAGCGCTGGGGTTCGGGCTGTTCGGGCTCATCAAGATAGCTGAGCACGGCAACGACATGGACGCCGAGGCCGAGCAGGTGGCCGGGAAGTACGACGCGGTCTCGCCGGACCAGGCCGAGTACGTCATGCGCCGGATCGCGGGCTCGTTCGCTATCGACGACGATCCCGCAGAGCTCGCGCGGACGGCGGACAAGGTGCTCGAGGCCGCCACGGAGCACGGCTACACGGGCAGCCACACCGACTTCCTCCTCGACTACTGCATGGACAAGGGCATGGACGTTGACAGTGCCATCGGGTACATGACCGCCGGCGAAGCGATGGATGTGCTCACCACGTCCTACACCGAGGTGGGCCAGCAGGTCATCGTCGAGGCCATCACCAGCAATGCGTCGAAGATCGCATCCGCCGAAGAGGCGACGGTATTCTCCCGCGAGCTCATCGGCAGGTTGGTGCAGGAAGATCACATCCCCACGCCCAAGGACGTGGCCGGGCTGATCGGCAATGTCGCCAAGTACGCCGACACCACTCCTACCAGCACCGAGCTCATCGAGGCGGTGAGCGTGCTGGGCAACACGAGCGCAGCCACAGGCATCCCCATCGACCAGGTAGGGCAGGTGCTCTCGACCCTCGACTACCACAAGGACACCGGCTCCGACGGGGCCATTGCGCTGGCCAAGGCCACCTCCCAAGTGGTCGACGCGGCCAATGAGCACGACATCTCCATCGACGACGTTAAAGACGTCATCTACGACGTGGACCGGTTCGAGGACACAGGTGATGACACCGCCGACATCCTCGCAGCCAACACGGTCAAGCTCATCGCGGGCATGAAGGCCTACAGCGTGTCCCGGAGCGACCTCTCGGACATCATGTGGGGCGTGGACCGTTACAACGACACCGGCGGACAGACTGCCACCGAGGTCGTCGCCGACGCCCTCCGCATCGCCAAGGGCATGCACGAGAACGGTGTCAGCGAGGACGAGGCCACCGACCTTATGTGGGCCGTCGACCGGTACGAGGACACGGGTGGCCAGACCGGCGCCGAGGTAGTGACCGAGACCGTGAAGCTCATGAACGCAATGCACCGGAACGGTGTGTCCAAGAGCGAGGCCACGGACATCATGTGGGCCATCGACAGGTACAACGACAGCGGCGGTGACACGGGGGCATCGGTCGTGGACGGTGCCGTGAAGCTCATGGACGCCATGAAGCGGAACGGTCTGTCAGAGGACGACGCCACCGACATCATGTACGCCGTGGACCGGTGGGAGAACACCGGAGGCCAGACCGGCGCCGAGGTCGTGGCCGAGACGGTCAAGCTCATGGACGCCATGAAGGCCTACGGCGACTCCGAGGACGACGTCACCGACCTGATGTGGAACGTGGACCGGTACGAGGACACAGGTGGCGACACCGGCACCACCGTGGCGGACAACACCATCAGGCTCATGGAGGCCGCCCACGCCAAGAGCCTGAGCCTCGACCGGATGGAGGAGCTCGTAAAGGAGGTCGACCACGGTACCTCGGGCCAGACATCCACGCAGGTCGTCGACGAAGTGCTCAGGCGACTGTAGACCTCAGAGGGTTCTGAAGGCGTCCCGCAGCTTCAACGCGTCCCCCTCGATACTGGGGCTCTCGCAGATGAGCATCCCCGTGACGTTGTACTCCTTCATCACCGAGAGGAGCTCGCGCCAGCACAGGTCCGAGTCTACCAGGTCCAAGTGACGACGCTCGCCCTTGTCGGTGTACTCGATGCCCGCCACGTGCATGTGCATGTCCTGCAGCCCCTCTTTCCCGAGCACGTCCTCCACACGGTCCAGGACGGTGCGGAACTCCTCGGATGTGTTGACCTTCCCACCGCTCCTGGCGTGGAGGTGGGACCAGTCGATGGTTGGCCGCACCTGCTCTATCTCCGCACTGAGGGATAACAGCTCCTCCAGCCCCGCGAACTGCGACGGCTTGCCCGTGGTCTCGGGGCGGACCCAGATGGGATTGCCCTCGTCCTGGAGGACGCGTACGATGCCCTTCAACCGGTCGCGCACCGCCGCGTACACCACATCGGCCGGCCGCCCCTGGTAGAAGGCGGCGTGGAAGGTGCACGAGAACGCGCCACAGGTATGGGCCGTACGAGCGGTGGCCAATACCCGCTCCACAGACGCGCTCGTCTTCGCCGGGTCCAATGAGAACAGGTTGATATAATAGGGGCCGTGTGCCGTGAGGGTCAGCCCGAGCCGCTGTGCCTGCTCGCGCACTGCCTCGGGGTCTTCGGCCATCCGCACGCCCCGGACGAACTCCAGCTCCATCCCGTCCAGCCCGAGCTCGACGAGCCGGTCGAGACCTGCCGCCCGGGTCCGGACGCGGGAGGAAATGGGGCTGCCGGCGGTGCCGAAGAGCAGGCGGTCCATGCCCAGGCCGTCCCGCGGACAGCTTTAAACAGGTTTGGGCGAGCTCCCTTCGCGGAAGCCCACGACCTCGTACAGAGCAAGCGAGTAGTCGAGCCCTGGCTCCTCATGGACGGTCCTGAGGATGTAGTCGGCGTGCATGCGTCTGCACGACCGGGCTCTCTCCGGGTACTGGTAGAGGTGTGCTTCATCGCAGAACACGTTCTCGTAGAAGTACAGGCAGGTCCCGTTCCGAACGTAGTCGCGGATCTCGTCGATGAGCGAGACGTGGACCACGCGCCGCTCCCATGCGTTGTTGACGAAGAACGGCACCTGGGTCACGACCATGCACCCGGTCGACACCTGGTCCCTGAACTGCTCGGCGAAGGCCGCCTCGCGGACGATAGGGCGGTCGCATCCCTGGCAGAAACCGTAGAGCGCCGACGTCTGCCAGAGGAGCACCGCGCCCAGAGCGAGCGCCACGACAGGGTACCGACGTGCCAGTTCGACGCCACCCATCCCCGCCAGGAGCAGGAAGGGCAGGTAGCTGGGGAGCATGTGGCGGTCCTGGTCGCCCTCTCCGAGGTAGATGTCCTGGACGGTGAACAGTGCTATGAACACGATGAACCATGTGATGAACAGGAGGCGGCGGCCGGATCCCTTGAGCCAGGCCAGCCCTGCCAGCGCCAGGAGGAAGAGGACGGGGCTGTGGTGCGCTTCACCGATCCACCAACGGGCCTGTAGGGTGATGTTCTGGCCGGCGTAGCCGCCGAAGGAGACCATGCCGGTCTTGGCCAGGACGGAGGGCGCGGCCAGCAGGGTGACCGCCAGGGGCACGATCACAAGGGCGGCCGTCTTCCGCGATGGACCGAGGGATATGAAGAGGAGCGCCGGGGCAAGGAGGATGAGGTTCTCCGTGCGGACCGCCCCGGCATAGGCGAGGGCTAGCACACTGGCCCAGAAGGCCCGTCGCGAGCCTGTGGAGCGGTACGCCCCGAGGAGAGCGAACACCAGGGTGATGAAGAAGAGAGAGGTCGCGTCAGACGAGCGGGTGGTGGCGTACGTCACGTGGAGCGGGAGGAGCGACAAGAGCACGGCGGCAGCAGCAGCAGCGTCCTCGTCGCGGAGCATGAAGAGTCCGACGACAAAGAGAAGGGGGACTGTGAGCACGGACAGCGCGAGCGACACCCACTCGCCACCGCCCAATGGCCCTATCGCCCCGGTCGCCATTGCCACGAGCATCGGATACCCCGCCGAGTCCGACATGTGCCAGTAGATGTTGCACTGTGCCGCGCTCCCCTGTGCACAGATGACACCCCTGTGGTCGAGGAGGAGGAACTTGGCCACCTCGGCGTACTGCCACTCGTCGAAGAACACCATCGGCCGGAATGGATCGAGGGAGAGCCGAAGGAGCAGGGCGATGACCGTTGCGGCGAGGACTATCTTGCGGGTGCGGTCACGTGTGCGCCTGATCCGCCTGACCATGATGTGGAGCGAAGGGACGAGAAGCGGGAGGAGCATGAGAAGTAGGAGATAGAGGAGCCCGTACTCGACCGTCGAGCCCTTGATCTGCGAGACCGAGAACAAGAACACGGGGGCCATGGACGACACCAAACTTTATAGCTGTTCGAGTCGCGGTAGAGCGCTCAATCGTTCTCGAGATAGACCTCGACCACGTTCCCGTCATCGTCCAGCATTCTCACCTTCTCCAGCCGCTCCTCCACGGGTCTCTCCTCCTGGACGGGTGGGGGCGGCGGGGGCGGAGCATAGTACGACTGGGCGTACATGTTCGCATAGTAGGATTCATAGGTGGCGAGGTTGGTCTCCGGCTCGTCCTCGACAACATGGGGCGTCTCGACCTGGCGGAACTTGAAGAAGAGGAATACGAAGAGGACAAAGATACCGAAGATCACCACACCGATAGCTCCTGCCACCAGAGGGCGGGTCTCGATGAGGACGTGCACGCGTGATTCCGTGTCGATCCATGGGAGGAGCCGGTTCAGGCACATCGACCGCCGGCCCTCGTCGGTAAGCGATCGGCACGCGGTCATCCCTTTCTCGGGCTCGTTCTTGGCGACCTCGATGGCGGTCAGTCGCAGACACCCGTCCCGGCGGCCGCTATCACTGATGTCGCGGCACATCGACAGTGCCTGGTCCGCATCGTCCCACGCCGTGTAGGGGGCGAGCCTGGCCAGGCATCGGTCACGCTCCGGACCTTTCTCTTCCAGGCCGCACTCGAGCATTTCCGGATCGGGAGGGCGTTCGGCCGTCGGCGTGATGCAGCCGGCGAGGAGCAACGTGGCCAGGAGAAGGGCGAGCACCGTGGCAGAACGCATGGTCACCTAATACAGCCTGGTTCATCCATTAAATGCGTATTCCTTGCACATGCGGCAGAACAGGCGGTGGATGCGGGTATCATCGGTGAGTTCGGGGTGAAAGGCAAGTCCCAGGACGTTCTTGCGCTGGACGGCCACGATGCGACCGTCGAACGTTGCCAGGGACCGGGTGTCGCCCCACATTCTCTCCACGGCGGGTGCGCGGATGAACACACCATGGTAGGTGCCCACGCCCTCGAGCTCCAGCTCGGCCTCGAAGCTCTCGCGCTGGCGGCCGAAGGCGTTCCGGTTCACCTCGACCTCCAAAAGCCCCATGAGCGGCTGTCCCGTGTGCGCCACTTGTTCACCGCCCGAGGCCGAGATTATGATGAGGCCCGCGCAGGTGCCCATGATGGGGAGACCGGTCCGGCCTAATTCCGCAAGCGGGCCGAACATATCCCGCTCCTGGAGGAGGTCTGAGATGGTCGTGGATTCGCCACCAGGGAGTATCACACCGGTGATGTCATCGAGCTCGACACGTGTGCGCAGCCAGAACACCTCGCCTTCGATGCCCTCTTCACTGAGGGCCTGCTCGGCCATAGCGATGTGTTCCGAGACAGCGCCTTGGAGCCCGACGACACCGATGCGCATGCCTTCAGACGCCCCGCGCCTGAAGCCGCTCGTCATCGGAGAGCGTGGCCATCTCGATACCCTTCATGGGCTCGCCGAGCCCCTTGGCAGCCTTGGCGATCTCTGCAGGCTCGTCGAAGTGGTTCACGGCCTCCACGATGGCCCGGGCGAACCGCGGGGGATCGGAGGACTTGAAGATACCGCTCCCCACGAACACGCCGTCGCCGCCCATCTGCATCATCAGTGCAGCGTCTGCAGGTGTGGCGATGCCGCCTGCAGCGAAGTTGACAACGGGGAGCCGGCCGAGCTTGGCCGTCTCCTTCACCAGGGAGATGGGGACGCCGTACTCACGGGCCTTTCGGGCCAGGAACTCGTTGTCCTGTCCGCCCAGCGCCCGGATCTCATCGGCTATCTGGCGTGTGTGCCGTACGGCCTCGACAACGTTACCGGTGCCTGCCTCGCCCTTGGTTCGGATCATTGCCGCGCCCTCGTTGATGCGCCGGAGGGCCTCGCCCAGATCACGGGCGCCACATACGAACGGCACGGTGAAACCGGACTTATCCACGTGGTTGTTCATATCCGCGGGAGTGAGCACCTCGGACTCGTCGATCATGTCCACTCCGAGCGTCTCGAGGATCTGCGCCTCGACGAAGTGGCCGATGCGGCACTTCGCCATGACGGGGATGGTCACGGCTTTGACGATGGCCTCGACCTTTGCAGGATCGGGCATCCGCGCGACTCCGCCCTCCGCCCGCACGTCCGCGGGCACGCGCTCGAGCGCCATGACAGCGACGGCACCAGCCTGCTCTGCAACCAGGGCCTGCTCGGCGTTGGTGACGTCCATGATGACGCCGCCCTTCTGCATCTTCGCAAAGCCTCGCTTGAGGCGCTCTGAACCGTGAACGATCTCGGGGATCATGACGGCACGTCATTTTACCAAAGGTTTTAAGGGTTCTTGTGGGGTCGATGGGCGCCTCATCTACCTTTCAGTCGCACCAGCAGGGCAGGCAGCTGGGATACATCGTCGATTATGTGGTCGGCACCGGAGGCCTCTAGATCCTTGCGCGAAGCGTAGCCTGAGAGCACTCCGATCGTCGTGATCCCCGCATTGCGCCCGGCCATTATGTCAAGGGTGCTGTCCCCCACCATCACTGCAGGTCCGCCGCCCAGGGTGCCGATGATGAGCTCGACGCCGTCGGGGAGCGGCTTGGGAGGAGCGTCCTCCCGTGTGATCACGCTCTCGAAGAAGGTGCTCAGGTCCAGCCGCTCGAGGCTCCGGTCCACCGCAGAACGGCAGTTACGGGAGAGCACGGCCATACGCAGGCCCCGGTAGCGGAGTTCTTCCAGCGCCCCACGCGTGCCAGGGAGCGACTTGGCGTTGTCCGCAGCGGCCACCTCCTCCTCTTCCAGCCGTGCACAGAGCGTGCGACCGAGCTCGGGATCACCCAGTGCAGCGGCGCCCAGTGCGATCTTCTCCACGATGCCGAACTCGTCCGACACGTCCACACCGCGCTCTGAGAAGATTTCGTCCATCTCGCGTTTGATGCCGTCGAGGTTCAGTCGGCCAGCGGTGAGCGTGCCGTCGAGGTCGAAGATGACGATCACGAGGGATTAGAATGATGTCCCGGCTTATAACCGTTTGGCTCAGTACCGGCCGTACACGTTCGCATACCCGCCACGGCCCGCGTAGTACGAGCTCCCCTGGTACGCCGGGTACTGGTATCCGTAGTAGCCGGCCTGGGCCATGCTGGCCGCTTGTTGCTGCTGCTGGAGGGCGGCCTGTTGTGCGATCGCCCGGCTCCTGGTGAAGAGTGTCAATCCCATGACGAGCACGATGATGGCCAGCACGATCCCGATGAGGGATGTCATGCTTGAGCCTCCCTGGTCGTCCCCGCCACCACCCGCCGTTGCGGTGGCCGTCGCGGTCGCGGCACTGCTGGCCTCGGGGCCTTCTGACGGTTCCACGCTCGCCGTCGCCCCTTCGGCAACGCAGTCCTTCACGACGATGACGATCTCCCGCTTAACGGTGAACTGGGGGGAAATGGCAGGGTATGCCACGAGAGGAAGCTCGTACCGGCCCGGATCGAGCCCCACGGGGGGTGTGAGCTCGTACCGATGGTCCACGTACTCAGCGGCCCCCAAGGACACCTTGTAGGGATTCTTCTTCTGATAGAAACCGTGGGGATCATCGAGCTTGACGACAAAGATGGCCGGATCCTTGAGAAGGCTCTCGTACTTGGCTACGACGCTGATCTTCTCCCCCCGACATCCTGACTGCTCGGTTTCCTCAACGACGAGGTTGAGGATGTCGAGGGACGAGACCATGACGAGTAGGAGCGCAAGTACCACGAACCCTATCCTCGTCATCGACATCGGAGCATTCCCCCTTATAGGTCTTAATCATAGGGCGTTGAAATTATAAAAAGACACAGGAGGCGCCTCGTGAAACCTATTTAAACGAAGTGAGCCACACCCACTACCCAGTGTACTCCCGGGTCCATCTCCTTAGTGTTCTTCTCCTTGCGGTGCTCACGCTCCTTAGCCCCGCCGTCGGGGACGAGGGAAAGGTGTATGAGGAGTACTATATGCGGATCGCAGTAATCCCCAATGGCACCTGCCATGAGACCATCGATGTTCACATCCGCAACACTGGCCAAGAGCCGATCCGCAACGCCTTCTTCACGGTCGTTCGGGACGTTCAGGACATCGCGGTCCGCGGTGTAGGGGAGGACGTCTCATGGACCGTGGCAGAGAACCAGTGGATCAAACTCGTGAACATCACGTTCACCTATCCCGTGCTCCCGGGCAAGGACCGTCATTATTCGATATCCTTCACAACAGACCAGTTCGTACGCAAGGAAGGGGAGGATCTTGAGTTCCGTACGACATATAATCCTTCTACTCCAATCAGTGACTTCTCCCTCACAGTGCAACTCCCCCCCGGCTATATACTCCCCGTAGGCGGGATGGCAGCGCAGACGCATTCCGTCCTGTTCCCGCCAGCTGAGCTCAAGACTGACGGGCAGCACCTACTTCTCGTATGGGCCCGTACCAACGTCACCGCCGATGACAGCATAAGTGTATTCGCTCGGTTCACGCGCCCAAAGGAAGAGGTCAAAGAGGTATACCAATCCATCACACCTCAAGGTATCGTGGTCGGTCTCCTCATCGGATTGGCGCTGTTCTCCTTTGGCCGTTGGGCTACACAGAAGCGGCCCTCTGTCCTTTCGGTGTTCACGGAGGACGAGCAGGCGGTCGTCGAATCCCTGATCCACGCCGGCGGGAGGCTCAAGCAGCGCGACCTGCTGGTAAAGCTAGACATTTCCAAGTCCAAGCTCAGCCGTCTGGTCATGGACCTTGAGTCACGAAGCGTGCTCCGCAAGGAGAGGATGGGGAACACGAATCGCCTCGTCCTCCGCGATGACCTCAAGCGCGCACGGATCGATAAGAAGGAGCCCGAATCGGCCGATATCGGTTCCTGATAGCTATTTAATATATTGAGCCCGTAGATGCGTAGAGGTAGTGATATGAATCACCACGGCCTGCTGGTGTTCCGCGGTGCTGCCGCTCTGGCCCTCGCACTCCTCTGCCTCGCCTCGGGTTACAGGGGCTACCTCGTCGCGGACAGCATCCTCGAAAGAGTGGAGGTGCTCAACTTCAAGCACGCGATCATCTCGGTGGACTATGACATGAGCCTGTCACCCGGATACGTGGACGAGCTTGACGAGCTGGCGCTCGAAAAACGGTTCGATATATTCGACCACACCTACTCAACGATCACTAAGCAGGAGGACCTTGTGAGGTTCACCCTGGGCGAGGTCCCGCGTATCAGCTTCAACACTTTCACGATTGAAGGAGAGAGCCTTGAGGTCGAGTTCACGCTCCACTATCGGCCGAAACAGTTCGACCTCATCCCAGGCGTGTTCACCTACGGCAGGAAGCTGCGTATCACCTATCCTTCGCTCTATACGCTACGGGTGGCCAATGTCACCGACCTGACCCTGGAATCGAACTTCACCCTGGCCGGACGCATGGTGGCGATGGATGCTTTCTCCCTGAAGGCGCCTGAACGTGGCGACCATACTGTTGGCGACACCATCGACATCGAGAAGGTAGGTGAGGTTTCAGGCAGCTTCAAGTTCTGCATCGCGGCCCTCACGGAACGAGGAGATGACCGACCGGTCGCCAAGGCCTTCGGCTCGTCCTGTGAGAAGCTCGTTATCCCCACTGACGGCTCCATGGACGCCGTTCTCTATGACCTCCATATCATCGGTGTGCGCGGCGACGCCATGGAGTATATCAAGCAGGAGTTCAGGCTGGCCGAACCCCCCCTAGCGATCCGTCTCGTGACAGAGCGGACATCCGTCCATCTGGGGACCGGCCTCGTGCTGGATGTCCACCCAGCACAGCCTTTGGAAGGGTGCACGGTGAACGTCTATGATTCGTTCTGGACCAAGAAGAACACCTTGGAGCTCCAGACGTGTACGAACGTGGTCGTGGGCACGTCCACTTCGTGGGCGCCCGGCACTTACCTTGTGGAAGTGGAGGGCTATCACCAGGGCCTTGTCGGCCGTGCTACTGCCCGTTTCGAACTGATCGGTGTCGGTGGAGTAATGCCTGCTGATACGAAAACCGACAAGGACGTGTACAAGGCCGGCGAGGATGTCTCCCTCTACACCGACGCGCCGGGGGACATATGCAGTGTCCAGGTGTTCAATCAGGACGGCATCAAGGTGATGGAGGAGGAGTCGCTCGGATGTGGCAACGCTGAGCTCAGCCTCGATCCCTCGCTCGATCCGGGAGCCTATACAATCCAGACCACGGCCTACCGCGACAACCAGAACGTCGGCGGTTCGGTGAACATGATCGAGGTTTCGGAGTGGCGACCCCAGCTCCGCACACCCCAGTCAGAGGTGTGCGATGGCGGTTCCATGCACGTTCTCGGTGCGACCCTCCCGTGCATCCAGACGGGGCAGACCTGTACTCCTTCGTCCTCCGACATCCCCCTCTGCCTCTGCTTCGATAAGGAGACAGGTGACGTCCTTGACGTGTGTGAGTACGGAAGATATTGTAGCCCCTCCGACTGCACCGAGCAGCGTATCAAGAGCCCTTTCATCATCATTGAGTCCGAGGGAGAGTGTATGGCCAAGAGCGGCCTCCAGACGCTCTCGTGCATCGATATCGGAGAGGTATGCATGGGCACCTGCATCTGCCTCGGCAAGGACAAGAATCCCGAGGCCACCTGCGTTATCGGTGAGATGTGCGCCAAGGGAGGATGTGCCCCGTCCAACCTCGAGTTCTCGCTTCTCGATCTCGAACCCGATCATGTCAGGGCGGACGTGCTCCGAACGGACGCCGTGAACGTCATCTGGCGCGGGAACATCAGGTACGAGGGAGTACTTCTCGAGGAGGAAGCGCTCGACGAGCTCAACGTGAACGCGTCCCTCCACGACCATGAAGCCCTCAATGCGCCCACCATCAAGAAGGTACACGACGACCATGCCGGCGGCTGGAAGATCGAGGCATCCTTCACAGCGGATCTGCCGCCCGGGGATTACGAGGTCTTCATTGTAATCGGGTACAAAGGCAACATCCATGTCATCCGGCGGCCATTCGAGGTATGGTACCCTGAGGACGAATCGTTCCTGCGAGTGAGCCTGCACGACATCGAGCCGGACAGGGTGCGGCCCAAGGACTTCGAGATCGGTTTCCCGCTCCAGACCGATGCGGTCGTCCAGGACCTCGATGGAAGGTCCGTGGTGAACCTACCCAAGAAGGCCTTCAACATCACGTTCGGAGGGCTCACGCCCGCTGACTTCACACCGACATATAACAAGCTCTCGGACCGTTGGCAGCTATCAACGACGTTCATGGACACACTCCTCTTCACCTGGAACGAGGTTCCGGGCACCGACAATGGAAAAGTGCGGAGCTACCTACGGCGCACGTTCGGTAAGGACTGGATGGAGTATGCCGAGATCTCCAAGAGCGCTGATGACCGAACCATCACCTTAGCATCCGGCAATGAATGGATCGAATTCGCCTTGGACGATAACAACATCAAGGCCGCTGTTCGGACGGACGACGGACAGGGCCATGAGCTCGCCGTCCGTGAGGAGATGGAGCACCTGATTGTGTACACCACCCTGCCCACCGAACAGGCCATATCTGTTGCCATCGAGCACCTCGGGCGCATTGGTAATTCGAAAGAGCCCATCGAAGTTACGGACTATGTCCCTCTCGACTTCAGAATCCAGCGAGCGAGCCCGGGCAACGACAACGAGCCGCTCATCCATTACCTTGCTGTGATGGGCTTCAATCTCGACGTATTCCTCCAGATCAAAGGAACCATCGACGTCTCCGAGCGTAACTTCCGTGTGTTCATCGGGGATCGGAACGTTACAGAGAACCTCGCCTATCTTGTCAGCACGACATCGGGTGTCAGATTGCATCTCTCAGACATCTCCCTCTGTCCGCATCCACCGAACGGCGGTAGCACAGTGGAGCTGCTCGTGGAGATCCATACTCCGCAGGGTGTCGTCGAATCGAAGCGTACGGACCTCCAAGTGAAGTCCAATCCCGGCCGATACGTGGTGGGATGCACATGAGGCGTAAAGGCACCCGGGGACAGATTGCATTGTTTGGCATCATGGCCCTGGCGGTGGTGGTCATCTTCGTGCTCTACACGATGTTCTCCAGAGGGAAGACGGAATCCGAAGTACGTCGACAAGAGATACAATCGGAAACGGTCCGTAACGAGCTCGAGTCGGTCCAATCCTCCCTGGAGCGGTTCCTCGAGGCTGCTGTCCACGAGTCCGCAGAGGAGATGGCCGCGCATGGCGGCTATACAAAAGAGAACCATCCACCTCTGAGCCACCTGGGCGTCCCCTACTGGTTCTACGAGGGAAAAATCGTGAACATACCCACGAGCCAGGTAATGGAGCAGATGATGGTCCAGGAGATCGAGCGCAACGTCAAGGAGCGTGTCCTTGAGCTGCAGAAGACCCTACGCAGGGACCTCTACTCCTTCGGATTCCCAAAGGCTAACGTCACCCTACTGGACAACTCCATCACGGCACGGTTGAGCCTTCCCGTCCGCATCAGGGCTGAGGGCGAGGAAGTGAAGACCGACATCGAGTTCGATGTCAACGTGCCGCTCCGGCTCAAGTTTCTGCACGACATCGCAGTGTACTATGTCGAGAGCTACATCGACGCCCGGACCATGGAGGACTCCATCTTCGACAGCATCACGTCGGATCCGCGCATCCCCAAACCGGGTGGTGACTGCTGCAAGGGCATCCCGTCCTGTGACCAGGATGCTCGGTACGAGATCAGCGTGATCTCGACCGATGGGAATCCCCTCTCGAAGCATGGGAACCTTATCGAGCCCTTCCGGGAACATTCCCGCCTGGCTGTCGCTAACGAGATGCGCCGCGTACGCAAAGCCGACTTCAGTGGAGTGGAGACATTCACCGGGATGGAACAGGCTGATATCGAGAAGGTCATGGAGTTCGTAGAGTGGACCTTCGACCTCTATGAGAACGAGTTCAAGTTCTCCTTCATCGCCAACGAGGATAAGCCCGATTACCGCTCGACCGACACGGTGTACTTCTTCAGACTCGGTCCCTTCGGTCTGTCCCCTTCGGGCGATTGTACGGGGGGGTACAAGATGAACTACTCCATCCACTTCCCCGTCAAGATCATCCTTCGCGACCTCCTACCCTCGGCAAAGGTCGTCGGCGCCGCCGGGACGTCATCCGAGATCAAGCCATTGGAGTTCAAGTTCTACATGGAACCCTATCTTCAGAAGCTGTCCGCTGCTACCAACGAGTCAGTTTCAGCGCCCAAGTACATCGAGGACCAGTGTCAGGGCGCCTGCTCCCTCACGGTGGACCTCGATCCACCAGCGATGGAAGGTTCTCTCCGGATCGACTCATGCCGCTATCCATCGAACGACGTTGACATGAGCTATTCCTCTGGAACGACCTGGGATGGCGTCCCGTGCGGAGTCCATGACATCGTGTTCGAGGCAGAGGGGACCGAGTACGCCAGATCGAGCTTGAAGGAAAAGATCGGGGCCGCGAGCCAAGTCACCCTCCCGGTGCGGAAATTCGGCGCCCTTTCGAGCCGGGTGGTCATGAGGAACGACGTCTACTGCGCGTCATCCCAGACGGTTGAGGAACGGGAGCCGGTGCCGCTCGGCTATGTCGATGGGAGGCCGCCAGCATACGTCGAGGTATTCCTCTTTCCCATGGACACAACCCTCGGTGACGTTGTTAGTGCGATAACCGATGAGGATGGGGGGATCGAGTTCCCCACGGTGAATCCGGGCAAGTACCTCCTGCTAGCAGTATCGTCCAAGGATAGCTCGGACCGCCCCATCTACCCGGTCCTTCCGAAGGGGATGATCCTCGAGGTGGTCGAGGGCACAAGCTCGCTCCCGGACATCGCGATGAAGCCTATCACCGTGGAGCTCGACCGGGAAGGCACCTATCACAATGTCGTGTCCCGGGACGAGGATTGCTGAAACTGGCGTTTCTTGGCCCATTGGATGAAAAAATAGCTTATCTTCGCATTGGGACGACTTGGGACGACTTCCGACGATTTCACGAGGTAGGCAATCTGGAGGGACCATCCCGGTTCGTTCTCCCAAACCGTTGCGAGAAATGGTTTTAAACCGCTGTAATGGAGTATATTACTGGGGTTTATCAATGGGATTCAGTACCAATCGAACAAGATATACCTACGCGCTGTTCACGGCATTTGTGCTCTGCGCGCTCCTCGCGACGGCGACAAGCACCGACGAGGACGACAGGGGTGCGTTCATTTGTGAAGAAACTTTAGAAGATACACATCTGAGGATCTTCTGCTATCATACCGAAACATCATCGACGATTGGTATCTTCGTCAAGGTCGATGACGTTCATATAGCAGATTTCTTATGCGACAAGTCAAAGTTAACATCCACTGAGACTCCGGAAGCAGACTATTGCTGGAGCTCTACCATCGGGTGGGCAACCGTGAGGATACCCTATGCTACCTATGACGGAAAGTCAGGGAAGCTGAAGCTATTCGGCGACCGTGAGGGGAACGCTCCCGACTCGTCCTTGAGCAATCTCAAGACCTATTCCTTCAATATCGCGAAACCAGAGGAAGCCGCTGAAGAGGAGGAGACTACCTCTGAATCCCCTACTCCCCCTCAGAACATCGAGGCGTACAATAGCAGGTGCACCGACAAGGTCTTCATCGGCAAGGCCTTCACCTACACGTCGGGCAACTCTGCTGAGAGGGAAATTGCTAAGGAAGAAGCCCTCCAATATGCCCGTGACCACTGCCCCGACTATTGCAAGAAGGGACGTCTCGCGGCCTTCGATTACGGGGATCCCGATCCGCCTTATTTCAGAGGTCTTCAGGGCTGCTACGATCCGCGTGTCTGGGAACCTGCCGGCGGCATCGATATGGATACCTCGAAGGATGACGTCACGACGGTCAGCGCCAAGGAGATAGATAGTTGTACGGAACTGTGCAAGCAGGTCTATCCGGACAAGGCGGACACATTATTCACGCCTCTAATCATGAACTTCCAGCGGAAGGAGGATGTCAATGGCCCGATCACGTTCGGTTGCTTGTGTCAGTTCCGTTCATGCTCTTGCTGTCACATCCCCGGGAATGAAAACTATCCCTATCGCTGGGTCCAGAACGAGGGCAAATGCACTGGTGATACAACTAACAAATACGGCCCTGGCCACACCGTCGATCCGAACCTCTGTACAGACGCGCCATACAACGACGGTGATGACGGGACGTGCGCCCTACCCCGGCCCGTGAAGCCCGACTGTCTATTTTGCTGCAATAAAGGGACCGCGGATGCACCTGTTTATGACTGGATGCCTACCTCATGTGCGTCTGATGGATACACCGAGGCCGCATCGAGAATGGACTGCTGCGAGACCCAATCAAGTGATAGTGTGTCGTGCACCACGTGGAAAGAGGCCTCAGGATGCAATGTGATCAAGGACGCCTCTACCTACACGCTCAAGGGTAAGGTCTGCTGCAGGGCCCACGGTGACATATATGCATGGTTGGACATCGATCCCGACCAGGGCATCACGTGCCCCCTGCCGGAACGGGCTACAGATCCCTCGCTTTGCGGTCCTCGCGACGAGAGCATGGCATGCTGTGTGATCAAGGATGGCGACAATGCTGATTTCCAAACCATGACCCGGGAGGAGTGCTCCACCAAGCTAGAGACCGAGACCGGAGTGATGTTCTCTTCAGAGTTCTGTGAACTCGACATCACGGGCACTTGTCAGGGCGACCAGGACCTCCCTGAGGTGTACCTTACAGCCAGGTACGCTGACGACTGTAGGGACAGCTCCGGTGAGCGCAAGATAGAATGCTATCAAGGCGGATCGGGTGTGACATGTGGGAGTGTTGAGAGCCAGAGCCTCTCCTATAAGGTCGATCCGGACGAGAAAGCCGAGCTCCATGTTACGGCTGCCAAGAAGAGCAGCAACGATTGCCAGGTCACTCTGGTCATGAGCCTGACCGAAACGTCAGGGGGCGAGGCGCCGGAGGCCGGTATATGCGATGGTGCACGCACGTTCGGCGGGCACTGCTACAAGATGACCGATAAGCTGGAATGGCCTGCTGCGAAATCGAAGTGCGAGTCGTGGAACGCACACCTCGTGACGATCGACGATGCATTGGAGAACGAATTTATCAAGGAGACGTTCGCTGAGAATCTCTGGATCGGTTACAATGACCGTACTCAGGAGGGTCGCTATGTATGGACGACAGATCCGTCCTTTAGTGACTTATCCGATGTCTGTAGCGACGGCTACTTCTACAATGGTCACTGCTACAAACCCACTGAAAAACTCACATGGGCAGAAGCCAAGGCAAAATGCGTCGGGTGGGGTGGTTATTTAACGACCATCAATGATGACGGGGAGAACAATTACATCAAGGCCCAGTTCTCGGGAGACAAATGGATCGGCTTGACTGACGAAGGTTCTGAAGGTGGTTGGACCTGGGTTGAGGGCGTGTCTAACGCATTCGCTAAGTGGAAATCGGGCGAACCGAACGGCGGCACGGGTGAGAACTGTGTCGAGGTCTACTCGAACGGAGTATGGAACGATGAGAAGTGCACGGACAAGCACGAGGGTATCTGCGAGTCCGATGGACCCCCGAATACGGAGCGACTCTATTCTAACTGGAAAAACAACGAACCGAACAATTGGTGGGGTAACGAGGATTGTGGCCAGATCTACACCTCAGGGAAATGGAACGATAATAATTGTGACGACAAGTACAAGTCCCTCTGCGAATCGGAGGAGGGCGGTGATCCCGGATATGTCCAGAGGCTGTTCTTCCCGAATGACGAGGTCAAAGCCGATCCCGATCAGTACGATGTCACTCCCTACGCCATGACGATCGCCTACCTCAGGCTCCTGGAACACCGGCCGGCTGCGGAGAAAGGATGCCTCGGATGTAAGGTTAAGCACACGTACGTTAGCGGATTCAGCGACACGAACAATGATGGTACCACGACCAATGGTATGAAGTACGAGGTGTGCATCTCCCCAGACCCTGACCTTACGAGCGGTTGTAGCAGGGCCGCGTGTATCACGCAGCTCGAGGACTTCCTCGGTGATGAACTCATCAGTATCGATCCGGGAGATGCGGACAACCTCAGGATCTTCAAGGTCAAGAGCTCGGTCCTGAACATCGGCGCCTGCTCTAGGGACGAAGAGCTTATCGGTGAGGACATAGACCACATCGATATCACTGAATACGATGGTGACGCTGAGCAGAAAGACATCGCCAACCATCTCGGAAATGTCAAGTGCGAGGACGGAGAGATACCTGCCAAGAACAACTTCGCAGATTACCTCAAAGAGGTGAAGAAATTCCAAGTGGGCGCCCATGAGTTCTATACCGACCTGCACGCCAACCTCATCACGATGCTGGACGCTCTGGAAAAGCAGTGCGACTCGTGCAATACGGCACTTACCGACTTCCTGGGCACCGGCTACACCGCCTCAACAGGCACGGGGCAACAGCAGATCCCCACAGGTGTGAATGTGAAGATCGATGATGTGGAGATCGAGTTCATCTTCGGCACCCCCATCGACTTGGATGATCTACCCGACAAGGACTCCGAGGACAACGACTTCCACTGCAAGACGGCATTGAAGAACAAGGGCTATCAGAATATCGTGTTCTATAAGATCAAGAACACGAACGATGTCAAGGGATACGTGAACAAGAGCACTAGCACGGCCGTTCACATCGACCTGGCTCCGGGTGGCAGTCAATCGAACATCGCTACAACTAGCTGCGAGTTCAAGCGTGACTCATTCGCTTGGGTGACCTCCAATCCTTCCAGTGGTTCGTCCACAACCGTCCCCTCTGTCTGCAGTCCCGGTAAGTTCTGTGCTTGCGATGCGGACCTCGGCCTGGAGACCTATATCACAGAGGACTTCGTGGCCAGCGATGCGTTCGTCCCCGGACTCTGTCACCGGGGTGTCCAGGCGATCTGCCTGACGGAGACGAACACCAAGTGCCCGGCGCTTGCCTCGGACCTTACCGCTCGCACCGATGACTTCCAGAAAGCATTGAACTGCCCCGTTTGCATCCCTCTGCCATGTGTTGCTGGAGTGGACGTGCATGACGGCGGCCTCAATAGCATCGAGTGCAAGGCCGACGAAATGAACCCGAAGACCGACGACAACGGCTACGCTGGGAGTGACAAGGACTGCTGCAGCACCTCGTGCGATTCAAACCAGCTCTACATCTGCTCGGCGAACGATCCAGCCGCAGGTTCCGACCTCGGATTCAGCGCCGCGACATCGAACTGCGAGGAGAAGAACGGATGTTCCGATGAGTGCGAGAGGACGGACTCGGAGGGCAAGGTCATCTGTACCAACGACGAGACCGACATCTCGGCAGGCGTCCTCGAGGTCGAGTACCGCACGAACATGGCAATCGTCCCCGCAAAGCTCGTGGAGTGTCAGCAGCAGGTGTCCGACCTCAAGGACCTGTGCACGGTGGACGGCGCCGAGGATCTGTACGACGAGATCAAAGCTGGCCCGTGCCGCACCCGGGACACGGTCCAGAACGTCGTCACAACGCTCAAGACCTTTATCGATGAGCTCGTGACAGGCATCGAGGTTACCAGCGACCTCATCGATGAGTACGAGGGATCTACCAATATTGACGACGTTAAAGTCACTAGCGTCCTCATTCAATTGAACACAAAGCTCGCTGAGATCGCGGACAAGGGCTCCACCGACACCTTCCGCAAGAACCTCAAGAACTCGGTCGCCATGGTCGACAGGATCATCACGGACACTGCCGACGAGAACGAGCAAGGTACAGTGACACAGTACCAGGGCATCGAGTCGATCGGGGCAGGGACCGCTGACTGGAAGTTCAAGGACGAATGCCCCGATATCGTCGTCCGGTACCGGGAGCTCGGCTACTCGGGTGACTGCGCTTACCAGCCGAAGTATCATCTGCCTGAAGAGCGCGAGGCGCTCATCGATCCGTTCTATCAGAAGGTGCTGCAGTATCTCACGAGCCAGCCCGAGGGCTCAGGTCCGATGTCCTTTGCCCGGGATTCTCGGTGCATCATCGATGGGACGATCACCAGCGACAAGCCCATCGGCCGCTGCGAGATGGGCGACACTGAGGAGAAGACCATCAAGGACCAGCAGTTCGATGACTGGGGTACGAAGCACGACAGCGCACTGAGCAAGCTCAACGCTGTCGACTCGGCGACCACGCCCATTCAGGACGACACGCTCCTCTACGAGATCCACCAGTCGTGCATGTCCTATACGACGACGGGGGGTCAGACAATCACCCCTGAAACGGACGATGATACCGATACTGACACCGACACGGATGCCGATACTGACACCGACACGGATACTGATACCGATAGTAACACGGACACCGATGACACCACGGGTATCGGCCAGGGATGCAACAGGAACAGCGACTGCCCCTCGGGGAACTGTATCAACGACATCTGCTGCGCAAACAGTAGATACTGCTGTTTCGTCGACAGCCACTGCTTGAGCTTCGGCTCTGACGCCAAGTGCGACCCGAACACCTCCTA
Organism: Candidatus Undinarchaeales archaeon; assembly: GCA_030753015.1. Classification (GTDB taxonomy): domain Archaea; phylum SpSt-1190; class SpSt-1190; order JASMDC01; family JASMDC01; genus JASMDC01. The sequence goes on along the minus strand of JASMDC010000001.1, from coordinate 201,939 downwards.
CTGTCTGAAGACGGCGGGAGGCACCGCCTGTCCGTCCGATCCGAAAGAGGACGATGGTGGCGACTGCGACTATGACGACGAGTGCAAGAGCGCGAACTGCCGCAGCAATATCTGCTGCAAGCGCCATGAGCAGTGCTGCACGGGCCCGGACCAGTGTTCCACGTCCTCGGGACAGATGTGCGGAGGGGATAACTACTGTATAGAAGACCCGAACTACGTCCAGCCCAATTCCAAGGACAACGGTGAGTCGTGCACCTATCCCAACCACTGCATCAGTGGTAACTGTAAGAGCGGTATCTGTTGCACGAACCGTGCCGAGTGCTGCTCGTCGAACAGCGACTGTCTCCAGAACGAGGTTTGCGATACCTCGCTCCACTACTGCGTCACCCCCGAAGAGATCCCTCCGGAGGAGGATCCCAGCTCGGCCAACTTCTGCGCCGCGTTCTGCCGCGAGACGTGCAACATCGGCGCCATCAATGGCCGGTGCCATTCCGAGCTCGGCTACTGCGTCTGCAACATCGGCTTCGAGTGGAAGGGCACGAGCCAGAAGTGCGATGCGCCAGAGATATCCCCGGACGTGAAGTCCAAGATGATGGCGTGCTGCAACAGCCTCTTCGGTATCGAGCCTGACACACTCGACCTCCCGAACCCGTTCGAGGACACCTCCACGACCGAATGTTCCAGTGCCGCAGTGTTCAAGGACGGGAAGGTGCACTTCGACAAATGCAGGACCAAGTACTCTGACCTGAACAATTACTGCTGTTACCAGGGTCTGGAGGAGAAGCCGCTCACGAAGAAGTGCTACTATCAGGACGAGTACGCGACATGCCAGAAGGCCTGTCAGGACCTATACCCCTCGAACGAGAAGGCATGTGAAGCTGCGTGTAAGGAAGCGAACGTCGATTGTGAGAAGGGCTGTATCGAGGCACCCATCACACAGGACTCGACCACACTGCTCAAGTGCATGAACGGGGAGATACCCGGCCTGGGAGACTGCGGTGCCAATGATAAAGTGTACCGACAGATCATCGGATGCTTCCAGCGCAGTCCCAGTACGTACTCCATCGCCGAGAACATCAAGTGCGCACAGGCCAAGAAGGGGATGCTGCCGAGCTTCACCGTATCGGGACTGGGGCTCTACAAGGACGACGTCGCCCAGACCACGGTCTATGGTGGTGACATAGCGACCGTGAAGGCCGACATCACCAACGCGGGCGCTCTGTACTTCAGTGGACAGGTATCGTTCGGGGTGATTGTCCTTCCACCGTGCCCCGAGACGGGGTGCGATTGGAGCGACTACATCGAGTACAACACCCTCGGAACGGTCCAAGGGAACAACGAGATCAACCTCATTCCGGCAGCCACGATCACACTGGAGAGCGAACCCTTCGACGTGGATGCATCATGGATCGGTAACGAGGTCTGGCTCGTACTGAACCTACGGGATGGTTCCGGTGTCGTCGGCGCCTACGAGTCGAAGACGGGAGTGAGCGTGCTCAAGATGGGCGTTATCGCGCCAACGGACGCGTTCTTCAATGAGGAGCGCATCATCACGGCCTACCCGTTCCAGGAAGTGACCGGTCACGTGAAGCTCGTGTCCGAATACTTCCCGCTGAAGGCGGATGTCTATCTGACGGACACCAACAACAGGGAGATAGAGGGTACACGGGTATCGCATACGTACGCGGCCAAGATCACCGACCCCGTCATCGTCAAGACCAACACGTTCACGGTGCCCAAGGAGTTCGCCTACTTCGGCAACATCCTTCGCATCGGATTCGAGGCCTTCGACAAGAACGACCAGCTCGTGGCCAAGTCCGTCCTCTCCACGCCGGTGATCTGCGACACCTGCCCCGAGGACTATATCAATGTCCTGATGGAGTACCCCGACGCCTACCTGAAGATCGAGAACCCAGAGCTCAAGGTGGCCGGCGCGAACTTCATCGACGCGGACGGCGAGCACATCCCGGCGACAGGTCTATACCAGAAACGGGATGTCAGGGCCCAGGTCACGGTGCGCAATGCAGTGGGCGTAGCGTTCGATGGGACCGTGAAGGTGACCGTGCAGGACGAGTCGGGGACCGCTATTACGGCCGCTACGGCCGATCTCAAGGACAAAGCGCTGGCAAAGGATGGCAAGTACACCATCACGACCGACGCCTTCCTTGCCGAGGAGGGGCACTCGTACAATATCCTGGTGCACGCGGTCGCGGACGACGTGGACTGGTTCAAGCGGCAGCTGTCGCGGATCACCTACCCGTACGCTGTCCTAGACGTCCAGGACCTATCCACCGTCCAGGGCGAGGGTCCCAAGGACTACACCATCACCTATGCACTGGGTACCTGTGTGCTGCGTGTGGAGTGCACAGGTTGTCTACCCACCTGCGAGATCCTGGTGGACCAGCCGACGTGCACGTTCCGATCCGAGGGCGTGTGCGATCCGCCCGGCAGCACTTGCTCCTGCATAGCTGCAGCAGTGTAAGAAAGGGGACATGAAGGGGTTTCTCCCCGGGCGGGCCGACCGGGCCCGTCCGGGGGGATGACAATAAATAGTTCGCGGTCCTCCGAGGGTGCGGTATGGACCTGGAGCCCTACACGGACGCAATCGGAATGTCCGTAGTACGTACGGGGAGCGCCCGCGTACTGCCCACAATCGCCGTGGTCCTCCCGGTCTTCCTCATCATTATCCTCTACATCTCCCTCCTCTTCTCCGGGGGACCGTACTGGCTCCTGCCGGCGCTCGGCCTAGGCGGTGTGGTGGCCGTCCACGTCCCTCTGGTGGCCGCTCTCCGTAGCGAGGCGGTGCAGAAGGCCAGCGAGGAGCATCGTGGCAATCCCGAGGTCTGGACCGGGCTCCTGGCCATCCTCCTCCTGCTGGTCCTGCGCCTGATCGTTAAGGCACTTGAACCCCTCAACTCATCGGGACTTGCAGCTTTCCTTGGCGTCCTCCCCCCGGCCGGTGAGATGGCCCAGGGCATGGCCCTCATCATGACGGTCAATTTCGGTTTCGTCGTGTACGAGCAATGGGCCCTCGCCGGCCGCGAGGAGAACACAGGTGGTATGACGGCGGTGGTCGCGAGCGTCCTATTTCTAGGCGCGGCGTTCACTTTCGCCGGTTCCCCGGGAGGGGAGACGTTCTTGGTTTCGCTCAGTGACATCCCCTCCACCGTAGCTCCCGGCGATCCGCTGGTCGTGGAGGGCGTCGTTTCCACGCCCGGTGGCCTGTCCGGATCGACCTTCAGTGTCGGTATCGGCCTCGAGTGGGACGGTAGCGCGCCGTCCGGCTGGGTGCCATGTTCGGTCGACGAACGTTGCGGCATGTGCGCGTGCGCTACTGCCCAGGCCGATGGGACCTGGCGGATCGGGATCGATGCGCCCCGTGAGCCCGGTGCCTTCGTCCTCCGCGTGGTGGTCCAGAACGGTGACACCGGGAAAGAGGTCGAGCGCACCGCTCGTGTGAGCGTGCTCTGAGAAGCAAAGCTTTTTCAACGACCGCCGACATTGGTCTCACGGATGGATGACGAGAAGAAGTCCCTGGTACGTACTCGCCGGTTCGCCCTCCTCCGGGACATCAGAGCGGTCCGTAATAAGTTGGAGGAGCTCGACCGGTTCACTGGCCAGCTCCGAAGCTCCACGGGTTCGGGCAAGGACAAGCGAATAGTGGGTTTCCATAAGGTGCTCGAGGAGCTCGAGGCGGCACGAGACGCGCTCATGAACGAGATGGAGTGGACGGAGACCCGGAAGGACCGGATGTAGAGGTTTTCGGGGTTCGGCCTACTCTCGGAGGTCAGTGATCTCGAGGTCGCCGTCGAAGCGCACTACTTCGATGCCTACCTTGCGCATCATCTCGAGCCCGCGCGTCTCCGAGTAGTCCCTACCGTACACGACACGGTCCAACCGGGCGTTGATGATCATCTTCGAGCAGTGTATGCACGGTTGGTGGGTCGTGTAGAGAATGCCGCCTGCAAGGGACACTCCGTGCACGGCGGCCTGGATTATGGCGTTCTGCTCGGCGTGCACTGCGTTGCACAGTTCGGTCTGCTCCCCTGAGGGGATGCCCAGTTGCTCGCGAAGGCAGCCGATCGTCTCACAGTGCGGGAATCCCCGCGGCGCTCCGTTGTACCCGGTTGCGAGTATCTGACGGTCCTTGACGATGATGGCGCCCACATGATGGCGAAGGCAAGTCGACCGGCGGGCCGCGTCCAGGGCGATCCTCATGTAGTACTCGTCCCAGTCAGGCCGGCCGTTCGCCTGCGGTGCCATATGTGTGACCAAGGCCAGAGCTTGGTTTAAATCTTTAGCGGCGGTGGGTGCGGGACGTGCCCGCACCCCCCCTGTTCCTTCGATATCCGACCTAGCAGTTACCTTGCGGTGCGGGGGCGGAGCCGCCGCCGGCCAGCTTCGTGTCGCATCCGGAAGGTCGCTGTCCCGCCTTGAAGCCGCAGCAGAGGGAGCTCTTGAAGCTCTCCGGATCCCGGTTGCCCTGGTAGGCCACCTCGTTGATCACCATGGTCGGCGAGCCACGAGCACCGTACTTCTCGTTGAGCTTCACTTCCTCCGCTAGCAGATCCAATGCTTCATCCTCGTAGCACTTCTTCACGGCATCGATGTCGATGCCCGCGGTCTTGGCTTTGGCCTCCCAGCAGCTGTCCACGTTGTTCGAGCTGCACCCTTTACTGACGAGCGTGTAGTACTCCCACCACTTGTCGCGCTGGTCACGATAGATGCAGAGCTGACGCACGCCCTCGTTGAGCTCCTGGATCCCGTGCATGGAACAGTACTTACTATCGTCGTCCAGGCAGTAATCGGGACCTCCGCCATTGTAGTTCGCGTATATGACGTAGTGAGGCTCCACATTGATCTTGTCCCCGAGGAGCTCTACAACGGGCTTGATACCGTCCAGGGCTTGTGTGCCGAACGGACAGTAGGTCATCACGAACATCTTCATGGTGGGCACGTCGGCCTTGGGGATCTGGGCGCACGCGGCTTCCTCGGCCGCGACCTTCGCCTCGTCGCTTATGTAGCAGCTAGCACCGGACGCATCGTCGGTCAGCATCCAGACGTCGCCCTTATTCTCGAACACGGAGCGGATACCCACGTTCGTGTCCCAAGTGTTGGTGTTCTCGAGGTTATCGTCCAGGATGTACTTGGGCACGATGAGGACGTCGTACTTCTCGACGAGAGCCTTGCCCTCAGCGGAAGCAACGTCCACTTTTTCTACATCGACGCCGGGGAAGAGGCGCACGAGTGCGGCCTCGATCTGCGACGAGTCGCAGGACGGGTCGCTCTGCTTGTTGAGTATGGTGAGCTTGACCGCCACCGGGTCGATGAACTCGCAGGCCGCGTCATCGGTGTTGGGATTGACGCACTTGCCGATCTTGCCGGTCTTTGTGCAGTCGGTGTCCTGGCCGCAGGCGGGCAGGCTCCCGCACTCGGACGGCTCGTTATTGAGCTCGTTGCAGATAGCCCGCGTGTAGCTCAGAGCATCACGGCCGCCGCTGTAGGGTGCACTGTTGATGAACATGGTCGGAGATCCGCGGACGCCCAGAGCGTCCCCTTCGTCCTTGTCGGCACGCATGAGCGCAACGCCCTCGTCCTTCTGACAGGTGCTGATCTTGGCGACGTCCACGCCGACGTCCTTGGCGATACCCTTCCAGCAGGTCTCGATGTCGCCCAGCGAGCACTGGGCATTGATTATCTTGGTGTACTCGACCCACTTGTCCATGTCGTAGTACTTCATGATGCACGCCTGGCGGATGCCCTCGTTGAGCTCCGCGATGCCATGCATTGAGCAGAGTTCGCCGCCGTCGATGCAGTAGTCGTCGCCCCCGCCCTGGTACTGGCTGTAGATAACGAAGCGGACGTCCAGGTCGACGTACTTGCCGATGCGGTCCCAGGCGTCGAGCATGCCGGCCTCGGCCTGGGTGCCGAAGGGACAGTAGGTCATGACGAACATCTGGAAGTTGACCTGCTCGCCGGTGCCGCTGGATTTGGGCCTGGGCGTGGGTGTGGCCGCGCTGGGCGGCTTATCAGTGGGAGTGGGCGGTTTCGCCGTAGGTGTCGCCGTCGGGGCGGCACCGGTGGTGGTAACCTTGTACCGTATCTTGTCCACGTCCGTCTTCTGGATACCACCGCGCATGAGGATCGTATCGATCTCCTCCGACGGCAGACCCTTTTCGAGCATGAGGTTGTACATCCCCTCGACGTTAAGGTCCGACGCGGTCCCGGTGCCTGCGGCGGGAAGTCCGGCCGCGTTCACCCTTATGGAACCGTTCGCAAATCCCACGGCCGAGATGATAATGGCCAGGGCCAGTACTCCCGTGGCGAGCATCCACGGGGTGGATCCGCCCTCCAGGGAGTCGGTCCTGTACTCGAGCTCCCCGATGTTGCGGTTGAGCGCATCGATGCGCTTGAGAAGAGACTCAGTATCGCTCTTCTTCTCGCTCTTGATAACCATGACCCCAGTTGGGGAGCGTTATCCTTATAAGTAAACCGGTCAGGCGCACCCGTTAATCGGCCCTATCCAGAAGCCCCTTCAGTTCCGCCAGGCACGATGCGTACAGGACCATGTCCTTCCGGTAGAGACCTATGTCGACGATACGGATGTGCGTGCGCTCCTAGTGACAGTTGTCACAGAGCAGGTCGCGCTTCACCCACCCGACGTCCATGGATCCGTGATGGCGGCTCAGGGTTTTATGTGTTGTCCCCCCCATGGTGAGCATGACCATTCTTTTCGACATCGAGGGCACGGGTGCTGATACGTTCATCAACCAGGTCACGGCCGTCGGTATCAAATCACTGGGCGGTGAGCCAACACTGTGGGTCCGCCGCTGTGACGATGCCGGTGACGGCACGCTCGTAATGGAATCGGAGCTGACATTCCTCGAGCGATGCCTTCCCCCTCTCCTCGAGATGATGGAGGCGCACCGCGGTGAGCCCATCGTCACCTGGAACGGTGCCTACGACTTCAACTTCCTTGCCGCGAAATGCCTCCAGCACGACATCCCTCTGGGGGATCGCATATCGGTCGCACGGAAGAGACACTTCGATCTCAAGCGCCTCTTCGTCGAGACGATGGTCAATCCCGGCCAGGGTGCATCGGACTCCAACGTGCTCGAGCATCTGCTCGTAGGGCGGGAGCAGCAGGGACGGGAGAACCTCCTGTGCATCCTGTGGTTCATGGAAGGCCGGACCGACGATATCGCGCGGCACCTGACTGCGGACCTGGTGGGTCTCGAGGACCTCCTCAGGCGGTTGGCCAAGGTGTTCCCGCGCTCGGTCGCCTCGCTCGTGGGCAAGGATAGTGAGGTACCACGCAGGGCCTGACCGAAACCTTTATTGAATTGTACCGATTTAATAATTGTGGGGAGACGGGGGCATTGCATATGGACAAGGTATTCGTGTACGGATCATTGATGAACATCTCATTTCTCGACCTGTGCTTCTCGGTGATGCCGAAGAAGACCGAGGACGCGGCAATCCAGGGGATGCTCTTTGACATCGACACCTTCCCGGTGCTCATCGAACCTGAGAATCCCGGAAAAGATGACATCGTCCACGGCCTGCTCATGACGCTCCCCGAGCTCATCGATAAGCCTGACATCTTCGACAGTTACATGGACATCAACAAGAAGACGCCGCCCTTCACTCGCGAGGTCCGCACGGTCACACGGAATGATGGTAGGCGGTTCAAGGCCTGGATCTTCGTCGGTAATCCGAAGCATGCCTCCATCCGTAAAGGCATCTCCGAAGAGAACCGGGTGACCGACGGCGTGTGGATCGAGCCCGTTTCCGAGTGAGGCTCAGGGCCGACGGAAAAGCGGTCGGTCCCCTTCTTCATCATCCTCGTCCAGGAGAGACGCCGGCGCCAGGAGCTCAGGGAACAGTGTCCAGGCAACCTGCCAGCGGCCAGTCTCATCGTTACGCTCGAGCTTCACCACGCCGGCGTGCTGGAATTTGATCACGTCCCGTTCAGGATCCCCCAAGAGGAGCGCGCTGGCGAGTCGGGAAAGGAAGGGGAGGTGGCCGACGATGGCCACTGCCTTGCGACTCGAGCTCAGTTCTTCCATCACGGGCCCGATATCATCGTTGGGGCAGAGGCCCTGACGCTCGACGCAACCCCGCCATGAAGGGATTACCTTGGCGTACTCCTGTGCGGTCTGGCGTGACCGGAGCTTCGTGCTATGATAGATAATATGCGTCCGCAGCCCGAGACGCTTGAGATGGGCGGATACGTTATCGATGGTCTTCCGGCCCTCGGTGTTCAAGCTCCGACCATGGTCCTCCTCCTTGGTGTGTGCCTGGGCATGCTGGATCAGGTAGAGCTCCATAGGTGGTCGTTCCCGGACAAGGAATAAATAGGTTGTCCTCAGGCATGGGTGGCGGCGTCAGAGGTAGCGTCCCTCGGCGTTCTGGCGGTCGAGCGCCTGAAGGAACCGTTCGATGAGCTGTGCCTTGATCTCGCGCCGGGCCTCCTCGTCCTCGGGAAGGAGCATCGTACCGGCTGCGGACCGGTCGTGACCACCGCCCGAACCCACTCCCTGGAGCAACCGCTCCGCTACGGGGCCCGCGATGCTCCCATGGAGCAATGCCCGAAGGGAGAAGTTGAGCTTCCCATCGCACTCTCCAAGGCACATGGTCCACAGGATGCCCTTCAATCTGAGGAAGTCGTCCGCCATCTCGGCGATCATGTCCGGTGAGTCGACCGTTCCCAGGTCGCACACCAGTACGTCATCGAATATCTGGACATTACCGATCGCGTCCCGGAGCGCAAGGAAGTGGGCTGCGGGGATGCGCGGGCGCTCGATGCGTGTGAGGAGGTTGTGGGAGATGGTGGGGAAGAGCATCCGCATGGCCAGGTGGTCGGCACGCGTACTGTCCCGGGAGAGGTCGCCGATGTCCGACTTGATACCGTAGAAGAGGGCCGTGGCCAGGTTCTCGTCCCATTCAACGCTCGCCATGTGGAGGTATCCCGTGATGATGGTGCTTGTGGCGCCGTATTCCTCGCGCACGTCGAGCACTTGCACATCAGGCATCCCTTCACGCAGGGGGTGATGGTCGATGACTATGTCGGTACGCATCTTCTGGCCGAATGGGGTGTTCCCGCCCGAGGGCTGTGCGTCCACGACAGCGACCACATCGTGCTCCTCCGGATCGACCATGTCCATAGGGAACATCTGGATGCGCAGCTGCTTGACCATAGCACGGTTCTCCGCCCTGCCGATGATGCCCCCGTACCCGATGACGGCTCGTGGGCCGAACGCCTCCACGAGCGCTTTCAGGCCGAAGGCGGCCGCGACAGCATCGGGATCGGGATTGTTATGGGTCAGGATGAGCACGCGCGAGGTGTCGGCGACCAGGTCCTTGATGGCCCTGACAGCGCGGGCGGTCTCCATCCTAATCCCAGAACTTGAGATGGATGGGGATCATCGACAGATAGGCCGTCTTGATGAGGGTCACGACCACGATGAGAGCCGAGATTGCATGGAGGAACCTGTCAACGAATGGATCTCCATAGGTCCACTTGTACGTCAGGACGATTATGAGGAAGAACAGGGCGAACGCAAGAGCACGCGTGAACACCTCGTTCTTGCGGATCATGAGGTTGGTCTCATCGAGCATGAGGTGGTGGTGGTCGTCCCACTTCAGCACACCCCGGTGTAGGAGGTCAGCGATGATCGCCTTCTTGCTCGTGAATCCCTTGGAGCCCAGCCGGTAGACCTCGCTGATCAACATCGGCTCCTCGAGCTTCTCGAACACCGCCTCCACGAAGTCGAAGGCGTCGGTACGGCGAGCGATCCGCTCACGGTCAGAAATATATGCGGCAAGGAGGAGCACGGCAAATACCACGATCGAGGCGACGTCGCGAAAGACGATTGCCCCGATCAGCGCTCCAAGGAACACTGTGATCCAGAACGAGTTCAGTGCTACAAGGAGGTTGCGTGGCATACTGGGGCTGTCATGGATGAAGTTTTATATGCTTACTTTTTGATCAGACCCGCCAGCGTCGCGGCGACATCGGGATCTATCTCCTTCACATGCTTGATGCGCTTGTTCACCTGATCCTTGATGCTCTTGTCCCCGTTCCGCCAGGCCTGGAGCATATACTCGGCCGCCTTCACGGGATCCCCGTCCTCGAGGAACACGTCGCCGGTAGAGAGCAGGAGCTTGGGCTGGTCCTTCCCTGCCCCATCAATCTCACAATCATAGTAGCGGCACTTGACGTTCAAGGCCACGTCGAACAGGGATATGTACGCGTAGGACACTCCCCATGAGAAGAGGAGATCATCCTTGCGCTCGAACTCCGGCATCGCGTTTATCCCGTCGAAGAACTCGAGGCACGAGGACACGAATGACTGGAGAGTGTCCGCCCAGGCGACCACAGGAGGGCGGCGGGAGAGCGAGTCCTTGAGCCAGATGAACCTCTCAGCGTGCTGCTCGCACCCCTCCTTGAAGGGGTACCCCTGGCCGTTCCAGAAGTTGATCGTGAACTTTCTGGCGAGGGCGATCGAGAACAGATAAGCGTCTCTGACGTCCTTGTCTGTGATAGATGACACCATCGTGTCGGAGAGCTCGGGCATGATCGAAGGGTGTAGCCCTAGCTCTTCCAGAGTGGGCGGCTGCAGTCCCCCGGCTTTCGCTGATTCCTTGACCTCATCGAGGATACTGAGTACGCGCTCTTGTGATCCGTTCCATGCAGCATACTCGGTCTCGAATCCCTTAGGCGATGCGTCGGCCATCTCCGTCACGTGATAGGATGGTCGTTCAAAATATATTTAAGGAGTGCGAAAGACCTCTTTTATGTTTTGCTGCGTTGTTCTGAACAGGTCCATATGAGTTGTTCGGAACTTCAGCCGACGGCTACGATACATTCAAATGGGTTACCCTTCAGGGTGGGCTGGTAGACTATGACGGATATCGCTGTTGTGGGGAACGTCTCCATGGACCGGGTGGGCTCCAGCGGTAACCTCGTGGACGCACAGGGGGGTGCCGCGGTGTATACCGCGATATCGTCATCGCTCCTCAAGGGCGACACCTGCCTCGTCGGCCGTATCGGCCGGGACTTCCGTCTCGACTACCTGCGGAGCCTCAGGCGGATCGGCATCGACCTGTCCGGCCTCAGGATCATACCAGGAGGCCGCTCGACGCGGTTCACCATCGAGCACGACGCCTTCAAGGCGACCTACTGCGACTACGAAATCAACGTGGGCAACTCCCTCTGCCTCGACGACATCCCCACACATGGACGCAACGCCCGCATCATCCACCTCTGCCCCAACAGTCCACGGCTCCAGGAGCGCTTCATCGAGGAGCTTGCGACGGGGAGCGCGGCCGTCTCGCTCGACTCGATCTCCGCCGAGATCTTCCGTGAGCACTACGTGTTCACCAACAGGGTGTTCGCTAAAGCCGACTTCTACTTCCCCAACCGCGAGGAGGCGGTCATGCTCTACCGCTACATCAAGGATGGGAAGCTCATGAGCGTGCCGGAGGCCAAGGAGGCAGCGGGTGCGCTCACATCACGCAAACTCGTGCGCATCGCCGACCATCTCCAGCGGTTCTTCAAGGGTGTGCTCTGCCTCAAGTGCGACGAGCGGGGCGTGGTCGTGGCGGACGACGAGGTCATCTGGGAGATACCTTCCTATGAGGTCACCAACGTCACCGATCCCACTGGTGCAGGTGATACCTTCGCTGGCGCCTTTCTGGCCACCTATGCCCAGGAACAGGACGTGTACTACGCTGCGGTCAACGGATGCGCGGCAGCGTCCTTCGTCATCCAGGGCAACGGTATCGAGAACATGCTCACCACCTCCCACGAGGACATAATGGAGGTCGCAGAGACCATCGGAGAGGGACGTAAATGGACCTGATTACCATCGGACACTCGGTCATCGACCGCATCATCTACCCTGACGGACGCGAGAAGGTACTGCCCGGGGGCTCGGCACCTGCCGTGGCTACCTCGGCCGTCCAGCTCGGTCTGGAGACGGGGCTCGTCTCGGCCGTGGGTCCGGATTTCCCGAAGAACTGGATCACCGACCTCGAGTACTATGGTATCGATACCTCCGGGCTCACCGAGATCGAGGGCGAGTCCACGCGTATCGACTACTATTACAACGACAAGGGGGACGCTACATCGATCGAACTGGAAGAGGGCGTTTCCGAACAACTGAGCCCGTCCCTTGTGCCCGACTCCTACAATGGAGCGTTCTTCGCGCACATCTGTCCCATGCCCCCTCCCCTCCAGTCGAAGTTCATCATAGCGATGGACGGGAACGCGAGTCTCGTGAGCCTCGACTTCAACCAGACGTATGCGAAGATCTACGAGAAGAAGGGTATCAAGGGATTCCCCGGCCTCGGATCGGTCGACCTGGCCTTCCCCAACGAGTTCGAGGCCAGGGCTCTCGTCGGTAAGAACGATCTTGAAGCGTGCGCAGAGGCGTTCCACGCCCAAGGAGTGGGCTGCGTGGTCATCACTATCGGGACAGGTGGCTGCATTATCTTCGATGGCGTGAACATTCACACCATCCCCAGCCTCGACCTCCCCATCACCGATCCCACAGGATGCGGTGACGCGTTCATCGGCGGTTTCCTGGCTCGGTACGCGTCGAACGCCGACCCACTCTCCTCGGCATTCGCCGGCACGGCGCTGGCCTCATTCGCGGTGGAGTCGCCCGGTTCCTGGTGCCCGCGTGTGGATCCGGGGGACGTGGAGCAGCGCGAGGTACAGATCAAGGAGCTGTTCGAGAAGTCGAACGAATGAGTCTCTTCCCGTACGGGCGGGAGTCTATTCCTGGCTGACGATCCTCGTCACCCAGTCCTCACTGCCGAGAACCTCGATGTCCCTCCCCGGGACCTCGGCGAGCACTATGGAGGCGTTGGATTTGCTACCTATATACTTGGCGCCTTTCGTATTGAAGTAGCCCTGGATGTCCTCGGGCGCACCCTCCGTCACATACACACCGATCACGTAGCTGGAATCGGGATCGGTGCTGACCTTGTCCGTCAGGGTGGGATCTATCTTCGGTTCTCCCATGTTGAAGAGGACGGCTGCGGCGACGAGGGCCACGACGATGACGGCCGCAACAGCCATCTGCTTCTTCTTGTCTCCCTTCGAGCCCGAGCTGGATGCTGTCGGATGGGCCGGATTGTCCCCGCTCACGACGCTCTCCTGGTACTGGCGGGTGTTGGCATAGGTCTTGTAGGTGTAATAAGCCGGATAGTACTGTTGGTACTGACTACGATCGTAGGTACCCTGGCCATATCCAGCCTGCCCGTACCCTCCCTGTTGCATGGTCTGCTCGATACACAGGATTCCATCAAGGAATTTATAGCTTCGCATCCTTCGTGTGATTCGTCATGACACGCAAGGGGACAAAGGCTCCATACGTGGTGAAGGTCGGTGGGTCCGTGCTCGCCACGCCACTGGACATAGGCCATGTGATCGAGAGCATCAACGATTCCCTCGGTCTCCCTGCCGTCATCGTCGTCTCGGCAATGAAGGGGGAGACGGACCGGCTCTTCTCGACGGCCCTGGGTGCCGGGATCACATCACCCGATGCCGTAGATTCCATCTTGGCCCAGGGAGAGGTCACCACTTGCCGCATCCTGGGTGCAGCACTGGAGCACCGGGGCATCGATACGAAAGTGCTCACGCCCTACGACGGGGAATGGCCCATCATAACCGATGACCGCTTCGGGGACGCCACTCCGCTCCTCGACATGACGGACGCGGCCCTCGATAAGGTCCGCGAGGCACTCGACAAGGGGACGACTGTGGTCATGTCAGGTTTCCTCGGTATGACCGGGGATGGGCGTATAACGACCCTCGGGCGCGGCGGGAGCGACCTCTCGGCGATACTGGTCGGACGTCTCCTCGGCCTGCGTGTCGTGCTCGCCAAGGACGTGGACGGTTGCTATCCCGACGATCCAAAGAGAGCGGTCAGGAATGCACGGTTCTCCACCATGAGCACCAAGGACATCCTCACCCTGGCAAAGAACGGCTCGCCCATCGTCCAGCGGAAGGCGTTGGACTTCATCGATGAGGGTACGCACGTGTCTGTGACATGCCTCGACGACCTGCGGGGCGGCACGGTCGTTGAGACGAAGGCCCGTACGACGCTCGACGAGGTCCCACCATCCGGCCAGAAGGAGCTCGCCCGGCTCCGCGAGCGCCTCCGGGGCGTCGACCTCGCCATGGCGTCCCTCCTTGGGGAACGTTTCCATGTGGCGCGGGAGATCTACGATATCAAGCGTCGGTACGGGCTCTCCCTCCGAGTTCCGGACCAGGAGATCAAGAACACAGAGAACTTCACCGAGGCATGCGCGCGTCTCGGCCTCCCCCGGGAACTGGGCACATCCCTCATCCGGACGATCATCGACGAGTCACTGCGCATACAGCGCGTCCTCCAGGTGCGTGAGAGAGAGGATTAGACGGAATTATCCGCCACTCGAAATAAGCTTTATATAAGCCTAGGGACTGAGTATTCATTGGAGTCCTGATATCGTTGGAGTGGGTGTACTACACCTGTGCGGGTTGTGGCAACAGCGGTAGGTACAGTCAGGATAATCCGACGCTTGCCTGCCCGAAGTGCGGCACACCGATAAGTTCGGTAGGTAGCGGCGAGCTCACCGGTGAGATGATCGCCGCAATGCCCGCGGTCCAGGACGAGTCGGCGTGGGGCGACTACAGCGACTCGAAATGGAATCCGAGCACTGATACCACCTCGCAATCGTATCTCCCTCCCGGACAGGGACCACCGCTCGCCCTTGAGGGGAGCCTGTTCTCGCAGGATGCCAGCCTGACGACCGCCAGTATGGACGGTCTCGATCCCGGGGCCGAGAGCGAGCTGGCGAAGATCTTCGCGGACGAGGACGCTGGCTCCGGTATGATGTCGGCGGTCATCATCTGCGCGTTCATCATGGTCCTCGGCCTAGCCATCGCCTACCAGTTCGCGTTCATCACCACCGTCAGGAAGCTCACCGCCGAGAAGGTGGCAGAGGGCATGGCGGGCGGCGACTGGGTCTTCGAGATGCAGTGTAAGAAGGCACGCTACTGCACCGGTCCGGTGGGACGATGCAAGGGTAGGCCCGAGGAACGGCTATGCTTCATCATCGAGAACAACGGGAAGGCACCCATCCCACCATCGGTCATCCAGCATATGTCCATGGACTTCCACAAGGTTAAGGAGGGGATCAACGAGGTGGAGATCATCCCCTTCACCGATGTCTGGCTCCTGGAAGATGAGGAATGCCACCGCCTCCCCGAATGCGACGGGTGCAAGAGCGTCGGTACGAAGAAGACGTTCACTGTCATGGTGCCGACAGACTTCGTGTCCAATGACCTGGGCGAGATGTTCTACGAACAGGAAACCGCAAAGGTCAAGCCTCGGGCCGAGATGACGAAAGTGGGCCCGCCTTGCACCGTCCGGTTCGAGTACTTGTGAGCGGGACGGACGTCACCCTGCCGTTATGATCCGCGACGTCCGGTGCGATGACTCTTTCCCGGACCGCCTCTGTGGAAGGCAATCCCATAATCATTTCTCTTAACGGGATTCCCGGGACGGCGCTGTCCTGGCCGGAAACCTTTTCAAGGGCCATGTCCCTGTAGATGACCATGCGCCTCGATGCTGCGCTCGTGGAGCAGGGGCTCCTACCGTCACGGACCAGGGCCAAGAATGCCGTCATCGCCGGCCTCGTGTCGGTGGACGGCGAGGTCGTGACCAAGCCGTCCGCTAGGGTGGATCCGTCCACCCGGCTCGAGGTGACGCCCGAGGGCATCCTCCCCCGCGGGTACCGCAAGCTCGCGACCATCGACGGTGCGTGGTATTTCGTCCAGAAGGAGGACATCGTACTGGACCTCGGCTCGAGCGCGGGAGGTTTCATCCTCTACTGCGCACCCCGGTGTGCTCATGTGTACGGGATCGAGGTGACCGATGAGTTCCGTCCGACCCTCGAGGGGGTGAGGGGCCGGTCCGCCAACGTCTCGGTGACCTTCGCCGACGCCTTCACCGTGGATCCCTCCATCATCACCGAAGGAGAGCCCGTGACGCTCGTCCTCAACGACCTCACCGCGGACCCGATCGCCTCCTTGGGCGTCACTGCACGATTCCTACCATTACTGATCACCGGTGGACGGGTCCTCCAGGTGCTCAAGCTGGGAGATGGGAACGAGAAGGAGCTCGAGGACCTTGGACGGGCAGCGCTCATGGAGATGGGCGTGGCCGTCGAGCACATCATGCGGGGCGAGGGTAAGGAACTGTACCTGCTGGGTCGGCGGGCGTTCGACACCCAGGGCGAGGAGTAGGGCAGCGCTCAGCCCGCGTACTCCCGGACGGTCTCTTCCATGGTGTCCCACCAGGCGGCCCGGGCCTTGCGGCGCAGACGCTCGTAATCTATGTCGATGCCCTTGTCGAACTTGTCTATCCATCCGGCGACCTCGAGCCCGATCTCGTCGTCCTGCGCCCCGAGCACTTCGAGCCAGGTGTGGAGGGACTTAAGTGCCTCGTAGATACGGTCGCGCCACTCGGGAGCGGCACGCTCGGAGATGAAGCTCAGGTTGTAGCCGATGATCAGAAAGGCCATGTGCGCCTCGGCCATGGTCACTGATCAGTTGCTAAAGTTTTTATTTCTACGACCGTTGTCCCCGAACCATGAAAGCAGTCGTCATGGCCGGAGGGAAGGGTACCCGGCTCCTCCCCGTCACCTGCGGCATCCCCAAACCGCTCGCGCACATAGTCAACAAGCCCATGCTCGTGCACATCATCGAGCTTCTCAAAAAGCACGGTATCACTGACATCATCCTCACCACACGCTACCTTGCCGAGCAGATCCAGGAGTTCTTCGGCGATGGCTCGGAGTACGGTGTGAACATCTCCTACTCCGTGGAGGAGAAGGCGCTGGGGACTGCCGGCGGGGTGAAGCTCGTCCACGATCAGCTGGACGACACCTTCCTCGTGCTCTCGGGTGACGTGCTCACCGACTTCGACCTCACCAAGCTCTTAGAGTTCCACAAGAAGAACAAGGCCGCCGTGACCATCGGCCTCACACGCGTCGAGAACCCGCTGGAGTACGGCATCGTGATCACCGACCAGACCGGTCGCATCACCCGCTTCCTAGAGAAGCCCGGGTGGAGCGAGGTCTTCAGTGACACCATCAACACCGGTACCTACGTCATCGAGCCTCGCGTGTTCGAGCGCCTTCCCGAGGGCAAGGTGCGCGACTTCTCAAAGGACCTCTTCCCCGAGCTGCTGGGCGACGGGGAGCCCATGTTCGGCTACGTCGACGACTGCTACTGGCACGACGTGGGCAATCCCGAGAAGTTCATCGTTGGCGCTCACGACGTCCTCACCCAGAAGGTGAAGGCAGAAGTACCCGGAAAGGCCAAGGAAATGGGCGGAGAGACCGTGTGGATCGGCAAGGATGCCATCATCGAGGATGGCGCCATCATCCGGGGCCCGTCGGTCATCGGCGACAACGTCATCATCTGCAAGGGCGCCGAGGTCGGCCCCCTGGCCTCTATCGGCAACAACGTGAGCGTCGGACCGGACGCCCAGATCTCCCGTTCTGTTGTGCTGGGCAACGCCCGCATCCTCGAGGGTGCCGTGCTCCAGCGCTGCTGCGTGTGCCCCGGCGTCAACGTCGGGTCCGGCGCCATCATCGAGCACGACGCGGTGGTCGGCGAGAACACGGTAGTGGGCCGCAAGAGCCACATCCATTCCGGTATCAAGCTCTGGCCGGGGAAGGTCGTCGAACCCGGTGCGGTAGTGAACATGGACGTCAAGGTGGGCGTCACCTGGCTCCAGCACCTCTTCGGCAACTCGGGCGTCAGCGGGACGGTGAACATCGAGATCACACCCGAGTTCGCCACCAGGCTCGGTGCCTCCATCGGTACGTTCCTGGGATCGGGCACCCAGGTCATCATCGGACGCGACACACGCCTGTCCACTCGCATGATCAAGCGGGCTCTTGTGGCAGGGCTCTCTTCCGTCGGTGTGACGGCCTTGAACGTGACCGTGGCGCCCACGCCGGTCATCCAGTACCTGGTCAACTCCTACGCCGCCAAGGGCGGTATCGCCGTCACCGGCGGTCACAAGATGGGACAGGTGACCATCAAGGTGTTCGGTGACAACGGTAGGGATATCGACGAGGCGGAGAAGCGCAAGATCGAGGACATCTTCTTCAAGAGCGATCTCAAGCGCGCCGAGCCCATGAACGTGGGTGACGTGGAGTACCCGGCACGGTACCTCGATCGCTACCGTGGCAACATCAAGAAGCACCTGGACATCGAGGCGATCACCAAGCGCAGGCCTCGGATCGTCGTGGACTGCGCCATGGGCGCGGGCTCCGTCATCGCCCCGCTCATCCTCCAGGAAATCGGTTGCGAAGTTCTCTCGCTCAATGCCCAGGTGGGCACCGTGACCCAGGAGAGCCGGCCGACGCCCGAGGCCCTCTCCCACCTCTCGAAGATGGTGAAGGCCCTCCAGGCGGACTTCGGTGTCGCCTATGACCTGGACGCTGACAAGCTCATGTGCGTCACCGACGACGGACAGATCGTGATGGGAGATGTGCTCCTCGCGCTCATGGCCATGTGCCTGCTCAAGAAGGGCGAGAAGATGGTCGTGCCCGTCACCGCGTCGCTGGTCGTGGAGGAGGCAGCCCAGAAGGTCGGTGCCGAGGTCATCCGCGCCAAGATGAGCCCGGCGGTGCTCGAGAGGACCATCGTCGAGAGCGGTGCTAAGCTCGGGGGGGACGAGCTCGGGGCCTGCATCTTCCCGCAGTTCCAGCTCTCCCGGGACGGCATCCTGCTAGCGGCAAAGCTAGCAGAGATCGTGGCGACCCACGATGAGTCGCTGTCCAAGCTCGTGGAGAAGGTGCCCGTCACCAACGTGCTCCGCGACACGGTGGAGGGCCCGTGGGAGTACCGTGGCCGCATCATGCGGACGATCATGGAGATGGCCGAGGGCAAGGAGATCGAGACGCTGGACGGCCTGAAGGTGTGGTTCGACGACGGATGGGTGCTCATCAGGCCCGACGGATCGCGGCCCGTGTTCCACGTGATCGCAGAGTCCAAGGACAAGGACACCGCCAAGGAATACCTCAACCGGTACAAGTCCTTCATCGAGGACGCCAAGTACGAACTCGATGTGGAGGAAGGCCGGGTCGAGGAGGACGAGGGCTCCTCTTAGGCCTCTGACAGAAGGAAGCGAGGCGTCTCCTACCCTAGGTCCTGTCATAGCCCGGTTAGGCTCTTACATCGATGTGCGGTCATCCGCCTCGATAAAGAAGTAGACGGCGTGAAGGTATAAGGGTTTCGGAGCGGATGGATCGGGTCTATAAGGGACCTGTGATATCCGAACCGCAAGTCGGATACATGACGAGGACCGGGTCCGTCATCTCGGACGTTCGGATAAAAATGCGACATGGACTTATATCGGACATCGAGTTCGTGATAAAGACGTTGCTGAGATTTTATCGGACTACTGGAGTATGACTGTTCTTTCGTATACTAGCGAAGCTTCGCCTCAAACCGTCGAGTGAATCAATGGCATAACAAAGGCTAGTCATCCTCATGGAAAGAGGGATAACTCTCAGGAGCCTCATCACTACTGATGGCCGTCAATATCAACGAACTCCTTTCCAAGCATGTGACGCTCGACATCGAGTGCATGGACAGGATCTACCTGAACGGCTACATCCCCACACTCCAGACATCCGGACAACTCGTCTACTACCTTCGTGAGCGTGGCTATCCCATTCCCTCACCTGCGTTGTTCAAGAAGATGACGACGACCTTCAAGGCACGCGTCGAGCTCTTCGCACGAGATAACTACACCCCCATCATCCACTTCAAGCGTGGTGAACGCAAGGACGACATCGCCGCCAAGTACCTCAAGAAGTTCGATAAGGAGGAGGGTGTCGTCTTCATCGGCATAGCCCAGGAGCGGGCGATAGCCTTCAAGGGGTACAAGAAGGTGAAGAAGGGCCGTGTTTACTTTGATCTCTCTCGTCAGCCAGCCAATGTCAACCACATCTATTTCTACATCAAGGACAAGGAGTTCGGTCCCGGGTTCATCAAGGTCTGCACCTATGTCCCCTTCCCGGTCAAGGTCTGCCTGAACGGCCATGAGTGGGCCAAGCAGCAACTACGGAAGGAGGGCATCCCCTTCGAGCCGCTGGACAACGGCTTCCGCTCCTGCACCGACCCCGAAAGGCTACAAGAGATCTGTGACCGGCTCGGTCCCACGCAGATCAGGGAGTTCTTCACCCGATGGCGGGAACGTCTTCCCTGGCCATTGAGTGACGAGAGCATCGAAGCGGGGTACGGTCACAAGCTTTCCATCTGGCAAATGGAGGTAAGCCGCACCCAGGTCTTCGACCGTCCCCAGAACGGGAGACGGTTCTTTGAGGGCGTCATAAGGGAGAACATCGATCTGGGGAGGCCCGACGGCATCAGTGTTGTGTTCGACCGCCGCATCACGAAGGCCACTCCCGGGAAGTTCCGGACCAGGGTCATCAATCAGGGCGTCCATCCCAGCCTCCACTTCAACTACAAGAGGAACCAAGTCAAGCAGTATTTCAAGGAGAACCGTGCTCTTCGCACGGAGACCACCATCAACAACCCGAAGGACTTCAGGGTGAACAAGGGACTCGACAACCTTCCCTATCTCCAGAAGATCGGTCGTATGACGAACCGGCGTCTACTTGACGTCGAGCGCGTCAGCCAGGACTGTGCCCTCTCGCAGGAGGGCGTGGAACGTGTGGTGCAGCCCACCGTCACGGAAGACGGTCGACGGGCGTCAGGCCTGCGCTTTGGTGACAAGCGCGTGATGTGCCTCTTCCTGACGCTCACCTTGTTCCTGCATGCAGCGCACGGCTTCACCCATAAGGACCTGCGCATGGGGATGGCTGACCTACTTGATGATGGACATACGACCTACTTGAGCGGCCAGATGACGTACGACCTGCGTCGGCTCCGCTTGAAGGGTATCATCTGGCGTGTGCCCCACACAAACAGCTACCTCCTCACGCCGTACGGAATGAAGGTGTCGATGTTCTTCACCAAGATGAATGCGCGCGTGTTCGGTCCGGGTTTTGCAGCGATGGAGCCCGACGACCCGATCCCTCGACCACTCGCACGCGCCTTCAGGGACGTGGACCGCGAGATCGGGAAGATCATCGATGGGGCGATGCTTTCGAAACGGGCTCCGAAAACTTGACTCATCTGCAATGATCTCGGAAAGTGAAGATACCTAGAGCGCATCAGGGGCGATACACGACTAAGGACGAAGGACACTTCATCGGAACAAAAAGGGCAGATATAGGTAGTTATACGCTATTGTCCACTCGTATATAATATCCCTAAGTAGTAATTTGTTCCAACTGCCATGATGATATTAACCCAATAATCACAGGTAAGATAACTAATATTATATCCAATAAGAAATGCGTTCTATTGTAAACTAATACATGAGCCATATCAAATAAAAGAACTCCAAGGAAGAGTTTAGTAAGATAATCGACCTTTCCTCCCCACCATCGAATATCTGATAAGTTCCAACCATACATCTTATTGATTCCCCTTCTATGTAGTTAACTCAATTCACATTAATAAAACCAAAGGACAACGGCGTATAACTCAATGCATCCGGCTCCGGGCCTCCGTCCCGTCGGCCCTCCGCCAACACGCCGACGATCTACTTGAGTGGGACAGATTTGAACCTCGCTCTCCTTCGCTAGACGTCGGCGCGTCGGATGGCACCGGACCGTTATACGGCATTGACGTATTTAACCCGTACCAATTATTTCTATGTACGTAATCTCTGGTGGGCAAAGGAACCTAGCTCGAAGTAGACCATCATCCTCTGTACCAATCCCTCGAGAAACATACATTGTTGTATCTCCTTCTCTGAATAACCCCGATTCGTACTTCTTACCATAATCCGATAGCGTCATCATTGCCCCATAGAATGGCAATCTTATCTGACCCCCATGAGTATGACCTGTGAGATAGAGGTCTATTCCAAGATCTCTTGCATTCTTTATCTCATCGGGCTTGTGATACAGAAGGATCTTATACTGTTCTTCGTGGATTCCTTCAATTGATTCTTCCAATAACATCTCACGTCCGAATCCAATTCCAATTACAGAGATCGTCTGATTCCTTATTGTAACATTGACATGGTCCGATTTCAGTTCCTTTATTGGAGTCCCCCCAAAGAGGTCCATTTCATTCCAGTACCATTCATCCCAATTCCCTTTGACTCCAAAGATTCCGCCTTGCGCAGACAATGGTTTCATCATTTCCTTGAACATGGGAAGCCCTTCGGGAGCAGAGAGTACATCCCCTGTAAAGACGACGATATCTGGATTCAAGGATGTAACAAGCTCCGTCACCTTTGCTTCGTTGCGGACTCTTCCAACGGAATGAGAGTCTGTTAAATGTACGATTCGGACGGTACTCCCAGCTGCTATCTTCTTCGTTTCAACTTGAATTCTTTCAATATGTAAACGATAGGGTTCTACAAGATAGCCCCAGAAAAGACAAATAATTACAAAGATGAAGAGAATGTGCATCAACCAAGCTGGTTTTGAAGAGATGAGCTTTCGGTATTTTTCCTCTTTGAAATGATCTTTGAGCAGCTTTCCTGGAATCTTTCTCATTATTGTAAGAAATATGAAAACTATCTCCCACGAGAGCACAATCCATACAAATGCAATAAGCCCTATAGCAAGTAGGGAACTCAATGGACTGGCAAAGGGCATGTGTATACAGAAATGACAAGCCTAAGCTAAATAACCTTCTTTACCAAGAACGCCAACGCCGTATAACAAGGGGTTATCCGACGTCGCTTTTCCTTCCAAATGACTGTAAGAGGCACACCTACGTTGTCGCCCCCTCAGCCTGAATAACGCCCATGTGGATATCCGAATTACCGAATTTCCACCACGACGCGATAATAGTGGTTATGCGATGTCATTTCTGGTGTCTGGATTGTTGACGAATTCTAAATGATATAGTAATCAGTTTACAGGCCCTAACTGCTTACCCTATCATTATGAATCTCAAGCTTGTATCCAGTGAACTCGTCATCGACCTCGCTGTGTTCGAGGCATCATCTGCACAGGAGCCGCCCCTCCCGTAGTCGTAACCTATATCAAACTGTACCGTCCCCAAGCCCCCCATGGCCGACACCTATCACATCGGGCTGAACAAGGGCGACGTCCCCAAGATCATGCTCCTTCCCGGCGATCCCGCTCGTGCTGAGTACATCTCCAAGTTCTTCGACAATCCGCGCAAGCTGGCCCAGAACCGCGAGTTCACCACCTTCGTGGGCAGCTATAAGGGAGTACCGATCGGCGTAACGTCCACGGGCATCGGCGGGCCGTCGGCTGCCATAGCCGTGGAAGAGCTCATCCAGGTGGGCGCCGACACATTCATCCGGGTGGGCACCGCCGGCTCGCTCCAGCCGCACGTCAAGCTCAACGACCTGGTCGTAGTCAGCGGGGCCGTTCGCGAGGACGGGACCAGCCGCCAGTACGTGCCCATCTCTTTTCCCGCCGTGGCCGACATCGACGTCATGGACGCACTCCGGCTCTCCGCCCGGGACAAGGGCTACCAGTACCACATCGGCCTGGCGCATGTCAAGGACGCATTCTACATCGAGGAGCCCGCTGACATACCCATCGGTGTCGACCTAGAGAAGAAGTGGGAATTCTGGAAGAAGGCCGGCGTGCTGGCCACCTCCATGGAGTCAGCGTCGATCTTCGTGGTCGCCCAGATCCGCGGATGCAAGGCGGGCACCGTGCTCGTGGCCGTGGGCGAGACCGCCGAGGGCGAGCCGTTCTCGGACATCGACACTACTCCGGGCACCAACAACGCCATCACCTGCGCTCTGGAGGCCGCCGTCCGCCTGCACGAGGCTGGTGACGAGGGCGTGCTCAAGTGAGGATCGTCGCGCACACGGACTTCGACGGCCTTGCCTCGGCCGCCTTGGTGTCCATGGCCACGAGCATCGACGACGTGGTGTTCACCCGACCCGATACGGTGGACGAGGTGGCGGAAGAGGGCGACATCGTCGTCGACCTCCCTTACACGCCAAAAGCATCGGTGTGGCTCGACCATCACGCGTCACAGACCGGGCGTGTGCAGGGCATCACCTACGAGGGTGAGTTGGACCCCACGGCACCCTGTGCGGCCGTGGTGGTCGCGCGCTACTACGAGCTTGCAGGACCGCGGGTGGACCGTATCCTGGAGCTCGCCCGTGCAACCGACCAGTTCCGGATGGAACTACCAGACGTGCGTAGGCTCACCTTCGCTCTAGAGTACCGCCAGGACAGCAGGTTCCTCCTGCACATCCTCCGGCTGGTCCGGGACGAGGGGATGGACGCGGTGTTCACCGACGCCACGTTCCTCAAGCGCCTGCGCCGGTTCACCGAGGAGCGGGAGGCGCCCACCCTGAAGCTTCTGGAGAACGGCGACTGTGTCACCGTCTGCGACGGGCGGATCGCCCTCGTCGACGTACCCGATCGGAAGCGGTACTCGTCCAAGGTGGCCGAGCTGGCCCTCTACGAGCAGGGTATCGATCTGGTGATCACCGTGACGACGCATACGGACGGCCGGGGCCGTCTCTCCTTCGGCACCAATCCGGACCGTGACGTGCCTTTCGACTGCAGCCGTGTGGCCTCGGCCCTTGGCGGTGGCGGTCATCCGTACGCTGCAGGTGCGTCGTTCGATCCCGAGCTCAGGGAAGGGACCGTGGAGCGGCTAAAGGAGCTCATCACAGAGGAGTGCGCCCGCCAGGGCATACCGCTTCCCGCAGGATGCCTCGATAGCTAGCTCTTTGTCAGGAACACGGGGATGATACCACCACCACCCTGGACGTTGGATGGGAAGCCGGCACGCGTGAGCACCTCGACGATCTTGGCAGTGACCTTCCCATTGCGCCACTCCCAGTGCACGTAGGGATCGAAGTCCAGCAGGTCCGAGGTGATTACGAGCTTGCCCTTGCGCCGCTCGTCCTTCTGCGGGCTCACCGTGTCGGTCGGCATGGTGCTGGGGAAAATCTTCTCCTGGACTATGAGCGCATCCGCCTCGTCCGGGGCCATGCTGGGGAACTCCTCCAGCGACTTGAGCACCTCTGCGCGTGTCAGACGCAGGCTCCTCCCTCCGTGGACTGCGTTCGACTTCAGGATGAAGTCGTCCGCCCGGGCGCGCACCTTGTCGACGTGACCCCGCAGTTGCGTGGTGACGGGCATGGCGGCGCGGACGAGCTCGGCGTCCTCCGAGCTGGAGGTGAGGCTGTCAGCGTGCTCAAGAGCGAGACCGATGGCCTCGCGGGCCTCGAAGAGCGCGGTCCACGGCGGTTCCTGGACGACTATGTCGCCCTTGACCGATGCGCGGAGGATGCGGTCGATGACCGGATGGTTCCAGGTGCTGGCGTCCGGCTGGTTGCGCAGGTAGAAGACGTCGACCGTCGTGTCGCCCTCTTCGGTGTGCATGGACACCTCGCTCCCCTTGAACGTGAGAATTGAGGCGAGCTCGCCCTCCTTGACGGTGTGAGCGTCGACGCCGAAGCTTCGCATGGTCCCGGCCCAGTTGGCGTGCTCGTTGGGATTGTAGCTCTCATCGGACACGGTCATGATGACCGTGGGACGTTTCTTACCGCTCTCGGCCCGGAACACGTCAGCCTGGGCCTTGAGCGCGCCGAAGGAGAGATTGCGGACCTTGCCCTCGAGACCGAAGGTCTCGAACGACACCCGCTCGAGCTGGCCGACGAGCCACTGCCCCGCAGCGCCCCACCAGTTGAGCTCGTAGGTCTTGGCAGGAGTGCTGTAGAGGGGGCCCGGGGCGGATACAACGGCCTTATCGATGCGCAGCACGCTGCTCTCGGTAGTATCGACGCTGATGGCGTCCATGATGCCCAGGGCGTCCAGTGCCTTGTACTCGGGCAGGTAGGAGATCTTTCTCAGGATCTCGGGCGTGTGCACCAGATTGATGAACGCCTCGATGATCGCCCGGATGCATCGCTGCTCGCTCTCGACATAGGAGCTGGGCACGATGCGCGGGATGAAGCTCGAGTTGATGACCGTCTCCTCAAGGCCAATGGACGCGTTGCCGAAGATGACGTCGTTGGCGACCAGCGATCGCACGTACTCATCCCGCTTTGCCTCGTACGTCCGCGGGCCCCAGGCGGAAATAGTATCGATGAGAGGTGCGTACACCGGATTCTCCAGCCCTGCCAGACGGCCAAGGAAGTCATCGGGCTTCAGGAGCGTCTTGATCGGTGCCCCCAGCAGCATTTCATCGTAGTGCCGGTCCCAGTCGACAGTTCTCACGTACCCGCCCCGGGGGCTAAACGCTATAAATCATTGCCCATGGACCGGGCGCTTTACTCCGGTCCGGACCGGGCCACCCTGTCGAGGAGCGGTCCCAGCTTGTCGCCGAGACCGGTGCGCCTGAGATAGGCCTCGATATGCTCCTGCTCGTCCAGGTCGAGGATGTAGCGTCCCGTCACCCCGAGCCGCTCGATGTGGCCTGAGCCCATCAGCTCCTCCAGATAGGATGATGCCTTGCCGGCGCCGGACGACCAGAGCGCGCGGTCGAGGTCATCTGATGTGATGGGGCCCCGGGAGAGCACCATCAGCACCTGCCCGA
This sequence comes from Candidatus Undinarchaeales archaeon, assembly GCA_030753015.1. GTDB lineage: Archaea > SpSt-1190 > SpSt-1190 > JASMDC01 > JASMDC01 > JASMDC01. Next base: position 175,286 of record JASMDC010000001.1, on the reverse strand, counting down.
ACTCTGAGAGCCGGCGTGCGGCCAGGGGATCGTCGGCGCGGTTCAGGTCATCGAGCGTTCGCGCCAGTACGCTATCGCCCCTGAGGTCGTCGGGATCCCGCCGGTGTATGGCCTCCACGAGCTCCGTGTCCAGGATGTCGCTCAGTCCCTGGTCGGCCACAGCCCCACGAGCCTTTACCTTGGACGCTGCATCCGGGGCATGTCCCGGCCTCACCTTCGCAAGGAGGGTGTCGAGTACAGGCCCAAGGTCCTCCCCGAGTCCCGTACGGTCCAGGTAATCCTCCATCCGCTCATGCTCCCTGTGTGCCAGGAGGTATCGGCCTGTCAGCCCGAGATGCTCCACGTACCCGCCCTCTTCCAAGGCACCGAGGTAGGTGCTTGCCCTGCCGGCCCCCTCGGACCAGAGCACACGGTCGAGGTCCGTTGCGGTGATCGGGCCCCGGGAGAGCACGAGCAGCACCTGGTTGAGCTCTATTAGCTTGCCCTCTGACTCGGGTCCACTTGTCCGCCTGTGGTCCACGAGCATCCGGGCCAGGAGGCAGTTCCCGGCAAGGCTCTTGGTCGAGCGGTCGAAGAGCACTGCCTTGAGGACGGCCTCGAGGGCCCCGGAACCCATTGGCGGCGCCGGGGATCGGGGTGGCTCGGCCTTTATCGGTGGGGCTGTCTTTGATACAGTGACCGGTCCCTCCGACGGTCTCGGGAGCCTGCGCGACCTGAGCGCCTCGAGTGCGGCCGGCGGCTTGGGCGGTGTGGCCCAGGACAGGAACCGCTGCGCAAGAGCGCGGAGCGTACCTATTGCGGGTTCGGAGGGTTCCCGTGATCCCGGTGGGGGTAAGGGCCCCAGCAGGCGCGGACGCGTCGCCTCCGGCAAGGCGACCTTCTCTGGGATCGGTTCCGGCAGAGGCTCCAGCAGAGGGGGAGGAGGGGGCTTCGGAGGGGCCACCTTCTCGACCTTCGGCGGAGAGAGCGGGCGCTCCAGTAGACGGGGACGGGGTGTCACCTTCTCGACCTTGGGCGGAGAGGGCGGGCGCTCCAGCAGACGGGGACGGAGAACCTTAGAAGGTGTTACCTTCTCGACCTTGGGCGGAGAGGGTGGGCGCTCCAGCAGACGGGGACGTGGGGGCTTAGATGGTTGGACTACCTTCTTCTCGGGTGGTGGAATAACGTCCTTCGGCCTCGGAGGTTTCGGTGGGGATGGGAGCTTCCTCGGTCTCGGTGGCTTCGGTGGAGCGACCACCTTTGCTGGCCGAGTGATAGCAGGCGCGGGCCTCATCCCGGAATGACCGAGCATCATGTCGACAACGGGAACGAGCCGCTCATCGAGACCCGTGCGGTCCAGGAACGATCCGATCGCCTCTCGCTCTTCGGGCAACATAGCATAGCGGCCGTTCTCGTCCCGCTCGGCGTAGCCCTTCAGTTTCAGCGCCTCAAGGTAGTACACGCCCTTGCCGGCCCCCTCGCCCCAGAGGACACGGTCGAGCTGGTCTGCTGTGACCGGGGTCCGGTAGATCACCAGATGGACGCGGTACACCTCTGCCAGCTTACACATGCTCTCAACATCGGTGGCACTGATCCGCTCACGGAACAGCTTGGATAGGAGGCATTCGCCCTTCAGGGCCTTTAATGGGAGCTTTGTCAAGGCCCGGTTCAGCTCGCGCTCGATTATGTTGGCGTAGGTGTTGGCCGCTACCAGCCTGGCGACCTCGCGCACGACCTTCTCGGGTAGGGGGACGTCCTTCTTCTCCTTCTGCACGGTCTCCCGGGGAGGTGCCTTGACCTTCGGTCGCGGCCGCTCACGTACTCTCCTGACCATCTCGTCGAGCACTGGATTCACTAAATCCCTGAGGCCGGTGCGCTCGAGTAACTTCCCGGTCATTCGTCGCTGGTCCACCGCGAGGACGTATCGGCCCGTCCTTCCCATACGCTCTACATGGCCTGTCTCAGCCAGCGCCGAAAGACACATGTGTGCCCTGCCGCTATCCTCCCAGACAGCTTGGTCAAGGTCATCCTCAGCGATGGGGCCGCGGTCGAGCAGGAGCAGCACCTGCACAAGCTCGGATAGCGTTGCCTTTAGCCCTCCATCTGTTACCTTGGAGCCGTCGGCGAGCACCTTCGCTACCAGGGACGGATCGCTGAGCGCATCTCCCGTGAGCCGGGGGACCGCTGCCAAGAGCCGCTCGTCGAGGTCGAGCGATAGGCGGGTTCGGGCCCTGGATTCCTGCACTGGCACGACAGCCTCAGCAGGAGCAAGTGCCTCCTGGAGCGCCCGGCCCTTCGGTGGTTTGAACTGGTCCGGCTGGCTCGGCATCTTCGGCGGCTTGAACCTGTCAAGCGTCGGACGCTTGGGCGGCTTGAACCGAGTGGGTGGGGACGGAAACTCCTCTGTGGCAGGTGGCGTCAGCACGGTCGGCGGGGTGGGTGGCGTCGGCACGGTCGGCGGGGTGGGTGGCGTCGACACGGTCGGTGGGGTAGGTGGTGTTGGCACGGTCGGTGGGGTAGGTGGTGTTGGCACGACTGTCGGTTCGATCACCTCGATCGGAGCAGGTACCTCCGGGAGCGTCCGGCCCTTCGGTGGTTTGAACCTGTCCGGCTCTTCCGGCGCTTTCGGCGGCTTGAACCTGTCGGGTATCAGTCGCTTGGGCGGCTTGAACCGGGAGGGCGGGAACTGTACATCCTCAGGGGCAGGTGGCGTAGGCGGCGTCGGCACGGCTGACGGCGATGACAGCGCAGGTTCGCCTGTCGGTGTCGGAGGTGTCGGGGGCCGCGGGAGCTCTTTTGTCAGTTCCTCCACGATCTGGACGGGGAGCTGTCGCACGCCCGCATGCCTGAGCATCATATCGAGCACGGGTACGAGCCGTCCCTCGAGACCTGTGCGCTGGAGGTAGGCCATTGTCCTCCTCCGTTCATCGGGTACCAGGAAGGCCCGTGCGGGCTCACCACGACGCTCCAGATAGCCCTTCGCCACGAGAGCGTCCATATAGGAGGCACCCTTCCCCTCGCCCTCGTCCCACAGGACACGGTCGAGCTCCTCTGCGGTGGCGGGGGTCCGGTAGAGCACGAGGACGCCCCGGTAGACCTCGGCGAACTTCTGGAGCTCCTCCGCCTTCGTCGTCCGCGAGCGGTCCGTGAACAACCTCCCTAACAGACACTTATCCTCGATGCTCTCCGCTGAGAGCCGGGCGAGACCACGATTGATCTCGCGCTCGAGGACGTTGGCGAAGCTACGGTGCGCGTGCCGGTACGCAGCACTCGTGGGAGCGACGACAGGTTCGACCTCGGCGGGAGTCCTCTCGATCACACCGAGTATCATGTCGAGGACAGGATCGATGACGGACAGGAGACCGGTCCGGATCAGGTAGGCCGAGTCATGCTCCTTTTCGTCGGGGCTGAGGAAGAAGCGGCCGGTGGCGGCCTCCTTGTCGAGGTAGCCACGCTCCAGCAGGCCATTGAGCAACTTCTCGCCCCTTCCGACACCTTCCTCCCAAAGTAGCCAGTCGGCCTCCCCGGCGAGGAGCGGTCCATGCTGAAGGAGGAGGAGGAGCTGGTAGGTTGAGACGAGCTCATCTGCAAGGGAGGGGTCCTCGACCTGGAGCCGCTGGAGGAAGAGGCGCGAGAGCAGGCAGTCGCCCATCAATCCCTCTGGCGGCCGCTGTGAGAGCGTCTCCACGAGCTCCTGGTCGAGCAGAATGGACAACCTGTTCCTGCGCGGGCGGCTCGTGGCGGTCTCGACCCCTCTCACGTCCTTCTCCCGTGTCACGTCCTCCAGGCCACCGAGCATCATATCGATGACCGGCTCGACAACGGTCCCGAGCCCGGAAGCGGCCAGGAAGGCCGACACGCGCATCCCCTCATCGGCGTTGAGGCGATATGAACCCGTGAAGCCAAGGCGCTCTACGTACCCTTTCGCGGCCAGTGCCCGGATGAAGTGCATGCACTTGCCTTTTCCCTTTCGCCAGATGAGTTCGTTCAGCTGCTTTGTCGAACGCGGACCGCGGTGGTGTTCTGTAATGTACCATCGATGTAGACCCTGATGTTGGTGCCGTCGAAGGTCCCCGCCACGTGATGCCACGTGTGGGTGAACATGATCGGGGAGGAGACGGCCTCCGGCCAGTTGTCACCGATCGCGATGCTGAAGGAGAGTTTACCGTTCTCCCCCGCCCTGAGGACGTATCCCTTACGCACGTTGTCCGGCCACTCCTCCTTGCTGACGATGGTGCCTTCATGGGACTCAGACGTCCAGGCAGCGGCCCTGATCCAAGCCTCGACGGTGATCGATCCGGTGATCTGGAGGCTGCTGTGGTCCGGTACGCTCACGAAGTCGTCCGTTCCGTCAAAGTCCAGCGCCTTGCCGAAACCGGACACGGGCGCGTTGTTCACTGCAGTGGTGAGGAGGACGAGCAGGAGGAGCGTGAAGGAAAGCTTCCGCACACCACGGGAGGGGATTTCCCGCCGTCCTTCCTTTGCTCTACCACCCTGGTCTAGTCCTTGGCTGGATCCACCCATAGCTTTCCCTCTTCCCGTCGCACACGGTGCGTCCGGGGTCTTTTGGGTGTCCTGTTCTCACCTGCGGGACCTCTCGCATCTGGCGGCAGCTCCGGGACATACATATTCCCATAGCTACTGTCAGGATAGAGTTTAGGCGTGGTTGCCATATAAGGGTATCGACTGGATGGCCTTACGGGTAACGAAATTACGTCACCATGTTAAGGTGAAAGCCCGAGATACTGTGTGACCCGTGGCCACTCGTTCCCTATTCCTTCTTCTTGGGCTTCTTATTGGATTACTCGACCTCGCTCCCAGAACTCTCATCTCCCTCCAGGACCTCGGCAGTCCTTGGCCCCGAGCATCATGTCCAGGACGGGTTCCACGACGCCCTTGAGGCCGGTGAGGCGCAGGAAGGACTCGGTGGCCCTGAACTCGTCAGGGCTCAGCGAGTGGATGCCGGTGATCTCGTCGACGACTATGTGGCCCTTCTCGACGAAGCCGGGCATGTACTCTCCCGCCTTGCCGTGGCCTGCCTTCCAGATGACCTTGTCGAGGTCCGCCGCGGTGAGAGGCTGCTTGTAGAGCGTCAGAACGAGCTGGTAGCCGTCGGACACCTGCTTGGCGATGTCAGCGTTCGTAGAGCGGTACCGGTCGGCGAACAGGCTGCCGAGCATGCACTCTCCGGCGAGGTCCGAGAACTTGCGCCGCGACAGCTCGGTGGCCAACTTCTCCTCGAGGAAGTTCGTTAGCCGGCGCTTGACAGGATCCATCAGCGGCTGGACCCGCTCGGCCTTCTCCACGTCCTCCTCCTTGAAGTAGGCCGGCGGCTCCTCGAACATCACGGCCGCCTCTTCCTCTCCTTCCGTGGGCGTCCGCCACTTCGTCTGGTACGTCTCCTTGATGTTCTTGATCGTACCTAGGCCGACATCGCCGGTGAGACCGTCCAGCACGATCGATATCTCGTTCTGGAGGTCGGCGGCCCGAACCCATCTGTGCATGAGCTGGTACTCCTCGGGCGTGATCGCGTAGATGCCTGTCTCGGAATCCTGGTCGAGGATGCCCAGCGGCTCGATGAGCATGTCGATGATGGGCTTGGCGTAGTCCACATCGCCGCCCCACATGGCCTTGGAGAGCTCCGGGGACGTCTGCGGTGAGCGGTACAACATAAGGAGTATCTGGTTTGCTATGCGGTAGGTCTCGGCGAGGTCCTGCTTGTCATCGGCCTCCATCTGCTCCGCTTGCGCCAGGAGGGCAGGAGCTGCGCACTGCTGGGCAAGGTGTGCGACACCCTTGTCCACCATCTTGTCCTTGATCTTGTCCTGGACCTTGTTCATGGCCATGCCGTAGGCCTTCTTCTTTGCCAGGAAGGCGATACCCTGTCCACCGATGGACTGTACCGCCGATGCTGCCGCCGTGGCCGAGCCCGTCGATGCGGCGACGGCCGTCGCAGTGCTGGCACCTGCCGCTGCGGCCCCTGTGGCCGCGCTACCTGCCGCTGCGGCCCCGGTGGTCGCTGCACTTCCCGCTGCGGCCGAACCAGCTACCGTGGTCGTGGCAGCGCCCGCGGCACCGCCCGATACGCCCGCGCCCGCTGCCATTGCGCTGGTGACGCTGGCGGTCGTGGCGCTTGCAGCCCCTGCTGCTCCGGCCGCTCCGGCAGCGCCTGCTGCTCCGGCGGCGCCTGCTGCTGCCGTGGCCGCTCCGGCCGCTGTAGCTGCGCCCGCGGCGGCGGTCGCTGCAGCTCCCCCTCCGAGCACCTGGACGGCCCCCGCGGCGACAGCCACGACGGCTGCTCCTGCTGCCGCGCTCTGAATGGGCTTCTCCTTCACGGTCGTCACGACACTCTCGACGATCGTCTGCGGTTCCGGGGTTGGTTGCGGAGCAACCGACCGTGAGCCGTCAGGCTGGTGGATCCACTCGATCTCGACGGAGGGATTGAGCTGCAGGGTCGTTATGATACCGATGGCATAGGTGCCCTTCTGTGTCTTCACTGCGAGCACCATCCCCTTGCGCAGGGTGAGGTTAGGTCGGTATCCGGTCTCGGGCACTTCCTTGACGTCCTCCACGGACGTCGCGTTGAGCTCGAGCAGTCCGGACTTGTCCGACCGCGCATTGAGCGTGCCGCCCGGGAGCAGTTCGATATCGCCCGCACCCGGTTGTGCGTCCTCTCCGTTCATGAGGCCGAGGGGTGCCAGGGTGAGCACCTGGCCGATCCCGATCTTCGTCGTGAAGTGCTCCAGCCCGTGCTCGTCCACCGTGGGAGTGGGCATGGGCGTTGGCTCGGGTGTCGGTTCAGGGGTTGGTGTGGCCGTCGCGTTGGCGGTGGCATTGGCAAGGATCTCGGGCATGACTGCCGGACCCTCGCACGTGCGGTTCTCAAGGCATGCACCTCCAGGGCAGTCGGCGTCAGCGCAGCAGAGGTCGTCCGCGATGCACGCGTCGTCGCACTCCTTGAAACCGCTCGCACACTGGCAGGCGTCGTCGATGCACTCAGCGTTAGGGGGGCATTCGACGCCTCCGCACGCCACGACAGTGTCGGCCCGCAGGGCGTAGCGGAAGAAGCCCTTCCATGAAGGATTCGATGCGATGTTGATGCCGTAGGCCCCGGCCGCTAGCTCCAGCACCTCTTCCCGCTCCTTGTCCCCCCCGGAGTCCATCTCCTTGACGACGTTGCCCTCGCTATCGACGATGGTGGCCTTGGTCCACTTCCAACCTGTGCCATGGGCATCGCTGGCGTGGAAGGAAACGCTGATCTTCGAGTCGGTGATGAGGATGAGCCCGAATAGGTCGGTATCGCACGTATCGCTCAGGGCTGTGCACGCGACAACGCCCATCTCCTCCTTGCCGAGGGCCAGGGTGGCAGCCGTGTCGGGCGTGCTACCCGCCTCGTCGGTGAGGCACTCGGGGCAGGAGTCCGACTCGGATACGGTGAGGGTCACATCAGCGCTCTCGGTCGCCGTGGTGGCGAGCCGCACGAGGTAGGTCCCGGGGATGAGCACAGTGAGAGCGACCTCTTCTGTAGCGGTCACCTCGACGATCGCGTCCGGCGACGTCACGTCCAGCACGAGCGCGGCCACAGGTCCTGCCGTAGCGGCATCGACGGCGATGCTCACCTCTGTGGGAACGGTGAGGTTGAACCCGTACCATGACATCTTCCCGGGCTCGGCTGTCGCCGTGACAGCGGTCCCGAGCTCGAGCCATGTGAGCGCCACCTTCTCCTTCTCGGCGGTGGTGAAACCCCATCGGTAGTCGAGGAGGGTGTTGTCCCACGAGTCCTGGAATCCCGTGACGTGGAGTTCGACCTCCTGCTCGGGATCGAGCCTCTGCGTCAGATCGACTATGATGGTACCGTTCTCGAAGTCGACGTCGTGGAGCACTTGGACCTCGACACCGTCCTCGAGGATGGTCGCCGTGAGGTTCATGAAGTGGCTGGCCATGACGGTGTTGTTGCCCATCAGGCCCATGTACATGTCGAAGAAGGTCCTGTTGAGGATTAGCTGTGCTCTTGTGAGAGCGTACGAGACGTTCACTGCACCGTCCTCGGGATCCTGTCCAACGAGGATGTCATCAGTATCAGGGACATCGAAGAAGTACCCCGAGCCATCGGGCTGGTAGGCCCACTTGAAGGTCATCGATTCGTTCGATACTTCCTTGACCACGAGCTTCGCGTACTTCTTGTCAGCGGTCTGGAATATGTAAACGGCACCTGCCGTCGTGGGGACGTTCTCCCACGGGTAGCCTGACGGCGTGGCGATGCCCACTGAGTCGAAGTCGTCCTCTTGTGCGAGCACGCCGTTGATACCACCGATGCGGATATGGGTGCCGTTGAAGTTGAAGTCCGCTGTCAGCCCATCGACCTCGGGGAACCATGACTCGTACACAACGCCCTTCCTGAATATGAAGGCCTCCCCGGTACCGGAACCCTCATGATGCTTGATGGTCGAGGTCCTGAAGGTGAGCTCGGTAAGGTCGCTGTACTTCTCGGTGAGCTCTTCCTTCCTGCACGTGCCCGACTGGTTCACGTAGATATCGACAGATGAAGGGAAGTTCATGCAGTCCTTGCGTACAACGAGCACGATCTCCCCGACCTCGAACCGTTCCTCGAGGCCGGACGAGCGGACCGAGTCGTAGTCCGCCAAGAACATGTCGCTCTGACCTTCAGCGTCGAGCACGGAGAACTCCGCCCGGGCGGTCCCCGGAGCGGTCCCGGTGAAGGTGACGTTGACGCCGCAGAAGGTCACGGGCTCGTTCTTGTTGATACGGAGCTTCTCCTCCTTCGATGCGGCCTTCACCTCGAGGGTTGGCTCAGGTGTAGGTTCGGCCGTCGGTTCAGCTGTCGGCTCGGCCGTAGGCTCGGCGGTCGCCACCAGCGTCCTGCTCCCGTCGTCCTGGAGGACGAACTCGACATCGAGCATGTAGACCATATCGGTCGTATGGATCAGGAACTTCACGTAGTTGTCCTCGGCAGTGCGGACGACATACACATGACCGTCAGCGATGGTAGCGCTGTCGGTGTACCCCGTGTCAGGTGCCTCGGTCACCGAGTCCAGAGTTACCGCGCCCATGTCGATGATTGACGAGTTCATGAAGGTCCCCATATAGTTGAAGTAGACGTCACCGGTCCCTTCGACCTTGGTGTTCTCAGAGAAGTCGAAAAAGAAGTTCTCCTCCATCTGGGAGCTCGTGGTCGTGAGGGCGGCAAGCCCTGTGTGCATCAAGATCACGGACAGGACGGCGACCATTTGGATGACCGATGATTTAGATAGCTCTACCATGTTCATTCACCTGACAGGTATTCTAGACCCATCGGGGACCATTTAAATTCATTTCCTCGATGGCGCTCATAAAAAAATGCATCCCCACGCCACATCCCGTCGCATACCCACATCTCGCAAGATGCGAACTTAACATCATAAGGTTGCATTAACCTTCCTTTTTTCACTCACATGTAAAGAAACGGAAATACTATTCAGGTCTAAGCATTTCGGCGTATTTCTTACATGTTGTAACTAAATCTCTTAATAAAATTTATCAAAAAAAGGACGTATGCCCTCTAAGTCGAAAGGTTTTAAAATCCCTGTCATCAACAGTCATAATATGTCAGAGCACTCTGTGCCGCCGGGGAAGGAGTTCTACTTCAAGACCCATGACAACCGCATCGTCGCAATCGCTCGCAGTCTCGAGGAGTTCCGTGACCTCCTCAGAGAGCTCCAGACCGAGGCCGTGCTCTTCCATCTTCGGGACAACCGCAACGACTTCGAGAGCTGGGTGCGCGGCGCGGTGAAGGACGACTCCCTCGCCGACCAGATCAAGGCGATCAAGGAACTCGACGGCAATCCCGAGATGATCAAGACGAAGCTGTGCCAGGCCGTGGACGAGAAGCTCGAGGCCTGACGGTTCCGATGGTCGACTGCATTTCCCTCGCCCTTGTCATGAGGGTGTGTGCTCCTGTAACCGAGCGCATCGCTCATCTCCGTGACGTGGAGCACGAGCGTTCTGACATCAACGTCCCCGCCGTCCTCCGGCTCCACGCCACGATGAAGGGGCTGGATGATGCCTGCTCGCTGTCCGTTGAGCTGGCCCGCCGGGGACAGCTTCCCGAATCGCTCAAGGCACAGTCGCTTGCCGAGCAGCACGCAGAGTGGGTGCTCTCCATGCTCAAGACCGACGAGGCGTTCTTCGCCGATCTTCTTGCCGAGCTCGACTGGGAGCGGGTGGACACGACGGTCCGCGACCTTCGCTGGTACATGGAGGAGGATTACCAGACAGTGGCCAGCGGGCACGGGAACGTGGATGCATTCCGCGAGCTCATGACGCTCGTGTGTCGCGAGATGGAGCGCAAGCTGTTCAAGTGACATCCTCCATCTACGCGCTCGCTCATCGGTAGCTTTTTATGGATGACCGCATCCAAGTGCCCTGCCTCGGTAGCTCAGCTGGTCAGAGCGGCTGACTTGTAATCAGCAGGTCGCGAGTTCGAATCTCGTCCGGGGCTTACATTTACCAGTTGCAGTTCCCAAGGAGTTCGACGACATAATCGTGCACAGGTCCAGTAAGTTATCCGGGATTCCGACCGATCCCCCAATCCATAATTAGCTGCACGGGTACCACCCGCGTCAATAGTCGAGATGTCGTGGAACATCGAGATGTGTGATGCGTTCCTGGCACTCATACGCATCCGACTCCTACGACCTGCTGGGTGATGGGTCCGGTCACAGCCCTTCCGGCGGCGACCACTATGCATCGCTCATCACTCCCCTGATCATTCACAACTGCTACTGAGCGCGCGCTATCCGTGCCCTTGGAGCCGGGCCCTCACCCGCCCGTCAAATAATTCTTTAAACCATACACCACCCAGTCGAAAACCTGCCGCCGCGCCACAGGACAGTAGGGCTCGGGCAGGTAGAAAGGGGGCTCCGTGTGACTTCGGAGGCATGAGTGGCCGGCGCCCGCCACCGTCACGAGCTCGCCCTTGCCCCCGAGTACCCCTCCGATCTCCTCTGCATGGCGGTACTTCACGACCTTGTCCAGTTCCCCGTAGATGAAGGTGCTCGGGGGCGTGTCCGGGCGGGAGACGGTCTCTGTGATCTTCGTCTGGTCGCGGTCGTAGAGCTCGCCAAGGAACGCACCCATGTCGTCGATCCTCATCTTGCGGTAGGAGGAGGCATAATGGAGGCTCCCGGCGAACTCCTCGACGAACCAGTTCATGTACTCGAAGTTCCACTGGAGGTCCCTGAGGGTCTCCCGGATGGATATGGGAGTGGCCCAAGAGACCGTTGCGTCGAAACCTTCCGTCTCGGCAGCGGCCCTGACGGCAAGGTAACCGCCGAAGCTGTGACCGAAAACACCGCACTTGTCCACGTCGTAATGGTCCTCGAGAAAGCGGCGAGCGGCGTGTACGTCGTCGACCATGGTGTCCAGGTGGAAGGAACCACCCGACTGGCCATGGGCCCTCCCGTCGTACGCGAGCACCACGAAGCCCTCGTCCTGGAGCGCCTCGGCGAGGTCGTACAGCTCGGTCCTGTCAGTGCCGAACCCGTGGCACAGGACGACAGCGGCCCCGTTATAGTCCTCAGGCTCGAACACATCACCTGCGAGCGTGGCACCCAAGCTGTCTAACTCCACGTACACCATACAGGCCTCCGACGGGTCCCGTCCGTGAGGATTCCACCATCGGGATTTATTTTTAAATGTTCCCCGGGGTATATCGGGAACCGAATCATGGAGTGTTCATAAATGAAAGGATACATGCTCATCGGGCTCATGGCCCTCCTCGCAGTTCCCGTCGCGTCGGCCGACTCGGCGCAGCAGTGCAACATCGACATGGGTCTCTTTTCGCTGGGTGCCGAGCTCCTCGGTGCTGACCCTCTAATTAACTGATGGAAACACCAGCGACCCGGCCCCGGTGCCTGTGCGTAGCGGAGACCGGGCCGCGGCGGCATGGCCGGCTTCCGCGGTCGTCCCCTCCGCCCCGTCGGCGGGAAGTGATGGAGCCAGTGATATCGCTTGAACTGAGCAGTGGTATACAGCGAAAGACCATCACTCACAAACAGGGGGAGGCAGACATTATCGTCATCGCCGAACAGCACCCGGTGTGTCCTGTCGATGAGCAGGTCCGCCGACTCATGGTTCCTCGGACCCTCGATGTGGGCGAGGAGGAGGCGGTGCTCCGGAGCGAAGCTCACCCAGACCCAGCATCCCTCGCTATCCTCTTCAATTTCCACTCCTGGAATCGTTTTTTTTGACGAAGGTCCACAGCTCGACACGGGACACCTTGAGGTCCTTCACGAGCACGTCGTTCACCTCGTCCGCATGCTCCGCAGCTCTGCGGATCCAGAACCGGACCGAGTCGAGCTTCACACCCAAGACCTCGGCGATACCGCGAAGACCCATCCCCTTCAACACCAGCTTCAGCGCGATGAGTACCTTCTCGTCCTTCGTTCGCAGGTCGAAGAACGCCGTCCGTGTCCGATCGCAGAACGACCGCTCGCATGTACGGCAGATATACTTCCGCACAACGCCGCTCTTGGTCCGGTAGGTACCGTTCCCGACAATGTTCCCAAGATCGGGACGGCCGAAGTCACGGCAAGACTCGTTCGGACAAGATATATCAGTAAAACTAGATCTCGGACCACGCTCGCCCATGGATAAACACGATACGTGAATAGACCGCATAAGATATGAAACTTCAGTATACTAACTGGTCAGCACCAGGTGGTCTCGAAACTACTGAATATTATGTATACGTTTACATTTTTCGGAAGTTTTAATAGAAGTCCCATTCTCTCCGGGGTAAAAAGGAGGCTACTACCCTCCTTTCTTTCGATGAAGTGCAGTCCTGATTGGAGGTCAAGAAGATGAGACTCAAAGACAAGGTCACCATCATAACGGGTGCGGCATCCGGGATCGGCAAGGAAACTGCCCTTCTGTTCGCTAAGGAGGGGGCCAAGGTAATCGCATGCGACGTCAACAAGGAGAGATTGGAGTCGCTCGAGAAGGAGGCGGCGGATTCCCTCCATGGGATCGTCCCCTGCAAGCTGGACGTCACGGACAGGGACGACATATCCGCGTGCGTTGAAGACATTGAGAAGAGGTTCGGCGGGGTGGACGTCCTCATAAACAACGCCGGTATCACCGCGGACGCGCTGCTCGTGAAGATGACCGAGGACCAATGGGACCGCGTCATCAACGTCAACCTGAAGGGTGTGTTCAACATGACCCAGTCAGTCGCTCCCGGCATGGTCGAGAGGGGCTCGGGTGTCGTGCTCATCACCTCGTCGGTGGTAGGCCGGTACGGCAACATGGGTCAGACCAACTACGCCGCCACCAAGGCGGGGGTCATCGGTATGACCTATTCGTGGGCAAAGGAATTCGGGAAGAAGGGCCTCAGGTTCAACGCCGTGGCTCCTGGTTTCATCCAGACCCCTATGACGAAGGACCTTCCCGAGAAGGTCATCGACAGGATGATCGAGAAGACACCGTTGCGGCGCATGGGCTCCCCCGGGGATGTGGCGAAGATGTTCCTGTTCCTGGCCTCCGATGAGGCGAGCTACGTGACCGGCCAGGTCATCGGGGTCGATGGGGGCCTCGTAGTCTAGGCTCTCAGGAGGTAGACTGAATGAAAATCTCTGACGACATCGTGATCGTGGCGGCAAAGAGGACCGCTATTGGCTCTTTCGGCAAGAGCCTGAAGACTGTGTCCGCCGTCGACCTCGGTGCCCACTGCATCAGAGCCTCCCTCGCGAGCGCCGGGATCGATCCCGCCGTAATGGACGAGGTCATCATGGGGAACGTGCTCACCGCGGGTTCGGGCCAGAATCCCGCTCGCCAAGCGGCCATCGGATCGGGCATCCCACACGACAAGAGCGCTTTCACCGTGAACATGGTGTGCGGCTCCGGTATGAAGGCCGTCCAGCTCGGATTCCAGGCGATCCGCTGCGGGGATGCCAACATCGTCGTGGTAGGCGGTATGGAGAACATGTCGCTGGCTCCCTACATCCTGAAGAGCGCGCGATGGGGCGCGCGCATGGGCCACGCGGAGATGGCGGACTCAATGGTCCAGGACGGCCTCTGGGACGCCTTCAACGACTACCACATGGGCATCACCGCCGAGAACCTCGCGGAGAGGTACGGCATCACACGCGAAGAGCAGGACGGCTTCGCTTTCGAGAGCCAGGCGAAGACCAGGAAGGCTCAGGAGGGGGGCCGGTTCGACAACGAGATCGCGAACTTCACCGTCCCGGGACGCAAGCCCTTCGAGTTCGCGAGTGACGAATTCCCCCGACCGGACACCACGATGGAGACGCTCGCGCGCCTGAGACCTGTGTTCAAGAAGGACGGCACGGTCACCGCGGGCAACGCGTCCGGTATCAACGACGGGGCGAGCGCGCTGGTGATCGCGAGCCGGGCCAAGGCGGAGGAGCTCGACCTCCCTGTGATGGCGACAATCAAGGGCTTCACCACACGGGGATGCGATCCTGCAATCATGGGCTACGGGCCCATCGAGTCGACGCGTGCCCTGATGGAGCGGTATGGGCTCTCCATCGACGACTTCGACCTCGCGGAATCGAACGAAGCGTTCGCCGTCCAGTCAGTGCTGGTGCTCAGGGAGCTCGGACTCGATCCCGCACGCGTCAACGTCAACGGCGGCGCGATCGCGCTGGGACACCCCATCGGGGAGAGCGGCTCGCGGATCCTCGTGACGCTCCTCCACGAGATTGCGAGACGGAAGTTATTCCGGGGCCTCGCCACAATGTGTATCGGCGGCGGACAGGGCATCTCCGCGTACCTTGAGCGTGAGGAGTGACGAAGGTGAAGAAGAGAGAACAGGTAGGTATCGCGGCGCTGGGAACGTACGTCCCGAAGAACGTCATGACCGCCGGGAGCGTCGCGGATATCACCGGCATCCCTGAGGACATCGTGGTGAGGAAGCTCGGGTTTCGGCAAAAACCGCTGCCATCGCCGGAGGAGACGGTTAGCTACATGGCGACAAGGGCGGCCGAGACCACGCTGGACAGTGCGGGCCTGGACGCCAGGGACATCGACGCCGTGATCTACTTCGGTGGCGAGCACAAGGACTACCCAGTGTGGCTCGCAGGACCAAAGGTGGCCCACAACATCGGGGCGGACAGGGCGTGGTCGTTCGACATGTCCGTCATGTGCGGCAGCTTCATGGGCGGGCTCAAGGTGGCGAAGTCCATGATGCTCACCGACGAACGTCTGGATACGGTCCTTATGGTGAGCGGGTACCGGAACGGTGACTTCATCAACATGAAGGATCCTTCGGTGAGGTTCATGTATAACCTTGGCGCTGCCGGCTCCGCCGCGCTCCTCGTGAAGGGACACGACCGCAACACCGTGCTCGAGACAGCCCTGCGGACGGACGGCTCCTTCTCCGAGGACGTCATCGTCCCCGTGGGCGGGTGCAAGGGTCCTCTCACCGAGGACGACCTGCGGAACGGGCGCTTCAATCTCAAGGTGGTCGATCCGTCGGACATGAAGCACCGACTGGAGAAGCTCTCCCTCGACAACTTCGTCGGCGTCATCAGGGACGCAGTGACTTGGTCCGGGTACGATCCCGGAGACATCGACTACCTTGCGATCATTCACATGAAGCGAAGCGCCCACGAGTTCATCCTCGACAGCCTCAACCTCACGGAGAAGGAGAGCGTGTATCTCTCCGACTACGGCCACACCGGCCAGAACGACCAGATCATCTCCATAGAGGAGGGGCTGAAGCAGGGCCTCATCACCGACGGTTCCCTCGTGGTGACGACGGGTGCCGGCATCGGCTACGTGTGGGCCGCTTCGGCAATCAAGTGGGGGAGGGCTCCCGAGAAGGGATGAGGCGATGGGTTTCACAAAGGAGTACGAGAGGAAGAACACTTCCGTGGAGACCGCCCTCCGGAACATACGCTCTAACATTAAGGTGGTCACGGGCCTGGGCGCCATGGAGTCGCGTGGGCTGATGGAGAACCTGCATACGATCAAGGACCAGGTCAAGAATGTCGACGTGTACACCTGTCTGAACATGGCGCGGTACGCCTGGTACACCGACAAGGAGATGGCAAAGTCGTTCGTCAACAACTCGTGGTTCTTCAATGTCGCGCAGCGCGAAATCGTTGCGGAGGGAAGGAACACGGTAAGCTTCGTGCCCAACAACCTCCACATGGCGGGGACGAACCTTATCAGCGAGGGGCCCGTGGACATATTCTGGGGGGTCGCGTCCCCCATGGACAAGAACGGTTTCCTGTCCCTCTCCATCTCCGCGACCTATGAGCGGGACATCTTCGACCATGCCGACATGGTCGTGCTGGAGGTGAACGAGAACGCACCGCGGACCTTCGGCGACACGGTCGTCCACATCTCGGACGTCGACCAGGTGTACGAGTACACCTACGACCTCCCGCAGCTGTTCCCCACCAAGGGGACACCCATCGACGAGACGATCGCCGAGCACGTGTCAGAGCTGATCCCGGACGGCGCCACGCTGCAGATCGGCATCGGCGGCATCCCCAACGCCATGACGGGGTTCCTGATGGAGAAGAAGGACCTTGGGATCCACACGGAGATGCTCACCGAGGGCATGATGGACCTCTTCAGCCATGGCGTCATCACGAACCGGAGGAAGAACTTCCACCGCGGCAATACCGTGTGTACATTCGCCCTGGGCACGAAGAGCATGTACGATTTCATCCACGACAATCCCGGCATCGAGTTCCGCAAGGGATCATGGGTCAACAGCCCGTACGTCATCGCGAAGAACGACAACATGGTCAGCCTCAACACCGCGCTCGCCATCGACCTGGCGGGCAACGTGTGCTCCGAGTCGCTGGGGACCCAGCACTACAGCGGTACCGGCGGGCAGCTCGACACCCACCGGGGCGCGGTCATGTCCAAGGAGGGGAAGGGCATCATCGCCCTCCGCTCCACGGTGAAGAACGACACCATCTCGACCATCGTCCCCACCCACAAGGTCGGGAGCGCCTACACCATCCCGCGGCAGGACATCGACCACATCGTCACGGAGTACGGCACGGTGAAGCTGAGGGGGAAGTCGCTCCGTGAGCGGACCAGGGCGCTGATCGGCATCGCCCATCCGAGGTTCAGGGAGGGTCTGGAGGAGCAAGCGCGCGAGCTGCGGCTGATGTGAGGTCGGCGGGATTCCGACCGACCCCCCAATCCCTAATTAGCTGCACGGGCATCACCTGCGTCAATAGTCGAGATGCCGTGGGACATGGAGATGTGCGACGCGTTCCTCGCCTTGATACTCATCGAGGCCGACTCCTGCGGCCTGCTGGGAGAGGGATCCTACCACGGCTCCTCCGGTGGTGACCACCATGCATAGCTCATCACTCCCCTGATCCTTCACAACTGCTACTGAGCGCGCGCTGTCCGTGCCCCGGACACCGCTACAGCGACCTGAGACCGAGCCTCACTCGCGCCAGTAACATGGAAGTCAGCTCCCGGTAGGTCATGGCCGCCCACCCACGGACGAACGGATCCCGGCTGGCGAGCTGCTTCAGCGTCCGGGGTCGGAGGTATATCTGGAGCGCTCCTGCCTTCTGGATCAGCTCCACGAGCTCCGGTTCCTCGTGGAGGAGCGAGCACCCAAGGTTCAGCTTGGCGTAGTCCTCGGGGCTCATGGCCGGGTTCTCGTACTCGGTACCGGGGTACGGACGGAGGATGCAGATGCCAGGGAAGTCCAGCTCCATGGCCAGCTCAACGGAGCTGCGCATGCTCTCCTCCGACTCCCCGGGGAATCCTATGATCACGGTCCCGCCGCTCATGATCCCGTTGTCCCTCAGCACCTTGATGGCCTTGTCGTTCATCTCCTCGGTGATGCCCTTGCGGCACTGGTCGAGGATCGACTGGCTCGCGGACTCGTGGCCGACCCCTGCGATCCTGCACCCTGCGCGGGCCATGAGGGATGCGAGCTCGGGGCGGCGTGCGAGCACGTCCGCCCGTGCACTGCTCCACCATCCTACCTCGTTCCCCTCCTCTATGAGCCTGCGGCAGATGGTCGCGAGGCGCTCCGGGTCCGACGTGGCGCAGTCGTCGGCGGTGAATATGAAGTCGGTGCCCGCGGCCGACAGATATGCGAACTCGTCCACCACGCGCTCCGGGGACTTCCCACGCCAGGTGAAGTCCCAGAACGAGCTCGAAGAGCAGAACGTGCACCTGTGGATGCATCCGCGGCTGGTCTCCAATATGCTCATGCGACCCACGGGGCTCGGGTACGTGGTGCCGACGAGGTCCCAGGAGGGCATCGGCATCTCGTCCAGGTCGCGGATCCGCTGCCTTTTTCCCGTTATTACGCATCCGTCCCTGCCGCGTAGAGCGAGCCCCGGAACGCTGGACAGCGAACGGCCTGCTCCGACAGCGCCCACTAGCTCCCTGAAGGTCTCTTCCGCCTCCCCCAATGCAACGGCATCGCAACCGGCGTCCAACAGTGCTTGAGGTGCGAAGGTGGCGTGCATCCCGCCACAGACCACGGTCTTGTCGGGGTACCGCTCCTTGACCAGACTCACGAGCGTGGCCGTGTTGAGGACATTGCAGGACCAGTTGCTGCTCACGCCGATTATGTCCGCGTCCGCCAGCAGCCCTACGGCGTCTTCTGGGCCAATCCCGAGTTTTATGCAGTCGATCACCTCGACATCGTGATCCCATCTGATATACGATGAGATGGACAGGAGGCCAAGGGGTGGGAGGATGTGGAATCGGAAGTCGACCGGCGGGGCGACCAAGGCAATCTTCATCTGAAGGCGTTCCCGGGTCTGGCAGATTTATAAGGTGTTCGCTCGGTCGCGTGCCACGGAGCGCCCAGGCCCTATAGCCGACACATCAGTTGGAAACAATGGATGGCTCCGAATTCGTTTTGCAGTACGGAGCATTCCTCCGACCGGTGCGTTTCCTTCTCCAATCAATCCGTAGGCAGGCCGCTATTGGGAGCCCCTGGACGGGACGTCAATGTATCGGAACGTCGGGGATCATTTTTCCCCCTTTTCCCCGGGGGAAATGGCGCGAAATGTTTATAGTCAGTAAAAGTCACCCTTCGGTCCAAGCGAAAGGGCTGGCAGTGTACAAGGTCGGTTCAGGGACGGACGGCCTTGGTGTCAGCTAACGAACCTGGCGGCCGCCAGGGGGACGCTGAGGGTACGTGAGGAACAAGGAATGGTGCCGTTCATATCCCCGTTCGATCCGTCTACCTCCTCATTCGATCATTTCAACGACGCCCTCGAGTCCGATCCCTATTACAGTGGATCGCGGGACCGCGATTCTGATGATGTCGTCAACTATGCGTTCTCCTACGGAGGTGCGTCCAACTCCTTCGATACCTGCACATCCTCTGGCGAACTGGGCGATGGGAGCGGCTATACGGCGAACCGATACTACTCCGGGAAGTCTGGCGGTATTCCCTACTTCTCCTCGATGCTGCTGGGCATCCGGGACATGGTCACCCTTGGTATCCTTCCTAACGACCTGGGTGACGGGTATGTTACTGTAAGCGGTGTCACCACCCGAAATCCGGGCGGCGGGAGGATGCTCGATTACATCAGCCATCTCCTGACGATAATGGACCTGACCGGGACCGCCGAGCAGGTGGGCGACGGATTCTATATCGAGTAA
This sequence comes from Candidatus Undinarchaeales archaeon, assembly GCA_030753015.1. Lineage (GTDB taxonomy): Archaea > SpSt-1190 > SpSt-1190 > JASMDC01 > JASMDC01 > JASMDC01. The sequence goes on along the minus strand of JASMDC010000001.1, from coordinate 155,675 downwards.
CCGGGAGAAACCTTTTATCGTTACTTGCTCACTCCATCCCCGTGGAAGGAAGCCTCCGACCGAGGGTCGTCGATCCTGCGCCCCTGGGCAACCTCCAGAAGTTCGGTTTCTCGTCACAGGAGTGCCTTATGTACTACGTCCTCCTGAGAGAGGGAGTGCCTATGACCGTCAGGGAGATCCTTGACTTCTCCTCCCGGGAGAACATCTCGTTCTCGACGAAGAAGGTCTACACGATCCTCAACTCGCTCGTCGAAAAGGGGGTCGCTTCAAAGACGGTCGATCACCCGACCCGGTACTTCGCCACGAACCCGTCCTCGCTCGCACACATCCTCGACCGGGGGATAAGGTCGCTCCAGCAGGAAGCGAAAGGTGTGGAGAAGCAGGTCCAGGACATCTACCAGCTCAAGAGCTCCTTTGCGAAATCGTTCGTGTACTCCATCAGGGAGGAGGACAAGATCTGGGACTTCCTCGCATCCGCCATCCGTGACGCGAAACCGTCCAGGAGGTCGAGGATCATCTCGATCTGCACCATACCCACTCTCTGTTCGGACCTCTCGAGGAAGTACCTCGATGGAGCAGAGATCGGCACCACGGGCTTCGCGAGCTATGTCAGGTCCATCATCGACACGCTCAGGGACAGGAAGCTGTTCATCCACTACATCATCGACATCGATCGCATGGCAAGAGAGCCGGAGCTCTTCGGTGGTCCGGAGAACATCGCAAGATACCTCGATAACCTCGAACATGCTATAGATATGCTGAAACCCAGGGTCAAGGTCGCGTTCGGCTCGAGGGTGGCCGGCCACGTCGCAGAGGTCCATCTAACTGACAAGATCGGCTCGTTCCTGTACACCGATCCCTCAACGAACGAGATCCTGTCGAGGGATTTCGGGCATCGGGACGAGCCGGAACCCGGACCGAACATGCTGTTCGTCATCAGGAGCGAGAGGGTGGCCCAGTCACTCCACGAGTACTATTTCGACACCCTGTTCCTCAGTCTGGACAACGACATCAAGGGAGAGATCGGAAGGGTGCGGTCCCTACTGTAGATCAGATCGTGCCCGGTCAGTGCCGCTCACCCGGACTCAACCGCCGTTCTCCCCTTACCTCTGCATGACCTCTGGGGGGCGCGGGCGCCCATCCCTGAAACCTTTTTATTTCGATGGGTCTAGGGTTCAACCGGCAAGCGTCATGCTGGAAAAGGACGACCGACCGCAGATAGAGAGGGACCGTGGCACCGGCGATTCGGCCCTGGACATGGACATCAACCGGCTCATCGAGTGCCAGGCCCGGATGTCGACCATCCTCGATCTCGTCAACGCCTATACGTCCTTTATCCATCTGGCGCCGTGCAAGAATCCCTACGATGCCTTCCGCAAGCTGGGGCACGTGAACCTGACTGACGCATCGGACCTCCGCGAGCCCGTTCCCGTAGACCACCTCGGACGGGTCGAGGAGGGGGACGTCATCATCGTGAGCGTGAAAGGCCACTTCCATACACTGGCATCCGTGGACCGTTTCGAGGCGGGGGACGCCCTTCTCTGTGCGCTCTCACCCCTGCACCGGTGATGGTGCGCGTCCATCCACGAAGTTTTTATATAATAGTCAACTTGGCACGGTCTGTTACCCCCTGCGGGTTTCACCTGGTGAGAACATATGATACGGGAGCTTGTCGATGTCGTGAACGGCCATGAGCAATGGCGTGGCGAGGAGACGATCAATCTCATCGCCAGCGAGGGCTGCCCCTCGCCGGCCGTTCACGAGATGTACGATCGATGTCACGACCTCTGGCATCGTTACGCCGAGGGAATGAACGACCTTGATGGTTTTCCCACCATGCGGTTCTACCAGGGGCAGCGGTTCATAGGCCCGATAGAGCGTCTGGCCGCCCAGGCCCTGAAGGATCTCCTGGGCGCCAGCTTCATCGATGTTCGCCCCGTCTCAGGATGCATCGCGAACATGTGCACCTTCCGGGGTCTGTCCAGGGTGACGGGCAACCTGCGGATGGTGGTGGCGCCTGTCAACTACGGCGCGCACATCAGCCATGACCGCCATGGACTGGCAGGCCATGTCCTCGGCCTGGAGACCGTGGACCATGGCTTCAACGTCGAGGAGATGAACATCGATCCCGACGAATCGGCGAAGATCATCCGGAAGGTCGAGCCGGGCATCGTCACCTTCGGCGGTAGTCTGTTCCAGTTCCCCCACCCGGTCCGTGAGCTCGCGGACGTGGTCCGCGAGGTGGGCGGCTTCGTGATGTACGATGCGGCGCACGTGCTCGGGCTCATCGCGGGCGGCCAGTTCCAGGATCCGCTCAGAGAAGGCGCCGACTTCATGACCGCCTCCACGCACAAGACCTTCCCCGGCCCCCAGGGTGCGATCATCATCGCCAACGTCGACCCCGATGACGAGCGCATGCGAAAAGCGGCCAGGAAGGTCCAGCACAGCGTATTCCCCATCTCTGTCTCGAACCACCACATCAGGCGGCTCCCCGCACTCACCCTCGCGGCCCTGGAGATGCGCGAGTTCGGCAAGGCCTTCGCCGCCCAGACGGTGCGCAACGCACAGCGGGCGGGCGAGTACCTCAACGAGAACGGTATCAAGGTGCTCGGCGAGGCCAAGGGCTTCACGCGTTCCCACCAGATCGCCGTCGACGTGCAGGCGCACGGCGGCGGGAAGGCCGTCGCCGAGGCCATGGAACGAGCCAACATCATCCTCAACATGAACATGCTCCCCTACGACGATCCGAAAGCGGTGTTCGATCCCTCGGGACTGCGCATCGGTTTCCAGGAGGTCACTAGGCGAGGCTTCAAGGAGGGTGATATCGAGGAGCTGTGCGATCTCATCATAGACGTCCTCCTCGCACATCGGAAGCCTGAGGAGATCGCTCCCGATGTGTCCGCACTCCGTGCCCGGTTCCCCGACATCCACTACGGATTCGGCTCGGTGGACGACGCATTGGAGCGTATGGGACAGTAGCGGCGGCATCCGAAATCCATTTAACCTTTGGAAGCGGTCGGTGCGATGTGGCGGTATGCAGAGTTCTGGTGCTGGTGGTGCTCCTTCTCGTCAGTGCTACCGCCGAGGTCGTCGAGGTCACCCAGGTTGTGGAGGAGACCGATGTCTCCTCGCTCACGGAAGCTCTGACGACCGTCTCGGTCCTGCTCCCATCCGACTATGTGAGCACCAAGGTGACCGATGCGGACCTTGAGGCTCTTTGTGAGACCCACTTCCAGCAGGCCACCAGTTGCTCGGCGAAACGTACCGCGACAGGATCCGATGCAGGGGTTGTAGTCTCCATCATCGAGCGGCCCATCCTGCTCCTCGACGGATTCGAGCGGGACGGTATGTCCGCCCGCGTCACCCTGAACCTCGCATACGTGCCCCGGCAGTTCCCCATAACGGGGGGCTATGACGTCAAGGAACGCCTCGTGAACCTGCGCCTTCCGACACACCGCACCGTGCTCCGCGACGTTGATAACATGCGTTTCAACATCACATTCTCCCTCACCTGGCAGGGCGACGAGCTCGACCTTAGCTTTCCTGCGCCGGACATCACCGCAGGTGACCGCATCGCGATCCCTGCCCCCGGCGGTAGTCTGTGCGGTGCAGCGCTGCTGAGCCCGGACGGTACCCTGCTCGCCCGGACCCTCTCGTTCGGGTGCGAGCGGTTCGGACTTGGGACCAGCGGCGACACGGCCGCAGGCACCCACGACCTGTACATCTTCTCGATCACCGGTCGCACGGTCAAGCTGGCACGACGGTCCGTGAAGGTCAAAGCCTCAGCCCTTCCCTTCACGGCGTCGTCCGACAGGCGGGTCGTGTACCTCGGTTCGGACTTCACGGTGAGTACGTCCTCCGACCAGGAGCTAGAGGCCTGTGACATCCGGATCAGGGACCCCCAGGGAGCTGTGGTCGAAGCGGTGCACGTGGAGTCGTGCAAGGACATAGCAATCGGCACCGCCACGGCCTGGGCACCTGGCACGTACACTGTCGAGGTACGCGCCCAAGGGGACGACCAGACGGGCTCGTCAACGTTCTCTGTGGAGTTCCGCGGCCTGGGGTACACCGCCGCGGCGACCAAGACCGATAAGAACAGCTACACTGCAGGCGAGACCATCTCAGCCCACACCGAGGCCGACGGCGACCTGTGCAAGCTCGAGCTCGTGGACAGCGAGCACGTACGCGTGTCCGAGCAAGAGGCCCCCGGTTGCACGACCAGTCAACTCCCCATCGATGAGGGCGTCCCCTCGGGCGACTATGTGCTCAAGACCACTGTGTACAAGGGGGGTAAGCTCAAGGCCGTTGCCTCCACAGGTATCGAGATCAAGGAATGGCGTCCGACCATCGCCACGGCCATGTCGGACCTGTGCATGGGTGGTTCGTTCCCCGTGGGACGATACAAGCTACCATGCATCCCCGAGGGCGCCTCGTGCCTCCCAACATCTCATGCTGCCCCACTCTGCCTCTGCTTCTCAGAAGATAAGGCCATCGACGTCTGCGCCTTCAACGCGCAGTGCACATCGGACGGATGCCACGAATCGGAGCTGGTCCGATCGCCGTTCATCATCGTGTACGAGCAGGGCGAGTGCCTGGCGAAGCACGGCATCCAGACCCTGTCCTGTATCGAGATGAGCGAGATCTGCAACGGCAATTGTGTGTGCCTCGACGAGAACAGGAAAGCAGTGTCCTCCTGTATAACTGGCGACGTGTGCACGCCCAGTGGTTGCCAGCCCCTCGTTCTGGAGTTCGAGCTCGACGGTCTGTCCACCGATCATGCCCGCAGCGACGCCATCGAGCGCGGGAGCGAGCTTGCGTGGACCGGCCACCTCCGGTTCAAGGGGAAGATGCTCGACGGCTCCAAGACCAACCAGGTCGCAGTGAGCGGTAGGCTCGGCGGGATTGCATCAACGGACGAGCGGATCCAGTACATCTCCCCGGCCCAAGGTTGGCGTATCTCCATGCGCTTCAGGGGTGAACTGGAGCCTGGGCTCACCGAAGCGTTCCTTCTGGTCGAGTTCGGCGGGGAGACCCATATCATCCGCCGACCGTTCGAGGTATGGTTCCCCGAGGAACTTGCCGAGCTGGACATCTCGTTCAAGACCACGTCGCCGAACAAGGTCAGCCTGCAGCGGCTGGAGTTCGGGACCTCGGTGAAAGTGGTGACCACCATCACGGACAAGAAGAGCACGGACATCACCTTCCTGCCCCGGGACGCCGTCAAGCTGGCCATAGGCAACCTCGACGCGATGGCCGTCACGCCCGCCTACGATCCACTCACAGGGTGGTGGGACGTCGTAGGCACGTTCCGCTCGGCCACCAGACCGAAGGGTAACTTCATCACCCTCTCTGTGAACTACCTCGGTAGGAAGGGGAGCGCTTGGGAGGGTTTCATGGTTCTCGATCAGACCCCCCTCGCGGTAAAGGTCACCAAGGTCGAACCGGGGACGCTCGAGAATCCGCTCTTCGTGCTCCTGGCCACTCTCGGGTTCGACATGGACGTGTACCTCCAGCTCGAGTCGCCCATACAGCTCGATAAGGGTAGCTTCAAGGTCAGCATCGGCTCCTATGACGTATCCCCGGACATAACTTATGTCACCATGACGTCTGCCGGCACCCGCATCCATCTCTCCGATGTGCGCCTCTGCCCGAACCCCCCGGCCCCCGGCTCCCGGCTCAGGGTGACCATCGGCGTGGAGGCGGGGAATGAGTACAGCGAGGACTCCACTTTCATCCAGGTCCAGGGCAATCCCGGTAACTGGAAGAACACCCAGGAGGCGTCGTGTTGATGCGCTGTCGCGTGCCGACCACTGGAAAGGGCCAGATCTCGATGATCGGGCTCATCGCCGTGGCCATCGCCATCATCGTCATCGTGTTCTCCATGCTCAAGGGACGAGAGGTCGAGCACCGGATCGCTATCAAGGAGACCGATGCGATCTCGCTCAAAGAGACCATGGAGAACCTTCATACCGCCGTGGAGGCACGGCTTCGGACGGCAGTGTACGACGCTGTCTGGGACATGGCCACACATGGCGGCTACGCACCAGGGAACGTGCCCGCGCTCAACCATGTCTCAGTGCCCTACTGGTTCTACCGGGGCCGCGTGGTCAACGTCCCCACTGTCGAGGTCATGGAGGAGATGCTCGCCCGGGACATCGAGCGCCGCATGCTCAACGCCCTGGAGCACCACCGTTCCAAGCCCGGAGTGGACATCGGGATGCCGCGGGTGACCGCCGATCTCACCGATAACGATGTCAAGGTCACTATGGCGCTCGCGGTGAAGGCCCTTGGAGCCGATGAATCCGACGCAACAAGCGACGAGGAGTTCCAAATCGTGCTCCCCCTCCGCATCAAGACGCTACGTGACCAGGCCGAGGTGTACGTGGAGGAGTACAAGGGCACGCGGATGGTGGAGAAGGCATTGCTCACATCGCTCATCCAGGACTATCGCATCCCCACACCACCCGGTGGCGAAGCGGCCAAGAACATCGATTGTGACAATCCGCCATCAAAGCATCGGAACGAGCTCATCTACCCCTTCCGCGAGAATGCGAAGCTCGCCGTCGCCCGCGAGCTCCGCCGCGTTCGGGCCAAGAAGGCCGTGAACATCCACTGGAACGCGGTGCTCAACGACCGCGACGTGAACTTCACCCTCCTGGCCAACGAGGGGCGGAAGGAGTACGAGAGCACCAAGGAGGTGCGTTATATACCGCGGCCCCTCCTCCCCTTCTCCGTTGAGAAGAAGACCTGCTCATCGTTCTACTTCGTGCGCTACAATGTCACCTTCCCCGTAATGATCTCGGTCACGGACCTCGCTCCAACCTCCAATGTGGTGAGCCAGGAATCCCGGCCTTTATCCTTCTGGTTCCAGCTCGGGGTCTTCCTCAAAGGGGACGAGCCCACGGCCGAGCTCTCGGAGGCCGAGGTGGGCGCACCGGCAAAGGTCGATGGTCTCTGTCAGGGCTCATGCTCCGTGGACCTTTCGATAAAGGGCTCGAGCTCGGGATTGGTCTGCATCGGCTCCTGTTGCGACCAGTACGAAGGAGGAGAATTCTCCAAGGACCAGGTACAGTGCAAGGTCCACGACCTTGTGATCACCCCTGATGAGCCGGGTCTGGCACGCTGGTCCGAGCGTGTGAACATCGGGCGCTCGTTCTCAAAGGAAGTCGAGGTGGAGATGTTCTCCTCCATCGAGGGAACTGTATCCGAGCAGGGTCGCGTGCTGTGCGAGGGCTCCGCCCGGGTGGAGGAAAGGGAGCTCATGCCACTCGGTTTCGTGGACGGGAATCCGCCGCGGTTCGTGGAGCTCTTCTTCGCTCCCCTGGACCGTAACCTAGGAGAGGTGCGACACGCGACAACGAACGAGTACGGCCACTATGAAGTATCTGCTATCAATCCTGGCCCATACGTCGTTCTCGCTGTCCCATCGGCCGACGCAGAGCGCATCCCCGGGTACAAGGTGGAGGCCAACGCCACCATCATCGAGGTGAAAACGGGCAAGAACACCCACCAGGTCGTGCTAGAGCCGCTCGGTGTCGAGAAGGTGGGCGAACGCTTCGTCAGGGTGTCCGGCCGGGAGCCCTGCTCCTAACCCATCACACAGAGGGACGGATCCGGTAGACGGTCACCTTCTGGAGCCAGTGAGCTACACCAGGAGGGGGCGCTAGATCGCTCTGCAAGGGCTCGAGCGTGATGTCGGGATTGTCGTGTAAGGCGCGGCACCATTCGTCAGCGCACTCACGCGTTTCGTACAAGTAAAGACACTCTCCGGCCGCCACTCGGTAAACGATCCCCTCCACCCGTTCCAGGTAGATCACAGGTGTGTTCCAGATATGGGTTACTGCGAAGGGTCGCTCGGTCACCACCGTGCATCCACTGACACGATCGCCCATGAGTCGGGCCACCTCCTCCTCGAAAGCTATGGCCTCCCGCACCTGTGCGTTGACGCCCACGGTCCTGATCCCGGCGATATCTGGCTGGGGGAGCACTACAGCAGCATACACGAGGACGACGATGGCAAGGGCCCGAACCCGCCGGTCGCTCGAGAGGAATCCCAAGCCCGCCAGTGCCAGGGGGATGATGACAATGTGGACGGTCCTGAACACTGTCCTGTGCCCATCGGCGATACCCTCCTGTCCGAATCCAGGTGAGTAGGCGTAGGGGATGTAGGCGAGGAGAGAGAGGGCAAGGACGCCAGGAACGAGCCACCGTCGGCCAGAATCGATCCCGCTGGCGAGATGACGGGCCCCGAGTGCTGCAAGGACCGTGAAGGGCACGGTCACGTTGATGGTGTAGCGCGGATCGTAGGGGAAAGAATGGAGAAGGTAGATCGTCAGCCTACCAATGAACCACAGACCTATGGTCATGGCCGCTTTATGGCGGGGAGCGACCAGCGCCAGGAGCGCCAGTGCAGGGACAAGGAGAGGCAGGTACCAGGCGTTTATCCAGATGGCCAGGTATCCTGCGTTCCGGATTATGAAGTCAGGTGAGAAGTGGCGTAACAATCCGCGCCCATCGGCATACCACATCCCGCACAGCTCATAGGTCGTGAGATGTAACGGAAGAGCCGCGATGTGGGGGACCACGAGGGCGAGCCCCACGACCAATGCCATCACGGGAAGGGGCGGTCGGCGGCTGCGAGCGAGAGCGAGGGCGGCCATGACGAGGAGGATGGCCGGGTTCTCGGGGCGCATCTGAACGTACAGGGCAGTGGACGCGGCACACAGGAAAGCGGTCCACCGACCCCCGCGGCGCATCCAGGCAAGACACGCCCAGAGGGCCAAGAGCTCCACGGCTACCGAGGGGACCTCGTTGCGCACCATGAGGGAGTAGGCAACATTGAGGGGCATCAGTGCCACGAGCAGTGCAGCGAGCACCGCAGGTCCCTCGCGGCGGAGGAGAGCATGTACGAACAGGAACGCGAGGGGGACTGAGAGCACGGACGTTGCCACGGTGACCGCAAGCGCTGCAAGATCCGATATGCCAAAGAGGAAGAAAGACAACGCGATGAGGAAGGGATAGCCGGCGGTGTAGAAGGGGAAGCTCTCGCGACATGAGCCAGGCATCCCGTCCAGGCAGTAGCCGGTCCTGTGGTCAAGGAGGATGCCCCGCCCCTGCTCCATGTTCGTCCAACCCACCATCCAGGGGGGAGCTATGGCGGGCGCGAGCACACGGACCGCCAGAGCGAGGATGGTGAGCATGATCACGGTGCGCCACGTAGCGATGGATACCTCAATGTGGAGCCAACGCAGCCGGTGGCGTGCACCGACTAGGGCGAGGCACACCAACGCCCATCCAAGGGAGAGCGCTGCCGTCTGGAACCACAGAACATCCATTCCCAACGAAGCTTAAGTGGGCACGCGCAAGCTTAAATGGTTTGGCGGGAAGTGCTCTAGGGTTCCATGGCCACCATCTCTGTCGTCATCCCGGTCTACAACGGGGCAGTCACCCTTGGAGCATGCCTCAAAGCACTGACCGGATCGGACACCGACGATGACGTACTGGAGGTCATTGTCGTGGACGACGGCTCAACCGACAGCTCGGCCGATCTGGCCGAGGGCTTGGGTGTACGCGTCGTGCGCCTGGAGCGGAACAGCGGTCCCGCGACCGCACGGAACCGCGGCGCTGCCGCATCCTCGGGCGACGTCGTGGTGTTCCTGGACGCCGACATGCAGGTCAAACAAGGGACCATCTCCGCCCTTGCCGAGCGCGTGAACGATCCATCCATCGGGGCGGTGTTCTGCCCGTATGATCCCACGACCAAGTACGACCACAAGTTCGCTACCTTCGTCAACCTCCTCTATTGCTTCTGGTTCTCGAACCACCCCGTCGACTCGAACGTGCTCGTCGGATCGGCCATGGCCATGCGGCGGGAGGTGTTCGAGGCCAATCGCTTCGACGAGTGCTTCTCACGAGCCTCGGTCGAGGACATCGAGCTCGGGTGGGCCCTGCTCTCCCGTGGATTGCGAATCGTGCTCGCAAAGGACCTCCCCGTGAGCAATATAGATGAAGTGGCCCCTATGAGGTTCTGGCGGAGCCGGTACCATATCGACAGGTGCTGGGTTAAAGCGTACCTCCGACATTATTATGAGCAGGGTAGCTCCTTCCGACCCTTCAACGCCTTTTATCATCCCGTGAACGTAGTGCTGCTCACATGTTTCATTCTCTTGATAGTTATCAGCGCCACCGGTGCCATCCCTACCGGGGTTCTTGCTCTCGTAGGCCCTGCCATCGTCATCTGGAACCTCCCCTTCCTCGCGTTCGCCCTACGATACACGAAACCCCTCATCGCTGTGGAGGCATTACTGCACGCGTTCTCGTTCCCGCTCATCCACGTCTCAGGTCTTACAGTGGGAACCCTTCAGTGGATCGCTGGTGACCGGATCCCCTGCGAACGGGATGCCGCCCCGGCGGAGTAGTTTTTTAAGCTATCCCCGATCGATGATATATCCCATGTGCGGCATCATCGGCTACATCGGACCACGTCAGGCCGTGCCCCTGGTTTTGGGAGGGCTCGACAAGCTCGCCTATCGCGGGTACGACTCTGCGGGCGTGGCCGTCGTCGGTGAACGCGGGCTGGCACTCTGCCGGAGCGTGGGCAAGCTAGATAACCTTAAGGAGAAGCTCAAGGAGTGTCCCCTTCCCGGCACCATGGCCATCGGCCATACGCGCTGGGCCACCCATGGCAAGCCTACCGAGATCAACGCCCACCCCCACACCGATTGTACGGGCGGCCTGGTCGTCGTACATAACGGTATCATCGAGAACTACCTTGCCCTCCGTCACGAGCTTGTGGCCGAGGGGCACACCTTCGATTCCGAGACCGATACCGAGATCATAGCACACCTCATCGAGCGCTACCATGCCGACTGTCCCCTGGACGAAGCGGTACGCGCTGCGCTCACCCACGTGGAGGGTGCCTATGCCATAGCTGTCATCTCCTCAAAGGAGCCGGGGCGGATCGTGTCTGCTCGCTATGGCTCTGCAGGTGGTATCGTGGTGGGCCTCGGTAAGAACGAGGTCTTCCTGGCATCCGACGCCATCGGCATCCTCGAGCACACCCGCCGCCTCATCTTCCTAGCGAACCGACAGATGGCCGTGCTCTCGGCCGATGAGGTGCAGGTGACCGACCTACAGGGTGAGCCCGTGGAAGCGGATATCAAGACTGTGTCCTGGGATCCTCTCATGGCCGCCAAGGGAGATTACAAGCATTTCATGCTCAAGGAGATCTTCGAACAACCAAGAGCCGTCATAGACACTATCGGTGGCCGCGTGGAGCACGAACCTCCCGGCGTTTATCTAGAGGATGTCACCCTCTCGGAGAAGGAAGCGAAGGCGATCGAGCGGGTGCTCATCCTCGCTTGCGGGACCTCCTGGCATGCGGGCACCGTCGGGAAGTTCCTCATCGAGTCCCTGGTCCACATCCCCGTGGAGGTCGATTACGCCTCAGAGTTCCGTTATCGTGACCATGTGGTGAACGAGCGGACCCTGGTCGTCGCCATCACCCAGTCAGGCGAGACAGCCGACACGCTCGCTGCCATGGACGCAGCAGCTGAGGAGGGCGGGAAGATCGTCACCATCTGCAACGTTATCGGGAGCATGGCGACGCGAAAAGCGACACATGGGATTGTCTACACCCACGCGGGTCCCGAGATCGGGGTCGCGTCCACCAAGGCGTTCACGTCCCAGATCGCCGCGCTCTACCTGCTCACTCTATATTTAGGCAGTATCAAGGGGAAACTCTCACAGGACAGGCTCGCCGTGCTCATTAGGGAGCTGGAAGAGCTCCCCCGCCGCATCAGCGATGTGCTCGAGAGGACGGACATCTACACGACGCTCGCGCACCGGTACGAGGGCGTGGAGGACTTCCTCTACCTCGGCCGCGGCATCAATTATCCCATCGCTCTTGAAGGGGCGCTGAAGTTAAAGGAGATATCTTACATACACGCCGAGGGGTACCCCGCTGGCGAGATGAAGCACGGCCCGATAGCACTGATCACAGATGAGATGCCCGTCGTTGTTGTTGTCCCCCTCGAGCGAGATCCTCTTCGGAGTAAGGTCCTGAGCAACATGCAGGAGGTTCTGGCACGTGAAGGCAAGGTTATCGCTGTCGTACCCGACGGCCTAGAGGACCTCCCGAATGGCGTGGATGCCGTCATACCCGTGCCGTCGACCTCCCCCCTCCTCTTTCCCATCCTCGCGGTGATTCCACTCCAGCTGCTCTCCTATTATATCGCTGTACGGAGAGGCTGCGATGTCGACCAGCCCCGGAACCTGGCGAAGAGCGTCACGGTGGAATAGGACCTACGGAGCCGGCCCACATTGTTGAAACGCGAGAGAAGTAGCTTTTTAAACCATTAACTACAGTTGTTCCTTTACAAAGGTGGCATCTATGGAAGACCGAATGCGTATGTCCAAGGTCTACAGTCTGGCCATTTCCGGAATCCTCCTGCTGGCTTTCCTCATCGGGTCCGTGTACGTACCCATGGGTGTGTTCGAGCCGGCTGAGTTCTTGGCCGTTCTGGAGACCAATGCCTTCATCACGGGGCTGATCTTCTATATCACGATCCTCGCCGCCGTGACGCTCGGGCTCGCGTCTATGATATACGAGTTCGAGCTGACACAGGACAGGATCATCGATGCCCAGCACCGCATCCTGTCCAAGCTCGACGAGATCGTGGAGAAGACAACCCCCCCGGCCAAGCCGGAGAAGAAGGACAAGAAGTAATCGCGTCCCTGCTGGGAACGCACCGAAAAATCTAGGCCGTAGCCCACGACGCAAAACGTCGTGGGCGCTGCCTACTCATTCTATCGACTCCTCCCGGCAGCTAAATCCCTCGGTGGTCGATGGTAGGTTTTTAAAACGTAGGGGTTTATCCGGATCCAAGTGAGTACCCATGGACGAAAAAAAGCGCACGTCAACGCTCTACTGTCAGGGAGTCGCAGGTATCATCCTGGTCGTCATGATCATCGGAGCGACGATCCTACCCATGAATGTCTTCGATCCGAGCCAGTATCTTGCCGTCCTTCAAACCAACGAGTTCATCGCGGCCCTGCTCTTCTACATCACGATCCTTTCTGCCGTGACCCTCGGGATCGCAGCTATGATCTATGAGATCGAGGAGGCCCAGAGCAAGATTCTGGCCAAGTTCGACAAGATGGCCGAGATGCACAAGGGTCCGGTCGAGAAGAAGTAACTTCTTCGGCGCAAGCGATATAAAGCTTAGAGGTCGTCGTCCGTGGTGTGATCGCCATGGGCGACAAAATCCTCATGTCCAAGTTATACAGTATCGCCATCTCTGCGATACTTATTGTATCCTTCGTAATCGGATCCGGTTTCATCGCACCCATGTCCGACGATTCGGGAAATCTGGAGACGAGCCTTCAGGTTAACTCCTTCGCTCTCTCATTGGTGTTCTACATCACGGTGCTCGCTGCGATCACTCTGGGGATCGCCTCGCACCTATACATCTTCGAGCAGAGCCAGGAGCGTATGCTTGATGAGCTGCACACTATCGCCCGTAATACCTCACAGCTCAATCTCTATGAGAGCACAAGCCCCAAAGGGAAAGAGTAGATGACCGACGACCTGCTCAGTGCCCTAGAAGCAGACATCCTCGCACAGCCCGAGCTCCTGAGCGCCACTCTCGATCTATCGGGATGGGATCCCGGGGAAAGCTATGACCGCATCATCTTCACGGGATGCGGGGACTCATACCATGCTGCCATCGCAGCAGCTCATGTCGCTAATGGTCAGGCCATCGAGCCGCACGATATCCTCTGCAATCCTGCCCACCTAGAGAGTGGACGCGTGCTCCTTGTAGCGATCTCAAACTCGGGGAAGGTCCGCACGACGTTTCGTGCAGCAGCTCTTGCCCGTGAGAGAGGGGCCCGGGTCGTCGCGGTCACGTCCCGAACGGACTCGCCCCTGGCATCAGCCTCCGACATGGTGGCACGACTCCCAAAGCGCGCATCGGACCGACCACTCCCGGGGATGTCATCCTATCTCACGAGCATGCTCGCTGCCATGATGCCTTTCTTACGGGAGTGTGATCTCGAAGCGGCCCCCGACCTCGTCACAACGTCCCTGGATACATCGATGCCAAGCCTCGTCCCCGGCCCCTGTTGTCTGGTCGGTGCGCTCCAGAACCGCGCAACGGCCCTCTATAGCGCCGCAAAACTTGCGGAAGTGATGGGGGATGTCGCCCTTGCCTGTCACACGGAGGAGTTCTGCCATGTGGAGTTGTTCCTTATGGATAAAACAAGGCCTATCGTCCTCTTCCCCTCCACATCTGACGACAAGATCACGAATGTGCATACGGCCTTGCGACAACGAGGATTCAATTCGACCATGATAGGGTGCGGTCCTGAGTGCGAGGTCTGCCTTCCGACTACACCAGATGAGCTCCTTCCGCTCGTGAACTGTGTCCCCGTGCAGCGTGCTGTGCTCGAACTCGCAAAGGAACGAGGCATCTCTTCATGGAACTTCTTCAAGGATGAAGAACGCCTTTCCATCAGCGACGACCTCATATACTGAGGTGGATCATCTGGCTTGCAGCCCCATGCGCGTGATGGTATTGGATGATCATCCCCCAAGTGAGCTCCTTGCTATGGACGAGGCTCTTGCAACCTCGATAGGATCAGGTACATCTCCACCAACCCTCAAGCTCGCGGTCTTTCCGAGCCCCACGGTCTCGGTCGGAAGGTTCAAGGGTTCGTCTGACATCGACCTTGACGTGTGCAATGAGCTGGGCATCCCTGTACTTCGCAGGCCCTCTGGAGGTGGCTCTGTGCTCCACAATGGCGCTTGGGACCTAACTTATTGCGTCATAGTCCCTCTTTCGCATCAACTCTCCATATCAGTTGCCAAAGGTTTCGAGCACTTGTGCGCTCCACTTGTCTCTGCTCTTGATGATTTCGATATTAATGCCAGAATGAACGAGTTCGGTGACCTTATCGTAGGACACCGCAAGATCGCAGGTGCCGCCCAGATCCGTCGACGGAACGCATTAGTGGTCCATGGCTACCTCATGGTCGACACTGACCTCGGAACGCTCTTTCGGGTCCTTCATAAACCGGATGAATCTCTAACGCGAAAGGGCCTTGAATCCCCATCCTGGGCAACAACGCTTACCGCTGAAGGCATCTCCACCTCTGTTCCCGAGGTGTGGCGCTCTGTCGTTCGTGCCTTTGGTGATACAATGGACTTGGAGATCACGCCCAGTAACCCGACTGTCGCAGAGTGTGATAATTGCAGGGAACTGGCTCAGAAGTACGCTTCAGATAAATGGTCGCTTCTTAGAGGTTGAACTTGCCCATCTCGCTCGTGATGATGCGCGAGTACTTCCGCAGAAAGTGTGGTGAGATATTCAACTGTCTGATAATGCTCTCCTGGGTCATCAGTGCATCGTTGTACTTTGCCGATACGTAGACGAGAGAGGCGGAGTAGCAGTAGAATTCATGGACGTTATAGACGTTCCTTCGTGATAGGTTCTCGTGTAGCTTCATCGCGAAACGTCGTACCTGATTCGCCATGTCGAGCTTACGACAAATCCTCTCGATGGCCGAGACTACTTGTCCGTCCTTCACTTTCGGTTCATTTCGTTTTATACCGAGTCTATCACGGACACGTACGATGAACTTCGCCTTGACCTGGCCGAGCCCCTCGCTCTTGAGCTCTGATGCAGATATCGCGACGCCGTACTTGTCCTTCATCAGCACGTAGGTGACAGCCGGCAGATAATATGCATAGTTACTGTTCGTGGATATATCTTGGGCGATGTCCAGGATTTCGTTAGTATGTTTTTCGATCTGCCGCTTCCCAAGGAACTTCATCAGCCGTTCTCGTGTGCGGTCAATGTCTTTCATGCTAATAACTACTCTGTCGTAGTACCTATAAATATCTTTCTTGGAACATAATGGAACATAAATCTCAGTTTTTAGATTATTCCTATTTAGAGCCTCTGCTGGTTTTATTATGTTCCTTTATGTTTCATTAGGTCATAATCTTTTTATCTCTGTTTTTTACCACTATATAACGCGTGTACTCCTTTTTTTAGAACGTATTACGCGTTATAGACCTATTTACGGGAGGAGATTCTGCCAGCCCAATGAATCCGCCCAACTCAACCCAATGGCACACCGAGCACCAGGTTCCCGATGAGCCCCGCAATAACAGGGACCGCAAGATTATCATTTATGCGCTCCACGAGAGTCTCGACTATAGTCGCAGTGATTGCCATGGCAAACACGACCGCAGCAGGGAGAGCAACTTCGGGGACAACAGCTCCAAGGACGGTCACAGCTAGAAGATCCATCACCAGTTCACCACTCGCCCCTGCAACAGTTTTATCCCCATAAAGGCGAGGGCCACGAATGGCTTGGCCCACCAAGGATGCTGCCATGTCACCCAAGCTAGCCATGAGGATTACAGCGCAGGCGACGGCCTTTGTATAGGCAGCCACGGCCACCAGCGCTCCGAGTGTGAAGTAGACCTCTGCGCCAACGCATTCCGCCTCCTTCTCCCGTGCGATTATGTGGAAGAAGGGTATTCGGACACCAAGCTCGATACGCACGAACTCGGCTACGAGGAATCCGACAAGACAGTAGACCAAGAAGGCCAGAGTAGTCTCACGCCCATACGTGATGTACACGACTGGGATAGAGAGGGATGCGAGATGGACGACCTTGCGTGCACCTTCCCTCACCAGCTCGTGCATACGACACGGCACGCTCCAAACATTAATGAATCTACCGTCAAGCGAACCGTGCTGCACTCATTTCTCAGGTCCAGACGCTTTGAAGATGAAGTGACTGGGCACGTCGTTCGAATACCGGACCCGTCCGACCTCGACGAATCCATGCGCTTTGGGTTCGCAGTCCGGTGGAAGTCGAAAGGGTAGCTCAGGATCAAGGAACGGTTGCATAGGTGCGATTATGAACACATCACTCGCAAGCTCATCCGATGATGCATCGAGGAAGGTGCACTCGTTCGGCGATGTTACGATAAGGAATGGAGGGGCCTCGAGATGCGGAGCAATGTCGTACTCATATGCCTGGACGATATTCGATCCTATCATCGTGAAAGGTGGCACATGCACTTTTCCATCAGGGCCTACAACATCTCCCGCAATGCGGAGAGCTGTGCCCTGGCCCACCCGATATCGATACTGTGCGAGCACGTCCTCGGGGTATCGGACGAAATACGTGTCCAGGAACACGACCATACTGATAAGGGAGGCCAATGCGATGATAGGTATGAAGAGCGGATACCGCTTCCCATCGATCCTGTGAAGGAGCGATGTGATCCCACGTGCTGCGGTTAGATGAAGGGCAGGGAGCCACACGAGTAGCCGCCCCGCATGATAGCCCCCCCACTGCGTGAACGCAGCAGGCAAGGGGCCGATAAAAAGCCAGAGCAGAAGAAGACGGTCGCGTCGGCGCCGTCCATTTATCAGCGAAATCAGTCCGGCGAGGATAAAGGGCGCCTCAACGATATGGAGCTGACCAATCCCGCGGGGCGAGTGCCACAAGTTCGGGTCCCCATTGACGAACAGGAACCTTGGTGAGAAGGAAGAAATATAGTTAGAAGCGATCGCCAGAGGAAGCCCGAGCGGACGGGCCCACTCACCGAGCGCACTCCCGAGCCGTTCGGCCATCAGCACGGGTGCGTCGACATTATGGATGCTCACCTGTGAGAAACGAGCGGTCGTCTGCGGAAGCATCCATGGAGAATAGATTGGGAGCGCAAGTACCACGAACACAGCGATACCGATCCCCAGATGACGCCGGTCCCGCAGGAGCGAGTGGCGGGCAATAATCCCAAATCCCAGAAGAAGGAGAGGGACGAAGAGGGCAGCTGTAGGGTAGGAGTAGAGCGAAAGGGCCATGACCACGAAGCCCGCTACGAGCCTTCGCGGACGCCCGCGTACTCCCGATATCAATAAGCACAGCCCCAGAGGTATGAGCGCCGTGAGCGGTATTGGATGGGTGAGAGCCATGCGACCGAACTGCACGTCCCACGGCGATAGCGCGGTGAGCGCAGCAGTGAACAGACCCTCACGAGGTCCTAAGAGGGTCTGCCCTATACACCCCGCGGCCAGAATCGCAAGGATCCCGCAGAGAGCGTAGGGGAGCCGAGTCTGCATCTCACCGAATCCGAAGACCATGGTGACCGGTACTGACATGTATATGTGGAGCGGTGTCCGGTAGTCGTCCAGCGCTCTAAAGAACAGAGGGTATCGGACTCCGTGCTGATCATTACCGGTCAGGAGGATCGAGTAGGCGTCATACCCATTTGAATATTCATCGATGTACATAGGGGGAGGGACACTGCCCAACAGCGGGAGCCTAAGGAGGGCGCCCGCTATGACGATAGCGCCCAGCCAGCGCCAGAACGTCCTTTGCCCCATGTCCGTGGTCATGGTCATCCCATTGTGCGCTCGTCACCATCAACCGGGGAAGGCCCGAGAGGTACGTGTCGCGGAGCGGCAATTGCACCTAACCTTAATGAATCTACCGGCGACCAGGGGCCGGAGCGGCGTCGCGGTGGCGGTACACCAGATAGCCTGCCACCCTACCCGAGAAGTAGGAGACCCGGCCTACCTCAACGAGCCCGTGGGCGGTAGGATCGCAGTCGGGCGGAACCCTCCAGGGGAGCATAGGCGCCAGGATGAACACGTCGTCCCTGAGCTGTTCTGGCCCGGCGTTCTTGAATGTGCAACTCAGCGGCCCCTTGAGGATATCGAACGGCGGCGTGTCGATGTGGGGCGCGAGGTTGTACATATAGGCCTGATATAGCTCGGCTGCGTGCATCGTGTTATCCGGGACGTGGACCACACCATCGGGGCCGACCACATCGGCCGCAATCCGAAGGGCCCCTACATCACGATCCCAGCGGTACAAAGCGTAAGGGTCCGCCGGATATCGCACGAAGTACACATCCAGGAAAACCGCTATCCCCAGCAGGGCCACCACGGCCATCAGCGAGGAAAGGATTGGATGGCGCTCGGGGAACCTCCGAGAGAGGAGCACGGCAGCGCCGCGGGCCGACGTTAGGTGGAGGGCAGGGAGCCACACGATGAGCCGGAAGGCATGATCACCCCCTTCGCCCGTGAAGGCGGCCGGCAGGGGGCCGAGGACGAGCCAGAGCAGGAGGAGCTTGTCGCGCCGCTTGCGCCCGGACGCCAGCGCCGCCAGTCCCACCGCGAGCAGGGGCGCCTCGAAAACGTGCAGCTGGCCGACACCCCGAGGCGAGTGGCGTGGGTTCGGGTCGCCGTTAATGAACAGGAAATCCGGGGACAGGGATGTAAGGTAGTTGCCCACAACCATGAGCGGAAAGCCCAGCGGCCATGTCCACTTGCCGAGTGCACGTTCCAGTGCTGTCGGCGTCCATTGTGACTCGCCCGGGTCCTTCAGCTTCCCCAGGCACATGTCCCGGAGATCGTCGTCGATGGAATCACAAATCGTGAAGGACATCATGAAGTCGCGCTCGGTAGCATAGGGACCGTCACCCGTGCTCACATTCCGCAAGGCGGAGAGGGTTTCGACATCAACCATCTCCGGCCCGACCCCAAGTCCCCCTTCCACGGGAGCACCGATTTGATTCACTTGGAGGAAGCGATTGGCCGTATACGGCAGGAATACCGTGTAGACCGGAAGCGCCACGATCGTTGAGCACACCAGGCCCAAGGCAAGCGCCCGACGGTTCCGCTGGAGCTGGTGGCGATAGATTGCGAGGAAACCGATGACGAGCAAGGGCACAAAGAACCGGGCCGTACCGTAGCCGTACAGGGATAGCGCCATGATCACGAGGCCCGCCTTTAACCGACCGGGGCGGCCACGCGCACCCGAGATCAGCAGGCACAGTCCCAGCGGAATCAGCACGGTGAGAAGGATGGATTGGGCATCGGCCGTTCGGCTGGCCAGGATGTCCCATGGCGAGATAGCAACCAGCGCTGCTGCGAGCAATCCTTCCCTAGAGCCGTAAAGCACCTGCCCGAGACAGCCTGCCATAATGATGGACGCGATACCGAAGAATGGATATGGGAGGCGCGTCTGCGTCTTTCCGAAGCCGAAGAGCATTGTCACAGGGACAGACAGGTAGATATGGATGCCACTGCTCCAATTGCCCAGGGCCTCGAAGAATACCGGGTAGCTCACTCCGTACTGGTCGCGCCCCGTGAGTAGGATCGAGTATGCATCGTACCCACTTGAGTTCTCGTCGATATGCATACCGGGAGGTACGGTCCCTAGAGCAGGGAATCGTACGAGCGCTCCCGCCAGAACGATGATAGCCAGCCAGCGCCAGAAATGCCCTGCATTCATGCTTCCCGCCATCAGTCATCCCGTCTGTGGAGCGTGCTCCCGTACACTCAGATCCCCACCCACTCCGTGTGGGAGGGAGCATCGAGCGACGTTCAGGTGACACCAAACCATTAAGAATCTGGCCCCTGACGGCGGTCGCGCCTGTCGAGCGGATTTTTCCCGTGTACCCTAGGTTCCATGGTGGAAATCCACCCATCGCGGAGATTTCGCGGCTTTATAAAAGGGGCCCTGGCATTATAAATGACGGAGGATCTCCGTCGTCACCCCAATAGTAGATCCCTGGAGGGAATATCCCTGGAAGTTCCACGGCCCATCCGTCGGGGTATCCCCGTCACTTTATAAACGGTGGCCGTGCGGCCACCATCTCACCATACAATCCATATTTCTCGGTGCAAATACACGCCAGCACAATAGTGTGACGGGCAAATCCCGTCACCCGCCCATCGTCCAGCCGAGGACCGTTCGAAACCTACTTATACGTTGGTGAAGGTGCTGCGACCATGATCGGCATCGTCTCCTCCGTCCACGATACTGCGGGGACGAACATCCACGATCGCATCCTTGAACTGGTGGACTTCGAGCGGACGGACACGTTCGAGGGGCATCCGGTCCACAGAGGGGAGGGCATCACCCTCGTCAGGACCGAGCGCGAACTCCTCCATGCTGACCATCTGGACGAGCACTTCACCGTCGACAGCTGGATCTTTGCATCCAAGCACAAGGCGATATCCGGCACCCCGTCTCTCACCACCCACTCACCAGGTAACTGGACGTCCGAAGTCCGCTACGGCGGGAGTCCCGAAGAGCTCTCGGTCGCCGAACCGCGCCTCATCAAGGCCGCGCTCCAGGCATTGAAGGCTAGGCGGGACGCGACCGGTATCAAGTACGAGGTCACCCTCGAGGTCACCCACCACGGGCCCACCGCCATGGACAGCCCAGTTGTGTTCGTAGAGATCGGCAGCGGCCCCGAGCAATGGTCCGATCCGTTAGCGGTTGACGTGATCGCCCGGGCAATCCTCGACACCGTGGCGTTCAAACCCCCCGATAGTTGGGTTCCCTGTGTCGGTTTCGGAGGTGGCCATTATCCCCCTCGGTTCACGGACATCATGCTCTCCACCCATTACGCCGTAGGCCACATCATGCCGAAATACGTCACGGATACTGTCGATATCACCCGCATGGTGCGGACCGCGAGGGAGCGTAACGGCCCTACTGAGCTGGCCATCATCGATTGGAAAGGTCTTACGAGCTCCGTCAGAGGTGCCGTGCTCGAGGCCATCGACGGCCTTGGCCTGGGATTCATCAAGGCACGGGAGGCAGCGCGTAGTGCTAACGAGCCTGGGCATCTCCCTAAGTACTGATGACAGGATCTCTTGGTGCCTGTTCACAGGATGCAAATCATATCGGACAGGCATGTCCCCAAGAGATGAAGTGGCCGCACTGTTGCATGAGGGCCCCACCATCATATGCTGCGAGCAAGACCTGACCGACGTGCTGCTGGAGTCAACCAGCAGGTCACGTACAATAATATGTGATCCAAATCAGGTACAGGAACTGCTTGGTGTCGATCGCCCCTCTGATCTAGGCGTTCGTCTAGCACCACAGAACGATGCTATCCGCCGCGCTTTCTTCTGCGCGTACATGGGTCATGTAGCACTCAATAATGCTGGAACGGAGCGGAACGGTCTATCGGAGCCCGCGTTCTCAGTGACAGAACTGCTCAATGAGCAGGAACGGATATCACAACAGGTATCACTATCGTTGGGACGGGCGGCCCGTACAGCGAATCGGTGGCGTTGACCAGTCCTTCACCGATGAGTCGATGGTCTCGGCGATAGTCGTAGTGGACAGAAGCTTGGAAACCGTGGAAACGGTAACGGCCACAGTACCAATCTCGTTCCCCTATGTCCCGGGGCTGCTCTCATATAGAGAGGCGCCAGGGATTGCTGCCAGTCTACGTGAGCTCGATACGCGACCTGACGTGCTGCTCGTCAATGGGTGCGGCATCAACCATTTCCAAGGGGTCGGCCTCGCTTCCCATGTAGGCGTAAAGGAGGACATACCCACCATCGGAGTCACTCGTAGGCTCCTCTGTGGCCGTTTTTCCACCGATGGAAAAGAAGGCCCCTGGCCCATCCACTACAAAGACCGCATCGTAGGGAATGCCGTTGCCTCGCGCAAGGGATCACGCCCCGTGTTCGTTGCGCTCGGGCACCTGATGGACCTGAAACGTTCACTGGAAATGACACTCCCGCTGTTCACAGGCACACGTCTCCCGCTTCCATTAGCTGAAGCCCATCGTGTCTGTACGCTCAAAAAGAAATCGCTTTAGACTATACCTTATCGCTTCTTATCGGGCTTCCGATCACCCGATAGCAAGTGGGAACTACGGTCATAAGGTATCGCTGGTTCGAACGAATCCAATCCATCTGACCTGCTGGTCCAGCCCCCAGCACCTGCAGCACCTGCAGTTAATTCCCTTATTCTTAGTATCGCTTTCAATCATAAGTTATCGCTTTCTAACTTCGACCACAGTATTATAAACGATCAGCGACCTTGTCTGCATTACCATCCCTTAGGCGGATTATCGCCTCAAATCGAGGTATCCGCCCGGGTATCGAGGTGAAAAAAGTGTTCAAGAGTCTCCTGGGCATCGATCGCGTTATCGACCTTCTTGTTGGGTACAAGGCCGTGCTGGAGGATCTCCGCGGTCACAACGAACTGCTACAGCAGCAACAGTATAAGCTACAGCAGCAGCACGTGGCCCTGCACCTGCAGCACGAGACAATACTTCAAAATACTGGCGAATTGGACGCTCTCAGAGAGATCCTTCTTGAAATGGAACGTAAATCAGAAGATGGTTCCTGTTTAAAGAACGAACTCGAAAATGCAAAGGATATCGTCTTCGGTCTCGTTTCTGAGACCGATATGAAGTACCTCGAAGCCATCAGGAACCTCAAGAGCGTAACCGCCAATGATCTCGCCCGTATTCTCGGCGTCAAGCGCGGTACGACCTCTGCAAAGCTCTCCGAGCTCTATCAGCGCAGTCTGGTCACCAAAATCCAGCGAGGTAGGGAGGTCTTCTACTCCATCGTTGAAGAGGAAGAAGAGACCGAGGAGCTCGAGATCAAGGAAAAGGAGAAGCCCAAGAAGCGCAAGCGCAAGTAGGGCAGCACATCCCCCCATTCCACCACCTAATAACGCTCGATTTGCGTCCCGATCCCCCCGGAAACGGTGCATTATCGATAATTTCCCACTCTTCTCCCAGAATTTTGCTCTTTGGGACATATGCATTGTTTTAACGCATATTTAACTCACATGTGCTGGTGATGCTGCTGTTCGCTAGCAGCAGCAGCACGGTAGCAGCAGCAGCAGCACCAGCAGCAGGCCTGCAGCAGGTTATTCTGAACTTTTTCCGTAATATTTGATACGTTATTGCATATTTACATCAATAATCTTTTATGAGTTAACCCCTGCTAAATAGTGAATTTGTACGGGTCGGCTAGAAAACGAGAATTCCACCACCACTACCCAGTAAAACCCTGATCTGACGCCTAAAAGGTGCATTATAGGTGAATTATGCGTAAATGTCAGCAATTTACTTGATTTATGCGGTTATTTACGGCCCAAATAGGGGTGAGAATGAGGGTACGTTCACGACTATCAAGGTACGAATCCCGGGAATATATCGAAACTCCTTAAAATGTAAGAAAAAATGTGAAAAAAGTAGATAAAAAACGTAATAGGGGTGTGAAAACGAGTTCCGGGAGCTGAAAAACAAGGAAGGGGGTCCGCTTCAGAGAGGGCAGCAGCCCAGAAGAAGACATTTCAGCCCAGAACTGAGGGGACCAGGGACGAGCGGGAATAAGATCGGAGCGGATTCGTGACAAGGGACGAAAAAGCAGCACAGAAGCAAGATTCTAGCTGTTCCGGCGACGTCAAGAAAAGAGGGTATCGAAACCCCCTTCCGGTGACACAACGGCCACGTCATGCTGTGCTCCAGGGAGAACGCTAGACGCGAGCCCACTCGACAGAAAATGGGGGAGGTGTCATGGAGAGAACATCTTTAAATTTCGATAGAACGATAATGATAGGGGGCCGACGAGGGCCCGCTCGCAGACAAGGATACCACAGAACAGCAGGATTACGATGTTCATCTCCGCAGTCATCCCGGCATATGACGAGTGTGAGAACCTCGAGGTGCTCACACCACAGCTGATCAAAGCGCTCCACGAGCTCGACGTCGATTACGAGATAATCTACGTCCTCCAAGGGAATGATGGGTCAGCAGAGCTCATCGAGAGGATGAAGAACGACCACCCCGGGCTGGGATACATTGCACACCCGTCCCCCTTGGGTGTGGGAAGAGCGTTCAGGACGGGATTCGCGGAAGTGGATCCACGGGCTGACCACGTCCTGACCATGGACGCGGACCTCAACCATCGGCCCGATGAGCTGGAGAGGTTCGTACGCGCGGTGCAGACATCGGATCCCGACATCGTCGTGGGTTCACGTCGTGCGCCCGGGGGTGTGATCGTGGACATGCCCCACTTCAAGCGTGTTGTCAGCGACCTGACGACGAAGTTCCTGAACATCACCCTTGGCAGGAACGTTGTGACCGACATGACATCCGGCTATCGCCTCTATAGGCGTTCGGTGCTCGATGAGCTCTATCCCCGTACACGATCCAGGGACTTCGAGTTCTACCCGGAGATACTCATGTTCGCAATCGAGCAGGGGTACACCATCACCGAGGTCCCCATCACCTTCACTATGAGAGTACATGGTAGGAGCAAGCTGAACTGGGGGGCCTCGGCAAAGGGGTACGCGAGACTCTTGAGTAGGCGTGTGTTCTAGGTCGGTGTGAGAGCAAGCGCTCCTACCACGCAGCAGAAAGAGAGAATGACGTCCGGGCCGTGCCCCCGAACCATGATGACGGGCACCCTTGAATTAGTCGAAGCCAAGCGGTTCGAGAACCGGGCATTAGAAGATGTATAGCCCTTCCGATGGGACGGAGGCACGTGGATGATGGCAAGATCATCCTTGGTATCACCCCCTTCCTGATCCTTTGGGACCTGCTAAAGAAAAGGTCCTCCCTTTGGTTTTTCTGCTGCGATCCTCGAAAGGGAATCTTTTTGAATCGCACACAAGATTAGAGCCTAAACTCTTCGAATCGTTATATGACAAAGAAAGAGACTATCAAGATGGATGAGAACTCGGTGATCTGAAGTGATCTCAATTATCATTCCGGTGTATAATTCTGAGAAGACTATCGAAAGGCTCCTCGAGTCGATCTTCAGATCAAGTTACAAGAAGTTCGAGGTCATCATCGTGGATGCCGAGAGCACGGACTTAACGCTTGAGATCGTGAAGGGATTCCAAGTAAGGATCATAACGCATACGAATGCCGGCCCTGGAAAGGCAAGGAACCTTGGAGTGAAGAATGCGAATTACGATCGGGTCATGTTCTTCGATTCGGATGTAGTGGTGTTCAAGGACACAATCGAGATGGCCATTGAGGCCATGAATAGAACGGGTGCGGATGTGGTCAACGGACATTATTCTGTAGAGCCGACCAATAAGGGGCTATTCCCCCTGTACAAGTGCCTGATGGACCAGCATATATACACCCAAGGCGACCTGGGCAACTACCCAGTCTTTGAGGCGAAATGCTGTCTTACAAAGAAAAGAGTATTCCTCGAAACGGGCGGCTATAACGAAAAGTTTACCTTTCAAGTACCGACCGAGAACGAGGAGTTCGGTTTCAGGATCTCACCGAAGTTCAAGATGATCCTCGATCCAAATATTATCGTGAAGCACCAGTTCCCGGGTTTCTGGAAACTCTGTAGTGTCTACTTCTGGAGGACCTTCTGGTGGATGAAATTCTTCTTGCACAAGAGAAAGTCGTTCACACCTAGTTGTTCAACCACCCTCGGGATGGCGATTGGGACATTATCGGCGACCGCAACCCTTATTCTCTTGGGGGCCTCAATCAGTTTCCCCCCTGCGATTTCGGGAGCAGCCGTGGCACTGATATTATACCTTTTCTACCTCAGGGGCTTCTTTAGGATCGTCATCAGGACACACCCGTCCCTCTTGCCCATATTCATCCCCATTAACATCTTCTTCTCATGCATAACAACAATGGGTGCATGCTGTTCGCTGATTGACTCGGCGGTCAGGAAGCTCGCGGGAAACGATTACCATGAAAGGCTCTTCTCGGATAGTTAAAAGCCTCTTGAAGGGCTCGAAGCCTGTCTACGTCATACTCTTTGTGACCGCCAGATGCAATGCGAGATGCAAACATTGCTTCTATTGGAAGAACATTGATCAGGCAGAGGCGAGAGACGAGCTTAAACTGGAGGAGATCGAAAGGATCTGTAAAGGTCTCGGGCAGCTCATGCAGGTCTCTCTGACCGGGGGCGAGACGTTCTTACGCAACGACCTTGTGGAAATCTGCAATGTAGTGTGCCGGTACACTAATCCTCTAATAATAACGATAACCACGAACGGTCTGCTGACAGAAAAGATCGAGAAGGACATGGAGATGATCCTTGAACAAAATCCCGGAACGCATTTCAGAATCTCGATCTCACTGGATGGCTGGGAAGAGGAACATGATCTCATTCGCGATGTAAAGGGGATCTTCGAGGCAGTAACTAGGACTTACGATAGTCTGGACAAACTTAGGAAAAGGCATGACAACCTCAACATAGATTTCTGTACAGTGCTCTCAAGCTACAACGTCGACAATATCCGAGGGATATTCAATTCCGTAGAAGAGAGATTCGATGCAGACAACCATCTGCTCACCTTATTACGAGGCACACCCCGATGCAAGAGTGCGATCGCGGACACGCTTGACGCCTACGAGGAAATGCAGCGCTATATCGAGGTAAAGGAAAAAAAGCGGGAAAAGAAGCCCTTTGACAGGTTCCTCCACGTGGTCTACGAGGAAAGTCTTAGGGAGATTATCAACACGGCAAGGAAGAAGAGCATGGTCGTCCCATGTGTTGCAGGAGAGCGCCTGATCGAAATCAGCGAGACTGGTGATGTCTTTCCATGCGAGCTGCTGGATAAAAAGATGGGTAATATCCGTGACTTTGACTATGACATCAACAGACTGCTCGCCAGCAAAGGTGCAGAGCAGGTCAGAAGATCGATAAGGGACAAGAAATGCTACTGCACCTTTGAATGCGCGATCAACGCAAGTGTGATATTCGACTTTAAGAGGTACCCTCGGCTGCTTGGAAAGATCTTCTTCAAAAGATTCAATTAACAGGCATCGAAGTATGGTGTTACGCCACCGTGCCTTGGTAAAGGAGTACGTGAGACTCTTGAGCAGGCGTGTTTTCTAGGTCGGTGCGAGCGAGCATCCCCACCACGCAGCAGAAAGAGATAAAAACACCCGGGCCGTTCTCCCGAGCCATGATGACGGGCACCCTCGACTTCGTTGAAGCCAAGCGGTTCGAGAGCCGGGCACCAAAAGAAGTGAGTATCAACGTCAACTTCCAGGAAATAACGCAGGAGGGCTCGTCCAACACCTACGCAATTCATTTCGGATTCGATGTGCAGTACTCCCCGAGCATCGGGTACATCCGTATGAAGGGCACCATGATGTTCGAGGGCAATGAGGCGGACACCAAGCACTTCGAGAGCACCAAACGTCTACCAGATGCGAGTGTTCAGAACGTGGCGAACTCAATTCTCCAGAACTGTACCGTCCAGACAGTGATGCTCTCGAGCATGCTCAAGCTCCCTCCCCCGATCAGCCTCCCGTCGGTCAACATCAAGCGGCCCGGGAAGAAGCCCGAGGCAGACGTGACCTACATTGGCTAAGGCCACTTCCAATCCCTTCCCACTGCTCGCAGACCCGGTCCGCCATCTACTGGACCGTAAGGGAATTACCGCACCCACTCCTGCACAAGCAGAGGCTATCCCGCGTATCTTCTCTGGCGCCAACGTGCTCCTAATCTCGCCAACCGGATCAGGAAAGACGGAAGCTGCCGTCCTCCCTGCTTTCCACAGGATGCTCCAATGGCGGAATGAAGGTCACTCCGGCAACCTCTTGCTGTACATCACCCCTCTCCGCGCTCTCAACAGAGACATCATGGAGCGGATGAGGTGGTGGGGGGAAGAGCTGGGGCTCACCGTGGAGGTCCGGCATGGTGACACAACGCCTGCTGCACGCCGGCGCCAAGCACTCAAGCCCCCCGATATGCTCATCACAACACCGGAGACTGTCCAGGCCATGCTCCTAGGAAAGCGTCTGCGCACCCACCTTGCGAACCTACGCATGGTCATCGTTGACGAGGTCCATGAGCTGGCGGTGGACAAGCGCGGCAGCCAGCTCGCTGTGGCCCTCGAGCGATTGTGCAGGCTCGCAGGCGGCCCCATCCAACGGATTGGATTGTCGGCCACGGTAGGAACGCCGGAAGAGGTGGCCGCGTTCCTCCGTGGTTCGGGGAGTCCCGTGGAGATAGTGCATGCCGAGACAGAGAAACGGCTCGAAATCGCGGTCGTCATGCCCACGATCATCGAAGGTGATGAGGAGCTTGCCGAACGCCTGCTGGTCGCCCCCCAGCTGGCATCAGCAGTGCGCACGATCGAAGAGAACGTCCGAAGGGAGCGCTCGGTGCTCACCTTCGTGAACACGCGCCAGCAAGCGGAGGTGCTCTCCTCTCGGTTCGCCATCTGGGATGAGTCCTCAGGTACCGATGTCCATCACTCCTCCCTCTCCAAGACCGCTCGTATCGAGGCAGAACGTGCGTTCAAGGCAGGTGAGATCACGAACCTCGTTTGCACTAGCTCAATGGAACTTGGCATCGATGTCGGCTCAGTGGACCTCGCCATCCAGTACACATCCCCGCGCCAGGCCACTCGGCTCGTGCAGCGGGTGGGCCGTGCCGGCCACAGAGCAGATGTCGTCTCCCGGGGACTTGTGCTCGCTATGGACGCGGACGACTGCATTGAGGCGGCGGTGGTCGCACGCAGGACCATGGCCGGTGAGCTCGAGCCGGTCCAGGTGTTCCGGGCTCCAATGGACGTCGTCGCTAACCAGGTGGTCGGATTGGCCAAGGAGGAGAGGACCGTGGACGCCCGGGATGCACTGCGCACCATCACATCTGCCGCACCCTTCCATGACCTCTCCCGCGACGACTTCATCGAGCTCGTTGACCTGCTCTGTGACCTGGGCATACTGTGGCGGGATGGGGAGACCATCGGGGCACGACGCAAGGGCTCCACCTACTTCTATAACAACCTCTCCATGATCCCCGACCAGCGCAGCTACTCGGTGGTGACCGTAGATGGCCAGGAGCGCATCGGGGTCCTCGACGAGCGCTTCGTGGTCCAGAACGTGGAACCTGGTTCGGTATTCATCTGCAGGGGCCGACCATGGCGGACCGTCGGGATGGACGAGGATGCCCTCTTCGTTGAACGCGTGGGGCGCTCCGTTGGAACGATCCCCCGATGGGAGGGCGAGCTCATCCCTGTGGAGTGGGAGGTCGCCCAGGAGGTCGGGACGCTGCGCTGCAGGCTAGCGGCAACTCATGACAAGGACGCGCTGAGCATTCTCACCAGCGAGTACCCCCTCGACAAGGCAGGAGCACAGGCCGTGCTCAAAGCGGTCCGGGACACACCGTTCGTGGCGGACCAGCGGTGCATCGTCATCGAGCTCGTAGGTTCGGCGGTGGTGGTCCACGCCTGCTTCGGTTCGCGAGTGAACGCCACTCTGGGTCTCCTGCTCTCATCCTACATTACCCTGCACCATGGCAGCGCCGTGACCATGCGCTCCGACCCGTACCGAATCCTACTCGAGTTCTCCGGGGCCCCCGACACTGAACTTGTGGAGCGATTGATACTCAACCTCGGCACCGAGCATCTCATGCGTGACCTCACACGTATCGTGGAGGACAGTGCCCTCTATCGCTGGCGCTTCTTGCACGTGGCCCGACGCTTTGGTGCCATCAAGAAGGACGCCGACCATGCACGCATCAGTTTCAAACGCATCGTGGAGGCCTATGCAGGCACACTTCTCGCCCGCGAGACCCGCAACGAGGTGTTCACCGAGAAGCTCGACATCCCCCACACGAACGAGGTCATCGGAATGATTGCCGACGGAACTCTATCAGTCGGTCACGCCAGCGGATGCTCACCCCTTGCGCGGTCTATCATCGAGCACCCGAAGCGGACGGTGGTGTCCCCCGAACGCCCCGATGCCGAAATCATGCGCATTTTCCGCGAACGCCTCCTCTCTACCCGTATCCATCTTTTCTGTATGCACTGCAACGCATGGGATACCTCGCTCATGGTAAAGACGGTGCCAGATGACCTGGAATGCGGGAACTGCGGTGCCCGTCTGCTTGCCACCGTGGGATCCGACGACGATGCACTCCTCAAGCGGGATGCCCGCGGTGAGAAACTGGGTGCCAAGGATGGACGCCGAGTGCGGTCCCTTAGGCTATCAGCTGACCTATTCATCTCGTATGGACCACGAGCTCTACTGGTCCTTGCCGGAAAGGGCATCGGCCCCCGCACTGCGGCCCGCGTCCTTGGGCGCCCTCACGACAACGAGAACGAACTTCTTCGTGACATCATGGAAGGAGAGAGGACGTTCTTCCGCACGAAGCGGTTCTGGGGATAAGGTTCTTAAGGAATGGACGGCTCTTTGTGTTCAATGGGACTTCTTGAGGATGTGGAGCAAGATATTAAGAGCGCAGAGAAGCTTCTGGACCAGGAACAAGAAGAAATTGAGAGCTTGGAGCAGGAGGAAATTGAGAAAGAGCGCAATCCCGCCAAGGCGATCGTGGAGGCCCTTGAGGACGCTCACGAGGAAAGTGAGGGCCTCACAGAATGAACTTGTTTATTCAGAATTTTGCGCAATACGTGTGTATATTTATGTTTTATTATTAAACAAAATAAACACCGCACATGTTTTCGTGCCGCATTTCCACCACTTCCCGGAAGGTCACCGCGCCCCCTTCCGGCAAGGTTCTTATACCTTTCCCGTCGAGCCCATCCCGCCATGGTCATTTACGAGCTACGAGAGGATGATCTCGATGTGCTCCGCATGGTCCATGGGAAGTTGTTCGAGGATGGCAGCTCATTCGTCGTCTGGCTCGATGAGCGGAAGGATCCCGTCGTGAGCATTGGTGACCGCGTTACGTTCACACTCATCTCACTTGGTATCGTACCAGATCTTGCCATCATCGACATGATGGAGCGTCGCCATCCTATTATCGAGGAACATCGACGGGCCCTGGATTACGAGTCCCGTGAACTGAAATGCGAGAATCCAGCAGGCGTGGTCACACAGGCACTGTGGGACGCCGTGTCCGAAGGCCTCCGTGAACCACCGGCACGAGTAGTGGTATCCGGAGAGGAGGACCTCGCCGCTATCCCAGTCACGATGCTGGCGCCCCTCGGTTCCGTTGTCGTCTACGGGATGCCCGGACGAGGGATGGTCGCTTACGCGATCAATGAAGGGCACAAACGAGCCGTGAGCTCACTTCTTGCGGGGCGTGGGAGCGGGGACGATCATCGTCCGGATAAAGCTGATTGAAAGGGCTACGACGATAGGTCCGAGCACAAGCCCCTTGAATCCCCACACCAGAAGGCCTCCCATCAGACCCACAAGTGTGAATATAGGATGCACACCATGCTGGCGCATCCGGTCACCCACGATTAGCGAGTAGGCCACATTGTCCAACAGACCGATCGTGATGCCCAGGAAGAGGATGAGCCCCCCCAGTCCCAGCTGGCCCATGGAAGCCCAGTAGGCCGAAAGGGGGATGTAGAGGATCCACACACCTATTTGGGGAATGATGAAGATTATGCCTGCGGCCACTCCCAACAGGGTAGCGTTGGGGACACCTAGTATATAGAGCCCAGAGGCGGAGGCGAACGCACAGACGATTCCCGTGATGAACCGTCCGAAGATGGTGGCATAGATCGCTATATCGGCCACGTGGAGGTATTCCTCCACCCGCGTCCGTTGCTTCTTCGGAAGATAATCGAGGACTTTATCGTGGAACTCCGGGCCGTCCCGGATGAAGTAGAATAGGAACACGAGGAACATGAATAGATGGATGACGCGTTCCGGGAGCGTGGCTATGAGCAGAGCGAATTGGTCGAGCACGGGACCAATGTAGGGTTCGTCGAACACGGCATTGAGGAGTGTGGTCATCTCCTGGAACTGCTCCCATTCCTGGAATATGAGCTGTACAAGCGGATGTTCATGTGAGAAGATGCCCTGGTCCACAAGATATTGCATTCCTACGACTATCTTGCCCTGCATGAAGCGCAACCCGAGCAGTGCAGGGAGCACTATACCGAGTATGATGAGTGTCGTCGTGATGAAGGCCATCAAGTCACGGTTGGCCACGTGCCCCTTAACAGAACGTCGCAGCGGGAGCGCTATGTATGCGAGCAGAAGGGCGAACACGATATCCCCGATGAAGGGCGAGAAGAGGTACAGCGTGAGGATAACGAGCAGGGCACCGGCTATCTTTACGCCAGTGTCCCACGACTTATCAAACTCCACTTTTCCGTCCCAGCACCGAGAGCATGTAAGTGAACGCAGAGGACGAAGCGTCGCCGGCACCCACTTCGGACTCGAAGTCCAGGCATTCCAGGCCGGGCACGATGCTTCCTTCCATTCCCCCGACGGTGAAAGTACCGTCCTTCGACTCCGCCCCGTACTGTTCTACTATCTTCTCAGCGGCAGAGATACCCTCCTCGGAGAAATTGAGGGTGTTGAACCGATCGATCATCTCGTCCATTCGGGGATACCGACCGGTCTCCACCCTGAGCACACCGGCTATCGCAGCGAAGTTCTGCGCCTTGATGATGGTATCCAGGGTGAGGAAGTCCTTCTTTTTAACACAGACGTGGTGTGTCCTCGTGTGGAGCCAGATGGCCTTGAGGTTCTTGGCAGCGCCGAGTATATCTGCCATCTGGGTCACTTGGTCGCCCTTCCGAGGGAAGAGGGCCTCGTGGAGCTGCTCGAGCTCGATCTCGTTCACCGAGAGTACGTCGAACTTGTCGTAGACCTTTTCGAATAGGAACTTCCGGTCCATGTTGGAGGTCTTGGTGAGCGCTCCAGTATCGGTGAAGAGGAACCGCGTGTTCCCACGCACCTTGTCAACGAGGTCGGATACCTTGTCAAGGCCGTTCTTGTCGGTAGCGAACACGACATGCCAGCCCACGAGATTGACCGAGTCGATGATGCCGTATGTCTCGCTGACCTCCTCGACGATATTAGGGATGCTGTCAACGTAGTCCCGAAGGTGTTCCCAGCGTCGGCCCTCTCCGTCGCAGAGGATAAAGCGGTCAGTTCCGCCGGCCTGGATAATGAGCGACTTGGGATCGAGCTCGTCAAGAGTGATGGCGAAATCGAAGTCGACGAACTCGAAGTATTTCTTGGAACGATTGGGGAGCCGCTTGAGCACCTTGGGGAATATGTTCCCGACGAAGACTACGTTGGCCCCAAGTGCCTTGAGGGCCGAGGACTCCAGGGCGCCGTTCCCGCCCAGCGAGTTCTTGATTTTCACTCCCCTGTCGCGCAGCTCCCGGATAAGCTCGTCTGCCTCCTGTGAGTTGCCATCGATGACGCGCTCGTCCCCCTTGCCCTTGGAGATCCACATATGGGCGAGGTCGAGGTACGGTTTGAGCTTGCCCTCGTACCTGTTCGAGAACCGCTTGATCTCGTCAAGGCTTGAGAAGTTGATCCACACGTCCCTCGTGGACTCGCACCCGACGACCATCGTGGGGATGATGCGGGTACTGGTCTCGAGATGCTTGCGGGTATCGGCAAACTGCTGAACGTAAAGAGCCTCCATCGTGTTCGGCTACCGGCCCAAGATTTTTAAATCGTTCGCAGACGACCTCAACGAACCCTGACGGCGGATTTTTATTTCTTTGCCCATCCCTCCCCCGCCATGGGCAAGCCGTTCTTCTGCGTGCTCGAGGGTATCGACGGATCCGGAAAGGGTACTCAGCTCTGGCTCATGGAACGACGCATGCGTAAGGAGGGTTTCGAGATACTCGCGACCCGCGAGCCCACTCAAACACTTACGGGATATTTCCTCAAGATCGTCCTCAAGATGGGGGACATCCACCCCCTTACCGACTGCTTCCTCTTCGCGGCGGACCGTGCCGAGCACGTGGACAAGCTCATTCTCCCCGCTCTGAATGAGAACAAGGTTGTTCTGTGCGAGCGCTATCTGTTCTCGTCCATCGCCTACCAGACCATGAAGGGTGTGGACGAGACGCTCATCCGCAGCATGCACGAGTTCGCGCTCATGCCCGACCTCACCATCCTCATCGACGTATCTCCCGAGGTGACCATGAAGCGGAAGGAACAGGTCCTCCACTACGAAGGCGAGAAGTTCGAGAACGTGGAGTTCCTCACGGGAGTTCGGAAGAAGTACCATGAGCTTGCGCGCCGCCATCACATGGTCATCGTGGACGGCGATCGTGACGAGATGGTCGTGCACGAGGAAATCTGGCGAATCTTCAAGGAGCGCTACGACGCCAAGTCGGTCCAGACGGATATCGCCAGGTTCGTGGACGAAGAGTAGCATGGACGAGCTCGCCGCCGCTCTGGCCCCCCTTGCAGGCAGACTGTGCGATGCGCATGTCCATATTGGTCCTTCGGACCCATGGGTGCCCGAGCTCGATCCTTCCAGTTCCCTTACCGACATGGACGCCACTCTTTCCGCCTTAGGAACGCAGCGGGCCCTCGTGTTCCCAAATCCGTCCACACACTCCTACCCCGAGCGTAACCGCGAGCTCGCGCGTACCGCCCGTGAACGCGATGACCTCATCCCGTTCGGCAGGGTGGATCCGCGCCACCCAGACGCCGTTGCGCATGTGGAGGAGGTAGGACGGCTCGGGCTAGTGGGTATCAAGCTACACCCGGTCGTCGAGTGCTTCCGTCCCGACCACCCGGAGCTTGCGGACGTCTTCGAGCGTGCCCGGGACCTCGGCTTGGCGCTGGTATTCCATACGGGAGCCGGATTCGCATCGCCCAAGTACTTGAACAAGCTCGCTGGCGGTCCAACACCACTCATCCTCTGCCATCTCTCGCGGGGTTGCCTGCCCCTGCTCAAGAAGCGAAATGTGTACGCTGATACGTCGAACGCGAGCGTCAGGGTGATCGCAGAAGCTGTGCGAGCATCACCGCGGAGGGTGCTCTACGGCTCGGACCATCCCTACCTTGACGCTCGGGTGGAGCTTGCCAAGGTGCTGGCCGCTGTCCCTCGTGGTCGAGCTCGCCGTCTAGTGCTCGCAGGGAACCTCGACCGGATATTCCGCTCCGTGAGGTAAAAGCCCTCTTCGGACACCTCACCCCAATCCCTTTAAACCTTGACGCACACGGCCAGCAGCGTGAACATCCTCGGGGTGTCCTTCAAGGCCCATGACCGATCGGCATGCATCGTCCGCGACGGTCAGGTGGTGGCCGCGGTGGAGGAGGAGCGGCTCAATAGGGACAAGCACACCGGCCACTTCCCCCGGGACTCCATCTTCGAGGTATTACGCTTGGCAAGGCTCACTCCTGATGATATCGACCTTGTCGCATACGGAGGCGAGGGGGCACGCCCCATCGAACCGCCACACCGTAGGTCCCGGGCCCAGCTCGCGTCATTGTTCTCCACGAACGTTCGTCTTCGCAATCAGGAGGAAGTGGACCGGATCCGTACATTCTTTGCGGGCGAGCGCTCCACGCCTGTAGAGGTGGCCGCCGTCGACCACGAGACGGCCCACTTGGCCTCGGCGGCTCTGTGCTCGGGATTCGATGGATGCACTGCCTTGGCGGTGGACGGGTACGGGGATGACCGCTCGGCCGCCGTTGGCCGATGGGCTGACGGTTCCTTAGAGCTCGTCGCATCCTCCCCCCTGCGCTCTTCCGTCGG
This sequence comes from Candidatus Undinarchaeales archaeon, assembly GCA_030753015.1. Taxonomy (GTDB): domain Archaea; phylum SpSt-1190; class SpSt-1190; order JASMDC01; family JASMDC01; genus JASMDC01. The sequence continues at coordinate 119,433 of JASMDC010000001.1, read as the reverse complement.
GCTCGTATACGGATTGACAACGCTCCTCCTCGGGCTATCCATATGGTACGATGAGGGCAAGGTCACCGCCATGAGCTCGTTCCCGGGAGAAGTCCCCGATGGGATCGAACAACTGTATGAGGCCCTCATGCCCCTTCCAAAGGAGGCTGAGCTGCAACCAACGGCGGAGGCCCTCCTCGGGCTCCTTGATATTAAACCCGTCCCTTCCAGGGACCTGCGTAACACCCTCCATGGATCGGAAGTGGTCCGACCCTCACCCAAGTGGCGGCCGGAGCGGACGACGGAAGGGTACCGGTTACGGCCCCACTCCGGCAATCCCTTGTCGGTAGAACCGCTTGAGGACGAGGAGTTCCGAGCACTATGGTATGTTCTCCGCCGCTCCCCCTCGGCACACGTGGATGAGGTCGTCCAGCTGGCCGCACCCCTCATTGGGATACAGGACGAGGATATTTGGGCCTGCCTCCTACCCAATGTCGAGCTGCACGAGCGCCAAGGAGTATACTCTGCTTCCATGAGCGGGGGCCTGTCGCTCAGGCTCATCGAGCGCGACCACGCCGTATACTCCCTATGCGATGGGACACGGACGACGACGAGCATCGCGGAGATGCTCGATATGGATGAGCGTGATGTACGGGAGCTCGTGGAGTTCTCCCCCCTCTGCCGCACTCTGTGGACAGGGGGTAACCCGGCCGACGCACCCGATGTGGAAGGATTCGCGGAAAGGGCCATCGAGGCGTTCCGGACCTGGTACGACGCGCGTGCGGTGGAGAAACCCCCTCTTGGGAAGCACAAAGGCACATTCATTGACGCCCCCGTGTACGCCGCGGTCCGAAGAGGGCTCCTTGAGAACACAACGCGGCCCGCCGTGTCCAAGGCACTCCAGCGTAGACTGGAGAAGGTGCTCACGTCGCTGGCGACCCAAGCGGTCGAGCTCACGGGGCAGGCAAAGGTCGCCACAGCGGGAGGGGTTTTCCTCAATGTGCTGGCCAACATGAACATACGTCGGCTGGACTGTGTCGAGGACCTGTTCATCCAGCCTGCTGCCAGCGATGCAGGAACGTGTGTGGGTGCTGCGCTGTATGTATGGCATCACCGATGTCGCGAGGAGGGACGCAGACCTACGTCCCATCGCTTCGAGAGCGTGTCCCTCGGCCCCTCCTATACCGAGGACGACGTGCTGACCGCCCTCCGAGGGACACGGGGGATCACGTGGGATGCCACTGACGATATGGCGGGTACTGCCGCGGACCTTGCTGCAGGAGGTGCTATCGTCGGCTGGTTCGAGGGACGCATGGAGTTCGGCCCTCGCGCCCTAGGCAACCGCTCGGTGCTCGCCGATCCCTCCAACACTTCAACCAAGGACCGAATCAACCTCCTCCTCAAGGGCAGGGAGTGGTACCAACCGTTTTGTCCGAGCCTCCCCTTGGAGCGGGCGGAAGAGTACCTTGTGGAAGGGCGGGAGGCCCCGTTCATGATCGAGGCCTACGATGTGCCCGCGGAGAAGCGTGGTGAGATCCCGGCCGTCGTCCATGTCGATGGCACGACCCGACCTCAGACGGTGCGGCGGGAGCTCCAGCCTGCCTACCACAGGGTGCTTACCGAGCTTGAGTCCCACACGGGAGTTCCCGTCGTGCTCAACACATCCTTCAACATCCATGGTGAACCGATCGTGTGCACACCTAGGGATGCGCTCTCGGTTCTGGTCCGGCGTGGAGTGGACGTCCTCGTGATAGAGGGCTTCGTTGTCCGACGGAACAAGGCTTAGATAAGAACCTCGTCCCGTGCGACGACCTCACCATCGCACAGGAGGAGCGCCTCCACTACCTCTCCCGCCCCTATGCTCTCGAACAGGAGGTCGGCGGTGAGGACCGCTTTCCCTTCGGGTTTGTCAGGAGGGATGTCCGCCCACAGGTTCTGCCCATAGGGAGAGGCTTCGATGTCCTTCAGGACCGACACATGCCACGCGTCATCCCGGTCGTTCCGATCGAACGCCAGCACAAGTATCGCACATCGCCTGGCGACCGGGCTTCCTTCCCAGGAGAGCTCGAGCGTTGTGCGATAGATCCCCTCTCCAGCAGGATTGGGCCGGTTGAGAAGACGGGCGTTCACCGATGTGGTAGAGGACGGAGTGAGCCGAGTGGAGCCCATGACTACAAGGGCAACGATCCCGATCACCAGGATCACCAGTATGAAATGCTCACGCATGTGGACCATGATATCACCCGTACTTGAAGCTGAAGGAGAGGGCATCCTTGGGGCACACGTCGATGCACCGTCCGCAGCGAAAGCACTCCCCCGTGGGCACTGTTCGATGGCCACGGCGGATAGAATCCTCAATGACGAGGATGTCCATGGGGCACTCGCGCTGGCAAACCATGCACTCGATGCACGTATCCTCGTCCACTAGGACTCGGAACGCGCTTACCTTGTCCAAGATAGCCGTCAGCGCACCGAGCGGACAGATTGACTTGCACCAGAACCGACGATGATAGATTAACACGAAGAGCACGGATATGAAGACGACGGTCAAACCGGGGATTACGGCAAGGTCGAACGTCTGGAAGCCCGCTGTCCTGTAGAGGGCGCCGACCGGGCACACTTGGCAGAACACGGGGTATCCGAAGATCATGGTCGCGCCGATAAAGACTGCTAAGAGCTCGTACTTGAAGGAATACCCTTGGAGGATGCGTGGAGGACTGCGCTCCTGGACAGGGAGCTTGAGCGCGTTCGCCGCGCTCAGGATGGTTCCGAACGGGCAAATCCATCCACACCACACACGCCCGAACACGATGACGAAGAGCGTGAATCCACCCACGACTATAGTGAGGCGAGAGAAGCCGCGGATTGTTCCCGCATCAAAGGCCTCGTCGATTAGACCGGAACCGATAGCGCCAGCAATCTGCTGAACACCGATGAACGGACAGTACCGTGCGATCCCGCCGAGAAGGATGATGGATATGATAAGGAATATCGCCTGGACCGGCCGGCGGTATGTCTGGACGCTCATGAGCGCACCACCTTACGAGCACTCGGCTTGAGAACGAGCACGTCCGTCGGACAGGCGTTCACGCAATGGCCGCATCCCCTGCAGTAATCCTCGAGGCGGGCCATCTCACGCTGCAACGCCCCCTCAGAGATGGGCTCCAGAAGCTTTCGGTAGCGCATTACCTGCTCTCCCTCCCCGGTAAGGTCGTTCTCGACGACTATGTAGGGGCAGGCCTCGTCACATCGGTCGCATCTGATACACCGCTCGGGATGGGCGAGGGATGCGGTGCCTAGCTTCGGTTGCCTACCGCTCTGCTGGAGATCGGTCACGGTCCCGAGGTCGAGCACCTGGGTCGGACAGATCTTATTGCACTCATAGCAGAAGGTGCACGGACCCGGTTGGCCCGTAACGCGTGGCAGACCGATCTCTTCTATCGGACCGGTGGATATTATCTCGATGGCCTCGGTCGGACAGACCTGAGCGCACTGGTCGCACCTAAGACAGAGGAGTTTGAACTGGCGCGGGTCCACGGCACCGGGCGGACGGACCACTGCACCATTGCCCGTGGGTGGCGCGAGGGAGAGCGCTGCCACCAGCGCTGCTCCGTACCCGAGAGCGTTCCGCAGGAAGTCGCGCCGCTCGACCATCTCACACAAACCTCCCATCGTTCTTCAGATCATCGATCGCACTCATGATGGGGAGCCGGAGGGGGCACGCCTGCTCACAGAGCCCACACCTGACGCACAAACGGGCCGCTTCGCGCACGGGTACGTCATGCGTACCGTCCACTTGACTAGGAAGGTCCGGATTGTTCGTGCGCGCTGCGACCACGAACCGTGCAGGATCGAGCCCGCGAGGGCACACAGGCTGGCATGCCTGGCACTCGTAGCAGGTGAGGGTCCACAGGTGACGTGTGCGCAATGCCTTCACAGCGTTGCTGCCGAGGAGGACTGCGAGAGCCAGCGAGGCCATGACGTTACGCCTGACCTCGTCAACGGGCATGGCGACGGTCCGTCGGGCTCGACCTCTAATTAGACCTGCCACTCCCACGCTCGCCGCCAGCAGCACCGTGATGATGACAGGTTCCATGACGTGAAGCACCTAGAGTAGGAACATCAGCAGCCCGGTCACAAGGCCGCCCATGATGCCTCCGGGCTTGTAGATCGCATAGCCCAGGGCATGGTTGAACGTTGCGCCGCAGAGGGCGCCAATCCCGACCATCGTCAGCAAGAGTCTCGTGTTCATAGCGTATCACCCCGAAAGGGTTCCATTGGATATGAGAAGCATTATGAGGGCAGTCACGGCGGTCATAACCAGGATGCCCGCCTGCTGGGCCCTAGCACTGGTACCAGGTTCGAGCCCCAGTTCACCCTCGCCGACGGTAGCGATCCCACCCAGGCGCGAGGGGGCACAGGATGCTGCGGCGTTGACGATGAACGCGGCCACGAGCACATGGGTCGCGAACGGAGCGTGGTCAGCAGCTCCTGTGGCAGCGATACCTGGCGCGAGCACCTCGTTACCGAACCTCACAACGCCCGGCAGGAAGGCCGCCGCGGTGATCCGGCCACACGGCAACGGAATGAGCGCAGGGATATTCGCCACAAGCACGGCCGTCCCGACAAGTCCAAGAGGGGTCGTCATCGCGAGCCTCTCGAATATCTCGACCATCGCATCATATCCCCCTGCGAATCCCAGCGCGCCTGCGGCCATGAAGCCTGCGGTCATGGCCATGATTGGGTGGAGCATGATCCCTGCCAGGAGCTCGGCAAGTGTCGCCTCCGAGACCACCAGCATGAACACTGCTAGTGCCACCAGAACGGTCTGTATGGGTATCGGAGGTGGTGCCACCTGGGTGTAAGCGAGCGTCGTCACGAACACCAACAGACATATGTAACCGGTCCTGAGGTGCTTATCGTCGATGCGGGAACGAATGACCAAGAGAGCCACAGCGATCCAGACGGCGGCCCCGATCAAAGGAAGGGAGAGCTCCATGATCTTATCGCCCTCCTACCTTCAGGGGCGCCAGCCGTCCGAGGACCACTGCCGTAAAGGCGGTCCCAGCCATGATGCCCGCCCGTAGAGGGTTCGAGAAAGTGCCGAACGGCTGACCCGTCATACCTTCACCTATCATTCCGAGACCTCCAAGGAGCGAGGGCGCGCATGATGCTGCGGCATTGACCGTGAAAGCGAACACAACTACCGCCACCAAGCGATTGTCGTCCTGTCGTTCGGCCACGGCCCGTCCAAGGAAGAGGGCTGCCGGGAGCAGCGCGGCACCAAGTATACGGCCACAGGGGAGGGCGAGGATGGCGGGTGTATTGACGAGCAGGACCACGACCCCCGGAAGACCAAATACTTCAATCCCACCGATCTTGAACAAGGCGAGCCTGTCGAGGGCATCCACCAGTGCCTCGAAGGCACCAGCCGCTTCCAGCCCACCGACGGCCAAGAATCCAGCGATCAGAGCCGTGATGGGATGGATCTGAATGGAAGCCAAGAGGTCCGTGGGAGTGATAGTGCGCGCCAGTCCCTGACGAGCACCGATCACGGATATGAGCACTATGAGGAGTGTCACACCGAGCAGCGCCGTCTGAATTGGGATACGGTCCTGGGGGATGACACCCTTCAGTGAGAGAACGATGGTCGCGAGGAACAGTGCGAGCGCAAGGTATCCGATGATCAGATCATCCCCTCCTCGGCCGCTTTCCGAGCGGCAAGTCGCTCCTTGGCTTCGGTAAGCACACGCTCTAGGTTCTTTGTGAAGTCGTCCATACCAAATGCCACCAGGAAGGCTAAGGATACGACCTTCATGTTTGCAGCAGTCTTGCGCAGGGCGGGATCCGCGTCCTCGTCGGCGGCCACCTCCGCGAGGGCCTCGCTCAGGGAGATTTCGCATCGGGGGCACGCTGTCACGATTAGGTCGGCCTTGGTTGCCAGGGCATTACATATCTTGCGGTAGCGTAAGACTTTAGCCACCGCGGGATCACTCGCTCTGAGGCCGCCCGAGCCACCGCAGCACGAGCCAGCCTCCTCCATTTCGATTATCTCAAGGCCACGAATCGCGTTAAGGACATCCACCATGACCGCATTGTCCACACCCATCCCCCGGCTGAGATGGCAAGGGAAATGAACGGTCACTCGAGCGTTCACCTCTCCGAGCCCGCTCTTGCGGAGGAACTCCATCTTCTCGGGAAGGAGTTCGATGAAGTGGGTCACCTCGATGCCCCTTCGTGCCACATCGGCAGAATCCATGAGCGCAGTCCCGCAACCCGGACATGACACCAGAACCTCGTCCACAGAACCTTGCGTGCGACCCCAGCCGCTGACGGAGATGTTGATGAGCTTGTCCTTTCCTGCCATGTCGCCGATGAACGATGACGGTCTCCCACAGCAGATGTCCCTTGTGGGTTCAGTCACCTCGATCCCGAGCTTCTTCAGAAGGTATCGCACCGCATATCTTGTGTCAAGTAGCTGTAGTCCGTATAAGCAACCGTCGAAGACCATGCGGTGCATTACGATCCCTCCGATGGCCCTGTCGATCGCTTCCGCCCTCCGGCGTCCTTCTTCGCAGATCTTTTCGAGGCCTTCGTTTTCACCAGCTTCTTTGACCGATTGCTCTTTGAATCCTTGTTCGGCTTCACGGTCTTTTTTACCTTAGGTATACGTTCAGGTTCAGTATCCGCCTTCATGACTTTCGTATCGTCAGTCCCATCCACATTCTTATCTAGGATCTGATCCGGACCGTCTTCTGACGATATCTCGTTTTCCTTATCTTCGAGGTGCCGCTCAAGCTGCTTGGCACTCTTTAGAATGGACCGGGCCTGCGAGGCAGGATCGGGTCGGCTCTTGGTCTCACCAAGGACATTTCTTGCCTTGTCGAGCCGCTCAAGGAGCTTGACCTGACCATCAGTAGCGCCTTCCCTTCGGAATCGGATGCTCCTTCCCGCGAGCACCATTGCCTCTGCATCCAGTCCACGAGGGCATCGTTCCACGCAATTACGGCATGTCGAGCAGATATGAAGTCCCCCCTCTATGATCCGCTTGTCATCTCCAGCACGGAGCGACCGCATGACCTCAGCGGGTCCGATGAATGTGGCCCTACCGTCCCCCTCCTTGTTATCTAGCTCCCGTGCGATGGTCACGACAGGACATACCGCAGTACATTGGCGGCAGTCCGTGCACAACAAGGTCCTTGAGACCTCGCGTACGATGGCCGAGAGGATAAGAAGGGTTGGTACAGTCATCAGGAGGAGTGCGACGCCCCCGTGCAGTGCTATAGGCCCTCCCGGGAGAAAGGAGACCATCGGGATGCGAGCGGTGCCTCATGCTTAAATGTATTCACCCACGGAGTTAAACCGAAATACTTAAATTGCAGGAATGTATTATTACTACTATTGAGTAGTGATGTTGGCGAGCTCCGTGAGCTCCTTGGCACCGCCATCGCGTCATACTTCGAGGACACGCCAGCAGCGACACTACCAGATGACGCCCCGGACTATCTCAATGAGGTGGCGTCCGCTTCGTCAGCAAAGGAGGCAGTGAACACTCTCGCGAAGCATATGGACGAAGTGTATAATGACCTTGGTTCATTCTCCGTCCGCTCAGGGGACACCCTACTCGATGTCGGTGGAAGTTCGCTCGGCGTGTACCACGTCAAAGGTCATGAGCGCGACGATGCCCGAGGGATCGATATCTATGAGGTCGCGACTCTAGCAGAGAGCGATGGGCGGCAGGGCACTACTGGGCTCACAGAACGCCACCCTGACGGGACGACCGTCCTCCTCAAGGATGATTCTCTCATCGATCATGGTATGAGCACATACCGGGAGCAGGACACCATTGAATCGACCCACCTGCCCCAAGAATTCGTACAGAAGGTCAATGAAGTGATTACAGGGATCCATCAAGATGATATGAGCCGGGACGAGTACAAGGCTGCAACCAAATACCACGAGCTCGGTCATGCTGACCTCGTGGCGGATCTTGATGCCTCGACGGCCAATGACTTCCTGCGTAGTTATGAGGATATAGGTCTGAGCGAAGCTTACGCGACGGTCAAGGGCCTCGAGCTCGCGGAGCGTGACGGCGCTGGTCCCAACGTGCGCTCGCTCCTCATAAGGGACCTGCTGCGGTGGACTACTACTGTGAACGAGGGCTTCAAATGCCCATATGCGAAGGCCGGATTCCACGTGCTCAACCGCCTCGACAAAGCGTATGGGATCGACAATATACCCGACCACATAGATGACATCGCCCGCGATGCAGGAACGCTAGCAAAAGAGCTGGGCGGGCTTGCAAGACAGCGCATGGACGGCTCTCTCTCATGGAAGGAGCTTGAGCGGACGTATGAGAGGGATGAGAACGAGCTCACGGGACAGAACCGTTATGTCCTTGATGACGATCTGGCCGAGCGGGATCCGAAGGCCATGCTGACCTACATCACGGAGAACGCACCCGAGCGACTGCCCAATACCCTCTACCAGCCTATAACGCCCCACTCCCTTCAGCAAGCACTCCACACATTCCAGCACAACGTGACGTTCAACGTGTTCTACATGGAGGGCGAGGAGGTACAGAAGGCAACTGCGGTGGACGCCGGGACCTTCGACGCCTACTTCATGCGCGACTCGGAGGGGCAGCTGTACTACATGCCCATTGGATAGGTAGGGGCGCCCATCGATATTTAAACACCCGTGCGCATCGGGCCGGACATGGCCGTCCATGCGGAGGACTTCACTATCAAGACCAAGGGAGCCGTCCACATCGTCGATATCAGCAGCAAGGTCGCCGACATTGTACGCTCGTCCGGGCTGGATAATGGCGTTGTATGCGTGTTCGTCCCCGGATCTACAGGTGCTCTCACAACCATCGAGTACGAACCCGGGCTCCTCAAGGATATCCCAAGGGCTCTCGAGATAATAGCTCCACGGAACGCGGACTACGCACACCATATGACATGGAACGACGATAACGGCTCTTCCCACGTCAGAGCTGCGTTCCTTGGACCAAGCCTTACCATCCCCTTCCGCAAGGGTGAGCTCGTTCTCGGCACATGGCAGCAGGCCGTGTTCGTTGAACTCGATACCCGCTCAAGGCGTCGAAGTCTCATATGCCAGGTCATCGGTGAGTAGGCCTCACGCGCTGCTATTGACTGCGACCACACACTCACCCGCAGCAAGAAAGTGGAGAAAGGTCACGAAGACGAAAGGGAGTAATAAATTAGGTAAGAATTACACATAATATACTTCCCCTAACACACGGCTTTATCGCCTGGAGGGCTCGGATTTCCCGTACCAGCGCATGCAGAAGGAGGGTCGACCATAGAGAGGGATTCCTGCTGTCAGGGCTCAGATGCACCGCCTGAGAGCGAGCACTCCATCCAGATAACCAGCGTGCACACCTATGATGTAGAGCGCTGCCAACGCTAAGATTAACAATGGTTCGCTCCCGTACCGCTCCCGCCAGCGTTTCCACACCTCGGCAACACCCTCGCTCGACATCAGAAGGAGGGTCGGATAGAGGAAGATCAGGTGGCGGTGCGAGGTGCAATAGGCGATGGGGACGCGGTGGACGATGAAGAAGAGAGACATCATGATAGGGAATGCCGCCAACGACGCTGCTTTCCCGGGACCTCGACGTCTCAGGGAGAGCACGCCCACTATGGCCAGAAGTGTGATGAGCGATGCATGGTGGTCGCCCCCGAACAGGTAGAATACCATCCATCCGGCATTGGCCGTCAGGTATTCCGGAGTGAGGATCATCCCGCCCAAGATGGGTGTTCCGTCAATATAGGTCATGGCCTCGAACATAAGGGCCAGTGCGGGTAGGGCCGCGGCCAGGAGCAGGAAGACGAGCGGGCCTTTGAGCCGGCGGGGAGGAAGGTCGCACGCCAGGATGAGGAAAGCCAACCAGGGGACCAGGATGACCAAGAGGGGTCGAACAGTGAACAGGGCCATCCCCATGGCAGCAGCACCCGCATACAGGTGGGAGCGGGAGCTCGACCGGGAGCCACGCACCATGAGGAATAAGGAGACGGTCATGAAGAGGCTCGCCAGCCCGTCCCGCCGGACTGTCGTGGCGTAAAGGAGATCGAGAGGGAGAGTAGTAAGAAGGGCTGCTGCGGCCAGGCCTGCGCGCGGACTGAGGAACGCGGCACCGAGGAGACCGAGAGCGAGCACGTGGACCAGTGATACGGCGAGTGACACGGCCATGGCTGTCCCTTCGGCACCCCAGGCAGATACACCCGTCCCTGAAGCGGCATACACTATGGACAGGATATAGGGATGTCCTGAACCGAAAGACCAGAAGATCGTCGATCCCCCTAACAAGTGCTGGGCGAACCGTACGTTGCGCATATTATTGACGATCTGTGTACGCTGGAATAGATCCCCGTACCACACACGCAGAAAGAGGGCTGCGATGAGGATGAGTACCATAGATACCCACCAGCTCCGTCCAAGGGAGCGTAGCCAAGGCCGGTCCCGTCGCACTGCATGGACGAGAAGAGCAATGAGGATCATGAGCATGACCGGGACCGCCAGACCCTCCGCCTGCATCATCGACGTAGTGTTCCGCGTCTCGTCGGTGTTGGTGGAGAAGTTGTCCTGTTCCAGGACCACGATATCCTTCAGACGTGCCTGAGTGATATCGATCGTGGCCCCGTGCTCAAGCGAGGGGGGGAGGCGAAAGGTGGCGTTGACGCTGGAGAATCCCCTACGCGGATCGGGATCAAAGGATACGGTCAGCATCATTGCACCGTCCAGTGCATGACTGGCCGGGACCTGAAGGAAGTGTTCCACCACATCCCCATTCCGATACATCGTGTCATTGGCGCCCTCTAGCTTCCTCCAGTCGATCCTGTCGAGGGCCAACGACCGTATCGTGAAATTATAGGTGTAGAGCTGCAGAGTCTGGAAAAGGACCGGTTGTTCTCCGCTTCCGGAGTATGATGATCTGACATGGAATGTGTCCATTCTTCCATCTGCGTTCACGTCCCCATGGACGGCGAGTATCGTGAACGCGCCGTCGTGTGGCAGTGGGAGACGAGGTTCAAGGGAGAGGATAGAGAGTACATCGAAGGCGAGTACCAAGATGATGAGGGCGGCCACCAAAGGCCCTACAGAGCGCGACATGCGTGCCTCGGTACTCCCCACACCTATAATAAGCTTAGAGCCCGCCTATGATGCGAGACCTGAGTGTAGGACGTCCCGACATGCCTCTGCGTCTTCCCATTCAACAAGGAGGGTGAGCTCGGCCGTTGAAGTGTTTACTCCGATTAGCTGGTGCCCCTGCTCCTCTAGAAGGGTACCGATGCGAGAGAGCATCGACGCCTTGTCCTGAAGGCCCTGGGCCGCTACGGTAATGAGCCCGATGCCGCCCCGGGATGTGACCGCTTTGAGCTTGTCGTCCTCGACAACGAGTTCGTGGAGGCTGGCCACCGCAGTGCGCTCCATTTTCTCGTCCACATAGAACGTGATGGAGTAGGTAGATGCTGAGATTGAGTAGATGGTGACGTCCGCCTCGGACAGTTGCCGGGAGAACCTGTAGAGGAGTCCACGGCGTTGGTCCATCTGGTCGCCCACGACGGTCACTGCTGCTTTCGGCTCCTTGCCCAGCCCCACGAGGAATCCAACACTTTCGAGCTCACCGGTTATCTCTGTTCCCTTTGTCATTATATCTCCCTTCTCATTGTTCACTACCCTGATGACGGTTCCCTTCCGTTTGTACCTCAGAGAGAGGTGATGCATGACACCCGCACCGTTCACTGCCAGATCCCACAGTTCCTGGACAGTGATGCAGTTCAGAATCCGGGCATCAGGGATCTCCCGGGGATCGGCGGAGAGGATGCCGTCCACATCGGTCACGATGACGACCTCATCAGCATGGAGCACGTTTCCCATGAGGGATGCGCTCGTATCCCCACCTCCTCTGCCGATGGTGGTAATGCGGTTCGCTCCGTCGATTCCAATGAATCCGGCCACGACAGGGATCTTCCCTTCCTCAAGCAACGGCAGCATGGTCTCTCGCGCCCGGACCGCTGTCTTGGCTAGGTCCGGCTTGGCGCTCCCGGGAGTGGAGTCAGTGATGACGGGCCAGAGCGATGTCTGAGGATCCACCAAAACGGGTTCCGCTCCCAGGGAACGGAGCGCGGCCGCGAACATACGTATAGATATCCGCTCGCCCATGGCAAGAATCTCATCAAGGTCCTCCGGCGCCGGAGATCCCCCACAAGCACCATTTGCGATGGTAAGCAGGCGGTTCGTAGAATCGCCCATGGCCGATACCACGACCACGATACGGTTCCCACGCTTCACGTCCTGGACGATAGCTTTTGCTGCACGCGCCACCTTCTCGCCCGAAGCAACACTCGAGCCTCCGAACTTCACGACCTTGAGCAACACAACCGCCTTCGCAACCGGCAACAGGGAAGAGTACCGGAGTTAGGTTCTCGACGCCCGACTAACCTATTTATTGTTTTCCCCCCTTATGAGAAATCGAAGGTGGCGGCGATGATACGAATCAAGACGTTCGGCGGAAGCTTGCTCCCTGGCTCCAATGAGAAGACGCTTCGGGAATCGGAGTCATTCCTTAATTCGGTCACACGGGCCAATATCATCGATGTTAAATACTGCTACATCGGGACCTCAGGGACCCTCAGGGTCTTTCTGACTTACGACTCGCCTTGAGGGCACGAACTGGAAGGTTGTACCATGATCAAGATAAAAGGATTCGGTGGGAGCATCCTCCCGGGCGCCAACGATAAGACACTAGCTGAGGCCGAGAAGTTCCTCAACAGCATCGGTCGTGAGAACATCATCGGGATCAGCTACAATTATATCGGCACGACCGGTACGCTCCGTGTCTTCATCACCTATAACGAACCCTAGACGAAGGGGGCTCGGATCTACTCTATTGTCCGAAGGGTTTGGAGTATTTCGTCCAGGCTCCCCAGCCGAGAGATCGCCAACGGTATTCGCTCGACCTCGGCCAGTTTTACCGCCACCGGATCCTCGATGTCCGTACCGTGGATCACAACGATGCTCGGCTTGAGGTTCGTCACGCGGATGGCCACCATGGGGGAACGCCCCGTAGAAACGCGGGAGAACACGACGGCTCGCTGGGTGGTGGAACCGTAGATACGGGCGAGTTCCAAGGGCGAGAACTCAAGGATCGCCTTGAGGCTGTCCACCACGGTGTATCCGTAGAGCTCACGATCGATGAGCTCCTCGCAAGCGATGACATCCGCTTTGAGCTTATCACAGAAGTCCATGGCATTGATCGGCGTCATCAGCTCCCGGATATCGTGCACGATCTCGCCCCAGCTCTCCCCCGTGAGGAGCGAACCGAACCTCGTGATCATAGGACTACCACGCTCCTCGTCCACGGCGATCAATGTGTCAATGATGCGATGAATAACATTGATACCGGGCGACTTCCTCCGTCCTCCCTCATAGTCGCTAATCACTGAAGATGAGACCTTGAGGTTCTCTGCTAGCTCCTTCTGCGAAATCTTGAACTGCTCCCTCCACTTCCTGATAGTAGAGCCCGGTTGCTCAGAGAGCACGATCTCCCCCGCCATGAGCTTGGCGAGCTTTTGCTTGGAACCCATCCGACTTTGTGGCGGCATTCCCTCTTATTTAAGGTTGTCGGAGGCTGTGAGGAGGGTCGTCGAGTGAAAAGGCGACACTACCGAAAAATAGTTAAACTCGGAGCGTGTCATATTCCGTTGATGGGAGCTATAACCTATCATCTCACCCTGGGTTGCGGGAACGTGGACCAGCATACCAAGACCAAGGTTATGGACCTTATCCGCAATATCTCCAATGCGCTTATGGGTGATGTCTCCAAGAATCTCGACTTCAATCCTCCCGATCACCTGACGCTCACCTACTTCAATCCCTACGGTGCAGAGATGAACCTCTACAGGCGCAATCTCGACGACGGCACCCTGGCGGAACTGTGCCAATGCTCGAAGATGGAGCTCTCCCTCCAGATGACGTGCAAAGAACGCGCTCCCCGTGAGGTATCGGACTTCAGCCCGGATGAGCACAGCGTGCTCAAGGTCCAGTTCCAGTATGACGCTGACGAGCATGGGCCCAACACGTTCGACGTCCTCATCACAAAGGGCTTCCCTGAGCCCCTCGTCAATTACTTCGGGGGCACCATGCAGGTCAAGCACCCCGGTCTGGACTACCTCAACCGCGACATCTACGCCATCGTGAAGCTGGACAAGATCAAGAACTACATGGTCGGCTTCGCTGGCAACTGGTTCGGCCCGACATTCTTCATGCACTTCCTGAAGTGGACCAAGCACCGGTACGCTCCGGACCGTGTCTACTTCAACATGTTCGGCCAGAAGTTCTCCTTCCGCAGACTACTGATGCCATAGGTCCAGTAATGCGGGTGGGCAAGGCACTTTCCGGTTGAGCCAGAGCTCGGACTCGGCGACATTTCCCAAGCTTAATAAAACAAGAACTCAAAATCTTGGATTGGTAGTTAGAGGTAGGTTTGTGGAATGATAGGTGCCCACCGACGCACCCTGTTGCTGGTAATGGTCCTTGTCATGAGCCTCGGCTGGAGTGCCTGGTGCTTCAGCACATCTACCACGAGCTGCCTGCCCAAGACAAGTGGCAGTTACTGCTATTACAGCGGGTACTATCAATATCCGAAATGCTGCTTCAGCTACCGGAATTCCAAGCCCTCATGCTCTCAGACCATCAGTGGCACTACCTGTAAGTACGGTGGGAGCACATCGTGCACGTCCACCGGCTGGTCGACCTGCTCCTACTCGTATCAGGATGCGAACCAGCCCGCGTGCGGCTTGTACGCGGACGGGAACATCTGCTATTACTCGGGCAGCGCGCAGTGTACCGCCGGCGGTTGGGAATGTTCCTATCAGAGCACCTCGAAACCGGCATGTACCCAGTACCCGGACGGGAACACATGCTATCATTCCGGTACGACCGGATGCACCGCATCGGGATGGTCGACATGTGAGTTCCAGAGCGACAGCAAGCCCGCATGCACGAACTATGCCAACGGGAACACATGCTACCACTCGGGATCGACCCAGTGCTCGGCGACGGGATGGTCGACCTGTGCGTTCCAGACCGAGACAAAGCCCGCCTGCGGAAATTACGCGAACGGGAACACATGCTATCACTCCGGAACATCACTGTGCAAGGCGACAGGTTGGGAATGCAGCTACCAGACCGAGACAAAGCCCGCATGTGGTAACTACGCGAACGGGAACACATGTTACCATTCGGGCACGGCGCAGTGCACCGCCTCAGGATGGGAGTGCAGCTACCAGACCGAGACAAAGCCCGCTTGCGGAAATTACGCGAACGGGAACACATGCTACCATTCAGGCACGGCACAGTGCACTGCCTCAGGATGGGAGTGCAGCTACCAGACCGGGACCAAGCCTTCCTGTGGATCCTATATAGATGGTAGCATCTGCAAGCACTCGGGATCCAGCGACTGCACGGCGTCGGGATGGTCCAGCTGCTCTTTCGAGAGCGAGACCCGGCCCACATGCGACAATTACCCCGATGGGAACTCCTGCTACCACACGGCCAATCCCCAGTGCCAGGCTGGAGGATGGTCGGACTGCAACTATCAGATGGGATCGAAGCCCGATTGCTCGGCTGCGGCCAGTGACCGTCTCTGCAAGTATGGCGGGAGCACGTCCTGCATGTCAACAGGTTGGGAGGCGTGTTCCTTCGCGTACCAGGATACCAACAAGCCCGATTGCGGACCTCAACCGGACGGTGATACCTGCCGCTATTCGGGGGAGACGGACTGCACGGAGAGCGGGTGGGCGTCATGTAATTACCAGAGCGACACGACGAAGCCCGACTGCAGCCCCAGAGAGATAGGTGATACCTGTGACTATGGCGGCACCACCTCCTGCACATCATCTGGCTGGTCCCAATGCTCCCACTCCTCCGATTTAATAAAACCGGTCTGCAATCCCATCGCCTCGGGCGACACATGTTATTACGGGAGATACACGCGGTGCGGTTCCAGCGGGTGGAGCGAGTGCACCCATACGTACCAAGACACCAACAAACCTTTGTGCGGTCCCGATCCCGTGGGGGACACCTGCCGATACTCGGGCAGCACCTCCTGCAGCGAATCGGGCTGGACCGGTTGTCTCTTCAGCCTTCAGGACAGCGTCAAGCCAGCGTGCGGTCCAAAGCCCGTGGGTGACACCTGCCAGTACCAGGGCACCACGGATTGTACCACGAGCGGATGGGGAAGCTGCACATTCTCGGCATCGGACGCTTCACGCCCCACCTGCACCCCCACCGCTGACGGGGACGCTTGCCATTACGGCGGTATAAGTGAGTGCGGCACCTCAGGATGGACGTCCTGCTCGGACAACACGGACCGTAATCCACCGAACTGTGACCCCAAGGCGGTCGGGAACACATGTAGCTATGCGGGATCCACCTCATGCTCCACCACGGGATGGTCTGGCTGCGAGTTCGCGCACCAGGATGCCGGCAAACCCGACTGCGGGCCAAAGGACGAGGGGAACACCTGTAGCTATGGCGGAAACGCACAGTGCACGACATCCGGGTGGTCGAGCTGTACCTACTCGCTGACCGACACGAACAAGCCTACATGCAATCCCTCTCCCTTGGACAACACGTGCCGATACAGCGGGCACGCTACATGCG
Organism: Candidatus Undinarchaeales archaeon; assembly: GCA_030753015.1. Lineage (GTDB taxonomy): Archaea > SpSt-1190 > SpSt-1190 > JASMDC01 > JASMDC01 > JASMDC01. Next base: position 102,759 of record JASMDC010000001.1, on the reverse strand, counting down.
GGATCGGCGGATGGGAGGCGTGTGCCTTCGACTACTCCGACACGAACCCCCCTGACTGCTCTCCTCGAACGGAGGGCACCTACTGTTACTACCAGGGCAGCTCCTCGTGCGGGAGCGGTGGATGGACAGAATGCAGTTTCAGCGGGTCCGACTCCCAGCGACCAGCATGCCCGCCCAAGCCCGAGGGCAACACATGCAAGTTTGGTGGTGCACCCTCGTGCACGGGATCGGGCTGGGGCGCCTGCGCATACACATCGAGCGATACCCAGCGGTCCGCGTGCGCTCCGTACACGGACGGTAACATCTGCTATTATGGCGGGACGCCACAGTGCGGGGCCGATGGGTGGTCCGAGTGCACATATACGAGCTCCGACCACCAGCGACCAGCATGCCCGCCCGATGAGGACGGGAACACCTGTAAGTTCGGGGGCTCGCCCGCATGCACTGAATCGGGCTGGGGTAGCTGCACATTTACATCCCAAGAACCTAACAAGCCTGACTGTGGCCCCGTGGCCCAGGTGGACGTATGTCAGTTCGATGGCTCGACCCAATGCACCGCATCCGGTTGGGCTGCTTGCACCTTCAACAAGCAGGATGCGAGCAGACCTGCCTGCGAATCCGAGGCATCTGGCACGAACTGCCGTCACAGTGGCACTGCTACATGCATAACGGACGGTTGGTCGGACTGCAAGTACACCATCGACACATCGAAGCCAGCTTGCCCCCACTACTCCTCGGGCCGGACCTGTAACTACCGGGGCACCACGTCATGCTCAAGCTCCGGATGGTCCACATGTGACTATAACGAAGACACCGAAAGACCGGCCTGCGGTCACTATGAGGAGGCCGGCTTATGCTACTTCGGTGGCGGTACCTTGTGCACGAACGACGGATGGTCCGCATGTAAGTACGCCCAGGAGACCGGTGACAAATCCTCATGCCCGCCCCTCGCCGTCGGGGGTACCTGCCAGTTCGACGGCTCAACCTCCTGCACCAAGGACGGCTGGGCCTCCTGTGCCTTCGCGAGCTCGGATCCGACAAAACCCCCCTGTCTGCCAAAGGCCGTCGATAACAATTGCTACTTCAGCGGTCTCACCGGGTGCGCCGTAGGTGGTTGGACCCGCCCCTGCGAGTACAAGGAATCCAGCTCAAGCCACCCCCTTTGTGATAACTACATCGATGCCCAGGCGCTCAAGTGCCACTTCAGCGGATTCACGGATTGCGAGGAAGGAGGATGGTCCACATGCGATTACTCGCAGTGCGAGATCGACGTGCTCGGTTCCACCGGCGAAAGCTGCTCCGATATGGAATGCTCCGTGTGCGCTTCCTCGAACGGGGACACCAACTATTACTCGTGCGTGATGTGCGCGAAAGAGGAATGGAGGGAGAACCAGTGCTGCGGTGACGATCCTGACGAGGAATGGTGCGGTCTCACCGGTTATTGCCATGCAGGTGCCTGGACTATGGTCGCAGGGAGCGATCCCGACAACAACGCACGCTTTTGCGAGGTATGCTCATCCTTCGCGTGGCGGGAGAACCGCTGTTGCGGGGATGACCCCGATGAGGCCTGGTGCGGGGTGACCGGGTACTGTCAGACCGATAGCTGGATCGCCGTCAAGGATGGGAACGCCGACTTGGACGCAGAGTACTGCCGGACGTGCAAGAGCGGGACCTGGCAGTTCTCGACTGCGGATCGGACCGCTGCGTGCTGCGGGGATGATCCCGACGAGGAGTGGTGCGGTGCTGGAGGATACTGCAGCGCAGGTGCATGGGCCGCGGTCACCGACCCGGACGATGACCAGCACTTCTGCTCGAACTGCCTGACAAAGGCCACGTGGGCGGACGGACAATGCTGCGGTGATGACGGCGCCACCGAGTACTGGAACAGCACAGAGGGCGTTTGCTGCGGTGGCGAGTTCCAGGTTGGTACGGGTGTCTGCTGCAACAACACCTGGGCCGACGGTGGGAACTGCTGCCTCGTGAGCGACTGTCTCGAGCGCCCGTACGCGTCGTGCACATCGGAGAGCTGCACGGCAAACCGCTGCTCCTACGACCGGGTGTGCACCGGCAATGCCTGTGCCATAGATACGGACGACTGGTGCACTGCATGCTCCAGCTCCGACGGGGACGCCAACGAGGACTCGTGCTCATGCAAGATAGGGAGCTGGCACATCTCGACCGCCGACCAGAAGGAGATGTGCTGTGGTGACGATAAGGGCGAGGATTGGACCGGTGTCGGTGGACTCTGTCTCGACGGCCGGTGGGGCGTCAGCGACGAGCCCTGTCTCACTAGCGATAGCTGCACCAAATCACCCTATGACGTCTGCACGAACAGCCAGTGCGTGTGCACCTCCGACGAGTGCCCATCGAAGATGTGCCTGTACTCCCTCGAATGTGAAGCAACCAACTGTCGGGGCGATGCCTGGTGCAGCCTATGCAGCAAGGACGGGGACAACGATGCCCGCAGCTGTGAATGCGACGGGGGCGAGTGGATCGACGGGCGATGCTGTGGGGACGATAAGGAGAAGGACAATTGGTGCGGTGCCACTGCTCGCTGCCTCAAGGGGCTCGTACAGCGGGACCTGTGCGAGGAGTGCGAGGCCTGTCTGTTCGGGAACTGCACCACCTTCTGCGACGGTACCACGTGCACCCAGGGCAGCAAGGTATGGTGCTCTGCGTGCGCCAATCCGGAGGGTGATGGGGATCCGTTCTCCTGCCAGTGCAAGGGAGGCATCAACGCTCGATGGGTCGATGAGCAATGCTGCGGTGACGACATCCTGGAGCGCTGGAACTCGACCTCCGGTGTTTGCTGCGCTGGCGCGTTCACTGCCGGGGGGAACTGCTGCTCGGACGCTGAGTGCATCGGTAACTATACCTGCCAAGAGGACTTCACCTGCTCGCGAACATGCCGCTTCGGGTTCAAGGGATGCGGCGGGAATTGCTTCATGGGCGACGGGGTGTGCTGCAACTCGACCTGGATCAAGAGCGGCGCATGCTGCGGCGACCAGGACTGCCCGCACGACCGTCCTGTCTGTGATGGTGACATCTCCATCTGCCGTTCCTGCACGGCGTCCATCGAGTGCGGACCCGATAGCGAGTGCTGCGGAGGTAAATGCTACGGTGGGCAGGGGCTGTGCTGCGATGACTCCTGGTACACCGGTGACGACGTATGCTGCGGTGACGTGGACTGTACCGAGGGTACGACCTGCTTCGTGAGCGGCCACAGATGCTCGGCCATCGAGTGCCAGGAAGGATTCACCCCCTGCGGGAGACGGTGCGAGGAGGGAGAGGGCACGTGCTGCGACGAGAAGTGGTACACCGCAGAGGGCAACTGCTGTGACGATACGTGGATCGAGGGTTCCGACTGCTGCAATGACAACGACTGTGGTACGTTCCTGTGCGACAACCATCAATGCTCCAAGGTATGCAAGGGCAGGTTCTCCTTCTGCGGCGACCAGTGCTGGCTCGGCCAGGGGGTATGCTGCGACAACTCGTGGATCGAGCAAGGCCAGTGCTGCAATTCGGCCAACTGCACACGGACCCTGCCCATGTGCGATGATAACGTCTGCCGTTCTTGCGGCGACGATGGCGAGTGCGGTGAGGGTGAGATCTGCTGCGGCGGTCAGTGCTTCCCCCCCCAGCTGGGCGCATGCTGCAACAACACCTGGTCCCAGGGCATGGCAAGTTGCTCACAAGTTACATGTGAGGTGGAACGGGGTGGTGTGCTCTGCGCGGGCTCCTGCATCATGCAGAAGGGCGTGTGCTGCGAGGATCGGTTCCTCATGGGGATAACCCGATGCCCCGAGTGCGGCGACGGTTTCTGCGAGCGGTACGAGGATGCTCCACAGCGACGGTGCATCGAGGACTGCTGCCGTACCCAGGAGATACGATGCTATGGGTACGACGAGAAGACACGTGGCTGCTTCCAGGGAGAGGCGGTGTTCTGCGACCGGTGCGAATTCGCCCAGAAGTTCGAGGTATGTCGGCGTGTGAGCGCAGAGAACATCGACAAGCTCCTCCTCAGTTCGATTGCTACGTCGGAAGATGAGACACGCACCATGCTCAAGGAGCTCTACAGCACCCTCGTGAACCATCGCAAGCTGGACAAGATGGACTTCGACGAGCGCACGGTCCTTGTGGAGAACCTCACTCACATCTCCCGTTCCCTTGGAGGCGAGGACGCGGTTGCCATGGAACGAGGTAATACCCTGGCCCTGGAACTATCAACGACCCATATCTGTAGCTTGGGGACCATCCCCTGCCTCCAGACCTGCATCACCAGCATCTCAAGGTCCTGCATCGACCACATCGACTGGATCAAGTTCGTCGAGGAGATCAAGGACCATGTCGAGCTCGTCATTATCGGAGCTTCGCTGTTCATTGGTCTCTTCCTCGTGGTGAAGCGAAAGACATTGGGCGAAGAGAGGGTCGTAGTGAAACGGGGCATGGACCGGGAAGGGGCCCTCCTCAAGATATTCGTCAAGGTGGAGAACGGCTCCACGTTCCCGCTCCGGGACGTTAAGGTCGAACTGACCTCACCTGCGGCCCTGGCATACCTCGAGCCCGAGTCCAACGTCTACATGCTCGGCGACCTTGAGAGCGGGGACCTCCAGTCGGCCATCTTCAAGATGTACCCGCTCCGGTGCGTGTCGGGTGAGATCTCCGGGGTCGTGACCTACAAGGACGACCGGGGCAGGATGAAATCCCAGAACGTCAAGCCGGTGAAGGTGTCCTCGGTCTGCCCCGTTCTGGAGGGCTATGAGGTGGAACCCGATAAGTACGATAGCGTGTTCGGGAAGTACAAGTCGTTCTCACACGCGGTGAACCTGGGTTCGGACTGGCGGGTGGCCTGGGCTGCAATCGAGGCGAGGACCACTCCACTCTATGTCGTCCGTGAAGCATCGAGCATGTTCAGCGGGAAGGCCATATGGGCCGGTCGGGGCAAGTTCTCCAAGAAGCGGGTCTCACTGGAAGTGTCCGTGTACCAGGCCACCACCGGGTGGAACATGAATCTCGTGGCCAGGGCTGAGGAACCCGCCATGGGGACAGGGCTGCTGTCCGACCTTGTCGTGGAGATCACTAAGGCCATGCGCTCTTCCTACTATGCCAATCGGTACTACGGTTCATATGGTTCCCAATCGAACGTTGCCCGAACACCTCAGGCCGGTACAGGTCAGGCACAGCAGAATGGGACGGCACAGACTCCGGTAACTGGCCAACCGTCGGCCGGTTGATCGCTACCGTAATCCATTTAACCTGCGGTTCGTTCACCCGGCCGCATGAAGCTGGCCGATGAGTGCATCCCCTGTCTCATGGACCGGGCTGTGTTTGAGGCGCGCTTGGCCTCGGACGATGAGGATGTCCATCGCAGGTGCCAGGAGGAGTTCGGTCATTGGGCCCGGGACAATGCCCAGGTCGGCAGTAAGGTGGCCGCCGAAGTGGGCACTCACCGGTTCCGCACCGTGGTCCGGCTCTCTGGTTGTCCCGACCCGTTCCGAGAACTGAAGGCACGCTCGGACGAGGTGGCAGAAACGCTCCTCCCCGAGGCACGTTCATTCATTGGCAGGTCCGAGGACGAGCGGCGAGCTCTGGTGCGCGTGTTGTGCGCCGGCAATGCCATGGACTTCGGTGTCGCCGATTACGCCTTCGATGTCAACGACTTTGCCGGGGGTTTTCGAGAGCTCCTCACGACCCCCTTCGGTGTGGACGACACGGACGAGCTGTTCGAGAGGCTCGATGAGGCCCAGTGGGTGCTGCTGATCCTGGACAACCACGGTGAGTGTGTGTTCGATCTGCTCCTGGCCAAGCGCCTAGTGGAAGCGGGAATACGCGTGACGACCGTCGCCAAGGGCGTCCCCATCCTCAACGACGTGACCGTAGCTGAAGCCCGCGCCATGGGATTCCCCGAAGTGGTGTCCGACGGCGACTCGGTGGGCGTCAACCTGGACGAGGCCGACCCTGCCTTCATCGAGGCGCTGGACGAGGCCGACGTCATCGTGGCCAAGGGCATGGGTAACTTCGAGACCATGAGCGAGTTCCATGAAAGGGTGGAGGGGCGGCTAGTCTACCTCCTCAAGGCTAAATGCGCTCCGGTCGCGAGAGCACTAGGAGTGCCGAGAGGGTGCCTGGTCGTGAAGTGCCTCTGATACGCTAGAGCGGAGGGGGCCGGTACGTGTAGTACGTCCTATAGGCCTTGGTGTAGTAGGACTTTGGCCCTGCCGCCCGCGCGGCCGTTGCCGTCTCGGCCTTGCCACCGGGAGCCGGTGTGAGGCTGGTCGTAGCGGTGGCCTTGGCCTGATGGAGCTTGAGGTAACCGGCACCCCCTGCCACCAGTAGCAAGAAGATGATGAGATAGCTCAGGCTGCTGCTACCTTCATCCTCTGTAGAAGGTGGTGGCTGTGGAACCCATGTGCCCCCTTCCTCATCGCTATCATTCGTATCGTTACCATCATCATCGTCCTCCGGCGGACGGATTGCTACGCCCGGTACCTTCACCGTGAAGTTACGGGCCTGACCGCTCACCATCACGGTAAGCTTGATGGTATCGGACAGACAGGACTCGCCCGGTGCGAGCTTCACGCGCTCGTCACGGTTGGGCTCCATGGTGAACTCGCCATCCTTGCTTAGGTAGACGCACGAATAGGCCTCGTCCGGTACAAGTATCTCGATATCCTCACGAGCTTCACCTTTGTTGCGGATCGTGATGTAGGCACCATCGCTCACTTCCTCGGGCATGAGCACGTCCACCTCTGACCGCACCGGGCGGGCGCGCACGGTGACGCGGTTAGCGAGGGATTCGTTGCCCACCGGTACAACAAGGAGCACGCACGTTTGTTCCCCGGTCTTGTTGAAACCCGAGATCGATGCGGTGAGGTTCATCGTCTCCCCCACTTCGAGCACTTCGGGAGGGACCGCTGCAAGCTCGGCCCCGCTTCCCGGTGCGATGTCCATGTTCACCTGCTGTTCATCTGTGCCCCGGTTGGTGACCGGGACCTGAACTTCGCAAGAACCAGAACGGATGGTGCACCCTATCTCCTCGATCGTCTCAAGCGCGATGTAACGCTCGTCCGAGACGTGTAGGAGCACGGTCGTCGTCCGACCCACTCCGTCCTGTCCCGACGGGAAGGCGGAGGCATGGAACTGGACGTCCCCGAGCTCACTCTCGGTCACCTTGAATGTGAAGGTCCGGGACCCGTCCACCGTCCCTTCCTTCTCCATGGCTTCACGGGAGGCAGAGGAGAGGCGCACGACGAATGGTGCGGGATTGGCGAGCGAGCTGATCACAGTGACCGGGATATCGATCTCTCTACCCTGGCGGGCAAAGACGGACGCTGGCGCCGTCACCGTGAAATCGACCGATGCACGGGCGTCCAGGATCGTCTCGTTGGCGATGCAGCGCACGATCGCCGCGCCGGCCCGTTTATAGGGACGGTTGCACATCACGACCTTGACGGACACGTCCAGGCGCTTTGCGAGCATCGTGACCGAAGCGTTGAGCATCTCCTTGCGGAAGCTGGTCAACGGCTCGAGAACATCGGTCAGGGGTGTCTCCCGCGCGACCGCTCTGGCGAGCGCCTGGTAGACGGGCTCCTTGACGGCGGGATCGATATTGTACCGGTCGATGTCGCCCCGCACACTGTCCGCGAGAGCGAGCACGTCGGTGAACTCCGGGGTCTCTGTGAAGAGGGGCTCCGTCTTTGCCAGGGATACGTAGAAGTGGAGCAGGTCCACGTCCTGTGCCAGCTCGCGGTCGTCGGCTGCGATATCGTAGAGCAGTAAATCCTTGTCTGCAGGCCCGCTGAGCGTCTTGGACATGAACATGGGCTCTGAGCTCATTGCAGCAGGTGCGATCGTGTAGTAGAATCGGTCCTCGAGCGTGCCCGAGGGTGCTATATCGAACAGGCATCGCACACGCCCCAGTAGCCATTCGCAGCCGATCGTACCTTCATAATCCCGGAAGTCACCAGGATTTATATCGAGAGCGATGGAGACGGCACCCTCGGGTGACTCGGGGGGCTGAAAGGAGACCGTGACGTTCCCACCTGGACCCCGGTCGTACCCGACGACCACCTCGACCTCCATGTCCTTCCCCGGCGCGAGGTCCCATCCATGGCATGTCGCACCCGACACAGTCGCGTTGAACCCGTCCGCTTCGGCGCATACGCGCAGTCCCGGGACGGACCGTAGGTTCTTGACATTGAACCTGAGCCCTGTTCGCTCTCCCGGGTAGATGGTCACCGGGTCCGGTGCCTCGACCTCAAAGGACCTACCCGCGGTATAGGTGAGTGTGGCGTTCCACACGTACCGATAGGTGGTCGACTCTATGGAGTAGTGGACGTCGCCCGGCTGGTCGGTCTCGATCACGGTGCCGATGATGAGGGGCCGGCCTGTGTGTACGGTGACGCTGTCCGTTCGTGTCCCCGAAGGCAGCTCAGTCACCAGAGTGAGTGTGTCGTCCATGTAGGGAAGGATGGTCAGGTTGAGCTGGCGCCTACCATACACCCTGTCCTCGTAGGTCACCTCCTCCACCATGCGCTCGGTGTCAGCTACCAGGGACCGTGACATGAGCTCGGCGTTGAGGGATACGATGATCCCCCGATAGAGCATCCGTGCCCGGGCGTACCCAACAGCAGTTCCAGAGCGCGCGAGCACGACAGCCTCCAGTCCCTTGGCGTCCTCCCGGCTCACCGCTGACCACGCGATCTCCTCATTGCACGGTATGGCGGCGACACCGAGCTTCCCACAATGGTATGTGTAGTCGAAGAGCCCCTTGAACGGTGCAGTCTCCCCTTCTTTGTACAGACCGGTGTACACATCGGGGGCGGACGTGCCGGGAGTAAGCTTTGCGGAACCGGTGGTGTTGTCGAATAGGAGGATGGGAGTGAGGCTCAATCCCCCTCCCGGAGCAGAGACGACCGCATCGATATCGACCGATCCCTGGAGGCCCGGCGAGCCCACGGTCAGGTGGCACGCCAGCTGGCCCGGCGGTGTCCCCGGGATGACTGCCGCGGCCTTGAGCCGGCTCGGTATCCCGGCCACCGGCGGCGTGAGGAAGAAGACGGTCCGCACCTGCGAGCCGCCACAGCTCAGACGTGTGAGGGACGGAGTGAACGCGAGGAAGCCCTCGAGCGAGGCGTTGATGAAGAGTGCGGTCGCCGAGGGGAGCGCGAAGGCATCCGCCGACTCGATGGTCACGGTCGCTGCCTGCCCTACCGTAAGAAGGAGCAGGACCACGAAGAGGGTCGCGCGGGTCATGGTCACGAACGCTTCCCGAGGATGGTGAGGTTCGCCAGGAGAGCATCGAGCTGGATGTACTCGTTAGCCCCCTCGGCCATGCGGAACTCGTACTCGCCGAGCCGGTCAAGGATGGTGACCTTAGTCTCCTCGGCGACATCCAGCACAAGGACGGCCCGATGTATGGCGCGCACAACATCCTCCCCCGCCATGCCGCGCGTTATCATCAGGTCCTGGAGCTTGCCCCGTGCCACCAGGAAATCGCCTTCTAGGGCGGTCGTCAGCACGTCTCGCACCTCGCCACCCTTCAGTTCCGAGGTAATCTGATAGACCTCGTCCTCGGTGATCTCCTTACCCAGGGCGGCAGATGCCTGGAGCACGTTCACGGTCCGACGCAGGTCGCCCCGAGATAGGTCGACGACGGCCGCCATAGCCTTATCGCCCATCTTCAGGTTCTCGCCGTCGCGGATGCGCTCGGCCATCTTCTTGACGCCGTCGGGGGTGAGCCTTGCGAAGCGGAAGACGGCGCACCGCGACTGGATGGGATCGATGATGCGGCTGGAGTAGTTGCAGGACAGGATGAACCTGCAGGTGAGCGAGTAATTCTCCATAGTACGCCGGAGAGCGTTCTGGGCGTCCCTTGTGAGGGCGTCGCACTCGTCCAGAAAGATTATCTTGAAGGCGGTGCCGATGGCCTTCGTGCGGGCGAAGTTCTTGATGGTGGAGCGGACCACGTCGATGCCGCGCTCGTCGGACGCGTTCTTCTCGAGGAAGTTATAGCGCCACTGGTCGCCGAAGAGCTCGCGAGACACGGCGATGGCTGTCGTGGTCTTACCCGTTCCAGCAGGCCCTGCGAAGAGCATATGCGGTATCGATCCAGATTCTACGAATCCTCTGAGGCGGGCGACTATCTCGGCGTGCCCTACCACATCGCTCAGTGACCGTGGCCTATATTTTTCTGTCCAAACCTCGCTCAGGTCCATTTGTTGCTGAACCTCCCCAGGAGTGAGAGCCCGAACACGGTTCGAAGCCAATATGATATAAACCTATCCACGACGGTGAAGGTCGGTCCCCGGGCGATGTCCAGCACTGCGGTGAAGGTGACGAGGCCACCCTCCACGAAACCCAGACCTCCAGGCGTGATGGGGACGGACGAGAGCATGGTCTCTAGGATGGCGATCATGCAGCAGACCACCATTCCCACGTTCTCCACGCCCAGCCCTGCCAGGATGAACCATGTGCGGATGGTGAGGAACACGATGGAGAGGATGGTGCAGAGCACGCATACGGTCAGGGTGGATGGATCGTGGAGCAGGGTGCGGAGCTCGATGAACACGTCCTCGACCACCTCCCGGTGTTCACGCCCGAGCCTGCCGAGAGCGATGCCTTCGAGCAGGTCGAGGTTGCGCACAACCGCCACGAGCACGAGGAGCGGCACAATCGACACGGCAACGACGTACCATCCCACCAGACCCCTTGAGACCGCAAGGTACGCGAGGAAGACGGTGGTGAGGAGGAAGGCGAAGCCGAAGTCGAAGGCCTTGTCGACGAAAACACTGGCGTACCCCTGTCGTTTTCGGACGCCGAATCCCTTCTCAAGGAGGATGGGGCGGACCAGATCACCCGCGATGCGGCCTGAAGGGAGGACATTGTTGAGCGCGATGGAGCCCGCCACCATGTCGAGTTCGGGCGCGAATGGGACCCGCACGCCCTGGCGCTCAAGGAGCACATGCCAGCGCCACGTGACCAGTACTATGACCAGTATGTCGGCGAGCACAGCGAAAGCGATATACGTGATGTCCGCGTCCCCCAGTGTCGTGAGCAGGACCTCTCGTTCCTCCATAAGGAGGAGCAGAACGAATATGAGAGCGCTGACCACCAATGCCAGGACCAACGTCCGCTTTCGGGGACGAAGTGTCGCGAGCTCCTGCGGGGTCACTGGCCGCGATGTGGTGGAAAGAATTAAAACTCTTGTCGGTCCGGAACCCAGCGATGACGACGAACACGGTTGTCACGCTCTTCACCGTGGCGCTTGCGATGATTGCGGGATACCTCTCGTCCCAGCAGGAAGAACAGATCATGGCTTATGTCGTGGTACTTCCTCTGCTTGCGGCCGTAGTGCTCGCCGCCAAGCGCCTCGTACCGACCAAGGGGGCCGGTGGGTGGGTGGCATCGTTCGCCTTCGTCTGGGGAGTGGTGTGGACGCTCTTCCACAACATGTACTTGTGAGATCCAACGGACGTGTAGCATCATGGTATTGAGAACAAAGTGGACCTGTGAGCTGACCGAGGCCCTCGACGGCAAGGCAGTGAACGTAGCTGGCTGGGTGCACAGTAAGAGAAATCTGGGCGGGATCAGGTTCCTTCTCCTGAGGGACAAGACCGGGATTATCCAGGTCACCGCTATCAAGAAGAAGCTTGAGCCTGAGCTCTTCGCCACGATCGCATCACTCTCAAAGGAGTCGGTCGTATCGGTTTCGGGGCAGGTCAAAAAGAACAACCAGGCCCCCCATGGCGTGGAGATCATTCCGGAAACGGTCACGGTGCTCAATCCCGCCGATACTCCCCTCCCCCTTGACGTGACGGGAAAGGTCCACGCCGAGCTGGACACGCGTCTGGACAACCGAGTCGTCGACCTTCGTCGGCAGAACGTCACCCGTGTGTTCATTATCAAGGACGCCTTGCTCGCGGAGTTCCGCCGGAAGTGTGACGATGAGGGATTCGTGGAAGTGCACACCCCCAAGATCGTTGCAGCCGGTGCTGAAGGAGGCTCCACGCTCTTCCCGATCGCCTACTTCGATCGGGAGGCCTACCTTGCCCAGTCACCGCAACTCTACAAGCAGATGCTCATGGGATCCGGGCTCGACCGGATCCTGGAGATCGCCCCGGCCTGGCGGGCTGAAAAATCGGATACCATCCGTCACCTGTCCGAGTTCATCTCGATCGACATGGAGATGGCCTTCATCGAGAGCGAGGAGGACGTCATGGGAATGCTCGAACGAGTGCTCGCCCATGCGCTCGAGCATGTCAGGACCTCCTGCTCCCTCCAGCTCGAAGAGATGGGTGTGGAGCTACCTGAGGTCAGTATACCCTTCCCCCGGGTGACCTACTCTGAAGCTGTCGAGCTCATCAACGCATCCAGTGAGACAGAGGTCGAATGGGGCGAGGACCTCTCGACCGAGGCAGAGAAGGTCCTCGGCAAGATCATGGCCGAGAAGGGCCATGACCTCTACTTCATCACAGAATACCCCTCGCGTATCAAGCCCTTCTATATCATGGTCAACGACGAGCGTCCCGAAGTATGCCGCGCTTTCGACCTGGAGTTCAGCGGGATGGAGATCACCTCGGGCGGCCAGCGCGAGCACCGGCACGACGTTCTTATCAATCGGATGAAGGAACAGGGTCTGGACACGAGCGACTTCACATTCTACTTGGACGCTTTCCGGTTCGGGATGCCCCCCCACGGTGGCCTGGGTCTGGGAATCGAGCGCGTGGTCCAGATCATCCTGGACGTCAAGAACATCCGGGAGACCGTGCTCTTCCCCCGTGACCGATCCCGTCTCGTACCATAAGGTGATAGAGTCGTGGTCGCTGTCGTGAACGAGGACCTATGCCTGCATTGCGGCGGCTGTATCGTGACATGTCCCGTGGACGCGAGCGTGTTCCATGATCCTATCATCATCATCGACGATAAGGAATGTGTCTCCTGTGGGGCGTGCGTAGCGGTATGTCCCACGGGCGCTATATCTCTGGAGTGAATTGTACGTGCCTGACGTCATCGTTATCGGTGTAGGCCCCGCAGGGGCGAACGCTGCACGATTTGCTGCCCGCGAAGGCCTTGATGTGCTCGCTGTGGACCAGCGCCAGGAGATTGGCGCTCCCAAACGGTGTGCCGAAGGAGTGGTGCTCGAGGTCTTGAAGCGTGACATGGTACCCGAGGATGAGCGGTGGATCGCTCAACGCATCCATGGCCTCACATTCGTTGCGCCCAATGGCCGCAGGGTATCTGCCCGGGAGGACCACGTGGTCGGTGTGGTTGTGGAGCGGAAGTTGTTCGATAAATACTTGGCCACCCTCGCCGTGCGCGATGGCGCGAATGTCCAGGCCTGGACTCGCGCAGAGTCGGTGGTGCGAGACGGAGATACTACACGAGTCACCCTCTCTTCCGCGGGCCGGACTTGGGAGGAGGAGGCGGCCATCGTCATCTGCTGTGGCGGTGTGGACGCCACCATGGCCCGGTCGCTGGGACTTACCGAACCAGTCCAGCCAAAGAATCTGAGCTCCGGTGTCCAGTTCGAAATGGCAGGTATCGACATCCCCGATCCCACCATGGTCACCTGCTGGACCGGCCGGAGGACCGCTGGTGGCGGTTATGCATGGGTATTCCCGAAGGGCGATGATGTTGCCAATGTAGGTGTCACGGTCCTCGGTTCTGACGAGGAGAATTCTATCACTTACCTCAAGCGGTTCATAGCCTCTGAACCAGGGCTGGCCCAAGGGAGTGTCCTTGAGGTGAACGCTGGGACCATCCCTGTAGGTGAGTCGATCAGTCACTTTGTGGCCGATGGTATCATGGTCGCCGGTGATGCGGCCCGCCAGGTCAATCCCATCCATGCCGGAGGTATCTGTGAGGCCATGGAAGCCGGGAGGTTCGCCGGCGAGACCGCTGCCAAGGCCATAGGTCGTGGTGACACATCAAAGAAGTCCCTCAAGGAGTACGAAGAGCGGTGGAGCAAGGGGTACGGCGCCTTCCAGAATAGCCTCGTTCGTGCCAGACGCGCGGTCCACTCGCTCTCCGACGAGGACCTCGACTACCTCATCACCAAGATCACTCCCAAGGACGTCGTGGACTTCCTCGCGGGCAAGGGTTTCACCCGAGCTGCTCGGCTCTTCGCACGTCGCCCGTCGCTGCTTAAAGTGTTCCTGTACTGAGAGCGACTATATCATCTCGCCCATTCCGACAGGTTTTAATTCTCAAGCGCATCTTATCACCGGTATGGCCGCGCCCCTCAAGGAGATCACACTACGCAAGTACGAGCGCCCCCGGTCTACTCAGGAACGGGAGCTCTTCCGCCGCATCTGCCTCTCCCTCGGCGTTCTCCAGCCCAACGACCGGCGTGACACCATCGTGGATGTCCTCCATGCCCTGTTCCGGACCCATGCCAGGGGGGAACAATCCACATTGGAGGAGCTCGTGAACGAGCTGAAGACCATGGGTGTGACCGAAGGTCTGGCCGCCTCGAACCTGCGTCGCCACCTCAGACGGCTGGCGGCCCTTCATCTGGTCGAGCGGTCGAAGAACCGGTACCGTTTCACTGAGGGCGTAAGCCCTGTCGAGGCGTTCTCGTTCACCAGGCGATATCTCATCGACGATGTTGCTGAGCGGATCGAGGAATACCTTCGAGCTGGCGAAGAAGTCGTCGGCATCGAAAGAGATCAACCTTAGGGCCCGCCCACCCCATCTGATGCTCGTGGCCTGTTCGTATGGCTGCGAACAGAGCGACTAGAACCTGGCCAGGTACTCTTCCTTCTTGCGGTTGTAGTCATCCGGCGTGATAAGGCCGTTGTCCAGGAGCTCCTTGAGTGTCTTGAGCTTCTCCATCAGTTCCTTGCGGTCGATGGTCTCGTACCGGACCGCCTGTGACACGGCCTGGCGCGAGTAGGGACTACCCGAGTCCTGGAGGGTGGCGGGCACTGCGGCTCCAGCAGAGGCTGCGGCCGGAACCACATCTGCATCGGTCGTGGCCGCGGCCCCTTCCAGGAAGTGGCTGATGGAAGGCCGGATGCTCGTGGTGTATGTGCGGTACACAGAGAGCTTCAGCGAATCGAACCCTGCGGGATTCTCCGCGTCGGCCACTGTGATGCCCATAACACTACCATCCACGGCACGAGCGATAGGAGCCCGCTTGAGGTAGGTAAACAGGAGCGCGAGCAGAAGACATCCTGCCACCAGAAGGGTCGTGGTGTCGCCCAAGGCAGAAGTGATCCCTGTCGCGGGCGGGGATTGTGCAGGCGTAGCCGGTGCGGGTGTCGGAGTCGCGGCGGGCGGAGCGGCGGCGATGGCCTCGGGAGCCGGGGTAACGGCAGGCGGATTCTCCACGCGTGCGTCCGCCGTGGGCTCGGGTGTGGCCTCGGTCGCGGCCGCTTCGGGCTCGGGGGTGGTCTCCTGCACGACAGCCTCGGGCGTCGGTACGAGCCCGGTCGTTGCTTCGGTGGCCGAGAACGTGTACTTGTACCCAACTCCGTTACCCAGGGCGCTCATGACCAGATCCCAGTCACCCGCTTCCAGCACGGTAAAGTCGGCTGTGAGCTCGCCATCGCCCACAACCTTCCAGTCGAGGTTGATAACGGCAGCGTCCGGCCCCTTCAGTCGGGAGATGCTGGAGTCTTCCGCGGTAATCCCCAAGCCCTCCGGGAAGCTCCAGGCAAGCTGATAGGTCTGACCCGGCTCCAGGGCTGCGGTGTAGCACACCGCGCCCTCGCGGGGCGGTCCCCCGCTGTCGCCGGTCACGAAGATCTCGGTGCCGGGTGCTACGGCAGTACTGTTAGGGGGATATATCTTGACCACATCGTAGATGGGCTTGCACTCGCCGGCAGCGCAGCACACCTCACCCTCCGCGCACTGGTCGTCCTTCGTACAGCATGCCTTCCCGACAGTACAGCACACGCCGTTCGTGCACGTGACGGTGTCGCACTCGGCGTCCTGGGTGCAGATATCGCCCTCGGCCCGGACGTGACACGCGTAGGAGCCCACGTCGCACACGCCCTTGGAGCACTGGTTGTCCTCAAGGCAGCATTCCTTGCCCGACTCGCAGCAGATATCGTTCAGGCAGTTGCCCGAGTCGCAGTCGTTGGCCGCCTCGCAAACGGCACCGTACGATCCATCGCTGCACACACCCCCCGCGCAGATCCCGGAACCACACTGGTTATCGCGCTCGCACGATTCGTCCAGATCCAGACGGGCGGCGAAGAGGCGTACCTTTGTACCCAGACGCACCGCTACCATGCGATCGCCGTTGGAATGCACGACCTTCAGCTGGGTCGCGCCCGCACCTCCGGAGGATATGTACAGAGGTGACGATGAGAGCTTGCCGTCGACGATGATGCTCTCGACGAGCGAGCTGTCTGTGGCGTTGCCCGATAACAGGGAGGGGTGGGATTCGTTGAGCGTCCCGACATCGAACGCGCTCGAGGCCGGTGTCTCGACGCTCATCCGCTCGCACGAGGAGGTGTCACAGCTGTAGACGTAGAGGTTGGTCTCGCTTCTTGTCACCAGCTCGCTCTTCCCATCGCCGTCCAGGTCGCCGACGGCCGTGTAGGTACCGAGGAAGTCCCCATCCTGGATGTCCTCGGGATCGACGGAGCTCCCGTCGTTCGTCTTGTCGCACCGGTTGTTATCGCAGGCGAGCACGTTGCGGGCGGCGAGGACCTCGTTCTTCCCGTCATTGTCCACGTCCACGATATCGATGTCGTCGACGGTGCCCTTCATTTCGTAGAACCATTGGTCCACGCACCCATCGGCGTCGCAAGTGTAGCTGATGAGCAGACCCCAGCTCTTCGTGCCATCGGTGCACGTACCCGTGACGCGACCGGCACCGCATTCCTTGACGGGATTGGTGCCCACCATGAGGATATTGGTGCCATCGTTGTTCACATCGCCCGCAGCGAACCCGACCGCTCGGCCGTTGTAAAGGGTCTCACCCTGGCCTGCCTCGACGCACCGGGAGTTGTCGCACCGGTATACGGAGAAGCCACCCGTTTTCCCCAGATAGATCTCGTTGTTCCCGTCGCCATCGCCATCGCCCACTGCCACCGACCATACGTCCGAAGCGGAGGCGCCACATGAGTAATCCCGCTTGCATCCTGCAGCAGAACAGCTGTACACATCGCACGGAAGTACGACGATCTCGTCCTTCCCGTCATTATCGGCGTCACCTACAGTGAACAGGTCACCGTCCACGCTCCATACCTCGGCGTACGTCACCGCTACCGCGGGAGCGGACAGCAGGAGCGTTACGAGCAGAATGAGCGTGGGGATATGACGGGCCATTGGACTCACCGGGGGGTACCCTTCGAAAAAGGGCGACCAAAGTATATAAAAACATGGATAGGGCTGCGGAGAGCTGCTACCATGCTCCCCCTCCAGACATACGCCACGTTCCTCGGGCTGGTGGCCGCAGGCCATCTTCTTCGCAGGAAAGGGATTCTCTCGGAGGAGCTGGTCCGGCGGGCGCTATTGGTACTGTTCTTCGTGTTCATCCCCGCGTCGGTGCTCACCGGTGCCGCTGGGCTCGAGCGGGACGTGGCCCGCTCGCTCTGGCGTCTCGGGCTGGTTGCGGTGGGCCAGTACATCGTGTTCATGGGGCTTACGTTGGCCACCGCTCGTTGGTTCGGGCTCTCGGGCCCTTCCCGGGATACGCTCGTGTTCCTCGTGGCACACCACAACGGTATCTTCATCCCCCTCCCCTTCATCCGTTCGGCTGCCGGGGAAGCGGGGGCACTGGCCGCGGTGTTCTACTCGCAAGCGTACTTCCTCACGTTCCTGCTCCTGACGCCGCTGTTCATGGACCGGGACACCTTCGATCCCCGCACGGTGTACGCCCAGTTCTGGCCCCTCCTGGCCGCCATGGCACTGGCGGTGGTTATCGTTCTCATGCCGGGCTCTCCCCCGGACATGCTCGTACGCCTCGCGTTCCCCGTAATCTCCCGCATGGATACCGTAACGGGCCCCTTGGCCCTGTTCGTCGTGGGCGCAAGTCTTCGGCCGGATTCTGATGGTTTCAAGATGGACAGAGTTACGGCATTAGTAGTCGGGCTGCGTCTGGTCGTCGGCGGGATCCTAGGAGTCACAGTGTCCCGTCTGGTGGACCTCCCTCTCGCGTGGCGTACCTGTGTCGCCGTGGAGTTCGGCAGCGCCAGTGCCACGGTGAACGTCATCCTCATCGAACGGCTCGGGCTGGATGCCGAGGTGGGGGCCCGCGCGGTGTTCTTCACCACAATGCTCTCAACCCTGACCATCCCGATCGTGCTCGCCCTCGTCTAGGTGAGTTATTCTTATAGGATGGCCGCCATCACACCCACCATGGGCGAATCCACGACGGACATAGAGGAACTGCTCCGTCAGGGAAAGGATGCTTTCGAGGAAGGCCGCGTCGGTGTGGCCATCGAGCGGTTCAAAGATGTCCTGTCCCGGGACCCAGATGATCCAACGGCGCTCAACAACCTCGGCTCATGTCTTGTGCGGGCAGGTCGTTTCGAGGATGCGGTCCGTGCTTTCTCCGAAGCGCTCGAGGTGGACGCAACACGACCCGAGACGCTCCTGAACCTCGCCACCGCTCTCGAACGTCTTGTTTTCGAGAAGGGAAGGGACGACCATCGGGCCCTGTGGGTCCGGACCCTCGAGTCCCTGACCCTTGTAGCTCCTGACAATCCTGATATCTGGATCGATCTCGGGGTGGCCCTCGGCGGTACTGGAGAAGGAGCCGAGAAATGCTTTCGACGCGTCCTGTCCCTTGAGCTGGGACGGCCCGAGGCGGCCGAGCGGCTGGGGGAGGCACTCATCGCACGGGAGGCGTTCGACGAAGCGGAGGTCGTGTACCGCGAGCTCGTTGAACGCGATCCGAAGAGCGTACTGGGCTGGGCCGGCCTTGGGATAGTGGCCTTCCGTCAGACCAAGCCCTCCTCTGCAGAAGAGCACCTGCGTCGCGCATTGAAGCTCGATCGGGACCACGAGAAGGCCAACCGGGGCATGGCCCTGGTGCTCGAGGCAACTGGACGGCCTGACCTCGCTATCCTCCATGAGGAAGCGTGTGGTATGCTCGCTCCAGAGAACGTCCCTGACGCCTGGGCTACAGCGGGTATGCTCCTTGAAGGACGTGGCGAGACCGCCCGGGCCCGACGCTGCTTCTCAAGGGAACGACTCTATAGGGACATCATGCTCCACGAGGCGACGGCACGGCTGCGACCGGACGACGCGGAGGTTGTACAGCGACTGGCCGAGCTCTATGCGGCGTACGGTGACGAGCGCCGCGCAGCCGCATGGCGAGAGCGAATCGGGAACGCTGCCGAAGCATAGCATTTAAAAAACATAGCCGCGTCGTCGTCTGCGGTGTCCATTAATGATCCACGACCAAGAGCTTGTCAGTGAGATTCGCCGCCGGTTCGGCCTCAACCTCTACGAGACGAAGGTATGGCTCGCCCTTCTGTCGAAAGGGAGTGCTACTGCCGGAGAGCTTGCGGACATTTCCAACGTCCCGCGCTCCCGCACCTACGACGTGCTCGAGAGCCTCGAGTCAAAGAAGTTCATCTCACAGAAACCGGGCAAGCCCATAAAGTACGTTGTCGTGCCGCCCAAGGACATCATCACGGCCGTCAAGGACTACACCGAGACCGAGCGCGTTAAGCACCTCGATGAGGTCGAGCGCATCGAGAAGAGCAACGTTCTGGGCAAGCTCAAGAACCTCTACTCCCAAGGGTCCGAGTTCATCGCACCCCCCGAGGAATCGGGCGCCGTACGCGGACAGACCAACATGCGTGACCATCTCGACCTGATGATCCGGGACGCCAAGACCTCCATCATCATCCTCACGACCTCCGACGGCATCACCTATCTGGCTCAGGAGCATATCGAAGCCTTGAAGAAGGCAAGCAAGAACGGTGCCATCATCAAGATGGCCGCCCACCTCAACGAGACAAACAGGACGGACGCCAAGCTCCTCCTGACCATTGCGAAGGTACGCCACTCAGAGGATATCCACGCCCGTATCTACGTGATCGATAACGATGAGGTCATGTTCATGGTGGTGCCAGAGAACGCCGTGCACCCCTCCTACGACACGGGCATCTGGCTGCGGTCCTCCTTCTTCGCCCAGGCGCTCACCGACCTATTCGAGCACGCCTACGAGTTCTGGGAGCACGGCGAGAAGGCCATCAAGAAGCTCGACGACAAGCTGAAGGCCTCCGAGAAGGCCGCCAGTCGGAAGGACGCGGTGGTAAACCCGATCTAGGGACGCGCCCTCCACGAAAGACTTTAATGTTCTCCCCACCAGCCCGGGCAGTATCATGATAAAAATTATCGTGCTCGGTGGCGGGCTCGTTGGCCAGGTCATGGCCCGTGACCTCGCCGCGGACAAGGACATCGACGTTACCGTGGCGGACCTCAATCCCGCTCTAAAGGAACAGCTCACACCACATGGTATAGAGTTCGTCCAGGCCGACCTCTCGGACGCGGACACCATCACACAGCTCATCCAGGGGTACGACCTCGTCATCGGCTCATTGCCCGGTTTCCTGGGTTTCAAGAACCTCGAGACGGTCATCCGCGCTGGCAAGAACATCGTGGACATCTCGTTCATGCCCGAGGACGCCATGGCACTGGACGGGCTGGCCAAGGAGCACGGTGTCACCGCGGTGGTGGACTGTGGTGTGGCGCCCGGGATGAGCAATATGATCCCGGGGTACGTCGACTCCATCCTTGACAAGACGACCGACCTCACAATCATGGTCGGCGGCCTCCCCAAGGAGCGCAGCTGGCCCTACGAATACAAGGCGCCCTTCTCTCCGATCGACGTGCTCGAGGAGTACACACGCCCTGCGCGGCTCGTTCGCGACGGCAAGGTGGTCGTCCTCCCGGCGCTCTCTGAGCCCGAGCTGGTGGACTTCCCCGACATCGGAACGCTCGAGGCGTTCAACACCGATGGCCTGCGCTCACTCATCACCACGATCGACGCACCGAACATGAAGGAGAAGACAATGCGTTACCCCGGACACATCGAGCTCATGCGTGTGCTGCGGGAGACCGGTTTCTTCTCCCAGGAGAAGATCGAGCTCAAGAACGGGACGCAGGTCAAACCGCTCGACCTCACAACGCGCCTCCTATTCCCAATGTGGAAGCTCGGGCCCGAGGACCGCGAGTTCACGGTGATGCGTGTCGAGGTCGCGGGTCTCAAGAACGACAAGCAGGTGACATATACTTACGACCTGATGGACCGGTACGATGAGGACACGGGGTTCTCATCGATGTCACGGACAACGGGCTTCCCGGCGGCCATTGTGGCTCGCCAGGTCCTTGCCGGCCGCGTCACCGATAAGGGAGTGTTCCCGCCCGAGTTCCTCGGACGCGACCACGAGCTCTTCCAGCTCGTACTTGCCGAGCTCACGAAGCGTGGCGTTGTGTTCACCGAGAGGATCGAATAAGAGGCGGCCGATCACAGTCGACTGCGGGACGGAAGTCACGTCCCATAGGCCCAAGTTAAAACGTTTAATACTCCTGGAAGTGGTTGAATGGTCGATCCACTGAGTACGATAGTGCTCCACTGCGCGCTCTCGCTCACCGTGGAAGCTGTGATGGCCCGTCTCGGAGCGAAGGCAGCGAAAAAGTTGTCCCCCCGGTTGTTCAAGCGCTCCCTTGACAGCCGATTCCACACCAAGCCCCTTTCACCGGAAAACTGGAGGAACGTGACCAGGATCGTCCGGGAGGAACTGGACCGGGAGGGGATGTCCCCCGAGGACGTGGAGGATATTATCACACGGATGCGCTCCGAAGTGCGTGATACGCAGAAACGGGCCGGCCGTGACTCGGACTCGGTGCTGAGGTTCATCGACCGTCAGAGTACCAAGTTCTTCTCCTTCCTCGACAAGCGGAGCCGGGACCGCGGAGAAAAGGTGAAGCGTGAGTTGGTCGCCAAGCTCTCGGTGATGACCGACCGGCAGCTGGCAGCCATGCTCTCCTCAGTGAACCGTCGGCTGGACGGCCTTGCCGACGACCATCGCGAGATGAAAGATGACCACAAGGACATCAAGGCCGATCTGCGCAAGATCAAGGAGATGCTGAAGGAGGGGCGCTCCGATCCCAAGAAAGTGGACGTGCTCGTTCAGCGGGTGGAGACCGTCGGAAAGGTCGACGATCCCATGCTCTACTATAATCTAGCCGAGGGATACGAACGTCAGAACGAGACTGGGAAGGCCGTCCACTACTACGAACGGGCGGTCATGGCCGATAAATCCTTCCACCGAGCGTGGGCCAAGCTCGGCCTCCTCCAGGGCAAGCGCGGCCGCTGGGACAAGGCGGCACCCGCCTGGGAGAACGCCGCGACCACCAAGAAGACGAGCGCCGACTACTTCGCCCATGCCGGCAACGCCTACCACCAGCTCGGGGACATCCCCACGGCCATCAAGCTCTTCGAGCGGGCGGTGAAGATTGATCCGCACTGCTCGCCCGCCTGGACCGACCTGGGCGAGCTGTGGCTTGAGGGGCCCGGGGACGGTAATCGGGCCTTGCGCTGCTTCAAGAACGCTGTGGCCTCGGATAAGAGGAACCATCAGGCGTGGGGCCGCCTCGCGTACGTCCACTATCTCCGCCATGAGTACGGCCTTGGATCAGGCGCCTACTCTGAGGCAATCAAGATCAACGACAGGGTGCGCAAATACTGGTTCAACCTCGCCCTCTGCCACGGGCATAACCAGGACAACGAGCGGGCGATCATCGCCGCACGACATCTCTTGGAACGATGGCCTGACGACCGGGAGGCCTGGGAGTTCCTCGGCGACCTCTACAAGAAGCAGTACGACCATGGTCATGCAGAGGAGTGCTACCGCAAGGCCCGTGGCCTCTGATGGTCAACCCCACCGGGTCCGCTGAGGGCGGTTGGACATCAGGCCCATCCGCGCCTCGTTCCGCTCCTCAAGCACCACGTTGTGTAGGTCGTGAGGATTGGATATATGGTAGAAGCGTCCTCCAGCGATACGGGTGAGCGTGCGACCGATGTCCTCCCCTTCCTCAGATAGGTCGATGCCAACAAGCGAGATGGTTATGTCGGCGGCAGCGGTGATGGAGGCCTCCTCGTAGGACCGTTCCACCGGATCCTCGTCCCCGGTTGTGGGGATGGCGTCGGAGATCACGATGATGTGGCGGCCCCGATGCGGTGTTGACGCGTCAATGAGCATCTCCCGGCCAGCTCTGATAGCGGCCGCGATATCGGTACCCAGGGCAGGGCTGAGGGCCGTCACCTCCCGGGCAACCTGCTCCACCTGCGCTGTTGGCTCCACGACCCGGGTAGGCCTGACATTGAACGCCACGACTCCCACGCGGTCACCGGCCTTCGTGCCCGTGAACGCGAGCCCGACTGCGGCCTTCTTGCCTGCATCGAGCTTGTCCCCATGCATGCTCCCCGAGATGTCCAGGGCGTACACGATGTCCAAGGAGACGCTGCGCGTGCGCTCATACACACGAAGGTCCTCGGTACGTGGGAAGTCGCGTCCCCGCACAACCGCGCGCTTGAGGCTCTGGCGAACGGAGATATCCCTATAGGAGTCACCCTTTCGGTAGGGGCGGAGGGACATGGGATACCCGTGCTCACGCTCCCCCAAGGTATGGATCGCGTGATCGCCGCGACCCATCCGGGAGAGGCCTTCCAGCTCGTCGATGAGAAGGCTCACGGCGGCCAGCTCTTCTCCCTGCTCGCTGATCTCGAATCCCTCGCCCTCACGTGCCGTGAAGTAGCCGGCCCGCATCATGGCACCCACCTGCTTATCGATGCGTTTGGTCAGCTCGCCCTTGCGATCGGGATGGCCCTCGTACGCATCGAAGTCCAGCAGCATAAGCCCGGTCATCGCCTCCAGGAACGGTTCCCCGTACACGCCCACGGCCGCTTTCGTATTGGAGGTGAGGAGGCGGGCGAGATGGGACGGATCGAAGGATGAGACGCCCCGGTTCATCATGGTGCGCAGGACCTGGGCGTCCTGGCTCTCCTTGCTGGCAGCGTCCAGGAGGCTCTGCCTCTCCTTAGGCTCGAGCTCATCGAAATAGGAAAGGTCGATATCCGTCGGCGGATTGGCCCCACCGCCCTTTTCCCCGTCAGGGGGAGCATCCTCCGGCTCATCGCTCACGCTTGTTTTTTTTTTGCTTCGCGGAGAGCGGTGTCCACTATGTCCCTGAGGACGTCCTCGGGGCTCTTGACATGGCTCACACGGCCCGAAAGATGGATGCGATGGGCAAGCACGGATTCAACGACATCCAGCACGTCCTGCTGTATGACCTTGTCGCGGCCTTGGAGCATGGCGTTCGTCTGTGTCCGCTCGTACAATCCAATAGAAGCGCGGACACCGGCAGGTCGCTCGATGTCCTTGTGGTCGCGTGTGGCACGAACGATGGCGATCATGAGGGCGAGCAGGTCATCCGGGACCGCAACCCCCTCCACGACCTTACTCCGCTCCTGAACGATGGTTCGCTCGTCCTCGGTCGTAGCAGGGTAGGTCATGGTCGTGGTGTCGAACCGGTCCAGCAGTACCTCAGAGAGCTTCTCGGTACCCACGTACTCGGACGGGTTCATGGTTGCGATGAGGATGAAACGGGCGGGGTAGTCGACGTCGTACCCTCCCAAGGTCGCGATCCCCTCCTCCAGCACCTGGAGCAGCGCGTTCTGGAGCCGCTCTGGGCACCGGTTGAGCTCGTCGAAGAAGAGAACTCCGCGGTTGGCCTTCAAAAGCTTGCCGGGAGTGAACGCCCGCGGATTAGAGGGGCCGTACTTCATGGCTTTCACGGGATCGATATCACCAAGAAGGTCCTCGGCCTGGAGGTCCGGGCTCCCCTGGACACGGATGAACCGCTGGGCGCCAGTGACCGTATTCACTGTCGCCTTCCCCTCTCGTGAGCGGCACAACGGGCACACGGGCCGTTTGGGATCGCAATGATAGGGACAGCCCTCAACCGCTTTCACCGAAGGCAGGAGCTCCGCTATCGTACGGGCGAGCGTGGTCTTTCCGACACCCGGATAACCTTTGATGATAATATGGCGGCCAGCAAGGATCGCGGAGAGCACATCGCGCTTGGTCCCATTCTGGCCGATGATCCCGGGTATGTCGATACCCTCGTCCCGCGTCCGTTCCCGCAGGGCCGTTAGGAGCTCGTCCACGAGTGTGCCCAGGGGACTAAAGTTGATAAAGCTTGGGAACACTAGCCATTCCGTGCCCACGGGGACCCTGTACTTCAAGGCCAAGATCGCCGAGCTCAACGACCGTATCGAGACCCTCAAGGCTGAGAAC
Organism: Candidatus Undinarchaeales archaeon; assembly: GCA_030753015.1. Taxonomy (GTDB): domain Archaea; phylum SpSt-1190; class SpSt-1190; order JASMDC01; family JASMDC01; genus JASMDC01. Next base: position 77,485 of record JASMDC010000001.1, on the reverse strand, counting down.
GATAAGCTCACGGCCAAGCTCCGCGAGGCCGAAGCACGACGGATCGACGCTGATGTGCGTCGCTCGGCCGCGACCGTGTCGACGGAGGACATTGAGTCCAAGCTTGCAGAGTCAGAGGGGCGACGTGCTCTGGAAATCGAACGGATCCACGAGCTCGAAAAACAGCTGAGGCTGCTGGAGGGAAAACAGTCCGAGTACGAGTCCCTCATCGCCGAGCTCATGGAAAAGCGCGTCGAGAGCCTCTCCCGGAATGTGAAGGAGCTGGGCGCCGAGTTCGCGGATGAAAAGTGATCTCTTTCCTGTAGGTTCTGCCCCCGCGTGCGGGGGCGAGAATGAATGCGACTGCCGGGATTTGAACCCGGGCAGCAGGCTTGGGAAGCCTGAGTCCTAGACCAGACTGGACCACAGTCGCAACCCTCACCATTCGATGAATACATTAAAACCTTTTGAAAAAGCAGCAGCGGACCGCGATACGGGAGCCTATTCGTATGCCATTGAAGATAGCGGACGTTAATACCTGTGAATTCGGGGATCAATCCTCAAGTGACTACGCGCACCCTGGATCCGACAAGGGATGTCGCTATCCGTCCGATATTCGCTAGGTCAGTGTCCCTCCGGCGCACGACGATGTCCGCTTCACGCTCAAGGGACTTGAGCTCACGGCACATCTTCTCGGTCTCGCGCTCCATCTCCCTCAACCGCGCGTCCTGCTCGTGGGCGCGTTGGACCACTGGATGCTCGGCGAGATTGCGCTCCTTCTTCTGGACCTCCTCGGCCAGTGCCGTATAGGACGTTATGTGGGGTGCTAATGCGCCGTCCTGGAGTTGCTTCAAGGCCGCTTTGGTCTTGGTGGCCTTGTCCTTCTTGATTCCCAAGGACCGGCTATCACAGGCAGTTGTTAGCCCATCAAGTAGCCTGGAGAACTGGGGGTGTTGTGGACCCTCGGCGACCAGAGTGGCCACTGGCCGTTTAAGATATGCCGCGGCCACCTGGGACTCATCGCCCGAGTCTAGCGTTTTCTGATACTTTTTTAACGCTTTCTTAACGCCTCCGAGCGTCGTCTCGATACGGCGTCCGGCCTCGTGTAGTTGCTCACGTGCGTCCTCTAGCTCTTTTTCCACCTCGGTCAGTTCACCCTCCGTGGCCTGACGTTCTGCCCCCAACGACGTGACCTCACCCTCCAGCACCTCAAGGCGGTCTTGGAGCCGCTCCGTCTCTTCGTCCATCCGCTGCCCTATCACGTCCGCCTCCTGAGCGTCTGCCACGAGTTCGGCAAGCTCGTCCAGGCCACCAATGGACCTGAGGCCCTTCATTGCCTTGGACAGCTCTTTATGGAGCTCGACCAGCTCTCGCAATTCCTCACCCACCGCTTTGGTATCCTTGGGGAAGACCACGGAGAGATAGTAGACATGGGCTTGGCTGGCCTTCGTGAGCATGCGGAGCGACGCGTCAAGAGAATCGGTGAACTCGGCAAGGGAATCCAATCGCTCATCCTGGGGAAAGGCTACCTTGTGCATGGCCTTGGCCACCTTGCGCTGGAGGTGGCGCCGGGATTCGCCTACTGCCTTGATGAGGCGAACGTCCACTTCGTCATTATCGACCTCTTCCTCGTCCAGAGCTTCGACCAGCTGTTCAAGTGCCTCGAGCCGACGGCGAATATTTGATGCCAGCTCGTTCACACGGTCGATCGAGTCGCGGGCCTCTCCCCGGGTACGCTCACGCACGAGGTCAACCACCTCGTTGAGCTCGACTTCGATTGGCCCGGGAGGCGGGGTGGGCTCTTCCTCGCGCCCACCGAGCAAGGAGCGCAGGAAATCGAGGACCATAGAACGGCCACATGTGCCTTAATTTGAAAAAGTTGTGTTACTAAACGTTAAATACTTGTTATACGATAAAAACCGGCGTTAATTGCGAGTTACGCGATTTTAAAGGATTTTCATCGTTTTTTTGTATGCAAAGCTTTAAAACTGAAGAGCGGGACCATAAAAACCGCCCTGAAGGGGTTTGAGCGAGGTAAAACGCAAGGAAATCGCTCCGTTCACCTTCAGTTACTTGGGATGGAAGGGCGGTCATGGAGAACACAATGAGAGACGAGGAGTTCATCGAGATTGCGCGAAAGTTGTTCGAGAAGAAGGAGTTCTCAGTAGCGGACCTGATGGTGTCGGTCTATGGTATGAAGCCACGGTCCGACACACCGGAATACCGAACGCTCACGAGCAAGCTCCGTGTTCTTGAGAAGCGCAAGCTTCTCTATTCACGCAAGGTGGGTAACCTCAAGCGTTACCGGCTCCAGGAGGAGATCCCTGGCCAGCTGAAGAAGCGCATACCACCCATCAACTCCAAGGACCACCTCCTGCCCGAGGAGTACCTGGCCATTCGGGAGATGGTCATAGACGGCATCCGCACCGGGAGGATCCCTCTCAGTGGTGTAATGGGGCCGGAGAAGCATCTCCTCCCCTACCTCTACAACAACATCCACAGGATTATCGCTAGTATCAAGGCTCCCTACGAGGAGATACACATCAAGACAACACCCCTCTACATAGAACTTATTCCCATGGTATGAGGGGGACTGGACTCCCCCCTCATGCCCCCCCTTCTCTTTTCCGTCGCTGAAGGACCCTAGGAGGTCGATATTCATCGCCATGTAATTAGCGGTCCGAAAGCATGAAGAACAGGATACTCTCGTCCCGACCAAGGAGGGTTCGGAGGTGGCGGGGCGCGGCGAGGATAAACCTTAAAAATACATCCTCACTCTCCTTGCCCGGTCATCATGGAAGCAGCCACCTGCGCCTCGTGCGGGATGAACTCCCTTCTCGCACAATATTTTGTGATATTTCCCTGTCCGAACTGTGGCAAGGCCACCGTCGCTCGCTGTGGTCGGTGCAAGGCCCTTGGCAGGTCCTACGAATGCGGGGAATGTGGATTCGAGGGGCCTTAGAATGGGAGAAGTAATCACGACCTTCAAGGTTATGCCCGACGGGCTCGAGATCGATCTGGACGGGCTCAAGGAGACCATCAAGAAGGATGTGGGCGCCCTTGTAGAGGTCCACAATATCGGCGAGCAGCCTATCGCTTTCGGGCTCAAGGCGCTCATGGTGATGGTCGTCATCCCCGAGCAAGAGGGCATACTCGATAAGGTAGAGAACACTCTCGGGGCCATCGAAGGGGTCAGTCAGGTCGACACGGTGGACGTTCGCCGCGCCCTCTAGGGACGGCCCATGGGCGTACAGCTCCGGGACCTTCTAGCCCCGCGGGAGCTGGCCATCTCTGACCTCGCCGGCCTGAAGGTCGCTATCGACGGGTACAACGCCCTCTACCAGTTCATATCCAGCATCCGCCAGAGGGACGGCACCCCGCTCCACGACGTTAAAGGGAACATAACAAGCCATCTTTCCGGTACGTTCTACCGCACTGCCAACCTCGTGGAGAAGGGCGTACAGCCTGTGTACGTTTTCGACGGTCCACCACCACTCGAAAAGCGTGCTGTCCTCGACGAGCGACGTGCCGTGCGGGAGGAGGCCAAGCTCCAGTGGGAGAAGGCGCTCCGCGAGGGACGCATCGAGGATGCGCGAAAGTACTCCCAGCAGGCCGTGTTCCTAACAAAAGACATGGTGGCCGAGGCCAAGACGCTCCTCGATCACATGGGCATCCCCTGGGTGGACGCTCCTGCCGAGGGCGAGGCCCAAGCTGCCCAGATGGCGGCGAAGGGCACAGTAGACGCTGCTGCGTCCCAGGATTACGACTCCCTCCTCTTCGGCGCCCCCACCTTCGTCCGCAATGTCACCCTCTCGGGCCGGCGCAAGCTTCCCGGTCGGAACATCTACGTCCCGGTCGTCCCCGAGCGCCTTGATCTGGCTGAGACCCTCGAGACCCTGGGCATCACACGTGAACAGCTCGTGCTGCTCGGCGTCCTCATCGGTACGGACTACAATCCCGGCGGCGTGAAGGGAATCGGGCCCAAGAAGGGGCTCAAGCTCGTCAAGGAGCAGGGAACACTTGAGCGCGTCTTGGAGAACGTGACGTGGGAGTTCGACCTCGCACCGGACCGCATCATGGAAATGTTCCTCGAGCCCGACGCCGACGGCGACGTTTCTCCCACATGGGGTCGTGCCAACGTCCCCATGATCGTTCGGTTCATGGCCGATGGGCATGACTTCTCCGACGAGCGCATCGAACGGACGGCCAAACGCATGGCCAAGAACCAGTCATCGGGCACCCAGGGAAAGCTCGACCAGTGGTTCTGAGGCCTCGACCGTAGGGTTTTTATTCTTGCCCCTGCGACGCACTCCCGGTGAACGGGATGGATGATGAACCGACCGGACTGCTCCGCAGCGTGCTCCCCTTCGTGGCGCTGGCCTTCGCGGCCGAAGCGTACATGAAGCGCGACGTCCTTATGCCGGCCTTCTCAGCTGGCGATATCGGAATCGAGGAAGAGGGAATCCTCCCTGAGGACGAGATGGAGGGCGAGAGCTGTGGCGAGCCCAGCAAGCTCAAGACATTCCTCAAGTTCGCAGCCTCCGAGGTCTTCAAGAACGCTATGGCGTCCCAGGGCATCTCTCCTGACATGAAGGAGAACGTGCTCGCCGAGCTCATGTCCCTCAAGGACCGGGTGACCGAAGGCATGGCGGGCGGCAGCATCCCCGTGGACGTCTACCAGACCGCCAAGGAGGTCATCGTCCAGGTGGAGCTCCCCGGTGTCGTTAAGGAGGACATCACTCTCGAGGCCAACGAGATGTACCTGCGTATCGCCGCTAACGTCAAGCGACCTACTGAAGTGCCTGAGGAGGACGTGCTCGTGTCCGAGCGGACCCTCGGCCTAATCGAGCGTGAAGTGGAACTGCCTATCCCCGTGGTGCCCCAGGGATCAAAGGCCGCGCTCGAGAACGGCATCCTCACAATCACACTGAAGAAGAGCCCCGCCGTCATCATGCGGGAGATCAAGCTGAAATAAGCGAGGGACCTAACATGACAGACGCAAAACCCAAGATCGATAAGAAGCTCATCGACGATGTCCTGGACATCATCAAGGCCCACCCTCTCGAGGTGGACCTGAAAGTGTCCAAGAAGGAGTTCGTCAACGTCAAGCTCACTGACAAGAAGATCGACGTCGACCTGCGCGATCCTGAAGAGCTCGCCCACCTCATGCGCATCATGCAGTCGCTCAAGTGACCACAATGCTCGATGAGCTGCTGAACGCAAAGGAGGAGCTGAACGAGGTCAGCCGCCTCCTACGGAACAAGGGGATGGCCGTGGAGCTCTACTCTCGTGGTGTATCCCTTATACGGATCGGAAGGAACAGCGACAGCCTCGCCATGGGCATTCTCGGTATCGAGAACGTCTCTATCAACAACAAGATCAAGCTGGTCCAGACCCTCAACGAGATCCGGCCATGAAGACCGCCGACCTCACACCCGAGCAGCGGGAGCTCGTCGACGCGGCTATCGCCGCCATGCAGAACTCCTACTGCCCCTATTCGGGGTTCAGGGTAGGGGCCGCCGCCCGCACGAGCGCGGGGAACGTCCATGTTGGCTGCAACGTCGAGTCCGCGGATTACACACTCACCAGCCATGCCGAGATGAACGCGATCAATACAGCGGCGGTGCACGGTGAGTACCAGGTCACCTCCTTGGCCGTTGTGCTCGAGGAGGGGCTCATCCCCGGATGCGGTCTCTGCCGACAGAAGATGATGGAGTTCAAGCCGCCGGGCGGTGACATGGAGGTCATCGCCGCTAACCTGCTTGGCGAGGCCCAGGTGTTCATCCTCTCCAAGCTCATCCCCCACGGGTTCGGGCCCGAGGACCTGGACGTCGACCGGTCCAGGTGGCTAGATAAGTGACATCCTCCCGAGGCTAAAGCCCCGGTCTTCCAGCGGTGGCCACACGAGCGTGCGGACGACCGCGTATAGTTCCTGATTCAATGACCCCACTTGCCCCCGCCTCCGTGACGGGAGTAGAGGCGAGATCTCCACAGGCGTGACTTCGGGTCTGTCCGACCCTAGCTCTTGCGAGTATGTTCAGAGCGACGTTCACGTCCCTATGCGCCTCGAACCCACAGTGCGGGCAACGATGAACACGAACGCTCAGCGCCTTGAGAACGATGTTCCCGCACTGGTTGCACATCTGTGATGTGTTCCTCGGGTCCACCTCGACCAGCTCCGCCCCGGCCGCTACAGCCTTGTAGCGGAGCATACCGATGAAGGTGTCCCACGATGCGTCCTGGATGTGCTTGGCGAGACAATGGTTCTTGAGCATGTTGGATTCGTTGAGCTTCTCGACGGCGACGAGACCGTACCGGTCGACGAGCGCACGACTTGTCCGATGAAGAAATTCACGCCTCTGGTCGGCGACATGGACGTGATGTCTTGCGAGCCGACGAACGGCCTTCCTCCGGTTCCGGGAACCCTTCTTCTTCCTGGACATTCTGCGCTGGAGCCGCTTCAATCGTTTCTCGCTCTTGAGCAGATGTCGCGGGTTCTCGATGACGGTGCCGTCGGACAGCGTGGCGAAGTGCTCGATGCCCACGTCGATGCCGACCTCGCCATCGGCCGGAGTACCCTCCGCCTCATTGACCTCGCACGCGAAGCACGCGAACCACTGGCCTGCCCGGTTCCGCTTGATGGTGAGCGTCTTGATCCTCCCCCGGGGAACGCGATGGAGTACGATGGGGATGCTGCCGATCTTGGAGGCCTGGAGCCTGTCCTCGCTCTTGAACCGGAACCCGAACTGGGGGTAGGTGATGCTCGTGACGCGCTTCTTAGCCCGAGGGTACCCAGCCTTCACCCGTTTGCCCACCTTCCTCTCCTTCACTCTCCGGAAGAAGTGCTGGTATGCCTTGGCGAGCCTGTCGGCGACGTTCTGGAGCGATTGGGAGAACACAGCATTGAATCTCGAATCCTCGTCCTTGATCCCCTTGATGATCCGGCAGAGCTCGGCCTTCCGGTTGAAAGAGGTGCCACTCGTCCTGTACTCCTTCCGACACCTTCTCAGGAGAGTGTTGTACATCTCGCGGCAGAGCAAGAACTGATAGTCGAGCCTGATTATCTGCTTCCGGGATGGATAGATACGGTACTTGAACGTCCGCAGGGTCGTCCGAGCGCTATGGCAAGATAACTGTGACGTCCTTACATGACTCAGATCATCGGCGTCCTGCTTCACAGCGCACCTCCCCATATAATAGTAGATCGCGATTCAACATATACTTAGGGGGGGTGGCGTGCCAGTAATCGTATGGATCAATTCCCTTTCGGGTTTGGTTTCCCTCGGGGAAACACGGCATTCATCCCACCCATGAATGAGGTGAGCTTTCTGCCTCAAACCCGTTGTAAGTGATTGCGTTTAACGTTTTTTTAACGTTCGATTGACGTGGCTACTCTTTACTTCGCTTAAGCCGCTTCCCACAGAACCGGCAGAACTTCGCCCAGTGGGGATTGTCCTCGCAGCAGTTTGGTTTGACGGCGATATGGTGACCGCATACAGGGCAGTAGTCAGCGGTTATGTCGATCCGGTCGTACCCGCATATTTTATTGGTACATCGCTGGGCGCGCTTGTGCACCATCTGTTCGATGAAGATTGCGCCGAACACGCCACCGAACACGCACACGATGCCGATGCGCAGGAATATCACCATGAAACCGGCGATCAACTGCCCTATCGATGTAGCCGGCTGGGTCGTTGTCCCAACCTGGGCGACGGTGTAGATGGACCAGAGAAAGGCAGAGGGGATGTTCTCGAAGGTCGCCGACTTCTCCTCCACCGAGTAGAGGATAGAGGAGGATGCCAGGAGCACCACGAACACCAGGAATCCCAGCAGCTGGAACACCCGGTAGCGCTTGAAGAACACCATCCCCAGTGACTCCAGGGCCAGGGAGTAACGGGCGAGCTTGAACACCCTAAACACCCGGAACATACGCAACACCCGAATGGGCCGGAGATCGATCATCACCGTCCCCGAGAACAACCGATAGAGATAGAATGGGGCGATGGCCAGCAGGTCGATCAGCGGCATGGGGCGGAGTATGTAGGAAACCTTCTCCTTGAGCACGAACAGCAGGGTCCGCACCTCGGTCCCTTTGCTCACATGGAGGTCGCACAGCCACAACCTGAGCAGGTACTCCACGGTGAAGATGGCAACGATGATTATCTCCGAGTTGGAGAAGTACCACTCGTATCGCTCATGGATGTTGGCGTAGCTTTCGAGGATGATGGAGAAGATGGACACGGCGATGAGGGCGATGATCAGGAGGTCGAACACCTGACCGGCCCGGGTGTCCGTTTCAAAGATGATGTTGTATAGCCGCTCGCGGAGGGTGTGGGGGGCCTCCTTCTCGACCATCTTGTCCCCAGACGCGACCGTACCGTCATCATCCACCATGATCGCACCTTAATTGAACAGCCCGGGGACGAGCTCCTGGAGCCCTCCCAGGGTCATCTGGAGCCCGATGCAGCAGATGAGCACAGCGACGAACCGGGAAATGAACTCCAGCTTATGGAGGTCGAAGGTCACCTCAGTGTAGGCCTTGTCACTCCCGAGGGGAAAGCTGATGACGAACCCGCCCTTGCGGTCCTTCTTGTGGCCGCCCCCTTGGGCGATCCGTGTAGCAACGTACATCACGACGAAGAGCACGGCCAGTGCAGCGAGCGTGTAACCTAGGACCGTGCTGCGACCGATGGCGGGATCTGCCACCAGTGTGAGGAGCACGGTGATGAACCCGGGACCCGTGGAGAGGGGGAATGCCAGCATGGTCGATAGTGTCTCCACTCCCTCGGCCTTCGTGTCCAGGACGCGCTTGGATCCCTTGGTTGCCACGTTGAAGCCCAGGTAGAACACAAGGATACCGCCGACGGTCCGAAGGGTTGGGAGCTTCACGTGGAAGAGCTCGAGGAGGAGTGGGCCCGTGACGATGAAGAAGAGCGAGATGAGCACACATGAGATCGCAGTTATGTGCAGCAGACGCCCCATGTCCTTCTTGGACAGGTCCTTCCCCAGGAACAGCATGACAAAGAACTTGTCCAGAGGATTGATGATGACCAGGAGCTCGAGCAACTGGGCAGGGATCATAGAGGACCGGTCGGGCGTTCAGACTTATAATATTTCGGGCGAGAAGACCCTCCAACTTGTTTTGGGGATGATCGCCCATATCATTCCCGTCAGCGTGTTCGAACGCGGGCAGCTCGTGACCCAGAACTGGAACAACGGGAAGGTGGCGGAGTGGCACGACCGCCTCCACTACGGCCTGGCGTCCCTCTGAAATGTAAAGCAACTTAAAATGTGGCCCGTTCATGGGAGCCCATGGGAGATGACGAGGAGTCAGTGCAGGAGAGTGCATGGCCTGTGGATGTGCCCGACCTCACCGACGATAACTTCGACGCGTTCATCACTACGTACGGCAAGGTCGTCATCGACTGTTGGGCAGAGTGGTGCGGACCCTGCAAGATGATGGGCCCCGTGATCGATAAGATGGCCGAGGACCACAAGGGCAGCATCGCCTTCGCCAAGCTCAACGTGGACAAGAACAGCGCGGTACCGACCAAGTACGCCATCATGGCCATCCCCGCGTTCCTGGTGTTCAAGGACGGCGAGTTCGTCAACAGCATCGTGGGATCGCTCCCCCAGGCCTCGATGGAGGCTAAGCTGGACAAGCTGTTCGGGTGAACCCTCTGTCCGTCTCGGTCGACAAGGACGTCTGCATAGGCTGTGGGCTCTGCACCAGTGTGTGCGACGAGGTCTTCGAGCTCGGTGATGACGGGAAATCCCAGGTCATCGAGGGAGCCGACACGTCACTGCCATGTGTCGAGGACGCAGCAGACCAGTGTCCAGCTTCCGCTATCTCCGTTGAATGAGCGGCCCGGTACACCCGCAAAACCTAGATCTCGTAGCTGACGTCCCGCTCCTGGATTGCCACGTCCACGGTGTCGCCGTAGTTCGCGGCCAGCCGGTCGTGGAACGCCTCGAGCTGGTCAGGATCACCGTGCACGAGGTGGACGTTGGGGGTCTGCCCGTACGTCTGTGAAACGAAGTCCGCGTACGTGTCCACGCGCTCGTCCAGGTCGGACATGTCCGCATGACCACTGTAGAGACCTGTGAGGGTGGCCGTGTCGCTGTGGACGGGGTAGGTGCCCCTGATGTACTGCATGTCCTGGCCGTTGCCCGTGGGCTTGTTGAACCTGAGCGAGACCGTGTCCTCCTCGTCAAGGAGGGAGCGCCCGGGGGTGCCGTGGCCCTGGTAACCGACGGTTATGACTGTGGCCGCCGGATCCATGAGCACCCGTGATGCATAGAAGGGGGACTTCCCCCCCGTGATCATGCCCGACGCTGCAAGGATTATCTTCACATCGTTCCGGGGGGGACCGTTCCTGTCGTCGATGTCGCGCGCCAGATAGACATTGGGCGAGTCGAAGATATGCTTCATTCCAAAGCGTTTGAGGTCCGCGTTCGTCCGGTCGTTGTACTCCTCGCTGTGCTTGCTGTAGATCTCGGTGGCCGCCTCGCCAAGAGACGAGTCGATGACGAGCGAGACGTCCTTGGGGATCTTGCCATCCTTCTGGAGACGGATGATGTCCCAGGCGACCTCCTGGAGCCGGTCCACGGAGAACACCGGGACGAGCACGTGACCCTTCTCGTTCCCAAGAGGGTAGTCGCCGCGTCCCGAGAGAAGGTCCTTGCTGACCTCCTGCTGGTCCTCGAGCGCCTGCGGACCGTATTCCTTTATGATCGCCCGCCGCTCCCGACCTCCGTGAGCATGGCGGAGCTTCTCCTCCATCTCGGCAAGGCGTGCGTCGACGTGCTTCTGATGAGCCTTGAGGACGGACCTGCGTCCGCTGGTGTCCTGGGCATGCTGGTAGGCGGAGTTGATGACGTCTGCGAGCTTGGACGTGTCCGACTTGTCCTGGTGCTCGCGGGCGCCGTATGTCGACTCGATAAGCATGATGTTCTCGGTAACATCCTTGTGGATCCCGACGTCCTCGGGCCGCAGGGGTAGGTACTCCGGGTCCTTTAGAATGGGGTGGCCCCCCTTCCCCAGGTCGCCGGTGGCGTACATGTAGGTGAGCTTCTCGCCCTCCTCGATGAACAGCTGGACCGATGACGAGCCGCCGATATGGCCGGCGTTCTGGAACACGGCTGTGACGCGGTTGTCCCCCTTCTCGAGGGTGTAGACCTCGCCGCGGTCCACGGGATGGAACTGCCCGGCCAAGGTGTCGATGTCCTGCTCGTCGTACATGGGCTCCTTGGTCCAGCCCTTCTGCTTGATGGGCCTCAGTTCGTTCACCCGTTCGCACTCCTGCTCCTGGATCCGGGCAGAATCGGTGTTGATCTCCTTGGCCAGTGCCAGGCTCGCAGGCGTGCCGACGACCTCGCCTTCGAAGCCTTCATGCACGAGGTAGCCCAACTTACCACTATGGTCGAAGTGGGCGTGAGTGAGCAGTACGGCGTCCAACTCCTTGTAGGGTACGCCGTTGGGCACGCGGTTGGTCTCGTTCCAGTGGCCGTCCGGACCCTCTAGCTGGGACTCGAACCAGTTCTTGGTCGGATCGATCTTGTCGACACCCTTGCCCTGGAACATCCCCGCATCGATGAGCAGTTCGATCTTGTCATCGCCCTCACCCACCTCGAGGTAATGTTCGGACCCGGTTACGACGCCCGCAGCACCTTTAGAGGTCACTTTCGCCATGGTAGAACCGTCCGTCCCGCTCGCAGGAAAAGATGCACCATAGCCGCCTTATATACGTTACCTTTTCAGGGTAGTGACAATAGTTGTCATCGAGTGATCAGATGCGAGAGTGGCCCCCAAGTCCCGACGAACTGTCGATGAATACGAGCCCTGGAGAGCGCCGGGCGGACGGCTGAGGACAACATTTATTAACGACATAACATGCTCTATTCTGCATAAGGGGACAATTGAAAGGGGACGTGGGAACAACGGAACTGAGCTATTCGTTCAATGGGCCGGAGCATGATGAGCAAGAGAAGGGCCCGGGCTACGTCGATTGGGACATCGACCGCGCCATCTACAAGGAGTCGTGGTGGGAGGACGATCCGGCCGAGGTAGATGAGGTCCTCGCCGCTCCATTCGATGTAGGGCACAACGATCGGTACATCTGCATCGATGATGCCTACAAGGTCAACATCGGCCGTGAGAAGTACCTGCGCATCGCCCTCGTGGAGTTCGAGAAGGGCGAGGACATGACACCCTATCTCCAGGGCGACCGAGACGCCTTCCGACAGAAGATGAAGGAGGGCAAGTTCAGGCAGATCGACATCGTCATGGACTCGTGGAGGCCCTACGAGGACGACTTCGTCGCCGACGTCACCAACAAGGCCATCGCGGAGATGGCGCACGGCGATGCCGTGGACATCTACGCATGCAATTTCTTCAAGCCCTACATCGGCGGGCAGCACGACGACATCGTGTTCGCATCGGGCCACCGGCGCAACCAGTACAGGCGATACGTCAAGACCGCCGACGTGGCCACGAAGTGGAGGGACGACGGCGAGCCAACCCTGGGCGAGTTCGTCAAGGACGTGGACAGGTTCTGGCAGGACAATCCCGGCGTTCGTGGCCAGGAGACCTTCGACCTCCACGGACGCACCGTCCACGTCTCCGATGAGGTGCGCAAGCACTACCGCTCCCTCAACGAGGAGCCGGCCCACGCTCGTGCGGCCTAGGCGGGCCTCCGGTCCCCCAAAACCAACACTTAATAGGCAGCGCTATCACCGTCCGCTGCATCCGGGACCTCCCGGTGCGGACGGGTACATCCGAGATGACCTACCTCCTCGACGGGGCCGAGAGCGCCACGACGGACACGGGATCAGCTTACCTAGAGCCCGTGCTCCCCCAGGTCCTCGGAACAGCTCACCCCGACGAGACCGATCCGGCCTGGATCGAGCGCCTCATCAAGCAGCCCTATGATGAGGGCCGCCGCGACATGTACATCTGCGTGGACGACGCCTACAAGGTCAAGATGGGCGACGATTGGTTCGTACGTGTGGCCGTCGCATCGTTCGAGAAGGGTGAGGACATCAGACCCTACCTCTACGGGGATCAGGATGCGTTCAAGCGGAAGCTGGAGGACGGCTCTCTCCGCCAGATCGACATGATCATCGACTCGTGGGAGCCCACCGAGGACTTCTTCGTCGGCACCATGACCCGACAGGCCATCGAGGATCTGGCCGATGGTGAACGCGTCGACGTGTACGCCTGCAACTTCTTCCGCGACTACCTCGAGAGCGGCCACCCGAACTACACGTTCGCCTCCGGCCACCGACGGAACCGTCACCAGCGGTACATCAAGCTCGCAGACGTCGCCAGCAAGTGGATGGACAAGGACGAACCAGAGATAGTCGACTACGTGAACGCCGTAAGGGACCACTGGGAGGGAAATCCCCAGCTCAAGGGCGAGGAGTCGTTCTCGTTCGGGAAGCGCGAGGTGCTGGTCTCACCCGAGGTCCAGAAGCGGTACGACGGTCCGTTCCACAAGCTCCGTACTCTCTCCAAGGCAGCGTGAACGCTGTACGGCGGCCCTGCCGAATAATATCTGTTATTAGTTAGGACCGCGGAATAGCCCTTCACAGACCTTATTCTTACCATACCCATTAGTAACACTTAAATACTGGGCGGTATCAGGAGGCCCTATGATGATCGAAAACTCGTATGAAAACCAGGACAATGGGGCGGTCGCCCACCTCATGTACGTCCAGGAGGTGGAGATGTCCGGTGTAGACGATCCGCCCCCCTATCAGCGGCCCGAGCGCTCCGGAAACTTCCCCATGGACCTCGTCCTGATAGCCCAGACCGTTGGCCAGCACCACCCGGAGCCCTTCGCCACCTATCGTGTGGAGCCCTACGAGCGCCTCACGGAGAGCGAGCACGGCAGCGTTGTCGAGCGTGGCGTGGCGCTAAACTACGTCGGGTGCGAGGACGGCCTTATCGAGCTGGTCACCGAGATCGCCGTCGCAGGGTACGGGCTTCCCGAGGTCAAGGAGGCCTTTGCCGATCCGCAGCGGCCCGAGGCGTCCAGGCGTGGCTACCTGACCGTGCTGGAGACCGCGCTCTCCATCTCGAAGGACAACAACAATCCGGCCTTGTGAGTATTCTTGACATCCACCCCTAATAATTAGTAGGTCATTCATCATTATATACATAAGGGGGGCGGCGTGCCAGTATTCTATTTTTTACTGAAATATGAATCCGAGAATAATACTATTTTTCCACTTTTATTGGGGCTGCCTGTTTATTGTATGCATGTTCGCCCACCGTCGGTGGTACGCGATTCATCTCACGGTCGAAACACAGGGGATTTCTCGCTCGAACACGTTCTATTAATGGATGGTGTGGCCTGCACACATAGCGGTCATTGGATCCCCTCATGCGGCCCTTTTTTCCGGACGCAGCGTATTGACCGCCTCCCCCACGGTCAGGTCATGGCGCCAGATAGCGTTGAGCTCGATTGCGGAGAGGGCGGTCTTGATAATGGAGCAATCGATAATAGTTACCGTGGATACGAGCTTGTGTTTCATTATGATAGAGTAAACAGTTATTGGCGGTCTTGTAGAATTTTAACTGCATACGATATCATTTAGGATCAATCAACAACCTGAACGCCCGAAACGACGCCGTATAACCTGCATTATTGTGACGTGGGGTGATCGGGGCAATTCGGACTCACAAATGGACGTTATCTAAGGCGGGAGGGGCGACAACTGATATGTGCCCCTTACTGTCATCTGGAGGAAAAAGCGACGCCGCATAACCCCCTGCTAGCCGACATTATGAGGTCCGCAAAATAATTCATCTTGAACGGATACTCTTAAGGTAAAAAGGACGAAAGGAGGAAGTATTCTCGATGATATTAAATAACACCAGATTGAAAGGTAGATACCAAATAAGGGAAGTCCAATAAAATGATCGACACAAATCTAGAAGTAGCATATCTGGTTGGACTACTTATAGCCTCGATCATAAGAAAATACTTCCTAAAAGGAATGACACAAAAAGAAAAAATGGAGGCCATCAAAGGACCGGATGGGCCACTAATGATCCTTGTCGCCATCCCCATGTTTATATTACCCCTATTATACATATTCACACAAAGGCTTGACTTCGCCAACTACGAACTACCCCTAGGGATCGCCTGGCTTGGAGCACCAACCTTTGCGATCGCACTATGGCTTCTATGGAGATCACATAGTGATCTTGGAAAGAACTTCTCACTGACAACAGATACCAAAGAAGAACAAACACTAGTAACAACGGGAGTATACAAAAAAATACGACACCCCATGTATACAGCACACTCAATTTGGGGGATCGCACAGGCACTGCTACTACAGAACTGGATAGCAGGACCCACATTCTTTTTAGCGTCCATCCCATTATACATACGAAGGATACCCAGAGAAGAAGAGATGATGATGAAGGAGTTCGGAGACGATTATAAAGAATACATGGAAAAGACCGGAAGGCTCCTACCCAAGCTATAAGGTTCTACATATTTGATGATAGGTCATCTCGTTATGCAAATAGCGAACACACTGTCGGCTAACGGATAAGGACCTGCATCGGCCCCCCATAAGATAATCGGATGCTATGTTCAAGACAGGAGCTCGTGTGCTCCTTGGAGGGCTGTTGGCGAGCGAGCGTAGCTCAGCGAGCCACAAGCCAGATTGTTATCCGGAGGCCCAATGAATATAATCATTTCTTGTACTTGAATTCCTTCTGCAGTGCCTTCACAACGGTATGGTAATCAACGAATTCGTTCGTGAGGTGGCCGATGTCCTGTTCCCACCTCGAATAGATCTTCCTTGCATTATTGAAGATACGTTCGATACTGAACTCTTCCTGAGCCTCCTTGGTCTTGCTTCTGACGAGGTCCATATTGATTTTCATATTACTCGAGATTATCATGTAGATGTCGAAGTAGTCTCTTGGCTGGTTTCTTGTTATCATTGCTCGTACTTTCTCTGCGACAAGCTCATCCTAGCAGAGTGTAGTGATAGAGAACTTCGGTATCTGTTCATAGAAGTGAGGGACTTTAGTTTCCGACGGTTCGAGAATGACCGAAGCCTTTCTGTTCAGGTCCAGAATCAATGAACTGTCCCTCTGAAAATACCCGTTGTAGCGAATTATCATCCGTGTGGAGTCTTCCGTCATGTTGTCGAAAGAGATGGCAGAAAAGAAGGATCTGTGATTCTTCAACATCATTTCTATCTGGCTCCTGATGCTCTGGATATCCCTCGTACATGAGAAGTCCAAATCCTCGCTCAATCTCTTATAGGTCAAGGTATATCTTGTTGAGAGCGGTTCCGCCCTTAAACACGATCCCTCTGATATCCTTGAGATAGAAAAGCAGCATCGTAAGGAAATAATCCTTCTCCAGATAGATGAGATTGAAACCCTTCTCCCCCGCGAGGTAACGCAACTGGGCTTCAGTCATCCTCTTGAGTTCAGCCAATTTACAACATCCTCCCTCGGCGAAATGCGGAATGAATGTCCCTTAACCTTTCTTTTCACAGCTTTTTGAAGACTATTCTTCCGGGTCCGCTTGAAGATAATCGTGAAATTAAAGATCGTTCTTTCCCCTTGCCGATTCATACATTGGACTTCAATCGTCGTTGGTATCTGTTCGATAAGGCTCCAGTAATGGGCAGCGGCCATTCCGCGAATCACATAATCCTTCCCATTGAACATCTCATCAATGATTATGAAGGGGTGCTCGGACCAGTGCCCCCGGAATGCTCTCACGGGTATGAGGTAGTATTTCTCCTTATTCAGTTTCAGTATCCTTCCCTTCTTCTTCAATCGATGAAGGTACACGCCAAGCTCATTCTCGTTCTTGAAGAATCGCAAGATATCTTTCTTGGTGAAGAATAACCTCCCATTAAGCTCAAGATACGAAACGATCTCGATCTCCTTGCTTGAGAGCCCTTCCATTTTGCTACACCATTTTTAATATATTGTTAATATTAATGTAGCGGATTCTATTTATTTTTTCCTATTAATGTACGTTTGGGCTTTCGGATAACGTCCAAGGACTCACTGACGCGGCCCCGCCTGGCGATTCTCAAGCGACGTATGGATCAACAACCTTCAGGAGATGTGGGGCCGTGTCGGTGGAGGGCCGAAATGTATAACGGAGGTCCGGAACCGTGAGTCCGATTGTTGTACGACCGTACGCTAACGGTTACAAATAATGGTCTGTTCTCTCCCTTTCATAAGAATCACACTGTGATAGAAATATGTCGGATTCCATCAAATCGGACAATTATGATGGCCAGCAAGAAGTATCGGGATCTGGACCCGAGTGGCAATAGACAGTACTAATCCATGACACTTCATTAAGGGATGCTAATTGTCGTACCGCGTCTGGTGTGGCGATGAAGATATCCGTACACTTGAATACCTCATCTTGTCGGAGACCACTGACAAAACGTATCTTTTTCCAAAGTGATTCCCAATTGCAACTCTCGATTTCAATCACTACTTCACGGCGGTCTTTCATTAGCTCTTCGAGGTCAAATCCAATTCGCTCGTCTGTCCCCCAGCATTCGTATATCTTACAACAAGTATGGCAGCCACATAAAGATGTGCTGACCTTGGAAATATACGGAAGGTCATTGAGCTTCAGGGCCGCCTCCCGAGGACCAAACACAACGATACTGTTCGAGCCTACAATGTCGACCACATCGAGTCCTAGCATTCTCACGGTATCGATGTAGTCCTGTCTCACTGGCAGGTCATCGATTTTATGCTTGTCCATGTCGTCAAGGTCGAAAACACCCTTGTCCGTGAAGAAAACTCGCATTCGAAGCATCCGCCTCTCGCGGAGAGAACGTGATGAAAGAAATTTCAAAATCCCATTCTTCGGTGGACGACGCAATCCACGGTCATCGAAGTTGGGGCTCGTGAAATCCTTGAGTTCAGCCCACTCGTAGATGCGCTCGTACCGCTCCCTGAACAATAATCTCTCATCTTCAGTCATGCCTGTAACATCCGATATTGGCCGCACTGACCACAGTAATGCCTCAGTGCCGTTGGCCAGCGTGATGGTGGGCGGCTTGCGTCGCTCCAGCTCATCCCACAAGCACACGGCGAGGTACTCGATGTAGTCCAAGGGCGTATCCGTCAGGAAGTAGATCGAAGGATGGCCATCGATGACGAGCTCCAGGGCGAGGGTGTCGTTGGCGAGGGTGACGTTGCGGATGGTGACGGGTAGGGATGGGAGGCGGGTGATATTTAGTGGAGCGTAATAAGGAGAGCTGATTCTTGGATTACACGAATTCTGGGCTTTATAAAAATCGATAGATTGAGACTGATGACGGGGGGCATAGAATATCAAGGGATTTCCGCTGCTCATCACTAGAATTCTGAGTCCTGTCATTTCTTCGAATGCAGATCCTTGATCTACTTTCTTTTCATAATTACTCTCCTCATGGGACCACTTACGGGAATACTCTAAAGCACGTGGATTGAAGATTTCTTGAGGTTTTGTTAATGGAGGTATTGATGGTTGGGGTGGAGTTGTTGGTGAAATTGTGGCGTAATAACTAGGGAAAATGGAGCTAGGCCTCACCTCGCGCCTTACACATGTTATTGAGTTGCGTGGAATGATTAAAAAGAATAATATAATTAGTATAATGCCGACCTTTAATAGACAATTAGTATCTGTATCCTTATCGATCAATAACACATCCGATTGTTACGTTATCTTACCACTTCAATGGCCGTAACGGTTTATTTACTTGTCGAATCCTTCAACAATCAAGCGTATGGCGTATAACTCCTTATACCCGAACAAATCGTTCGCTTCTTCATCTAGTTCATTTCGTCGGATATACTTCGCCCCCTCGTGCAAAAGGCGTAAGAATCACCTATCAAGCCCGCCGCTTTCCGTTCGACAGGGTGGTGTTTACCAGACACGAACATCGCCTTTTCCGAAACAGTATGCGGATTACCCGACATCCGCCTGTGATTTGAAGGTGAGATGCAGGATACCCGAAAACGGTGTCGGATAAAAAGCAGATCCCCCATACAGTCGTAGATCCACTGAAAGGCATCGACCCTAACGTCCCCAGGGCATCCCAGAGCACGGCCGCGCTTCGTGCCCCCATCATAACAGCGGGAGCGACAGTCGTCCGTATCGAGGCATGCTCAATCCCAGCCGAGCCGATAAATATCTAAGGAGCTCGGACCTTCCAGATGCGACGGTCCGTGGGAGCATCTCGCAGGTACGCCAGGTAGGACGCGCACATGGCACGTCGCTCAGGGTGGAGCAGGTCACGTACGGGGCACTGGCCCATGAGGTCCAGGTCGATGACCGTCGGATCGCAGAACGCCCCGAATGACAGGAGCACCAGGTCGCTGTCCAGTGAGGTCTGCCGACCGACGAGGGCAGCGAGCACGCGCTGGATGGCCGAGGCGCCAAGCCCCATGGCCTCGCGTCCAGCAAGGTGAGGTGCCGCCGCTGCCGACAGCCGGACCGTCGCCAGGGCCGGGTAGGTGCTCCAGAGGTGGGCAGTCCGCTCCACGGCACTTGCGAGAGCGTCCACGTCCGCCACGTCGTGCACAGGGACCACATCCTCCCCGTGACGCACCATAGGATAGATGAGGTCGGCCGGGCACCAGCGGTGACCGGCGAGGCGGAGGAAAGCTGCCAGCACCTTCTGGAAGGCGACCACCCGTGCTATGGTAACCGCACCATCGGTGGCCTCGGTGGCCAGAGCTATCAGCTCATCGGGGCGCAACGGCTGCACACGCCGTTCCTTTGGCCTGGGCCGAAAAGCGTATGACCTGAATGAGATCCCCCGCACGCAGGGAGTTCGAGCAGCAAGCTCCATGAGCATGTCGAATGGACTTTCGTTCACACCCGGGACCACAACGGCCTCGATAAAGGCGGTGGCTCCCAGAGTATCGAGGTTGTCGAGCGCCGTGAGCTTGGCGTCAAGCACATCGGCCCCCCGCAGGCGGGCCAGGATGTCCGGATCGAGGGTATCGATCTCAAGCCGCACTTCGCGGGCACCAGCGTCGACAAGCTCCCGTGCGTAGTTGGGATCGACCAGCTTGAGCCCATTGGTGAACACGACGGGTTCGCCTCCTGCGTCACGTATGGCGGACACTATCTCGAACAGGTCCGCACGTTCCGTGGGTTCGCCGCCGAACACGCTCACACGAGGTGCGTGCAGCCCCTCGAGCGCTGAGCGCACCTCGAACACCGAGGGCTCATGGTAGCCGTCCAGGCACTGGTTGGCAAAGCAGGTGGGGCAAGGCTCGTTGCACCGGGAGGTGACATAGAGGGAGTAGCTCTCCCCACCGCCCCGGCCCAGCCCGAGACGCTCTCGCAGTGGCAGCAGCTCGCGCAGGGCGGTCCCGTCACGAGCAAGGAGCACCTCTACTGGTCCGTGGTCGTCGCATCCCTTCTCCATCACCACTGCATCGCCCCGGTCGACTATGCGGGCCTCGACCTCCTTCAGGCAGGTCGGGCATACGCTCCGGGTAAGGCGAAGTAGTTCCATGGAGGCCTCTGACCGGGGATGGGCTCGACCCATTTTTAAATCTTCGCGCACCTCCCCCGTTCCATGCGTGTGCTGGGCCTCCAGGACATCAGCCACGACAGCTCTGCCTGCCTTGTCGAGGACGGGCGTGTGACTGCTGCCGTCGAGGAAGAGCGGTTCACCCGTGTCAAGCACGCCGATGGCTTCTACTACGGCGGAGATCCCCCCGCCCGCGCCATGGAGTGGTGCCTGAGCTCGCGTGGGCTGGACCTGGACGACGTCGACGCCGTGGCCCTTGGGTTCGATATCGGGCTAGCGGGCTGGTACAGGATGACCTATGACGTGATCCGGTACGTCAACGCCATCGAGCCCATCACTACCAAGGTAAGGGATCCCGACCGCCAGGACACGAGCAGCTATGTGGAGGGGCTTGTGGCCGGTTACCCCCGGCGGGTGCGCTGGCTACGCTCCATCGCCAAGCGTGTCGGCCGGATCGTCCATGTCCCCCACCATACGGCGCACGCCGCTTCCGCCTACTACGCGTCGGGGTTCGATCATGCTGCGGTCCTTGTTATGGACGGCGCCGGTGAGCGCGACTCGACATCCCTGTTCGTAGGGCGCGGTCGCGAGCTCGAGCTCATGGAGCGTCTGCCCATCAGCGGTTCGCTGGGCCTGCTCTACGACCAGGTGACCCAGATCCTGGGCATGGGCCAGTTCGGGGAGGGGAAGACCATGGGCCTTGCCCCGTACGGGCGGTACGACAGCGAGCTGGGCCCCTTGACCCGATATCAGCGCGGCCGCGTGGCCATCAACAACGAGCGGATCCGGGCCGCCCGCCGACTGACGCGGCACGAGGGCAAGCTCACCGATGAGCACAAGAACCTGGCCGCCACGCTCCAGACCGACCTCGAGGAGGCGGCCCTCGCACTCGCCGACCACCTCTACGACCGGACCGGGCTCAAACGCCTCTGCCTTGCCGGCGGAGTGACGCTCAACTGCTCAATGAACGGTAAGCTGCTGGCCAGCGAGCACGTGCGCGAGGTGTTCGTCCAGCCTGCGGCCAACGATGCCGGCTGCTCTGTGGGAGCGGCTCTCCTTGTGGCCGCCGAGGAGGGCGAGCCCGCGTGGACCATGACGCACCCATACCTGGGTCCGGGCATCGATGGTGACGAGGCAGAGCGCGTGCTGCGGGCGGAGGGCTTCGATGCCGAGCGCGTGGACGATCCCGCGGTCGTTGCCGCGGAACTGCTCGCCGACGGCAAAGTGGTCGGCTGGGTCCAGGGTGCCCTTGAGTTCGGACCACGGGCACTGGGCAACCGCTCCGTACTCGCCGATCCCCGGGACCGGGCGATGCACACCCGGGTGAACGAGGTCAAGCGACGGGAGCAGTGGCGTCCGCTGGCGCCATCCATCCTGGTCGAAGAGACCGGCAAGTGGTTCGACCGCAACGACCCGTCGCCCTTTATGCTGCTCACATACGGAGTGCGCGAGGAGCGACGCGATGAGGTCCCCGCCATCGTCCACGTGAACGGCACCGCACGGCTCCAGACCGTCGACCGACGTACCAATCCCCGGTACCACGCCCTCATCTCGGCCTTTGCAAAGGAAACAGGAGTACCGCTCGTGCTCAACACGTCATTCAATGACCGGGGCGAGCCCATCGTCCGCACACCGCAAGAGGCGGTGCGCACCTTCCGTGGTTCTGGCATGGATGTGCTGGTCATGGACGACCTGGTCGTGCGGCGGTCAGCGTGAGATGGATTCCCGGACATTGAAGGCCGGCATTCCGGTGGCCATATCCCTGACCTTGCTTGCCTATGTCCTCCGGGACGTGGACCCCCACGGCGTGCTCCAGCGTCTTGGTGGGATCGGTCTAGCTCCGATCGTTGCGGTGCTGGCGCTCCAAGTGGCCATCATCATCCTCATCTCCCTGCGGTGGCGGCTCATCATCCAACATACCGGGTGCGAGCTGCCCCTAAGCGAGGCCATGATGGTGTATGTAGGCACTGCCCCGGCCGAGATCGTTCTCCCAGCCAAGACCGCCGACCTCATCAAGGCGAACTACCTGCATGTCCACCAGTGCCTTCCGTTTGCGAAGGGTGTGTCCACAATCCTCCTGGACAACCTGTTCGACCTTGCGGCACTGATCTGCATTCTCTCACTGGGCGTGGCGCTCTCAGGCGAGGTCGTGCCCGGACAGGCGGTCTGGGTGCTCGCGGGGATCGGTACGCTGGTAGCGGGCGTTGCGGCCGCCTCCCGTGTTGTGGATCACCCGGTGTTCGCCAGCTTTCAGGCCCTTGGCCCCCGGCTTATCGCGACGCTTTTCGTCCTTGCCCTGAGCGTCTGGATACTTGTGGTGGCCAGCGTCACCCTCTACTTTTCAATGGCGGACATAGACGTCCCAACCACAGCGGTGATGCTCTACCTTCCCCTGACGGTGGTCCTGGCCGCCCTCCCCATCACCGTTGGCGGTGTGGGGAGCATGGAGTGGACCATGCGCCTCTTCTACGGCCGATTCGGACCTGTCGAGGCGATCATCACCGCCGCTGTGCTCCAGCGCCTGGTGACCACGGCCTTCCCCCTCTTGGTGGGTCTACCCATCATTTCCCGTGTCATCTGGTCCGACGCCGCCGATCCGAGCGGTGCCCGGGCACTGTCCGGCGCCTATGACGAGGAGGAAGAGGGATGAGAGCTACCGCCCCGCCGCCCTCTTTTTAAATCTTCACAGCCCATCCAATCCTATGCAGGCCTCGGGTGCTGGCCCCGGGAGGGCATGAGATGCCCAAACGAATCATCCGCACCCTATTCCCCGTGGCGTTCTCGGTCTTCCTGCTGTGGTTCACGCTCCGCAACATCGATATGGAGGACGTGAGCCAGCGCCTTGCAGCTATCGATTCCACCATATTGGTCCTGGCGCTCGCCATCGAGCTCGGGATCATCGCTATCCTGTCGCTACGATGGCAGCGCATCCTCCAGCACACGGGATGCACCATCCCCGTATCGGAGACGGTCATGGTGTACTGCGGTGCATCACCCGCCGAGGTCGTCCTCCCCATGAAGACCTCGGACCTCCTCAAGGCGAACTACCTGCGTGTGACCCACTTGTTCCCCTTCGTCAAGGGCGTGTCCTCGGTGTTCCTGGACAACGTCTTCGACCTTGCAGCGCTGGTGACCGTATCGGTCCTGGGGCTCGCGTTCTCCGGCCAGGTCCTGGGAACACAGTTCACTTGGGCCCTCGTGGCCGTGTGCGCTTTCATACTGGCCGCTGTCGCCGCCTCGCGTCTTGTCGACCATCCCGTGTTCACCAGTTTCCGCGCCCTGGGACGGCAGAACGTGCTCGAGCTCTACGCTCTTGCCCTCGCCGTGTGGCTGAGCGTATGCGTTATGAACACCCTGTACTTCTCCATGGCGGGGATGGACGTGCCGTTCACCACGGTCATGCTCTACCTGCCGCTGACCATCATGCTGGCCGCCGTGCCGATCACCGTTGGTGGACTGGGGAGCGTTGAATGGTCCATGCTCACCTTCTACAAGGGACTGGGACCTCCCGAGGCGATCATCACAGCGGACCTGCTCCAGCGTATCGTCGCCAGCGGGTTCCCCATGCTGATCGGTCTCCCCTTCATCGCCAGGGTCATGTGGCCCGAGGCACCAGAGGACGAGGGGGATGTGGTCCCAGAAGAGGAAGGGGACGAGGAGGAGGGTGATGACGCATGAGCGACGATAAGGGCACATCGACGGACGCTCCTTGTGCTGTGCTCTACTCCGGCGGTTCCGACTCCACGCTTGCCGCCGTGCTCATGTCCCGCCGTTTCCGCCCCGTGCACCTCCTCACTTACGACCGGCAGACCGTGCGCAGGGGAGTGCTCACATTCCCCGGTCTCCGCGACATCTCCAAGTCGAGCATCAACGCCAAGCAGCTCGAGGAGGCGTTCGGGAAGGACCGTTTCGTCCACCACATGAACGATTACACTTCGCTCTTCCGCCGTATCGCCGTGGACGACGTGGACGCCGACCGGCAACGGTTCGGCTCGCGCCTGTTCCTTCTGATCTGCATGGGATGCAAGCTGGCCATGCACGCCCAGGCGATCGCTGACTGCCTCGAGCTGGATGTCCGGCGCGTGGCCGACGGGGCCAGCCGGGAGGAGGCGTTCTACCCTGCACAGACACGCGGAGTCATGGACCGGCTCCGCGGGCTGTACGAGGAACATGGCATCACCTACGAGAACCCCGTCTACAGCCTCCCCAACAAGAACGCAGTGCACGATGCGCTCGAGGAAGCGGGCATCCGGATGGTCAGGCCCGCCGAGGGTGCGCTCTCTCCCAGGCGCTACCGTGAGGCGCTCCTCTCGTTCCCCACCCAGGCATGGTGCTGGTTCGGGCTCCAGGCCGCCATGTACAACAAGTTCTACTACGGCCCGCTCTTTGACAAGGACCGGGAGCCGGATGCTCTAGCATACATCGATGCTAAGATGGACGTGGTGCGCGCTTACCTGGAAGAGCGTGGCGTAAAGGACAAGATCGGGTAGAAGGTCCGGTTCACACTCGTGGGGATCCGCTGCTGCCGACCATATCGTTCGACCGGTCAGATGACACGAGATCATCGATGTACCGTAGTATCTCGTGCTCCACGACCTTGTTCCACCGGACCTCCTCGTGCCGCTCCATGATGGTATGGATGTCGTCGGGGACCGACAGAACTATCAGGTCCTGGGGCACCTTGTCCGATTTCACGACTATTTTCGTTCTCATACGTGTCCCCTCCCCTGTCTCGCGAGGCTGGTCCTGATCCTGCGCTCAAGCGCCTCCACGTCGTCCTTGGTGAGCTCCACCTCGCCTGCGAGCTTGTCCATGAGCTCCAGGTCCTGGGCATATCTCACGATCGCGTTGAGGGCGACCTCGCTCCAGTCGACCCCCTCGTGCTCCTCGATGAACGTGTAGGCGTCATCGGGGAGGACGAGCTTGATCTTTTTCAAGCGGTTCCGTTGCCGTCTATCTGGTGCATGGTCGCCCTCATGGCCCGTCATATGACTCTAGTGGTCGTCCGTCCGTTAAATCAGATTGTGACTACCGCGAGTAGTACACAACCGTTAAGAGGCCTGAGCAGCTATGATACCACTCCAAGATCCCCTACCCAAGGCCACATCATTGGAAGGAACATACAGGAAGGGCGCCGAAAAGATGGTTAAAATGAATAAAATATTTATACAAGTGAATACATATGGTATTCATGCTTGAGATCATCCTCGGTTCTAGAACTCGCACGAGAGTGCTCTCTCTTCTCCTTCTCTCGCCGGACACACCTCTTCATGTGCGAGAGCTCGCACGGAGGTCGGACGTGAACATCAATGCCGTACGGCGGGAGCTCGCACGACTCTTGCGGGCCGGTATCGTACGCTCCTCCTCGAAGGGGAACCTCCTGCTCTACGAAGCAGATCCATCCTCACCGATCTTCGACGAGCTAAGGTCCATGTTCCTAAAGACGGAAGGGCTCGTCGGCGCGCTCGCCAAGACATTGTCCGGGATGGACGGCATCGAGAAGGCGTTCGTGTTCGGCTCGTTCGCCAGTAATGAGGTCACGCTCCAGAGTGATGTGGACCTCATAGTGGTCGGGTCCGTTGATGAGGACCGGCTCATGCACGCAGCACGGGAGCTGAAGGAGCGATTCTCCCGCGAGGTCAACTATATCCTCCTCTCGTCCGAGGAGTACGATCGCCGGCGCTCAGAAGGTGATCCATTCGTCTCAAACGTACTGTACGGCAGGACCATACCACTCGTAGGTGATGCCCCTGAAGCCTGAGGAACTGGAAGCGCGGCCCCACCTTGCACGAACCGGAACGGTCTTGCGGGAAGGTTTATAAGGCAAGGTCGGTGCTCCGATGTCCGTGTACGACCTGGTGGAGCAGGAGGAGCTCGTGGCCCACGGCAGGGAGCTCGTCGACTCGTACCTCGAGGGGATATACGGCGAGAGTGCCCCCGACGTCCCCGCTTACGTGCTCGACTCCAAGCACTTCCACCGGAAGGCTCAGCGGGACCCGCTGGAGCTGACAGGTCGTGTGGAGGTAGGCTTCTACAGCCCACACCGCAACCTCTTGCAGGGGATGCACAAGGCCGTGTACCTGGAGGACCAGGACGAGCACCGTGAGCAGTGCGTACCGCGCTACCAACGCATGCGCGACGAGGCGGCGAACGATACCTGGGACCCGGGACGCGCAGCAGCGATCGACCGTCAGCTCGCATTCTGGGACGCCATGATCCCCGAGATAGTCACTGTCCATGAGTACGCTCACGCCTTCCTCGACGACTACACGGGCAATCCAACGTGGAAGGACGAGCTCACGTCCGAGGGCTTCGCCACATTCACGGAGATGGCGGTGCTCGAGGGCTCGGGCTACTTCGACGAGGACTACATCGCATCGTACAAGGCCGCCCGGCTCCCTGCTCTCATGGACTCCCAGCGGGAGGGGATGGCGAAGTTCCAGCGCCTGTGGGAGAAGAGCCCGTCGCCCGAGTTCTTCGCGGCCTCGGTCAGGCTGCTTGGTGAGCGCAAGGGCTGGTTCTCCCGCGTGTGGATCGACGATTACATGACGGCACTGGACGAAGTGTCGCCCGAGGAACTGGCCGCCGCCAACGACATGTACGATATCGTCACACGAGAGCGGTGAGCCTTCAGTGGACCTCGCCGCACGCGCCCCCTACGTAATCCTTGCCTCATATTGGGGCATGTACGCCATCGTCATCCTCTTCTTCTCACTCCACCTCCGTGAGATCGGCGGTAGCTATCTCCACGTGGCGTCGCTCACAACGGTGATGGCACTGGCCACCCTGCTCGCCGTGAACATCTGGACGGGTCTGCGGGACGCCTACGGACGCACCCGCCCATTCCTAGTGGCGGGGACGCTGGCCATGGTCCTCACCATGGCGGTGCCGTTCGTCGTGACCGGTCCCGACGCCTTCATCGTGATAGTGGCCGCGCTCGCTCTCGTCCACTGCAGCGTCAATCCCCTGGTCAACGCTTACATCACTGTCGCCTCCGGCGCATCCTCGGGAGAGGCGGCCGGTGATCTCCAGACGGCCGGTTCCGGCGGGTTCTTCGCAGCATCCCTTCTCGGCGGCCTCCTGTTCGGGATGGGGGGGGTCAACGCCGCAGCAATCCTCGGTCTCGTGGGATGCGGCGTGGCCGTGGTCATGGCCTTTCTCATCGAGGAGGACGACCACAAGGAGCAGCAGGTCGGCGGCATGGACCTCTCCTTCATCTTCGGCAACCGTGCTCTGATGGCCGTGTGCACCATAAGTATTCTCCTCAATACCGCTCGGTTCGGTTTCAGCTCGCTCTTCCCGCTCTACTTCATCTCCATCGGAGGGAGCGGCTCATGGCTCGGGTACCTCAACGCCACCGCCACCCTCCTGGCCATCCTGAGCGCCCGTCGCATTGGCAGGATGGTGGGTTCCGGTGGTGGGATATCCATCATGCTGGCCGGTATCGGCGGATACCTGGTGGTGTTCCTCGGGATGCTCGCTCTTCCTGTGCTCCCGGACACGAGCATGCGGCTCTGGGCCGTCATTTTGATGTGGGCGTTCCCCATGTACGTTCTCACGGAGGTCCCCACGCTCTCGCTCGTGGCAAACCACACCAGTGACGAGGAACGGGCCCGCGGCATGGGGGCACTGACCTTCGCCTACAACGCTGGTGCTGTCATCGGCCCGCTCGCGGCCGGGTTCCTGGCGACGCGCACAGGCGACTTCGCACCGGCCATCGCCTTCGCGGCAGTGATGACGGTGCTCACGCTCGCCTATGGTGGGTTCGCGCTGCCTCGGGGACGTGACACGGAGTAGCTGCTCGGTCACTGCCCGGGAAGGAAGTCACGGTAGTAACAGGTGAGGTCGGTGCATTCCCCGCTGTACCCCTGGTTGAAGGTACGGCGTGTGCGAGAGTATAGTGCATTGTCCGGGACAGTGTCATCCTTCGCGGCCTTGAGCATGTCGGTGATGAAGCGCACGTCCCGGAGCTTGCGCGCCATATCGTTGGGCCGTCCATCGATCTTGACCGCAGTGATACCTGCCCTGAGGAGCGTGCGGAGGACACAGGCACCGCAGTCGACACCGGTCTTGCCACCGAAGTGACCCTCCATCCGCTGCCTGGCCGCGGCCATCCCCTCCAGAGGGAGGTTGCCGACGGTCACAGGCGACACCTTGTAGTCGAGCAGGCATGGTGCAGGCCGGAGGCCGGGGAGCCGACGCATGTGTCGCAGCGCACGCCTGGGGACGAACCGGGCCGCCTGCAGCGCCCATCGGCTGTTGAGGAGGCCGAAACCGATACGCCCCGTGAGCGGCCTGACCGCTTCGTCCATGCCGTCCACGAAGGTGCAGAAGCCGTCGACGTTCACGCACCGGTTGTTGAGCACGAACACCTCCAGCTCCACGGGAGTGTCGCGTGCCAGTGCCACGATCTCCTCGGGAGTGAGCTGCTGGGGGAGCACCACGCGGCTGGCGCCCAGGTCCGCGTAGAACTCCAGAGCAGCATTGTTGAACGCGGGAGCGATGGTGCTAACGTGAAGGCGCACGTCAGGATGTTCGGCCCGGGCACGGACCATGGTTGGCACGTCGGCGATGAGGAAACCGTCCACGCCCGCGTCCGCAGCAGAGTCCATCAACTTGCCCAAGTGCTCGCGCTGGCGGTCGGTGTAGTAGTCGAGGTTGAGGGTGAGGGTCACCGGCGCCTTACGGTCGTGAGCGCGCTCCACGGCTTCCTTGAGCTCCTCCAACGAGGGGAAGTTCGCCCCCACTGCAGGCTCTTGGTTGCCCGCCACAAGTGTGGAGAAGGCCCGGCGCCAGTCGGCTGTGAGCACTCCTGCATAGAAGGCCGTGGCCCCGGCGTCCACCAGGGGCTCCACCTCGAAGGCGCGGGTTAGTGGGGAGAGGACCTCCACGTCCAAAGGAGCGACGCCAAGCTTGATAAAGGTACGCGGGGTGAACGGGAGCATGCTGATCACCGTCTCCGGCCTCGGGTTCGCGGCCTCCCACTTCCTGGCAGGCCATCCCACGTGCGGACGCCTCCACGGCCATAACTACCGCGTCGAGATCGTGTGCGAGGGCGAACCGGACGATCGGGGCATGGTGGCAGACTTCCACGATATCAGGGCGGCGGCGGCTGCCGTACTGGACGAGGTGGACCACCGCACACTCCTCCCCGGAAAGAGCAGCGAGGTCAGCGTTGCCGTCGAGGGGGACGAGGTCCATGTCACGGGATGCAAATCACTGGTGCTCCCGCGGGAGGATGTCGTAGTGCTGCCCGTTCGGAACACTACATGCGAGGAGCTGGCGGTATGGCTCCACGACAGACTGGTGGAGGACGTCCCCTCCCTCGTCAACGTCAGGCTGTGGGAGAACGAGCGCTCATCGGCGGCCTACCCCTAAGCGATTAGGCCGTGCCGCAGGCCCAATAGGGCGAAGTTGGCGGCGAAGTGGAAGACTATCGGGACCGATAGAGAGCGCGACCGTTGCACGAGCATCCCTGCTATGTATCCGAACAGGGCGAGCGTGAGGAACACCATGGGTGAGATGGCCCTTCCAAAGTGCGCAGTGGCGAACAGCAGGGCCTGGATCCCGCACGCGAGCTCGAAGGGGAAGGCCTTGGCAAGGGAGCGCAGGAGCACGCCACGGAACCATAGTTCCTCGGCAATAGCGGTGAAGATCGCCGTGAGCACCACCCATACGACCAGGTTCGTCCCCCGGGGCAGGGGGAGCGTGGGCTCCCTCAGCTCCTCGCCGACATACCCCCACGCCAGGCCGAGCACAAGAGCACCGATGATGAAAAGAAGGGCAGGTCGTTCCAGGTACCCCTCCCGTCCCGCAATGAGCACGTACGGGAGCGACGCCTGGATGACCACAAGGTTCGCCAGCAATGTCCCGATATGAGCGGAGATACCGAACAGCTCGCCGGTGAGCACCGACACGAGAATGTGGAGGAGCAGGAGGATGAGGAACACGGCGAACCCCTCCATGGCAGGGGCCAACCTCTCTGTGAACACGCACCGGGATCCGAGGGACCAGAAAGAGAGGACATAGAGGAAGGCGATGAGCAGCATGAACTGTGAGAGCCCCGGGGCGGCCAGGCGGAGGATCGCGGTGTACCCGGCAATGCCCATCGCTATCCAGACAAGGACGAACCGGTCCTCTCCGCCCCCGATGAAGTTCTTGGAGACCCACTGTCCCGCCCCGTACAGGAAGAGCGGAAGGGCACCCAGGTAGAAGGCAGCGGACACGACCAGCAGGTCGGCGAAGAACTTGGTCAGCATCACCCGGGTGATCGGCTTGAGCGAGGGCGCCCATCGCGGGTTCAGTGTATTGACCACGTTCCCCACGTGCGACTCGATCTCCGAGAAGCCGTAGAGCACGGTGTAGTTGGCGATGTAGAGCATGGACACGCTGAAGAGGAGGAAGTACACGATCCAGCGACGCTCTTCATGCCGGGCCAGGGCGTGGAACCCGAGGATGAGCACCATGGTGAGGATGAGGAGGCTAGTGACGTCCAGGGGGATGGCCATCCCGGCAATGGAGGGTGCATCGGTGATCAGCTGCGTACGCATATCGACACCGATGATGCCCGTCTGTGGATTGATACGTCGCAGGGTAATCCATGGATTGAAGAGGAAGGTGAGCACCAGCGCGCACGCCACACCCATCAGGGGAGCGTACGACTTGAGCCGGGTGAGCTGCTCGCCCTTCACGTCCAGCATCATGAGCAACCATATGCCCATGGGGAGGAGGAGGAGGAGGAACAGACTGATCACGCCGATGGCGTACAGGAACACCGTGAACCAGAGCTCCGCCCCCTGGTAGCGGATCATCTCGGACTGGAGGAGGTCCTTGAGAGGCACGTGATGCTCGAGGCAGACATCCTTGTACATCAGTTCCTGCGCGGGGCCCAGGCCCCTGCCGCTGGGTTCACAGAGCACATCCATGTAGAACGGATCGAGTTCGCTCCCCAGCACGTACGGGATGAGGAAGTAGCCCGCGTCCGCGAAGCCGCGAGAGAGGAGGATGACCGACAACCCAAGGTGGAACAAGTGGGGCGTGGTGAACAATTTCGCGATGGTTAGGATGAACGATCGCTCCATGTCGTCGATCTGGTTGGCGAACCCCGAGGCCGAAATCTGTTCGGAGAAGTGGAGGAAGTAGAGCGTGGAGATGAGGAAGAGGGCCTTGTCCACGGATGTGATCATCCACTGGGTGATGGGATCGAAGATTATGAGGAAGAAGGCGAGGAGGATGTAGTAGGAGAGGAGATAACGCGCCAGGACAATGACAGCGGACGCCTCCTTCCCGTCCAGGTGCTGGTCCAGCGGGGAACGGGCGAAACGCTCCCAGACCTTGTCCACCTCCACCGACCGCACGTTGGCGAGTGCTGTGAGGATTATATGGACCACCGAGTAGAGCACACCGGGCCGGTCGAACGTGAACGTGATGGCGATGTACATGCACACGAGGTTGAGGATGACCTGACCGAACATGAGCGAGTCGAACAGGAGAGTCGCCCGCCAGCTGCCACTGATCTGAATAAGGTCCGTGGACCGTTCCAGGGTGATGACGTGCTTGAACGCGATCACGTAGAATGCCAGCAGAATGAACTTGTTCAGGCGCCAGTCCTCGCGGCCGAACACGTTCTTGGGCAGGTCCAACTCGTACCACAGGATGACGAGCATGAGGTAGGCCAGTGTCTTCTCGAACAGGTCGAGCTCGGGCGTGAGGAGACCCAGGAAGTCGCCCATGGCCAGTAGCATGCCCGATAGGATCAGGAAGAGGCCCACAAGCTGCCGGAGGTCCATGTCCCGGATCCCTTTTCGATCGCTGTCCCCGCCCTGGGACGTCCCCTCGTCCGTCACCCGTCCCCACCTCCTGAGCACAGACGAGAGAGCATGGCCGCGAGCTCGGCCATGTCATCGGTCCGCTGGGAGCACACGGCCAGCACCTCCTCATCATGGGCACGGAAGGCGATGGGGTGGCCAGCCACCTGGAGCATGGGAATGTCGGGTCGCGCATCGCCCACTGCAGCACAGTCGGCCGGCCCCAGGCCCCGCTCGTCCAGGGCTGCTGTGAGGAGCTCTCCCTTGTTGTCGAGGGAACACACAACCTCGACGCCGTCCACCAGCCCGTCCCGATAATTGAGGCGGTTGGTGATATAGGGCACGCTCAGCTCACTGCTGACGCGCTCGGCGAGCACGTTGAGGCCGGAGGAGATTATCAGGTTCTCGGCCCCGGCGTCGGTGACCGCGGCCACCGCCTCGCGGGCACCGGGGGTCAGGGGGATGTCGGCGACGAGCGCCTCCAGCCGTTCCCGCGGCGTACCACGCATGAGGGCCACGTCCAGTTCTGCCCAGCGCTGATAGTTGATCTTACCCGAGAAGTACAACTCCTTGTTGGCGTCGCAGGCATCGCCGTGTCCCAGAGTGCGCAAGAGATGGTCCCAGATGCTGCGGACCTCGGTGAGCACGCCGTCGAGGTCCCACACGACGAGGCGGACGGGGGGAGCGGTCGTTCGCGCACCGTCACCAGATCCGTCCTCCCCCATTGCTTTGTCCTTCCTCTCTCGTTCTGTTCGCCCGTCCCCTTCGCTCCTACCAGCATGGACCCTTCGTGATACAGTCGACGCACACAGTCTCCTCGTTGGTGAGAGCCCCCTCCAGGATGGCGTCCTCCAGATGGGCGCGGCAGAGGTCGGTGCCCCGCAGGTCCGCTCCAGTGAGATCGGCGTCGATGAACTGAGTGTCGTGGCAACTGGCGCCCCGGAGGTTCGCGCCCCTAAGGTCGGCCATGGCCATCTGCGCCCCGTGGAGGAAGGCGTCGGACAGGTCCGCACCCCGGAGGGTGGCGTTGTTCATGCGGACACCGGGTGCACGCGCCCAGGAAAGGTCCGCCATGGTAAGGTCGGCCTTTGTGAGCACCGTGCCCATGAGGTTCGCCTCCTTCATCACGGCTCCAGCGAGGAAGGCGCCCTCCAGCTCCGCGAACTGGAGGTCCGCCTTCTCAAGATCGCAGGCGAGGCAGGAGTTGGCGACCAGGAGGTAGTTCACCTCGTTGCCGGTACGGTGGCGCGGCGTAGGCCGTGCGGACGGGAGGGGTGTGGACACTGGTGTCGGTCGGGGGCCGCCAGGGACCACGGTGGGCGTCGGTCCTCCGACCCCCGTCACAGGAGGCAGGAGGGCTACGTCCATTCCGAGGTCGAGCCCTTCCATGCAGCCGGCGCTGGCGACGAGGGCCAGCAGAGCGCAGGCGATGAAGGCGTTCGACCTATCCAATTCTAACTACCAGGACTGCGATGGGCGGCTACCCATTTAAAACTACCCTCCTTCGATGAGGATGGGTGAAAGTGGCTTTTGGAGGGACGGACGTTTGAAAAGGATGCACTCCCACAAGGTTGAAGACGTGTGGTAAGGAGGGGGGGTATTCAAGGAAGACGCTTGAGCCTTGAGAGCGAGGACTACCTTCTTAGCGTCCTGCTCGGCCTTACTGTTGTATACTGCATCCTCCACGGGACATCGCTCGAGCTCAAGGATTTCACGGACAGGGCGATCGGGATCACGGTCGTCTCGGGGATCGATGCCCCCTATCGTGGCGTCCTCTATTTCGTTGTCATCGGAGCGTCAATAGCCCTGATCATCGGGAATCTGTTGATCTTCGGGACCGTGAACACACATCTTCGACGGGAACCACGAAATGCGCTCGGTCATGAGCTGCGTGCCCTCCTCTTCGACGTATCCCTCTTCGCACTGACGATGTTCCCCCTCTTCCTGCTGACCGGGGAGGTCCTCTTCTTCAACATCATGTGCCTGTTCTTCGTATACCTCATCCTCCTCTACTGCTATATCGTCGCCAGGGCGATCGCACTGACATGCGATGCCACCTTCATTGACACGTGGTTCCCGGACCGTCAGGTCCTCGTCTACGGGCTGCTCTTCCCCTACCCCCTCTTCTTCGTCCACTGGATCCTGACGAACAGCACATTCACCGTGAGCTCATGGCACGTGTACGCGTACCCGTTCCTGGTGTGTATCTTCTTCCTGTTCTATGCCACCATCTTCGAGGCGCTCCAGGGCCTTTCCATCGGAAGGTCACGGTTCGATGACGCCCTCCTCCTCTCCTCCATTACGTATGCGCTCATCCCGATATCGGTCCCGCTCGTGAACGAGCTCCAGTACACGCTCTCATCCAGATCGATGGTCCCTCCCCAGACCCTTGCATTGTTGACCTGCGGGCTCCTCATTCTCATGAGCGTTCTCCTCTTCCTGATGTCTCTCCTTCGCCCGTTCACCCGTCCGACGAGCTACCGGATCGTTGAGTGGTACTACCTCCCGCTCATCATAGCCACAGTAACGCTCTACGCGAGGCACGAACACGTCCTGTCCTATGTCTGCTACGACCTCCACCACCTCGGTCAAGAGATGCTCGCATCCCACCAGCTCTTCAATTACGGGAGTGTTCCCTACATCGACATCCTCCCCACCCACGGGCTGACCGAGGCCGTACCAAAGATCGTCTATTCTCTCGTCAACGGATACCGTCTCGTCGAGCCCATGCTGTGGAACTGGCTCCTCATGATACCGGCCATGCTCATTCTCTACGCCGTCCTCTCGGTCGTGGCCGGGAGCACTTTCGCGTTCATCAGCGTGCTGACGCTCCCTATGATCAGGGGGGCCTACGGGACGTTCGGCCTCATGCACGGTTCCTACTATTACGACTCACTCCTTTTCACCCTCATTCCCATCCTCCTTCTACCGCGGCTGCTCCGGCCCGGGAGGTTCCCCCACCTGGTGCTCTTCTGGTCGTACCAGTTCCTCCTCTTCTTCTGGAGGATGGACCTGTGCGTCGCTTCCCTCGGGTCGTCCGCCCTCGTCTGGGCCTACGTGTTCCTCGGCCGGAGGCATCGGGCCGATCCGGAAGACCATGTGTCCGCGAGGGACGTGGTCTACTCCTCGCTCTCGCGGCCACGGCCTCGATGTACATGGCCATCGTCCTGGTGACCAGTGATGTCCCTCTGTCCGCTCTCCTGGAACGGTATCGGG
Organism: Candidatus Undinarchaeales archaeon; assembly: GCA_030753015.1. Lineage (GTDB taxonomy): Archaea > SpSt-1190 > SpSt-1190 > JASMDC01 > JASMDC01 > JASMDC01. Next base: position 41,936 of record JASMDC010000001.1, on the reverse strand, counting down.
ATTTCCTGAGCGTGGGCGCCCGCTCCCTCACGTCGGAGTCCCTCTTCGACACACGGACGCATCATATCTCGCGCATCCTCTTCCAGTACCTCCTCATCCCCTCGGTCTCTGTCGTGTATATCTGCTATGCCATCATCAGGGGGTTCTTCCAACGAACACCTTTCACGACCCGCCAGCTGACCCTCCTGCACCTCAGCATCTTCTCCACGGCCCTCTTCGTCAGGTCCATAATCCGCTACACTCTCTTCCGGGTCGGATACTGTACCTATTTCTTCTATTTCCTGGCCATGTGCCTTCCGTTCTACCTCGAGATCAAACGAGCCGATCTGGCGAAGGCGTTCTTCGTGCTGTTGGCGCTCGTTTACATCTGTGCCTTCCCGCGGATCGATATCCTGCTCGATGACGACCTCTTCCGTTTCCATGACTGGGTACCCGGCATGACGAGGTTGAGGGACAATGACGATCAGTACGGGCGCCTCGTCGAGTTCTTCGATCATCACCTCAGCCCCGAGCAGACCTTCTTCGACTTCACAAACGCCCCCCTTCTCTACGTGATGGCTGACAGGAGGATCGTCACCTCGATCCCTAATAACCTGGCCCAGGCGTCGGAACGGATCCAGACCTCGGTCGTGGACGAGCTGGAGGCTGCGTATGGTGCAGGGAAGCTCCCGTTCGTCGTGTTCAAGCAGAACGGCGCCTCGTGCATGATGTCAGGCATGGACTGAGATAATGTGGACGGTGTTCCGAACGAGGTGCGCAGTTACCGCGTCGCCGAGTTCATCTATCGTAACTATCGTCCCCTAGGACGTGTTTACCTCTACGAGCTCTGGATCGCCAATGACGCGGCGTTCCAGGAGAGGACTCCCGCTGTGATCGTGCTGCCTATCACGCGGAAGATCATCGAGCCCAGTGCGTCTTCCGATACCGATGGTGCCACATCATGCCCATGGACGGGCGAGGACTGCCTGCGGATGTGGGACTTCGTCGACCTCGACGGGCTCAACACGAGCGAGCTGGGCCCAAAGCGCGGGACATCGAGCACCCTGAACCTCACCTACGTGAGCTCCAGGAAGAGCAGCGGACTGATCAGGTTCGACCACCGCTACCCATCTCACGTGGTCGGCAAGTTCGAGCCCTTCCCCATCAATGATCAGGGGAGGACGGAAGTATCCGTCCCCCTCCCCAAGGATGGTACGATCGGTGAGCTCGAGAGCGTTACTCTGGACGTCCCGCCCGACACCACGTTCGAGGTCGTCGACGCCCGGATCATCGAGAAACGCTCGTTCCATTATATTGGTACTACGGTCACCCAGCGGTTCGACCTCAGGGAGCTGCCGTACATCTGGGGTTCGTTCGATGAACGAGATGCCGCCCACAGGACCGATGTCATCGCCACGCTATATGATGATCCCGAGGAGCAGGTCGTCGATTGGCAGGGCATCACGCTGCCCGTGGACCCCGCCATCGATAAACGGTCCGGCAACTACCTCCACATCCGGGCGAGGGCGGACGATGCTGCGACCGTGATCGTGCGGTACGGAACGATGGGGTCCCGGTTCTCGTTCAACGTCGGCCCGTCCGATACATACAACGATTATCTCATCCGCCTGAGCACCCAATGGTCATGGATGACGGAGGGGATCGATGCATTGAACGTGAGCGCGACATATCCCGTCCGGATAGAGGGCGTTCACGTCAGGAGAGGGGACTGAATCCCTACATGAACGCGTCCACGTCGCGTTCCGAGATCTCGACACCGTTCTCGTAGTCGCTGGCCGCGTCCTCCAGCCCCCGCGCGTGGGACGGCTCGCTGGACCGGCGGCGGCGGACCTTGATGAAGGCCGGGTAGTTCACCGCCGCGCCCACGACGAGCGCTTCGCCCACCCGCAGGCTCGAGATGGTGTTCAGGACCTCGCGTGAGATGCCCTCGCTGGAGCGGCCGATGTGGTCGAGGTCATAGGGATTGGTGACCCTGAGGATTATGTGGGTGTTGCACTGGGAGAGAGCAGTGGTGGATAGCTGGATGGGTCGTTGGCTGATGAGGCAGAGGCCGGCGTAGAACTTCCGCCCCTCCCGGGCGATCTTCTGGATAATGGAACGGGACAGCGCCCACTCCCGCGCCTCGCCCTCGGGCACGTAGTTATGCGCCTCCTCGACCACCTGCACGTAGGGGCACACTTCGCCCCGCTGCCGGAGCTTGAAGATGGTCCGCGATACGTGGGTGACGATGATCTGCTTGGCCCTAAGGTTGGTGAGCGGCGAGAGGTCTAGGATGACGGCCTTTCCCGGCTTGACCAGACGCTTGAGGCTGGGCCGGTCCTTCTTGGCGAAAAGCCCGGTGGCGTTCAGGTCGTTGAGCCAGCCGACGAGTGCGGGCACGATGTTCTCGTGGATGGTCTCGTCGGTCCTCACCAGCTCGATTAGGTCGGCCAGGTCGTACTTGCCACGCTTCTCCTCCCGCGCCCGTGCGATGACCCGCGACAGTTCCCGCCGCTGGGCGGACGACATCCTGGGGATGTACTCTGCGATGCCGAAGGCGGATAGCTTGGGCACGGCGATGCGGTAGTCGTCCCCGCCGACCACCGTGACCTTGCCAGCTCCCACCGGATCGTCTGCTTGGCCCAGGGAAGTATACTCCCCGTGGCTGTCGAGCACCACAAGTGCTACGCGGCCCTTGCCCGCGGGCCGCGACAGCAGCTCCTCCATGAGCACGGTCGTGAGATAGGATTTCCCAGCACCCGAGAGCGCGAGGATGGCAATGTGCTTCTGGAAGAGGCGGGTGAGGTTGAGCCGCGCGTCCAGGTCGTGATGGGCCACACTCCCAATATGGATCCCGTCGGTCTCGATGCCCAGAAAGGTCCGCAGGGTCTCGCTGTCGGCCAAGGTCACCTTACTGCCTGGCGACGGGGGGAACGACGGGCGCTGGACACCTTCGCGGAGCACACCCAGTGGGACGGCGTCGCCGACCAGGAACTCCCACCGGTCGGTGGGGAAAAGGGCGCTCAGCGTGGAACCGCCGCGCTCGTACTCTTTGACTGACTCGGCCCTGGCGAAGTAGCGGTTCGTCTTGCGCAGGTCCACGACCCGTGCGATGAGGGTTCCCTCCTCACAATCGACCTTGACGAACTGGTCCTTGCGTACGGGCATGGGCTCGCTGCCCTCCCGTACCACGAACGAGAACCGAGTGGGGGATGGCCCTTCCAGCGAAGAGATCACGGTACCTATCTCGTCCATCGGTGACTTCCACCGCACCTTTAAATAAAAAGATTTACTCACAACTGTTCCAGTTAAGACGGGGCCTTACAATGCCGACAGTAGGACGACGTGTCATCCGGAAGGTAATGAAGAAGACCACACCACCTGAGGGTCCTAGCCGCGAGATCGTCGAGCGCATCGACCGGGACAAGGCCCGCCTCCACAACTGGATGGAAGGGAACATCGACCGTATCAAAGGGTGGAAGGGCGAAGAGCGCCGCATCCGTGAGCTCGAGCACCGCTTCGAGGAGGTCGAGGAGGAGGCATCGGTCCCCATCACCGTCGACGAGTCCCGGATCCTTGAGCACGACATCGGACTGCTCGAGGACCATATCACCGCCTTGGAGCGGTCCAGCGCTTTCAAGGAGCTCAAGGGCCAACCCGCTGTGAAACCGACTGCCCAGGTCCGCACCACCGTCGCGGGCCCGGCACCCCGCGTCCGTCCGGCGACGATGGCAGCTCAACAGAGACCGGGGGCACCGCCCCGACCGGGAGCCGGTGAGCGGAAGGCAACCGACGATGTGCTCGAGCGCATCGATGGTGTGCTCGACAAGATGGAGCAGACTATGGGCGTGTGGGCCAACGCTACCCGCATCTCGCCCGAGAAGGTCATGCGCTCCAAACGACGGTCCGGTGAGGGGCTGCCGCAGGACAAGTACCAGCTCGTCGGCCGGTTCCTCGCGAACCTGGTGCAGAAGGGCACCCTCGGTCCCGCCAGCGGCATCACCCGCGAGCGCGTGCTCCGGTCCCTGCCGGGCATCTATGCCGGCGTCGCCAAGTACCTGAAGGTCACCCCCGAAGAGGTCAGGCTCTCCCCTCAGGAGGAGGAGAAGCTGGCCGCCGAGCTCGTTCAGGCGGTCACCCGATAGAGGACCTAGATGGGTCGCTCCGGCGCCCGTGAGTATCTATCAGAGCAGTAGGTACAGCTCCCGTTCACGCCCAGGACATGGCCACAGTAGGAGCAGCGGCCCCGCTCGGGCTTGTTGTGCAGGATGAACGACGTGCCGATGAGGGCGAGCAGCACAACTATCACGGCGAGAGCAGCGCGTACCCTGCCCTGGAGCCGCTGGCGTGCGACGTTCTCCAATGTCGCGTTCACGACCTTCACTCGCTCCGCGGCCCGGTCCATGGAACCCTGCTCCACCATCGTCCGCCCCTCCTCCAGGGAGGCGATCATTCCGGCCACCTGCTCGTCGGTGAGCAGGCCGTTGAAGAAGGCCACTTCGGTCCTTGTACGGAGCACTGCCACGTCCTTGAGCATCGTGGACTTGACGGCGGGATCGGGGCCCACTTCATCGGGCGTCGATGCTCGCGGGCTGAACTGGGGGAAGTGGAGCGCTACCGGCACCCCCTCCTCTATGGGGATCCAGTCGTCGGTACCTGTGGGGCGGAAGGCCGTCTGGCAGGAGAGCCACCGTTCACCGGTGCGCACTGAAACGAGGGCAACCTCGTGCTCCACGGTCCCGTTCGGACCGATGGTAAGTGGTCCGACGGTCAGGTGCGTGCTGGGCGCGTCGCCCGGAGGTCCGAGCCCGGCCGGGAGCTCGCACGACGCCATCACCTCCACAGCGATCTCTGTATCAGCGTTAGCTCCCAGGAGCCTGAGCATCGCAGGAGCGTCCGGAGCGGTGGCTGGAACATCGTCGAAGGTCACCGATGGGATGACCGGGAGCTGGTCGAGGACAAGGATCCCCAGCTCGCGCTCGAGAGTGATGATCGGGGAACCCTCGCCTCCAGCGGGGAACGACACTGCGAACGCGACGGTCCGCGGCCCGTTCGCGTCCACCCTAAGCAAAAGATCCCCTGTGATGACCTCATGTGCTCCAAGCACCGCCTCGTGAACGAGCGGTAGACCGGATCCCAGTGGGACTGTGGCATTGACCAGGGCTACGCCCTCCGGAAGCCCGATGGCGACCGTGGCGTTACGGGGCATGCGCAGGTTGTTGACCAGCGTGAACCTCAGGACGGTCGTCTGGCCACGCTCCACTCCGGGGGGCTCGAGCGTCACGTCCACGTTCATGGCTGGGGAAGGGGGGAGGCCGACCGCCAGTATAGCCACGAAGGCAAGGACCATGAGCGTCGTGCGCCGGGCCATCCTAGAACGGCCTCCCATGCCGTCGAAGGTCCATCGATCCCGGCGGCCCGCCCATCATATCGGCGATGAGCGCGTGGACCATCTCGATATCGTCCTGGGAGAGCTTGGCCCGGCCATCGGCCTCGATGAGCACCGTGGGGATGCCGTAGAGGTCGTGGTGTCCCGAGATCGCCAGGAGCGTGGCGGCCAGTGCGTCGGCCTGCTTGCTGATGTTCCCTGCCGAGACAAGGAAGTCCACCCGGACCGGTCTGTCGAGGGCCGCGGTCCGGAGATAGAACGAGTGCACCCGCTCGCCCCACGTGCCTAGGTCCCGGAGCATGGGATGGTCGTAGGCGCGTCGCGAGTACTTGAACACGAAGGTCCGCTCCCGCTGTTCCATGAGGTGGGTGAGGAGGGGCGTGTCCCTGCTCCTGCGCAGCATGTCGCCCGCGTCGGCGTTCACGGTCCCTGGGTCCAGGTTGGGGACGATCCTGTCCGCCAGCACCATCGAGAACCGGGTCCCCCGGGAGTCCTCCACCACCCCCGCGAGCTGGCTGCCTGCGCGCTCACAGGCCTTGTAGAGGTCCACGTACCGGTCCATGAGGGCGTGGTACATGTCCTTCATTGTCGAGTCGGCCGGGGGTTGGAGGGAAGGGTGGGGCGCCACGGAACCGTCCATGAGCAGGAGGTCCGGGGCGTGTGTGCGCGCCATCCGGGCGGCCGTGGCCAGCTCGGCCATCTGGCGCTCCATCCCGGCCCGGAGCCGGAGGTCGCTCTCTGAGAGGGGCTCGGTCACCACGGTGATCGTGGGCGTCACGATCGGAGCAGGCAGATAGTCGCACTGATCGATCCGGCCGTCAGTGTACCCGAACCGGACCCCCACGGCCCGGGTCATGATTATGTCGATACCGTGGCACTCGCGGGTCAGGAGCCCTCCGTCGATCCCGGCGATGGTGGTGTGGGCCGCGTCCCCCTGCACCCGCTCGATGAGCCGGTCGTCGATGACAGTATCACCGTGCTCGTCGACCTCGGTGATGGATACCTCCCGGTGCACCTGTCGCAGCGAATGCGCCAGGTCCTTGCGCTGTGCGGCCTCGCCCTTGAGACGTTGGGCGAGCGCGCGTATCTCCCCCTCGAGCATCACGGGTCTCCAGTAGACACTAAGTGCCCGGAAAGTTAAAAAGATGTTGGACGCCGCGAGAGGGTGAACTCCGGGGGCTTGACCGGCAGGGAAGCATGTGAGGATGCGGCACGGCACCACGCGGCGGCATCCGCCGGCCTCCGGGGGAACCTATTAAAATCTACCCCGACTGCAACCACAGGGACGGCCATGGCTGAACGCTACATCGTGACCTCGGCGCTGCCGTACGTCAACAACATCCCTCACCTGGGGAACCTCATAGGATCGGTCCTCCCGGCCGACGTCTACTCCCGCTGGCTGAGGATGAAGGGCAAGGAGGTCATCTACATCTGCGGGACCGACGAGCACGGGACGCCCATCACCGTGTCGGCCAGGAAGGAGGGTGTAACACCGCGGGAGCTCGCTGACAAGTACTACGCCATCATCAAGGACTGCTTCGAGCGGTTCGACATCAAGTTCGATAACTTCTCACGGACCACCAAGCCGATCCACTACGAGATGACCACACACTTCTTCACAAAGCTGCACGAGAACGGCTATATCCACAAGGAGGACATGAACCTCCCGTTCTGCCCCACGTGCGAGCATTTCCTGCCGGACCGGTACGTGGAGGGCATATGCCCCAACTGTGGCGCCGAGGGCGCTCGGGGCGACCAGTGCGATGCCTGCCAGACCGTCCACGATCCCGAGGACCTGGAGGAACCGTACTGCGTCACCTGTCACACGAAACCCGAGTGGCGGATCACAGCCCACTGGTTCCTCGACCTCCCCAAGCTCGCACCCGAGCTGAAAACATGGCTGGAGGCCAAGACCGACTGGCCCGCCAACGCCCGGAACTTCCCCTTGGCATGGATCAAGGAGGGGCTCAAGCCCCGGGCCATCACCCGGGACATAGAGTGGGGCGTCCCCGTTCCCCTGGAGGATGCCGAGGGCAAGGTCATCTACGTATGGTTCGACGCTCCCATCGGCTACATATCCTCCACCATCGAGTGGTGTGAGAACGAGGGCAGAACGGACGAGTGGAAGAAGTACTGGTACAACGATGAGGCCAAGCTCATCCATTTCCTCGGGAAGGATAACGTGCCCTTCCACACCATCATCTGGCCCGGCATGCTCATCGGTATGCGCGAGGACTTCAACCTCCCCCACTACATCGCCAGCTTCGAGTACCTAAACTTCGAGGGGCAGAAGTTCTCCAAGAGCCGTGGCGTGGGCATATGGATCGACCAGGCCCTGGACATATATCCCGTCGATTACTGGCGGTACGCTCTGCTCGCCAACGCACCCCAGACCCGGGACACGGACTTCTCCATGGCCGAGCTCAAGCGACGGATCAATGACGAGCTCGCCGACATCATGGGCAACTTCGTCCACCGAACTCTCACGTTCACCCACCGGTTCTTCGGTGGAAAGATCCCGGAACGGGGTCCTCTAGCCGAAGCGGACCAGGAGCTTTTAGCCACCATCGAGAAGGCACGGCAGAAGATCGACGCGCGCATGGACGTCTATGACCTGAAGGGCGCCCTCCACGAGGTAATCATGCTGGCCAAGGAGGGCAACCGTTTCTTCAACGACCGAGCGCCTTGGAAGACGATGAAGACCGACCCTGTCGCTGCGGGCACGGCTATCAACCTCTGTGCCCAGGTCGTCGGTGCGCTTGCGGTAGTCAGCTCGCCGTTCATCCCACGGTCCGCCCAGCTAATGTGGGAGGCCGTCGGGAGCGAGGGGCTGGCCGAGGAGCGGGCATGGGACGAAGTGGTCACTGTCGAGGCCGGTACCGCGGTGCCCGAGCCCACACCACTCTTCGTAAAGATCGAGGACGAGAATAAGAAGAAAAAGGCCGCGAAGTCGAAGTCGGTCGTGAAGGAAACAAAGAAGAAAGAAGGTGGAAAACCGATGATTACGTTCGATGAGTTCGAGAAGATCGACCTCCGTGTGGCCGTCATCAAGACGGCCGAGCAGGTGGAGGGCACCAAGAAACTCCTTAAGCTCACGGTGGACGTGGGCGAGGAGGAGCCGCGCACGCTCGTAGCGGGCATCGCCGACCAGTACAAGGCCGAGGACCTGCCCGGACGGCGGATCGTTGTCCTGATCAACCTCAAGCCCGCAAAGATTCGCGGCATCATATCGAATGGTATGCTTCTGGCGGCAGAGGTGGGCGAGGACGTTGGCCTCCTCACAATCGATAAGGAGCTGGACGCAGGGGCCAAGGTGCTCTGAGATGTACGAGGTACGGTTCCATGGCCGGGGCGGCCAGGGCTCCGTTACGGCGGCCAAGCTGCTGGCACATGCAGCTTTTCTGGAGGACAACCATACCCAGGCGTTCCCACATTTCGGCTGCGAACGGAGGGGCGCGCCCGTGGTGGCTTTCACCCGGATCGATGATGCGGAGATCCGCATCCACACGCAGATCCACGAACCCGACTGCGTCGTCGTGCTCGATCCCCCCCTGCTGAAGGTCCTCGATGTCACCTCCGGCCTCAAGTCCGGGGGCATCGTCGTCGTCAATACCGAGCGCTCCGCGAAGGAGCTGGATCTTCCCACAGGGACGAAGGTCGCGACGGTGGACGCGCGCACCATCGCCCAAGAGGAGCTTGGGCGGCCTATCGTCAACACGCCCATCCTCGGTGCCCTGAGCAAGGCCACCGGTATCGTGAAGCTCGAGTCCCTGGTGAAGGCGATCAAGAAGGTCTTCGACGGGAAAATCGCCGAGAATAACGTGCGGGCCGTCACCCGCGCCTATAAGGAGGCGAAGGTATGACCACAGTGAAGCTGAAGCGTGGGGTGCCCATATGTGGCATGTCCGTGCCCCAGAAGGGGGCCATGGGCCACACTGGCGACTGGCGCACCGAACGGCCGGAGAAGAACGACGAGAAGTGCAACTCCTGTGGCCTGTGCGTCACGTTCTGCCCCGAGGGCTGCATCGAGCCCAAGACAATCACCATCGACATGGATTATTGTAAAGGCTGTGGCGTGTGCGCCGAGGAGTGCCCCGTTGCGGCCATCACCATGCGGAGGGAGACACTATGACCACTCGGGAATTCGTTACAGGTAACATGGCCACCGCCCACGGCGCCCGTATGGCGCGGGCCGACGTGGTGGCCGCCTACCCCATCACGCCCCAGACACAGATCGTGGAGCACATCTCGGAGTTCGTGGCCGACGGGAAGATGGACTGCGAGTTCATCCGCGTCGAGAGCGAGCACTCGGCCATGGCGGCTTCCATCGGAGCCTCCTTTGGCGGGGTGCGGGTGTTCACCGCCACCTCGTCCCACGGCCTTGCGTACATGCACGAGATGCTCCACTGGGCCGCCCACGCCAGGCTGCCCATAGTCATGGGCATGGTCAACCGCTCCATGGGCCCGCCATGGGCAATCTGGTCCGACCACCAGGACAGCATCTCCGCCAGGGACACCGGCTGGATGCAACTCTACGTGGAGAACAACCAGGAGGTGCTTGACACCTGCATCCAGGCCTTCAAGATCGCAGAGCATCCGGACGTCCAGCTGCCGCTGTTCTTCTGTCAGGACGCGTTCATCCTTTCGCACACTTCGGCCGAGGTGGTGATGCCCGACCAGAAGCTAGTGGACAAGTTCCTCGGGAAGCGCAAGCCGCTGTTCAAGATGGACTGTGACAATCCCGCCACCTTCGGCAACATCATGAGCCCCGATTACTACATGGAGCTCAAGTACGGTATCGAGGAGTCCATGACCGCGGCCAAGCGCGTGCTTGCAGAGGTCGGTAAGGAGTTCGGCGATGTGTTCGGACGCCCTTACGGGCTCGTTGAGGAGTACCGGTGCGAGGACGCCGATGCGGTCCTTGTCGCTGTCGGTGCCGTGGCGGGCAACGCTCGTGTCGCAGTAGACAGCCTCCGAAAGAAGGGCAAGAAGGTGGGGCTGCTCAAGCTCCGTTCCTACCGACCGTTCCCTGACGAGGACGTGCGAAGGCTGGCCGCTCGGGTCGGGACAATCGCGGTCCTGGACCGCGCTATCCCCATGGGCGCCAAGGGCCAGATCGCTAGCGATATCATGGCCGCCTGCTACGACATGGACGAGCGTCCTGCGATCCAGTCCCATGTCACCGGTATCGGTGGCAGGGAGGTCTCGCCAGCTCAGATCGAGACTATCGGCGAGCAGGCCCTCAAGGGCGGCTCGTCCACGCACCCCACATGGCTGGGGCTCAAGGAGGCATGATGACCATGACCGACAAGCTCGTAGGAACGGACGATACCGAGACGGTGATGCTCCCTGGCAATGCCGCCTGCCCCGGCTGTGGCGGATCACTTGCTATCCGGCTGGCACTGGAGACGTTGGGGAAGAGGACCATGGTCGTGGTGCCCGCATGCTGCATGTCCGTCATCGAGGGGCTCTACCCCAAGAGCTGCTTCAACGTACCGATCATGAACATCGCGTTCGCGGCGGCCGGCGCTGCAGTGTCCGGATTGGAGGCTGCGCTCAAGCGCCGCGGTGACGCGGACGAGACCACCATCCTTGCCTTCGCTGGCGACGGCGGCACGGTGGACATCGGCATTCAGGCCCTCTCGGGTGCCATCGAGCGCGGCCATGATTTCATCTACATCTGCTACGACAACGAGGCCTACATGAACACGGGCATCCAGCGCTCCGGATCCACGCCCTACGGTGCCTGGACCACGACGACACCAGTGGGCAAGAACCGGCAATACAAGCGGGAGTTCAAGAAGGACATCCCAAAGATCATCGCCGCGCACAACATCCCCTACATGGCCACAGCGTCCGTGGGCTACCCCAAGGACTTCCAGAAGAAGGTCAAAGCAGCCAAGGATACTAAGGGGCCCGCTTTCATCCAGGTGCACGCGCCGTGCCCCGCCGGCTGGAAGTACGAGGGGCGTCTGAGCATCAAGCTGGCCCGGATGGCCCACGCTTGTGGGATGTGGAAGCTCTCCGAGCTCAAAGAAGGACGGATGTCCATCCAGCGCCGCCCAAAGGCCTTCGAGACCATCGAGACCTATGTAAAAGCACAGGGACGCTTCAAGCACCTCATGGATGAGGAGATCGCCGAGATGCAGAAGCGCGTGGATGCGGACATCCGTGACTTCTATGGCATCGAGGGCGAGATCCCACTCAAGGATCCCAAGGCGTAGGTCGGGAAGTGCGACGGGTTCCGTACAAGCGGGGCCCGTCATTCCTTTCTCGCCAGAAAACGGCTCAATGACATGTGTTAATCTATACGGAAAAAATACAGGTTGTATATACCTTATATATCTTTTTAACCTAATCTATATACCCTCCCTGTGACAAAATATCAACGGGAGCCACGTGTGCCACCCGAGGCTCCCTGGGGGGCGGAAACTCCCTGAGCGGTCAAACGTCCTTTACGTTTAGCTGCCAGTTCCGCCTCCCGTTTTTCTCCCTACTGCTCACTATGGAGAGCGATAGGGTCCTAATTGTCAATGGAAATGTTGGTGTCCACCGAACCGCGGCCTGAACGTACCGGTGCTCAACCCTCAACGAGGAACATGTGAAGGATTATGAAGAGGAGCACCGCCACGGAGAAGTAGGAGGCGGCGTCCTTGAGGTACACGAGGGCCCCCTCCGCACCCTCCTCCTCACCGAGGATGTCGAGGAGGAAGACTGCCAGGAGCACCAGGGCACCGGCGAGGGTGGTAACAAAGATAACGGAAAGCGGATCGATGCCGTTCTCATCAAGTCCGAGCATCCACGTTACCTCGCATCAAAGCGTCGTTCTCGCCATACGACACCCTGCCATCGACGCCCCCATCAAACATTATAAAGCTTGTCTAGCAGGCCGCACGCTCATTTTTTCGCCATGATGGAGATGACGGCGCCATCGTCCAGCACGTGCGATTCACCCATCCGGCGCTTGGAGCGGCCGTCGACGGCGCATACGAACTTCTCGCCGATGTCCGTGTGGATCCGGTAGGCGAGCTGGCGGGCGGTGATACCCTGAGGGACCAGATAGGCGTCGGGGAGTACGTTGCCCTTACCATCGGCCCATTTGTTCTCGTCCTCGACGGGGTACACGACGATGAGCTTGAGCAGGTCCTTTACAGCGGTGTCCAGTACCTTCTGGATGCCTGTACCTTTCAGGGGCCGGATGACACGGTCGCGGATGAGCTCCAGGCCGTGCCGCTGCTTGTCATTAAGCTTTGCATCCTCATTGATTTTGAAGTCCTCGGCCCCGGGGACGTAGTCCACGACACCCCCGCGTGCGGCGTTGCGCAATGCCAGTTCGGCCTCGGCGCAGGTAGGGACGACGAGCGTGTCCGGGAATGTCTTCTTGAGCACTTCTAGGTTCTCAGCGGCCTTCGGGTTGTCGGCCTTGTTGGCGGCGATGATGATCGGCTTTGCTATCGCGCGCAGTGCAGAGCAGAACGTGTGGATGTCGTCGTCCGACCACTGGGCCGGTTTCTCGGCATCGACACCGGAGAGCCTGAGCGCTTGGCGCACGTGGTCCTCGTTCACTCCCAGTCCCGTGAACTGCTCCGCCACCACCACCTCGAACTTGAGGTGCTCGAACTGCACGCGTCGGGAGAACCGGGTCCAGCTCTTCTTGAGGATGTTGGCGAACCACGCCACGATCTCCTCCTCCAGAAACCGCACGTCCTCGCACGGATCGTGTTCGTCACAGGCCTTGCCCTCGATATCGGTGGTGCCAGATGCGTCAACGACATGGATGAGCACCGACGCCTGCCTGAGGTCGTCGAGGAACTGGTTCCCCAGCCCCTTGCCCTCGCTGGCGCCCGGGACCAGTCCCGCCACGTCGATCATGCGCATGGGGACCAGCCGGATGCCCTCGGCACATTCCGAGTTGCGCGGGGAGCAGGGCGTGCCCAGCTCCGTATGGGGACAGGGCGCCCGCGTGTAACCCACACCCACGTTCGCCTTGATGGTCGTGAAGGGGTAGTTCGCGACCTCGGCCTCTGCCAGGGTCGCTGCGCGAAAGAAGGTTGATTTGCCCACGTTGGGCTTGCCGACGATGCCGACCTCCATGGCGGACGGGGTACGGGATAAGCTTAATATATCTACGGAGACGCAATACTTGTATATGCGTAGCCCTCTCGCGGTGCTCATTCTGGTGCTCGCCCTTGCAGTGGCCCATGACTGTGCGCCCTTCAACGTGGAGGTGAACAGCACCAGTGCCGTTATCCTTCGCGTGGCGATCGTCTGTCCGGACTGCACCGACACGGTGAATGTGACGGCCATGCAGTGCGACATCGAGGACGATCCGGACTGTGACGAGATGATGAACGTCACCGGCGACCAGTCATGGCAGCTCTGGTCCCCGGGGGACGATGACGTGACGCTGCGCATCACCACCAACAAGAACAATCAGGCCGGGGAGTACCGCATCGATGTGGCGACGGATGACGAGGACGCGGTCTGCTGTATCGTCGACTTCGACAACAAGGACGGCGAGCTGGAGGAGACGGGATGCGTCGACCGGCCGTGGGGCTCGTGCTGCTACGACTCAGACTGGCCCCTGTGCAACGGCGGCCAGGCAGCAAATGGGAAGCACTGCCCCGGTGAGCCCTGTGAGATCAACGACACGTGCATCACCGGTCTGTGCGCGGGCCTACACAGCGACAAATCCAATTCGCCCCGCTGCTGTGTCTCCGAGACGACTGACGAGGTCTGGCAGGAGACGGCCGGTAAGTGCTGGACGGACTACGACTGGTACTGCACGACCGACGGCCAGCAGAGCTACCAGCAGAAGAACGAGTGCTCCATGCAGAACATGCTGTGCGAGGAGGACGAGTACCGCGAGGTCAACTACATCTGCGATCCCACCGAGGGATGTGTCAGGGACGAAGAGAATATCGTAAGAATGGAGCCAGACTCATCGATCCAGGCATGCGATTGCATGGACTTCCGCTGGGTGCTCGACCGGTGCTGCCATGGAACGGCCTCATTCATCAAACAGGACCTCCTCTGTGCCAGGGGGCGCACGTACTCGTGCAACGTGACCTGGGGACGGGTCGACGCGTGCACGACCAGCGTGTACGACGGTGACACAAACTGGTGGTGCGATCGCTATGGAAGCCTGACATGGAACGAGAAGAAGACGCTCGGGTGCGAGTGTGAGCTGCCCCTCGAGTGCGCCACCGGCATCTGCTCGGACACCAGGCCCCCTTCACCTGAGCCGCCGATGCAGGACTACTGCTGTGCAGAAGCCTGTCCGTCCCCCAAGGAGGTCATCAGGGCCGAGGGATTCACCTGCCGCAAGCTGTCCTGCACCTTCATGTGCAAGAAGTTCAGGGGATTGTGCGGTGAGGCTCCGCTCGAATGCGGGGACGTCGGTGAGGTGGGGGACGACTGTGAGTACGCCATCAATAACTTGGGGGTCACCGTTCCCGACACCCTGTGCAACCGCACTGAGACCTGCGCCAGGGCCCAGAGCGAGGCGGTGGCCTGCGGTAAGGTGTGCATCAAGAAGTGTGTATGTGGCGAGACCGGCTGGTTATGTGATGCGGACAAATCCAAGCCCACATCGCTGAAGAGCACCGAGGCCGCAGTATGCAGCAGGAACGGGTGGAGGGTCATCTCAGTGCTCCAGAACCGTTTCGTCAACCTGCCCTACAACACGACACCGGTCCGGCTCGGCGAGCGTATCTACTTCCCCTTCCAGGTGCGCAACCCGTCGCACGCCATGAGGTTCGTGTCCATCCAGGTCTACAGCCCCTCGGGCGGGATCCAGTTCGAGGGCAAGGACTTCACTGCCATAGGGGACCAGTACCAGTCCGACATGGCACTGGTGCCCGGAGGCCTGCGGAACATGGCCATATTCATCACCCCGCTCAAGCTCGGGTTCACGAACGTCACCATACGTGTGTGCGATGCTATAGAGAAGAAGTTCGGATGCGGTCCCAGACAGGACTCACTTGATACCAAGAACCTGGTGCTCTGGAGCTTCTCCAATGTCAGGACGATGGTGTTCTCGGGCAGGAGCGCACCAGGGCTCACTCCGGTCCCGATGATGTTGCTCGCTGTCCTCGCGGCCGGCCACCTGGCGCGTCGCCGCCGGGAGCCGTGACGGGACCCGACCCCATCACTTGCCCTACATCTTTGTGATGTGGGCTACCACGTCGTCAAGGCGTCGCTCCAGTTTGGAACGCTCCTTCTCCAGCCTGTCGTACTCGGCAGGGAGGGCCCGCTCGCCACCGGAGACTATATGGGTCCGCACCGACTCGAGGACATCGGTCAGTTCCGCGAAGCGTCCGGCGAGGTCGTCCTTATGGTTCTCCAGTATCTCCATCCTGCTGTCGAGCCGGCGGACGAGCTTGAGCTCCCGTTCCACGCGGTCGAGCTCTTCCTTGACGGTCTTGCTCTCCCGGTTCATCGAGCGCTCCAGGGTCCTTAGAAGGGCTGCCAGCTGCTTGAGGTGCTCCTTGTTGTCCTGGGCAATCTGGGCGTTCTTTGTCGTTGCGTTCGCGAGAGTGACGGTGTCCACGCCCTCGAGCAGGTCCTTGAGGTCCTCCAGACGCACCACGATGGCCGCCGTGTCCTCGGATAGAGCGTCCGCCCGACGGTTCACACGAGAGAGCGCACCGGTGTTCTCGTTGACACGTGCGTCGACGAGCTTAAGGTCCTTCATTGTCGTCTTCTGGAATCCCTCGAGCCCCTTGGTCGCTGAGGCCACAACAGTGGACCGCATATGGTCCAGCGACGTTTCGAGCGTGGCGATGCGCTCGTGTGCCCTCTTGAGGTCGTCTCTGAGGGCCGCGATCTCCACGAGCACGTCATGTTCAAGATTCTCTCGTGGCTCTTCCTCGCCCTCAGTCATGGGAACTCATCCACCATCATCATTTTTATAGAGCATCGCGCCCGGGCACGGCCATCTACCAAGGTTTAAAAAGCAGGCACGCCATCCCCGTGACGGTCCGTATGGGAGAAAAATGTTCAGTCTGCGGCGGCCTCGCCGTCTCCAAGACATTCCTCGAGGATGGAGAGGTGTTCTACCGGTGCGACCGGCACCTCCATATCGACGCGGAGCGGTACAAGCGTGGAGAGGTTGAGCTCGTCTCGCGCCAGAACTGGCGTGACGCCCTCATCTCCGATTTCGCCCCTTTCTTCCTACGTGACGACAACACCGAGCGTGATGTCGAGCGCCTGCTCCGGGATTTCGCCGCCCGCATGGAAGCACAGCTGGGAAGGGATCGCCGATGAGACGCATCGGCGTGGGCGTTCTCGGTGCTACCGGGATGGTGGGCCAGCGATTCCTATCGCTCCTAGACGGCCACCCTTGGTTCGATGTCAGGTACCTGGGTGCTTCGGAGCGGTCCGCTGGGAAGCAGTATAGCGATGCTGCTCACTGGGTGCTCGATGCCCCGATGCCAGAGTGGGCAGGCGACATAACAGTCGGAGCGTGCGATCCCGCTGCCTCAGGCGCGGACGGATGCGATGTGCTGTTCTCCGCGCTCCCATCGTCGGTCGCAGGACCGGTGGAAGAGGCCTTCGCGCGCGCGGGCGGTATCGTGGCCACGAACGCCGCCAGCCACCGTATGGACCCTGATGTCCCCATCCTCATCCCCGAGGTCAATGCTGACCATCTGGGCGTCATCGACGTTCAGCGCGAACGCCGGGGATGGGAAGGTGCCATCGTCACCAATGCGAACTGTACCACTACGGGTCTGGCCCTGGGACTATACCCGTTGATGGACCTCGACCTCTCTCGCGTGGCCGTGACCACCCTCCAGGCCCTCTCGGGTGCGGGATACCCCGGTGTCGCCTCCATGGCTATCATCGACAACGTCATCCCGTTCATCGGTGGTGAGGAGGAGAAGGTGGCAGCCGAAACCCGGAGGATCCTTGGGAGCTGGTCGGTCGAGGAGGGGTTCACGGACGCCCCGGTGGAGGTCAGTGCCACCTGTACAAGGGTCAACGTCACCGATGGCCACCTCGAGTCGGTGTTCGCTTCCCTCGACGGTGGGCCCGAGGATGTGAGGAAGGCATTCCGCGACTTCAAGGATCCCATGGCCGACCTCGGTCTCCCCACGTCGCCTTCGCGAGCACTGATGCTCCTGGATGAGGATGACCGGCCCCAACCACGCAGGGATCGACATCGCGGAAAAGGCATGACCGTCACCATAGGACGGGTACGCCCCGACATCGTGCTTGGCGTGCGTTTCCTGCTACTCGTCCACAACACCATCAGGGGCGCTGCCGGTGCATCCATCATCAACGCCGAGCTCATGGTGCGCAGGGGCATCGTGCCTGGTTGAGGGGGCCGTTGTGACGCGGTACTCGCTGGGTCTCGGGTGGCGGTGCAATAATCAATGCACGTTCTGCTGCGCCGGTACCAACGTGTACGATGAACTCCCTCTGGATCAGGTCCGCTGCCTGCTCAGGATAGCGGCGGACGACGGTGCGGACGAGCTCGTGCTCACCGGTGGCGAACCCACCTGCCGCGACGACCTCTTCGAGATCGTGCGCGAGGCACGGAAGCTCGGGTATACGATCATGCAGCTTCAGACCAACGGTCGTATGCTCAATTACGCCGACTATACAGCCCAGCTCATCGATGCGGGCATCACCGAGTTCATCGTCACCGTCTCTGGCCACACTGCGCAGCTCCATGAGGGGCAAACGAAGGTCCGTGGCTCCCACCGCCAGACCATGGCAGCGATCCGGAACATCAGACGGTTGGGCGGGTTCGTGGCCGCCAATGTGGTCGCTACGAAGGCAGTGGTCCCACATCTCCCCGCTATCGCCCGGGACCTTGTGAAGCGGGACGTCTCGCAGGTGCAGGTGGCCTTCCCCGAACCGACAGGAAGGGCCTATCTCGCCATGGACGAGGTCGTGCCCAGGCTCAGTGATATCCGAGCCCCACTTCGTAAGGCCATGAACGTAGTGCTAGAGGCAGAGCGGTTCGCCACCATCGAGGGCTTCCCTCTCTGTACATCGCCCATCCACCTCCGCAATGCCATCGAGTGGCGGGAGGGCGAGGATGGTGCGCTACCGGTCTGGGAGCGTCGGGGTCACGGTACCCCCTGTGATCATTGCACTATCACCGAGCGCTGCCCCGGTCTATGGTTGACCTACTTGGACCGTTGGGGCGATGATGAGCTCGAGCCTGTGACCTCTGTCATCTGAGGTGGGCCCGGGCCAGGTCGGCCATCGAGCGCACCGGGTTCCCAGGGACCGGGACGAACTCATCCCATCCGAACCGTTCCGGATACTCGTGCCACACGCCCTCGCAGACACCGACGAACCGACACCGGGAGCACCGGGGGCCCTTGGACTTTCCCTCTGTAACGCGGGTCGTGTCGAAATCGGTGTCGAGACCCTCGGGGCTGTCCACCTCGGTGGGCGGCATGTAGAGCTCCGAGGCCAGGGGTTCCCTTCCAGGCAATAGGCAGAGGGGCACGGCCTCCACGTGTGCGTCCAGCCCCCGGGACGCGGCGAGGTCGAGAGCCTCGATAATGGGTGGGACTGCGGCCTTCATCCGGGGGACCACCTGGTCGAACTCCTCCCGAGCGTTGCCTTCAGCATGTACGAAGGCGGCCTGGTACCCACGGGCGCCACTGTCGACAGCGATACGTGCGATGTCCACAAGCTCCCTGAGATTGGGCCGTACGACCACGGTCTTGACGATCACCTGCACCCCTGTTGCGACGAGGTTGTCGAGCCCTCTCCGGGTCTGGTCGAAGGCGCCCGATGACCGGACCAGACCGTCGTGCGTCCCGGAAGTGGCGCCGTGGAGAGCTACTACCGCCTCGGTGAGCCCGGCCCGGGCCAGGTCGTCCGCCAGGCCGCGATAGCTCACCATCCGTCCATTGGTCTGGAGCTGGATGCGACCGTAGCCAAGTCGATGGGCTGCTGCTACCAGCTCCACGAGGTCAGAGCGCACTGACGGCTCCCCGCCCGTGATGACCACCTCGGTGGCCTCGGGCCGTGCGCGCTCCAGCGCGGCGACGAGCGTGTCGATACCACGGTCAGGATTGGCTCGCCGGCGGGCAACGACGCAGAACCGGCAGTTATTGTTGCAGGAATAGCCAACTTTGAGGTCCAGGCGCCGGACCATGGTGGCGTTGTGAGGGGCAAAGGATTTATCTTCTCCCACGGAAATGTCCGTGTGAGACTTCGGAACAAGCTCGCGGCTGCCCGGGCGGTAGCGCTTGCCCACCTGACGGGGCGGCGTACGCCGCTGTCCGTATCCTTCCATGTCACGAACAGGTGCAACTACGCCTGCTCCTACTGCGACGTGCCGGGGACGCCGGCCGACGAGATGTCCCTCGACGAGGTGTACAGCATCGTCGACGGACTGGCCAGACTGGGATGCCAGCGGATCGGCCTCACCGGCGGCGAGCCACTGGTGCGAAGCGACATCGGGGACATCGTCCGACGATGTCAGGACAACGGCATCTTCACCGGGCTCGTTTCCAACGGCGCGCTGGTGACGCGCAGGCTCAAGGACATCGCCTCGCTCGACCTGCTCCAGCTCTCCCTCGACGGACCTGCGGAGGTGCACGACGCCGTCAGGGAGCCCGGGGCCCACGACATGGTCATGGAGGCCATCGCCGCAGCGCGGACCGAGGGCATGACAGTCTGGCTCACTACGGTGCTCACCAATGAGAGCGTCGAGCACGTGGACCACGTGCTGGACATCGCTCGTCACTACGACCTGAAGGTGTACGTCCAGCCCGTCGTGGACTACGATATCTGCGGGCCCGGTGCGAAGAAGCTCCTTCCTGACGCGGAGCGCCTGCAGGAGGTCCTCACCTACCTCATGATGGTAAAGCGCTCCGAGGGGCTGATCGGTAACTCGATGGAAGGCCTGGAGCATCTCATGCACTGGCCAGAGCATCCGAAGGACGTGTACTGCTGGGCAGGAATCCTCTACGCTCATATCTACACCGACGGACGGTTGTACCCATGCTTCAACATGGTAGGTGGGCCTGCACCCGACGCCCGGACCGCGGGGATCGAGAGAGCGTTCGCGGCCCTTGAATCCCCATCGTGCCCAGGGTGCTGGACCTACGCCAATCTGGAGCTAAACCTTCTGTTCTCGCTGGACCCGGGGGTCGTTACGAACAGCCTCAGGCTCCTTCGATGACCTTGTGCGCGTGAGCGCAGAGGTCCGCCAGCGGGCACTCGCTGCACCGTGGCGACCGGGGCCGGCACACGTCCTTGCCCAAGGCAACGAAGAGGGCGTGGTACTCGTTGTAGAGTCGGACGTCTATAGGCAGGTGGGTGGCGAACAGGGCCTGTAGATCATCGTAGGTGACGTCAGACGGGCAGAGCCCCAGCCGCGAGCAGACGCGGCGTGTATAGGCATCGATGACGAACGACGGCATCCCCGCTGCGTAGAGGAGGATGGAATCGGCCGTCTCGGGGCCCACTCCCGTGACACCCAGCAGATCTTCACGCAGCCGGGAGATGGGCCGGGAGAATAGGGCGTCCAGTCCTCCCGCACTATAGATGAACGCCACCAGACCTTTGAGACGTCGGGCCTTCTGATTGAAGTATCCGGCCGACCGTATCAGGGCCGCCAGTTCCGTCTCGGGCAACTCGCGAATGCCCTCGGGAGAAAGAGCACCGGCCTGCGACAGGGCAGCGATGGCCCGTTCCACGTTCGTCCAGGCGGTGTTCTGGGTGAGCAGCGCCCCGACAACGACCTCGAAGGGCGTATCCCCAGGCCACCAGTACTGCGGGCCGAATCGCGCGAACAGTCGCTCGTAGACCTCGGGGACCAGGTGCGCCAGATCTAGGTCAGGACCTGCCACGGCCCCGCGGCACCGAGAACCTTTATCAAGCTTGGGGTCACCCTCCCAGGAGTGGAGCTGCTCTCTCCGCTCAGCCGCGTACACGAGGTCGATCCGCTCATCGACGCCGGCGCCACAGAGCTCTTCGCCGGCGTGCTCACACCTGAGTGGAAAAAGGCGTTCTCAACGCTGGTCGCCAGTAACCGCCGGGAAACTACAATCAGTAACTTCCCCACGCTCAAGGAGCTCGAGGAGGCCGTGGGCCGTGCCCATGAGCGGAAGGTGCCCGTCCACCTTACTCTCAACCTCTCGTTCTACACTTCCCGTCAGCACGAGCGTGTCGGCCGGCTCATGGACTCCGCCGCAGGACTGGGCATCGACGGGTTCCTCATCGCCGACCTCCCCACCATGCTCCGGTGCCGCCAGGAGTACCCGGACATAGCCGTCCACGTGAGCACCATCGCTCCCAGCTTCAACCGGTCGACCCTGCAGTTCTATACCGATATTGGGGCCGCTCGAGCGGTGCTCCCCCGGCACGTGGCCCTGGAGGAGGTGACCGGCCTCGCAAAGGACACACCGCTCGATATCGAGGTGTTCGTGCTGAACAATCCATGCCCGAACGTCGACGGGTTCTGCACATTCACCCATGGTGTGCACGAGGCCACGGCATCCCGTGTTGGCCGCTTCGGGCGTGCCCTCCGTCACAGCCACTGGGCGATCGCCCTTGCGCGACATGCGCCCGCCGGCCTGCTCGGACTGGCCCGCAAGCTCCCCGGCCTCATCCCTCCCCCGTGCATGCTGGCCTACGACATCGACGTGGTGGCGGTTGGTGGATTGGCGCTAGAGAGCGTGGCTGCGTCTCGGGCACACGTCTCGGCCAACATGAGACCGAAGACGAGTGTCGACTGCGGTGCCTGCTCACTGCGAACTCTTCTGAACGCCGGTGTTAAGGCTATCAAGATCGATGGTAGGACCAACGACACGACGCGCAAGATCAAGGACGTGCGCTACCTTGCGGCCCTGCTCGAGCTCGCACGCGATGACGGCATCACCGATGCCGAGCTCTGCCGGCGCACGCGGGAGCGGTTCCAGGAGGAGTACAGTGGCGTATGCGTCGACCGCTCCTGCTACTACCGTGAGTTCGTCCCCAGGTAAGGGAGGATTATCATGGAGATCCTTTCCCCCCTCACACGCGCCGACGAGGTGGACCCGCTTGTGGACGCAGGGGCCACCGAGTTCTATGCAGGCGTGCTCACTCCCGAATGGAGGCGTACGTACACGACCCTCGTTTCGGGCAACCAGCAGCACACCACTTGGGGCAACTTCCTATCCTTGGAGGACCTGTCCAACGCTGTCGAGAGGGCCCACGAACGGAAAGCGACCGTCCACCTCACCGTCAACACAGCCTACTACACTCAAGCCCAGCGCGAGCTGGTGGGAAAGGTCTTGGATGCTGGGGCCGACATGGGCATCGACGGTTTCATCATCGCCGATGTGCCCACCATGCTCCGCGCCCGCCAGGAGCACCCGGACACCACCGTCCACGTGAGCACCCTCGCCCCCTGCTTCAACCGCTCGACGCTGGGATTCTACGCGGAACTGGGAGCGTCCCGCATCGTGCTCCCCCAGCAGCTCACGCCTGACGAGATCACAGCATTGGCACAGGACGCACCTCTGGACATCGAGGTGTTCGTGCTCAACAACCGGTGCCTGAACGTCGACGGGTTCTGCACATTCACACATGGCGTCGAGGAGGCCACACGTACCCACGACACTGGCCTCGGTCACGCCCTCCTCCACAGCAGGTGGGCGCTAACGGCCGCCCGGCTCCTCCCCAGAACCGTGCTCCAGCAAGTACGGCGGAGCTCTATGTTCCGCCCCCCCCCGTGCACGCTCGAGTATACAACAGAGCCGCTCTTGGTGAGAGGGGCGTCCATCGAGGGATTGGCCGCTGCCCGGGAGCGAATGTCATCCCACTTCAAGGGGAAGACCGGGATCGACTGCGGGGCCTGTGTCCTCCGCACCCTTCTGCGTGCTGGTGTTAGAGCGGTGAAGATCGACGGCAGGACGAACGACCTGACACGCAAGCTCATCGACGTCCGGTTCCTCGCACACCTGCTCGAGGCTGCGCAGGATGACACCATTACGGACGAGGAGCTGTGCACGCGTACGCGGAGCGACTTCCGCGAGCAGTACTCCGGCACCTGCACGGACATCTCGTGCTACTACCGGAAGTTCCTGCCCACAACCTACGGGGATGGACGCCGACCCGTCACCCGGTAGAGGGATATCTCCTCGAGGAGTGCCGTGGCATCGGGAGCTACCTTATCGACATCGATGCGGTCCAACAGTTCGAGCACATAGTCCTCGTGGAGGAGGGGTCTGGTCCGACCATTCGGCCTTGGATCATAGAAGTATACGCATTCTCCGTCACGGAGCAACGGATCCAGGTCCGTCTTCAGGATGTCCCGGACGGCTTTGGTGGACAGGAAGTTGAAGTTGGCGACGATCGTTGGTCGCCGCCACAGGTATCGCGGGCGTACGGGTTCGACGACGACGACGTGACAGTCCGAACCGACCAGATGACGCCAGCCATCGATCGTACGCTCCTCCAGTGTGAACGCTTCACGTTGAGCGTAGTGCACACCGTCGGTCGACTCCACCACGGTGTAGAGGAGCGGGACAAGGAACAGGCAGGCCACCGCCACAGCGACCAGGGCACGCGGTTCCCGGGATCGTGACCGCCACGCCGCCCAGAGCAGCAGTGCAAGTGGAAGGAGGAGGTGGGCCGCTGCCATCGCCGAGCGGACCCCCTCGGCCAGTTCGAGCCCGAAGCGTTCACTGTATGGGAAGGGCAGGTGCGCTGCACCCGACAGCAATACGGCCCCAACGACGAAGGAGGCCGCAGGCGATAACGCGTGTGCACCGGCACCGGCGGCCAGGGCGAACGGAACCGAGAGGCTGAGCATGAAACGAGGAGTGAACGACCGGAAGTGGTTGAGAAGGTACACGCCCATTCGGACAATCCACCATGAGACGACGAGACGGGAGTACGGTGAGGGAAGCTTCTGAATGGCCGCGGCCCCCATGAGGGCAAGGGCAGTGAAGAGGAAGGGGACGAAGTACCCATCGAGCCAGTACCGGACGTACCAGAGGTTGCGCGGTATGTGCTTGGGGTGGAGGGGGACCACGCTGTCCTCGGCCTGGGTGGGGCTCAGATGGAAGGTCGCGCCCATGTTGAGCTCACCGAATCCACTTATATGCGGCACGATCAGCACCAGGGCCATGATCCAGGGGAGGGCGGACCTTCGAGCTCTCCCGCCCCCGCTGTAAACGGCCAGGAGCGGGATGATCGCCAGTGGGTTCTCTCGCCGAACGGTCATGTGGAACGCAAGCGACGTTGCGGCGAGCCAGGCGTTAGCCGACCGCCCCGTCCTGACATGGAGGACCGCTCCCAGAACCGCCAGGGCCTCTGTCAGCATGGAGACCATCTCAGAGGACGTCGTCATAGCGTATCGTATATGCATGGGAAGGAGGGCAAGTACCAGCGATGCCACGAGCGCCGTCCGATCATCACGGGTCAGAAGACGCACCAGCAGATAGGTGATCAGCACGGTCGCGATGCCCCCTCCGATCCCTACTGCACGCGCTGCGATGTCGTTGAACCCAAGGATCGAGGACGCTAGCGAGAGGACCACAGGATAGCCTATTGGATAGAAAACGCCGAACCGTCCGCAGTCGTCCATGTCGCCAAGGGTGCAGAACACGTTGAGACGGTGACGGACCAGGGCATGGGACTGGTCTATGTAGAACCATTCGTCCTCGAAAGGCACCGGACGGTAGGGATTGAGAACGCGTACGCTGAAAGCGACGAGGAGCACGAGCAACAGCGCTCTTCGCCTGTCACGGGAGTGCGGTAGGAGCGCCCCCAGCTCCCGTCGTGACGCCACCAGCGCACTGGCGATGAGCAGGAGGTTCGCCAGTGCGAATGGGAGCGCCAGGGGAGACGGCATTGAGCGAAGAAGGTGTGCTGAAGCTTCAAAAAGCTTCCCAGTCCGCAGCTCTTAGACGGGCGGTACCGGTGCATGGACCACCCGGTCGATGCCCCGCGCCTCTAGATCATCGGGGAGGTGGTCGTTGCGGTAGAACTGCGTCGTGCCCGCGAGCACGAGCGGTACGGGCATATGCCGCGTGAGGAGGCGGAAGGGTCCGTACCGCAGGCACTCTTTCCCACACGGGGCAAGGCTCGGCCGCAGGCCGCTCCCACCGCACAAGGCCACCGGGCAGCATCGGCTCGTCGTGACGTAGGCATACGGGTAGTGGAGCGAGCCTGACAGCCCGGATCCCGTCAGGTCGTCATCGATGCCCTGAAGGAGGTTGTCCAGTTCCACACGGCGCACTCCATGCTCTTGAAGGAACGTCTGGAAGGCAGATGAGCTGGCATTAGAGCGGCGATAATGGTGGAGGGCGGCCGGTGGAATGCGCTCCTCGAGCAGAGTGACCCGGGGCCCGCGCTTCTGTTTCGTCAGCAAACGTCCGAGCACGGGTTGCAGGTCCCATCCGCGCTCGCGTATGAGCGTCAGGACTCCCAGGTCGTTGACGACCACCTCGGTCCCCGGCAGCCGGTCGTGCAGTCGCCCCATCAGCCCTGCCACCCGCTCGAGCGCCATGTCGGTGACGAAGGGGGTGACGAGGGTAAGGTCAGCATCCCGGTCCTGGGCGAACCTAATCGCTGTGTCCAGCTCGGTGAGGTCCGGGAGTAGACGCTGGCAGAACTCCTGACCGAAGTGGAGTCGAGTGTACCGGTCCTCCCACTTATCCAGGTCCCGTTCCTTGGTCACATATAGGGCGTTCTCCATGTCAGCCCACCAGATGGTTGCAGTAGTCGTCGTCACAAGCGAACCCGCGGAGAGTGCCGAACCGCTCCCGGGCGCGGGAGCAGAAGGCGTCGTCGTTAGTCGTTCGCTCCAGCTCCTTCAGCATCTCCTTGACGAATGCGATGTTGTTGAGCCGGTCGCCGAGCGGTGCTGCCCGGTCCTCGGTCTTGACCGTCGAGATGCCCATGCGCGCAAGTACCGGGAGCGCGCACACACCACACCCGTACATCCGCTCGTGCTCGAAGGCGTTGGAGAGCAGGGGTGTCAGGCAGGACCTGACGCGAGCGAGCTCATTCTCCTCCATCGCCTCCATCGGCTCAAGATCGTAGCGCAGGCAGCAGGCGGCACGGTCCGCGAGGAAGGTATGCTCTTGTAGGAACCGCCGCATCCGTCCAGCGCCCTTGCGTTGGTACGCCTTGATGATGCTGCTCTGGAGGGGGTTGTTGAGGACGAACCTCGACAGCCGCGGGTGACGTGCCTCGATGACCCCGTGCTGGAACCGACAGAGGGCCTCTGCGTTGTTGCAGCCGACGGTCAGGATGAAGCACTCAAGGACCATGTCACCACGGTCTGCGGCGATAGAGCCGATCTCCTCCAACGTGAGCTGTTTGGGCAGCACGACCCGCGAGGCCCCCAGCTCCCTGTAGAAGGCCACGGTGCGAGAGTTGAACGCGCCTCCGACAACGCTGACATGGAGCTCCACCCCCGTGTCCATGGCGACAATGGTGCGCATGAGCCCTATGTCGGCGGCGATGATCCCGTCCACGCCAGCCGTCACGGCACCATCGACCTCCTTCTCCAGGAGAGGGTACTGATCGCGGCTGTAGTAGTACGAGTTGTAGGTGGCGAACACCTTGGCATCGTGGGCATGGGCAACCTCCACCACATGGCGCAGCTCATCGAGGTCGGCCAGGTTGTGGAAGCGCGAGGGGCTGCCGTTGATGGTACCAGTATGAGCAAACCGCCCCTGCCAAGCAGGGGTGAGCACACCGCAGTACACTTCATCCGCTCCAGCAGAGACCACCTTCTCGATCTCGCTGACGTTGTTGACCGGGGAGAGGACCTTCATCCCGCCTACTCATGGGCGGGTGAGCTTTTTAACGTTGTCCGCGAGGGCGTGGCCGCTGCGACACCTTTATCAAGCTTGGGCGACCCCCCGGCCCCGTGGAGCTCATCTCGCCCCTCACCGCGGTCCGGGAGGTGGAGCCTCTGGTGGAGGCGGGCGCCACTGAGCTCTATGCGGGCATGCTGACGCGGAGGTGGAAGGACTCATTCTCGACGTTCGTGTCGAACAACGACCGCGACAGCGTCGTCGGTAACTTCTCGGACCTCGAAGAGCTGCGCGAGGCCGTTGATAGGGCGCACGAGCTGAAGGTGCCCGTTCACCTCACGCTCAATCCCGCCTACTACACCGCCGCCCAGGCTGACCATCTGGCACGGCTCATGGACGATGCGGTCGACGCCGGGGTCGACGGTTTCCTCATCTCGGACCTACCGACCATGGTCCGCGCCCGCCGCGAGCATCCGGACATCTCGGTCCACGTCAGCACAATCTCTCCCGCGTTCAATAGCGCTGCACTTGCGTTCTTCGCAGGGCTGGGCGCCGAGCGCGCGATCCTACCCCAGCACCTCACACCTGACGAGATCGTCGACCTGGCTCGGGACCCGCCCCTGGACCTTGAGGTGTTCGTACTCAACGACCGCTGCGTGAACGTGGACGGATTCTGCACCTTCATGGACGGGCTCCAGGAGGCTGAAGGCCCACGAAGCGGTGGCCTGGGGCGCACCATCCTCCACAGCCGTGCGGCACTTATGGCTGCCCGGCACGTGCCCCGACGCCTGCTCCGCATGGCCCGACGACTTCCCGGGCTCAGGCCCGAACCCTGTCTGCTCGACTACGGGACCGAGCCTGTGACCGTCGGCGCCGTATCGCTGGAGTGCATCGCGGCTGCCAGATCGCGGATGGAGAAGCACTTCCATGCCAAGACGGGTATCGATTGCGGCGCCTGCGTCCTGCGCACGCTCATGAACGCCGGTGTGAAGGCCGTCAAGATCGCGGGGCGCTCGAATGACACACGTCGCAAGCTCCAGGACGTGCACTTCATCGCTGATCTGCTCCGTCTCGCTGCGGACGACAGCATCGGCGACGAAGAGCTCTACACGCACACGCAAAAGACGTTCCGCGAGGGCTACAGCGGCTCATGCCGCGACGAGGTCTGCTACTACCGCACCTTCCTGCCCCGGGCGTGAGCCGGGACCTCACTCCGCCACAGGTGTTCGTGACAAAGGTCCGTGCGCGGCCAGGCGTGCTCCTGCGGGCGTGAGGCGCATGAAGCGTCTGTTCGGGCTGAGCTCTACCAGTCGTTCCCGTTCCAGGGCGGTCACGAGCCGGGAGAAGGCGGCCTTGGACATCCCAAGCGAACGGCGCAGGGCCGAGCATTCCCGCTCCCCACGCCTCACGGCACGCACCACGGCCAGGACAGCCACACGTCGAGCGGTCCTGGAGGACACCGAACGAAGATCGCGCGCGGCCAGCTCCCTGAGGGTTCGTCCCGCACGCCCCGCCCAGGTGACGGCAGGTGGTCCACCTGCGAGCTCGTGCAACCGGGGGAAGCAGCGGCCGAAGTGAGCTGTTGCATAGCCGAGGAGCACGGGCTCAGCACCCAGCGCCTCACGATAGGCCGCACCGTCACCAGCGACGCGGAAGTCCATCCCGGACGAGGCCAGCACGTCCCGCAGAACACGCGGATCGTGACAGGGGGCGGTGAAGACCGCAGCTTCGGCCCCGCCGCGGTTCACGACCGGCGCCAGGACCTGGGTGGACACGCGGTCGATGGTGAGGTTCGCCAGGCTCTCCCGGACCGGGTATCGTGTGTGGATGTGCATGAGCCGCCCTCCTGTCCGTTCGGGGCCGAGGAGGACGCGATGAAGGTTGTGACGCCTGCGCACATCGTCCAGCATACCAGGGAGCGCACGGCCGTCGGGATCATGCACGACACAGTCGTAGTACGCATGCCCCTCCCAGACGTGACTGAGGGCGCTGAGCGATGCCGTCCCGTGACGTTCCGCTGCATCTATCCCACGACATTCGTGCCAGCCGTGAACGTAGAATACGTTTTCCCCCATCCCAATAGTGATGGTCTACGATAACCTTTAAATTGATTTGGTGTCGTGTAACGACCCGGGAGGGACACTAACGGACAGGGATTTCGCACAGGAGGCCGAACATCTTCTCGCCCACATCGACCAGTACCGCAGGTCGGAGCGACGTGTAGGCCTCGAGTACGAGCTCCTGGTCGTCGACAAGGATCTACAGCCCTACTCCACAGCGGTGTCGTCCTTCCTTGCCAGAGACCACGAGGGATACGGTACCGAGCAGCACACGGACACCATCGAGGTGCGTACGGAGCCCTACCCCGTGGACGCGTTCGATACCATGGCCGGACAGCTCTATGACCGCGTGGGAGGCTTCCTCTCCGCGGAGCCCGACGCTGCGGTGCTCGGGCTCGGAGCGCACCCTGTGAAGTGGTACGACGACATCGAGGTCAC
Source organism: Candidatus Undinarchaeales archaeon (assembly GCA_030753015.1). Lineage (GTDB taxonomy): Archaea > SpSt-1190 > SpSt-1190 > JASMDC01 > JASMDC01 > JASMDC01. The sequence continues at coordinate 12,336 of JASMDC010000001.1, read as the reverse complement.
GAGCAGCGGGAGATATGATCGGGTCATCGACGAGCTCGCAGGTTATCGCACGGAGCTGGAAGGGCTGACCGCGGGTATCCACGTCAACCTCCAGGCACGTGACGAGGTCGAGCTCGTGGACGATCTCAATCATGCCGTCATGCTAAGCCCGTACGTGGTCGCAGTAGCCGCCAACTCCAGCCTGCTCATGGGGGGTGATACAGGTAGAGCGGAGGCGAGGCTCCCCCTCATCGAGAACTGTCTGGGATTGCCGGGGCGCACGGGCTTACCGCGGTACTACCACGACCTCGCCGACTACCTCGACGAGCGTGAAGTGTGGGAGGACGTGGCCGGTGTCTCTGGACTTGACGGTCGCCTTTCCACAGACTGGCACGAGGTCCGGATACGTGTAGGTGCGGACCAAACGCTGCGGACCGAGTTCCGGGCCATCCCCCAGCAGCCCACAATAGAGGAGTCGCTGGCATGTGTGGCTCTCTATCTGGGATTGATCGAGCACTACCGGGGGACGGCGCTGCTCGACCACGGGCAGGTGGAGCTCAACCGTGAGGAAGCTGTGCGTCACGGGCTCAGCGGTGAGCTCTACGATCCCGAGGGCCGGTTGCGGCCGGCGTGGGAGGTGGTCGACGACGAACTAGAGAAGGCCGCAGGAGGGCTTGATGTGCTGGGTATCGATCCAGAATACCTGGCACCTCTGTACGACCGGGTTAGCCGTCGCTCGTCGCCGGGCGAGGACGTGGCGCAGGATGCGCGGGTCCTGGCAGGGCTCCTCGACGTGCGGACCGCACGTATGACGTCAGCGCGACGCAGGCTCCAGGGTCTCGATGGACGCTTGGTGGCCTACGCCTCAGGCCCGTAGTCCTGTGTCAGTCGTACCCAAGTCTCCCCATCACGCTCCTCCAATAGGAAGGACTCGGGGTGGCCCAGGATGTGCTCGATCTCCTGCGTGAGCCCGATGGTGCAGATGTCATGGCGCAGGCGGCGCACCCGTGGACCGATCGGGCCTATCCGTTCGAAGGGTCGAAGGGCCACTTCCAGCGCACCTATGTAGAGCTCACTCTCGTGGGCCACGTTCTCAACAAGGTGATTGACGAGGCGCTCCTTGGACACGACACCGCCGTTGCGGGCGATGATGTTGCGGATATGCTTCTTGATGACACCTCCCCGGCCGTGACGGATGTACTCCACACCGAAGATGACACCGATCAATCCTGGGAGCAGGTATCCAATGAACAATGCCCCTGCCTTGAACTGTTCGTACGAGAGGGCCGGCTCGTGCACGACCTTCTCCACGGCCTCGCTGATGTGCGTGGCGAAGTAGACGAAGTAGACGAATATGATGAAGATTTCCAGGATCTCCAGCGTACCCTGCATGAGACGCATCTCGTCGAAGATGGATATGAACTGGTCCTGCAGCTCGATGTTCCGCTCCCGCATCTCCATGGTATAGGAGGATTGGACAAGGGCGTCGAGGTCGTTGAGCTTCTCCTTGATCGAGGTATGGAGGACGTCGATGCGGAACTCCTTCATCGTCCGGTCCAGCACGTCGTGAAGGAGCATGGACTGGATATGCATGTCAAGCTTGATGGCGTCCACCAACCGCGTCTTGGTCTTGGCGATATCCAGGAACGCCAAGCGCAGCTTCTCCAGCTCCTCAGCCCCCTTGTTGCGCTTCAACGCCAGGCGGTGCTCAAGGAGAAGGGCATCGATCTCGGCGTCGATGCGGGCCAGCATAACCTCGCGCATCCCAAGGAGCTCCACTGTGAGGATGAGGTCCTGCATGAAGCCGCGGTACTGCTCGCTCTCGGCCGCCAGCGGCATGTTGAGCAGCAGCCCCTTCTCGGTGAGGAGTATGAGCTCTGAAGTGGAGTTGGAGATGTCGTTCTCGATGACCCGTTGTACGAAGGATGGTCGGTAGTCACGCCAGGCGGTAGCGGCCGAGCGGGCCAGTCCCACCACCTGCTTGTTCTTTTCAGAGTAGGGATCGGCGTCCAGGAATAGGCGCTCGTCCATGAATAGACGGATCACGAAGCGATGGTAGATGACCTCACGATAGGCGTCGCCGTCACGCCGGTACACGGTGCCGGTCTTTGCGATGCGTATACCCGATTCCAGGGCGAAGGGGATCCTTCCCTCCTCGTCACGCTCGAAGCAGTCGTTCCAGCATACGGCGAACGTCCGCCATACCGCTGTAGCTATTCGCACCATCCGTCCCGAGAGCTTCGATTCCAGCCGTGAGATGTCGGCAAGGTCCATGTCCTTGGTCCTGGGACGGGCGCGCAGGCGGATGCTCACGATCCCCGCGTCGGATATGCGCACCTCTGGACTGAACACCTCGACCTTGTCGCTCCCGATGCGCAGCACATCCCAGTACTCCTCACCCTCGAGCCGGGATACGTACTGGAATCCTTTGATCGTGGTGTACGAGGCATCCTTTCCCTTCGAGCGCACGCGAGTGATGATGTTCTTCGAGGCCAGCCCCTCAAGTGCCGCCGCCACACGCCACTCGCTCCCCTCAACGAACTGGTTGATCTCGGTAACGGTCGCGGTCTTGCGCCGGGTCTGGGCGCACACCTCGCCGATGGCGTTCACGAGCTCGAGCTCGGCCTCGGAGAGGCGGACTATGTTCTGCTCCATGGAGGAGGGCACGATGCGCAGGGGCACGTACTTCGTGGCGAACTCTTCGGTGAACGCCTGCTCGTGCTTGCGACCTTCGCGACCGATCGAGCGGAAGTAGGTGATACGCTTGGCATAGAGCTCCACGAGCTTCTCCACGGTGTTGAGGCGCTCCATGTTCTCCACCGCAGGGATGGGGACGTTGAGGTGATAGAGTGACACCATCCGTCCTACGAGCACTGAGGCCTCGAACACGAACGACTCGAGGGCCTTGAGGTAGGCGACGGCCTTCCGGAGCATCTTGGGATTCTGGGATTCGGCGGCCATCTCGACCAGCCGGACGTGCTCCCGGGCGTTCCCAAGGTGGAAATCCTTCTTCTGCAGCGAGGCAAGGACGTCCTTGGTGGCGGTACCGTCCGGGATGTAGCACATGGACTTAGCGAGATTCGTGTACCGACGGGTCATCTCGCCCAGCACATAGTCCTTGCTGCGCGAGTGGTCCTTCCGTAGGTCGAGCTCGTCACCCTCGATGGATGAGAGCAGGCCGTGACACATGGTGAAAGCGTCGGTGAGCTTAGAAACGGTCTCGACGATGAGCTGCTCAAGGTCCGCAGTCTTGTTGCACAGGAGGTAGAGGAGTATGATATTGAGGTCCGAACTGGTGAGGAGCTTGGTCTTCCCGCGCAGCTCCACGAACCCCCTCCACGTCAACTTCGTACCTAGGATGACGGAGAGCGATTCTGCGAAGTCCTTGCCTGAGAACGAACGGTCACGCTCGATGAGGGAAACAGCGTGGCGGACCTGGGGGATGTTCACCGAGTAGAAAGGAACATCAAGTTCATGGAGCCTCATCCCTAGACTGTCGAGGTCCAGCTCCGAGACCGCAGGATTCTTGGCGACCTCCATGAGGTCGAAGGAAAAAATATAATAGAGGTCGGGCGCCCTGAAGACCAGGGATTTCTCTTCGGGGGGCTCTCCCTTGGGCATCTATCTCTTCTCCTTGCCCTCCACACGTTTCAGTTCCTTCTCGACCTTCTTCTCCTTCTTCTTGACCTCTTCGAGCTCCTTTCCCATCCGCTCCTCTTCGGCCTCCACCTTTTCCAGTTCCTTCTCGACAAGTTCCTCTTCTCGCTTCACCTCATCGATGTCGCGGTCCATTTCCGTGACAACGCGGCCTACGAGACGGGAGCGGCGCACCTCGTCCTTCTTGACCTCTTCGAGCTCGTGCTCGATCGCCTCTTCCTCGGCCTCGACCTTCTCGAGCTCCCTCTCCACGCGCTTCTCATCACGCCGTACATCCTCGAGCTCGCGCTCGATGATCTCCTCCTCGGCCTCTACCTTCTCGATCTCGACCTCCTGGGAGCAGATACGCACCTCGAGGTGAGCAAGGTGGACCCAGAGCTCACCTATGCAGATGAGGATGATGATCTCGGTGCAGGCCGTGAACACGAGCATGTTCAGGTCCTTTATGTCCCCCGACACCCTGATGGCGAGGAAGAACAGAGAGAATATCAACATGAGCACGACGATGTCGTGGTACTCATGAGGCTTGAAGCTGGAAACACGGGGCATGTATGAGTCACCCGTCCTATACAAGTCATGTCAAGCTTGAAATAGCTTTACCTCCCGTCCTCTGTCCATGGTGGCCGAGAACGTCATCGAGACCCACGACCGGATAAAGGACATGAGCATCCGCGGAGCGGAGCGGATCGCCGTCGGAGCGGCCTCGTCCATGCGTGACGCCTTGGCAGCGGAACGGGCCGACGACGTGGGAAAACTGATGGCCCGGCTCGAGGAGGACGGCGCTTTCCTGGCTAAAGCGCGCCCCTCGGCCGTCACCCTCCCCAACGCTGTGAACTTCGTTCTTGTGACCGCGCGCAGGCTGACAGCTGAGAATCCGGGGCCCGACACATTCCGCCTCGAACTGACCAAAGTGATTGAGGCTTTTATCAAAGAGACGAAGGAGGCCATCCCGAAGATCGGACGTATCGGGGCCCGTCGGGTGGAGGACGGGTACACCATCATGACCCATTGCAACTCGTCCACGGCCATCGCGGTCATCGCTGAGGCGCACCGACAGGGCAAGGACGTGCGTGCCATCTGCCATGAGACCCGACCCTGGGGCCAGGGATACCTCACCGCGCAGCAGCTGAGCGAAGCTGGTGTACCCACCACGCTCATCGTGGACTCAGGCATGCGCTACATGATGAAAAAGGAGAAGGTGGACCTGATCGTCGTCGGTGCCGACTCTATAACCGCCCACGGTGCCGTGGTCAACAAGATCGGTACAAGCATCCTGGGCGTGTGCGCCAAGGAGTCGCGCATCCAGTTCCTGGTGGCAGCCCAGACGCTGAAGTTCGATCCGCGCACCATCATGGGCGACCTCGAGATCATCGAGGAGCGCGATACCAGCGAGATCACCGACAAGGAGCTTCCAGGGGTTCAATTGCGGAACCCGGTGTTCGATATAACGCCCGCCGAGTACGTCGACCTCATCATTACTGAGATTGGCGCGCTCCCGCCAAGCTACGTCATGAACGTTCTGAACGACAGGTTCGGATGGGCCAAAGAGCAGTAGGTCGCCATCAAGCCAGAGGCGTGCGCAGCATTCCCACTACCGTCTGCCATCCCTCGTCCTCGAATCCTTTCACTCCGTACACTATGGCATCTGGATCGTCGCGGAGACGGAAGCTCCCTCCGATCCGGTCCCAGACAGAAAGGATGCTCCCGTAGTTAGAGTTCAGCTCACGGCCCTTGTTCGAGTGGTGGACCCAGTGCATCCAGGGAGTGACGAGGACGGTCCGCAGCAGCCGGTCCACCCTGCCCGGTAAGTAGAAGTCGGAGTGATGGAGATAGATCACGGGCAGCATCAACGTCTCGTACACGAGGAGATCCTGAAGTGTGAGCCCGAAGAGCGCTATGATGAAAAGACCTGCAGCTGCGGAGAGCACCAGCTCACCGGGATGGAACCGCCAGGCGGTGGACACGTCCATGGCGTCGTCCGTGTGATGGATCCTATGAAAGCGCCAGAGGATACGGATGCGGTGGTTCATTCTATGCCATAGGTACATCCACGCGTCGAAGAGCACCACGACAACGGTGGTCCGTAGGAGACCTGTCAGTGGTATCATGCCTAATAAGCCCCAACCGTTCGCACGGACCTGGGCCTCGACCAAGAGCTTCACGGACGAGAAGAGGAGGTACACCACTACCGAAGCGATGACGGTGATCGTGGCATTGCGGGCCAGATGGTGCCAGCGGTCCTTCTTCAACGGGAAGAGCGGGCGCCATCCCTCCAACAACAGGATGGCAAGGAATGAGGCCGCCGCGACGGCGGTCTTGGGCGTCACCACCAGGCTCGGAATGGCCATCTGTTCGCTCCGTCCTGGACGATGGTCCGCACCCGAAGCTTATATATCCAGACCTCCACCCGGAGGTCGATGCCGGTCGAACCTGGAGGGGACAAGGGTGAATCGTACATCTCGATTATCGTCCCCGCCATCAACGAGGGAGAGACCATCAACACGCTCGTCGAGCACGTCCATTCGCTGCCCTTCGACGGCAACATCGAGCTAATCATCGTGGACGGTGATCCCGAAGGGAGCACCATATCAGGTATCAAGGATCCCGATGTTGTGACCATGACGACGCCCAAAGGCCGAGCCCTTCAGATGAACGCCGGGGCCTCCCGCGCCCGAGGGCGATTGCTGCTGTTCCTCCATGCTGACACCCGGCTGCCCGATTCAGCGCTGAAGCACGTCCACGCAATCATGGAAGATGGGCGGTTCGTGGCCGGCTGCCTGGACACGGACATCGATTCTACCAATCCATTGGTGCGACTGAACGCCCGATTGGGCTCTCTGCGGGCCCGTCTTACACGCGTACCTTATGGCGACCAGGCCTTCTTCATGGAGCGTGACTACTTCCAGCGCATCGGCGGGTTCGCGGACATCCCCCTCATGGAGGACGTCGAGCTCATGGGACGAATCAGGCGTCGCGGAGAGCCCATCGTCATCCTACCGGACCGTGCGGTCACCTCTGCCCGGCGATGGGAGGAGGAAGGTCTTATCTACACATCCCTGCGCAACTCCGTGCTCCTGGCCCTCTTCCACCTGGGTGTGTCCCCGACCACCCTGGCCCGCTACTATCCTGATCCAGGACATGGAGGTGGATGCGGATGAGCGGTGATGACCGGTGTGTGATGGTGTTCGTCAAGCGACCCGTACCGGGCGAGGTCAAGACCCGTCTGTCCATCGAGCTGGGGACCGAGGAGGCAGCGGACCTCTATCGCTGCTTCGTTGAGGACGCCCTCGCTATTGTGGATGGGATCGGTGTGCCAGTGATCGTCTGCGTCCATCCGCCCGGCTCCATGGATGACATCGCCGCCTGGCTCGGCAAGGACCGGGTGTACCGACCGCAGCAGGGCGATGATCTGGGAGCGCGGATGGCCGACGCCTTCCGGACGGCCTTCGACGAGGGGTACGAACGAGTCGTGCTCGTGGGCAGCGACAGTCCCGACCTGGAGCAGGCACTGGTGCGAGAGGCGTTCGATGCGCTGGATGGCTACGACTCGGTGATCGGACCGGCCCAGGACGGTGGGTACTACCTCATCGGTTTCTCACACAAGGGATTCACAGCGGACGTGTTCGTAGACATCCCGTGGAGCACGTTCGAGGTGCTCGGGTGCACGCTCGACGCTCTCGCCCAGGCACGTCGCACGCTCCATTTCCTCCCGCCCTGGGGGGACGTTGACACCATCGCAGATGTCCGAGCGCTCGTTAGGCGTAACCGGCACACGTCGTTCTCCTCGTCCAGGACCATGAAGTACCTGGACGAGCGTCCGGACCTCCTTAGCGAGTAGCAGCGACTACCAACACCTTGAAAAACATGTGCTCCCGATAGTAGGATATGGAGAGCCTAGAGTTCGACCTGGTCGTCATCGGTGGAGGGGCCGGCGGACTGTTCTCATCCAGCGTTGCCAGTGCCATGGACACGAAGACGTGCATGATAGAGAAGGATAGACTAGGGGGCGAGTGCACGCGCTTCGGGTGCGTGCCATCCAAGGCACTTCTCAAGTCCGCTTCAGTGGCAAGGTCTTTCGCGCGCGCCAAGGAGTATGGTATCGAGCTCCCCGAGGGATTCGCACCTAGTACGGACAGGGTGATGTCCCATGTGCGGGATGTCGTCAAGGAGATCGAGAGCCACCACCCCGCCGAGGTCTTCGAGGATCGCGGTATCAAGGTCCTGTTCGGCTCTCCGCGGTTCGTGGACCGCGGTACTGTCGAGGTGGACGGTACGGCCATCAAGGGAAAGCGTTTCATCCTGTGCACGGGTTCGAGCCCGGTTATCCCACCCATACCTGGACTCACCGAGCTCGACTACCTCGACAACACCACTATCTTCGACCTGGACGAGCTTCCCGCTGATCTAATCGTGCTCGGGGGAGGACCCATCGGTCTCGAGCTGGGCCAGGCCCTCACACGCCTCGGAGTGAAGGTCACCCTGGTGGAGATGGCCGAGAGGATCCTTATTCGTGAGGACATCGATGTGTCCCAGGCCCTCAACGACCAGCTCGAGAAGGAGGGTATGACCTTGCTCATAGGTCACAAGGCCACGGCCTTCCGCAAGGAAGGTGGACGTGCAGTGGCCGTCCTCGAGGATCCGGACGGGAAGGTCGTGGAGGTCTCAGCCGCTCTGGTGCTCGTCGCAGTAGGACGCAAGCCCAACCTGAAAGGCCTCGAACTGGAGAAGGCGGGAATAGAGGTGGAGCGCGGTCAGCTGAAGGTCAACGAGTACCTTCAGACCACCAACGAGAACGTGTTCGCCTGCGGCGACGTGGTCCCTCCCTACCAGTTCAGCCACGTGGCCGCTTATGAGGCCATGGTGTGCGTGCGCAACGCCCTGTTCGTCAACCTGCCCCTCGTGCGCCAAAAGGTGAACTACGAGAACATCGCCTGGGCCACGTTCACCGAACCCGAGATCGCCCATCTCGGTCTCACAGAGGCCGAGGCACGGGACAGGTACAATGACGACCTCCAGGTGTTCACAACGGGGTACGACGCCAGCGACCGTGCCACGACCGACGTGGAGACCGAGGGTTTTCTCAAGATCATCACCGACTCACGTGACAACCTTCTGGGCGCTCACATTGTTGGTGCTCACGCCTCCGAACTCATCCAGGGATTTCTTATCGCCAAGTCCGCCGGGCTCGGTCTGTCCAAGGTCTCACAGACGCTGTTCATCTACCCCACGCTCTCCGAGCTGGTGAAGAAGACAGCCGCTAAACCGCTGCTCGAGCGTACCAATAAGCCCTGGCTGCGCTACATAATGGGTATGTTCAAGAGCGTGTAGTCATGGACGATGTCGAGGATCCTCGTGTGTCCTGGAAGGATCGACCCTCCGCGAAGATCGGTTTGGTAGTCCTCTTCTTCGTGCTGGTCCTCATCGCCTTGCTGGCCCTCGATGTGGATTACACGGCGCTCGATCCACGAATAATAAAGGAGATCTTCCTCTCCTTCGGTCCGCTGGCGCCGGTTGCGTACATCACGTTCTACACGGTAAGGTCACTTGTGTTATTCCCCTCTGGAATGCTGACCATGATCGGTGGGCTCACCTTCGGCCCGCTGTGGGGGACGGTGTACTCAGTCATCGGCGGCGGGCTCAACGCCCTGGTGTCCTTTCTCATCGCGCGTCTCGCGGGGCGAGAGGCAGTAGAGAGCTACATCTCGGGCTCTTTCGCGGACCTGGATGAACGTATCGAGCGCAACGGATTTCTGACGGTGCTCATGATCAGGCTCGTCCCCAACGCCCCCTACGACGTCCAGAACTACGGCCTCGGGCTCACCGCTGTTTCCTTCCGCGATTATACGTTAGCAACCTTCATCGGCATCATCCCTGGCGCTTTCGCCTTCGTTTACCTCGGCCATAGTATTTCTGACCTCTCCAGCATCACCAACATACTCATCGCTGTGATGATCATCATGGTCCTTTTCCTCGTCCAGAAGCGCATGCGGTGGCAGCAGCAGGATGAAGACATCGATGGAGGGACATCACCATGAACCAATCTATCCTGAATCCAATGATGGCTACCGGTCTCGCCATTCTACTACTTGTCGGCGCAGGCTGCACCTCCGGCCGGTTGGAGCGTCCACCGGTCACCGAGGACCTCACGAAGGCCAACACCACACAGATCCCGTTAGGGGAGGGGAACAAGGTCCTTGGTGAGGTCAAGGATACGGACTTCGACCAGCCGGGCGAGGTGATGATCACCGGTGTCGGCAATTTCGGGTATGAGCCGGCGAACGTGAGGACGGTCCGCCCGGACCTCTTCCGGGACGGGCACTTCTCTGTGTTCGACATCCTCGTCCATCTCCACGAGCGAGGGGACATCCGGATGGTCTATCACCTTGACGAGGACATGGACACCCACATCATCGACACGATCAACGACGAGAGCGGCTGGTGGACCCAGGCGTACTACGACGGTGGCTGGCCCGAGAACAACGTGTATCGCATGGACCACTACCCCCACAAGGACCGCATGTACGTCCGATTGTACCATCAGCGGCCCGAGGTGCTCGAGCGTATCTATGCCACGTTCAGGGCGGAAGTGGTGCGCAAGAGGGCGAACAACGGAACGGTCATCGTCCCCAATGTCATCATCCGGGGCCCTACTGCGGACCTCCGCTTCACCAACGTCCTCGTCACCTCACATGACCTTCGCTCCGATACCTTCAAGCCCGGGACCATCACCGCCATCGACGTCATCATGTCCCTGGGCGATCTCGGGCGGCTCACCTACGACTTGACCTGGTACGATTCAATCGGTGCGGCCGGTATCGTACGCAGCTACTGGGTCCATCGGATCGATAAGGATGAGTCGTACAGCACGTGCGGGTTCGTGTACGAGGCGGGCGAGCCGGAGTTCGACGGGTTCCGGGGCAACCATATCCACATACCCTCGGACACCAGGACCATCACATCCCCCGCGTACGTCGAGTTCTTCTGGATCTGCTTGTGAGGGAGCGTACCGGACCGCGAAGATTGATATTGTTATGTCCTTGAACTCAATCGACCCCCAGAACACTCCAAGAACGTGATGATGATGGACAAGAGCTACTACGTCCCTGAGGACCTGGCCGACTTCCCGAACATCAGCGAGGACGCCCCCGAACAGGGCGCGGCCTTCTTCGACTACTACGACAAGGCCACGAGCGAGGGCGTGCTCACAGAGCGGGAGAAGGCGCTCATCGCCCTAGCGGTCGCCACGACCCACCACTGCCCCTACTGCATCGATGCCTACACGAACAAGCTCCTCTCTCTGGGAGCGTCCAAAGAGGAGATGATGGAGGCCGTGCACGTGGGTGCCGCCATGGTGGCGGGCATCACCCTCGCCCACTCGACCCAGATGCGCAAGATCGTCAGGAAGAAGGAGATGTAGTGTGGACGGGGACGAGCAGCTCGAGGTGCTTGCGCGGACGCCTGGCCTGGAATCCTTCCGCCGTCGCTTGGAGCGGGATGGGAAAGCGCCGATAAAGGCAGTAACACCGACGATCCTCCAGATGAACGTCTGTCACCGGTGCAACCTTAACTGCAAGCATTGTCATGTGAAGGCCGGCCCCGATAGGGCAGAGGCCATGTCCCGCAAGACCATGGAGCGCTGCCTTGAGGTGGCTCAGCACCAATCCATCACAACCATCGACATAACGGGCGGCTCGCCGGAGATGAACGAGCACCTTCCATGGCTCCTTGAGCACCTCTCGCAGCTCGGTAAGCGGATCATCGTGCGTTCGAACCTGGTAATCCTCGACGAGGGCCCGTACCGGCACCTTATCGACGTGTACTCCCGCAATTGTGTCGAGGTCGTGGCCTCATTGCCCCATTTCTCGGAGAACGTGTCGGACCGTCAGCGCGGGGTGGGTTCGTTCTGCGCTGCCATCAGGGTGATGCGGACGCTCAACGAGCACGGCTACGGGAAGGAGGGCACGGGCCTGGTGCTCGACCTAGTCCACAATCCCGTGGGCGCGTACCTTCCCGGTTCGCAAGCGTCCCTCGAGCAGGAGTACAAGCGGAGGCTCGCCGAGGAGCAAGGTGTCGTGTTCAACACGCTATTCAGCATCACGAACATGCCTATCGGGAGGTACCTCGGCTTCCTCCGGATGAGCGACAACCTCCACGACTACATGCATGACCTGGCGAACGCGTACAATCCGGCGGCCGTGGACGATGTCATGTGCCGGACGACCATCTCGGTCGGTTGGGATGGCACGCTCTACGACTGCGACTTCAACCAGATGCTCGGTCTCCCCTTGACCGAGGGGGCACCTCGCCATATCGATCACTTCAATGCTGACCGACTCGAGCACCGGGAGGTAGTCATCGCCGACCACTGCTACGGGTGCACCGCGGGAGCGGGATCGTCCTGCCAGGGTGCGCTAGCTGATGGTGAGCGAACGCTCCCGACAGAATAGCGGCATCGAACCGGGGAGGCATGGTGAACTACCCCTCTCCAAGCAGAGGGGCTTCCCGCTTCGACGCTGTTCCCAGCTCCACGGGCGCATCGGGTGGTCCCCACCCTGAGCGATCCTGAATGTTGATCGTAGCGTTCTTATAAGCATCCATCACCCTGCCCCTGAAAAATCCCTACTTCAACCGATCAGCCAGCATTCTCAGCTTTGCTCATCGTTGGCAGGATTCAGGTCTCCAGGACGCGACCGTTGTCGC
>JASMDC010000019.1:62760-65538 GCA_030753015.1 Candidatus Undinarchaeales archaeon | reverse complement strand
CTGGTCATGATCTGCTTCTCTGCCTGTGTGGTAATCGTCTTCTGGATCTTCGTGATCCAGAGATAGGCCGCACCTGCAGCTGCTACCGTCATCATGAGCAACAGGATGATGGCAATGACAGGTGTCACACCGCGCTTGGACCGTACGAGTCGCTTCATTCGGATTCTCATAACATACATCTCCGTGTTCTGGGTTCGTCAATAATCACGTTGGCGTTCATTTATTAAAAGGATTATCTAGAATTATTCCAGAGGATAAAATTTATCCCGGAGGCGTCTCGCTATCGCCGCAGATAACTATGTATTACCGTTATGATCTTTCCAATCCAAAGATTATCGTTATTAAGCCGATTTAAAGCAAAATGGGTACATTTTGAGAATAGATGGTTCAATCATCGATATATTCACCAACCGGGGGGCCGGATCGTCCGTCGGGATGGAAAGGTCCGGTCTAAGATACGATATGTGGAATAGCGCGGGCTCCCCTGGGCCCGTTACCTCTTGGCAGATTGTGTGTTTATAGAGGTGGTTAGGTTATCGTCGTCGTGGAGGGCCCCTGCCGGGAGGGCCTCTGGGGCGGTCCGCGAATTTGATGCTCTTGGTGATCTTGCCTCGATAGACCTTGCCGCAAGTGCACTTCATAACGTTGTGGATCTCGCGCACACCGCGCTTGTTCACATCTGTCTTTCCGACGACCATCTCGTCGGTCCCGATTGCCCCGCAGGACGGGCACTGAATCTTCTCCTGTGTCGCATATCCATCCATGGTGTCTCTTGCTCCTTGACATGAGACGTCCTGACCATGCATCCCCTATTCGTAGGACGCGGTGGGACCTCTCGGCGGTGGGAGAAAATCTCTACTATTTATAGTTTTTGGTGGGGGAAGGGCAATCTCGACATTTCTTTAGAAAAATAGGCCAAACTGTGGCCCTTAAACGCCAAATAGGTTAATAAGCCACGTTTAGGCCTAATAAGGTCAAGGGCGCGTTTTCCAGACTAGAAATACCACAATTCTTCCTGGGCAGTTCAGATACCGCCGAGCACCCACACGTTGAACGCCAGGTGCAGCAGCGATGATGCGGCAATGTAGCCCACCACGGCCTGCCTCGTGCCCTGGACCACACCGATGGTGGCAATGGACGTCAGGACGATGTGGGCCACTGATGATAAGGCAAGGAGACGCATGTACCCGCCCAGCATCCCCGCAGTCCCCACCGCGATGAGCCCACCGGCGGAGGAGATGGCCGGTAGAAGGAACACGATCTTGGTGACCAGCTCGAAACACCAGAAGCCCAGGGCGGATATGATGCACATGGTGACGATGGTCCTCTTCCCGCCAACGTCCAGGTCGGGCCGTTGACGTAGGCTCCACCCCACATAGATCTTTGACACCTCCTCGATGGTCACCCACGTCAGGAGGCAGACGAGGAAGGCAACGTACGAGCGGAACACGAACAGCATCAGCATGAGCGCCAGCTGCACTACCAGGGACGCGGCCGCCCCCACTGCCTGAGAGAGGAAGCATGCGAGGTAAAGGGTCCACCGCCCGTGACGGACCGTGCTCCTCCAGAGGGTGAAGGCGAGCTCCTCGGCGAGCGAGGGTGTGCCTGAGAGGGCGCTCCCGCCAAAGAGCACGAGGGCCAGGGGGAGGGCCGCGAGCACTAACATACCGGGGATGGACAGGGCGAAGGCGAGCCGGTATCCATCCACGGGGACGCCCTCCAACACGTCGGCCAGGAGCGTGAGCGGGGAAAGACTATGGATCGGGGAGATGGCGGGAGCCGCGGCGGGGATGAAGATGAGCATTACAAGACCCATGTGGACGATCACCATGGCCGACATAAGTTCACTGAGACGGGTGAACCACACACCAATGGCAAGGTCCACCGAGAACACGAGCACATGAACCCCTGCGACCGCCAGCGCCGCTGTGGCCAGTGCCCCGACTCCGAGGCCGGGAGATGAGACAAGCAGAAGGAGGGCGGCCAGCCCCAGGGAGGGCGCGATGTAGTAGACGGCCTTGGCAATTAGCACGAGGGCTGGTGACACCGGGCAGGAGAGGAGCACTTCTCCCGAGCGCCGTGTCTTCTCCCGGGCCACGCTCTGTGATAGGGCGGAGGAGAGCACGAAGGCAGGAAGGAGCAGTAGAGTGGGGATTAGGTACCGCCTGAGCGGAGTGGTCTCCCAGGGAAGACCGGAATCGTCAGCACCGTCCGTTTCGGTGGCCAGTTGTTCGCGCAAACGGTCGATGGCACCCGCAGGGACCTCTGCACCCATCTCATCGAGCTGTGTGGAGTCGTCGACATTCACGTCGTTGGCAGTAGCGAGGAGGGTGTCGCTCAACGAGGGAGCTCCCAGTACCTCCCGTGCCGAGGTCAGAGGGTTGCCCGGTCCTCCCGGGCTTCCCAAAGCTCGGGACGGTTCGACCACCAGCCGGGTCGGTGGCGCAGTGTCAGCGTGGTCGAGCCCGTGCACCTTCAGGCTTGCACGCAGCACACCCTCGGAGTACCGGGCGGCCAGCTCGCGTACAGCAGATACCAGCGGGATCGAGGAGGGGCGTTCTGCCACCTTCATACCGATCGTGAGGTCCCGACTGAACGCAGCGGCATCGAGCTCGGCCCGGATGCGGATGGCCGCATCGTACGATTCCAGGGAGACTCCCTTCAGGGGCCTTCCCGGGGCGCGGTGGACGACGAACCTGCCGTCCCTGACGAGCATGTCCTCGAAGGCCGAGGGGCCGTCGGCGAGCACGAGGACAGTGAACCTCTCCTGCGATAGGA
>JASMDC010000019.1:0-62750 GCA_030753015.1 Candidatus Undinarchaeales archaeon | reverse complement strand
CATCGGGAGAGCAGCGAGCGCAGCAAGCACCAGGAGGACGGCAAACAAGGACGCCAACGAACGCTCGCCGCGGTTGTGCAGATGCTCGAGTGCCACCAGCGCGCGCAGGTCCCGGAGCGTGCCCATGGCCTACGCGCGTCCTGCGAGATGTCTGAGGGCCTGATGGAAGCACTCCATGGGGGCCCGGACGATGCCAGCACCCACCTGGCCGATACCCGGCTCCTTGTGGGCGATGCCCGTATTGATAAAGGGCGCCACACCCGACTCCACGACCTTGCACACGTCGATGCCCGTGGGGCTCCCGGCGAAATCCAGCGACGGGATGGCGTGGTCAGGGTTCTGGGCCAGGGTGATGGTGAGCATCTCCCGGGTGTACCTCAACGAGTCCTCGGCGACCCCGCCCACGAACTGGACGATGGCGGGGGCAGCGGCCATGGCGAATCCTCCGATACCGGCGCTCTCCGTGATGGTGGAGTCACCCAGGTCCGGGTTGGCGTCCTTGGCCGAGTAGCCGGGGAAGTACAGTCCCTTGACCTCGGGGGCAGGGGCCACGAACCAGGCGTCATCGCATCCGGACACACGCACGCCGAAGTCCGTACCGTTCCTCGACATAGACGTTACCATGGACGATCTCTTGATACCATGGGCCGCGTCCGTGGCGCACTTGCACGCCGGCATGGAGATATTGAGGAAGAAATGGTCGTTCGAGTCGATGAACCGCAAGATGCGCACAATGTCGGACTTGGGCAGGTCCGTCTCCGCAAGGGACGGTGCGAGCGCGCGGACCAGCAGAGATGTCGCGGCCTTGTTGCGATTGTGGCACTCGTCGCCCATCTGGAGCGCCTGGGAGATGATGGTGCCCAGGTCGAGGGGTCCCGCCAGCTCCATGGTAGCCGTCAGTCCGGGGCCCAGCACCTCTTCCATCCACTTGAGGTGAGCGATGATATCATCGCCGTAGGCGCCGAACCGGAGCACTTTTCCCAGACCTTCGTTGAGGGTACAGAACGCCCGGTTCCCCGTGCCCTCGGCATGGTTCTCCACGATCCACACGGGCATGGAGGGCGACACTACACCGGTCATGGGTCCGACAGTACTGTGATGGTGACAGGGATCGAAGGTGATCTCCTCCGAAGCACCGATACTTGCAGCCTCATCATAGTCCTGGGCAAGCCCCTCGTACACGAGCGCTCCCATTATGGCGCCGCGGGTCGGGCCGCACATGCGATCCCAGGTGATCGGGGGTCCCGCGTGAAGGATGCTTGTGTCCGTCATCCCGGGGATGATGTCGCGAGCGATCCCAACCCCGACGAGCGTGGGTCGTGCCGCCATGAGGTGTTCCACGGCCGTGCGGTTCGCTTTATCGAGCCGTTCGCCCCTGAGCGCATCGAGCGCGTCCATGAGGGCAGGATCGCCCCCGGCAGGGGGGCGCCAGTCCACGTGGGAGACCGCGGTCCCTTGAGCGTTCAGGTCCGAAGCGAACCCCTTGAGGCCGATGTTGAGCACAGATAGGTCATTGTTCAGAAGGTCCATGAGCATCACCCGAAGATTATCTTCTCAGCATCTCCGCGAGTGGCGATAAGTGCCGCCATGCGCGCAGCCTGTGCGTTGGATGGAAGTACTACGACCCCCGCCTCCCGGAGGGCGGCCTCCTGGCTGGCCAGGTCCTGGGGATCGAGGTCGGTACCACATACCGAGGCTACGACGACCAGCGACCTGCCCTCTGCAGCGGCGATCGCTTTCGCTTCCTGGATCGCGGGGATGAGGGAGCCGGCGGGATCCTCCGAGGAACCGTACCCCAGTACCACATCGAGGAGTATGACCGCAGTGGCCGGATCGCGGGCCTCCTGCACCAGGCGTTGGCAGCGGAGCGTATGGTCGATCATGGGATGGGGGCGTCCCTGGGTGAACTCCTCCTCGCCCAGGTCCACGCAGGTGTTGCCCTCGCTGACATTGGGATCGGCCAGCTTGAGCGCAGGGTTCTTGGTGGCGTTAGAGCGGACCGGACCGAGGACCGGTCCCAGCACCAGGAGCGCCTCGCCGCACAACGTCCCGCCGGAGAAGAGGCCACGTATATCGGTCTGGCCATCGATGAGGCCATCTTGGGCCTGTCGAGCCATGGCCATGACCTCATCCCGCGGAGCGGAGAAGATGATCGGTGAGTGCTCCTTACCATGGAGGAGGGCCAGGGCGGCGGCCGCAGCGTCCTCCAGAGTGGCCGCTGGTACGAGCCCGGCAGCCTCCACGGCGACGGGATCCCCGCCGATGAAATGGACAATGACCGGCTTTCCGGCCGCCTTGGCGGCCCTCGCCCGTTCGAGCACCAGTGCCTCCACTTCAGGATGGGCGGGCTTGGACACGAGCACGAGCACCTTGGTGTCCTTGTCCGCGATAAGGGCGTCCATACCGGTCAGGAAGGAGATACCCCCTACGTCGCGGTAGAGGTCCCTGCCTCCCGTCCCGATGGCGTGGGTGATGCCACCGCCCCTGCGATGAAGCTGGACGGTGATCTCCTGTATACCGGTGCCGGACGCACCTACGATCCCCACGGGTCCGGGCCGGATACTGTTGGCGAAGGCGATCGCGGTCCCACCGACGATCGCGGTCCCAGCACCGGGGCCAATGACGATGAGCCCCTTCTCCTTCGCCCGTTGCTTTAGAGCGACCTCGTCCTCCAGGGAGACATTGTCTGAGAAGAGGAACACGTTCAGCCCTTCGTCCAGGACACGCATGGCCTCGCGGCGTACGAAGGGGCCGGGGATGGAGATGAGCGCGAGGTTCGCGCCCGGCGATCCTTCCAGGGCGGCAGCGGTGGACGGGAACGCCCGTTCACCTGCATCTCGAAGCGCTGTGGCTGTACTGGTCGCGGCCTTCACGGCAGCGTCCGCAACGTCGTCGCTCGCCGCCTCGACAACAACGAGGAGGTCGTTGGGCCCTGCGCCCTCCAGCTCGGGCACGAGGAGGCCGTCCTCCTTCAGCAGTCTGATGTTCGTCGGTGTGCCCATGAGGGCGTGTGCCTTACCGACACCGTCCATCTCTCCAAGACGGCGGGAGAGGTTCATGAGGAATACGGAGTCACGGTAGGCGTTCTTCTGGATGATAGCGCGCACGACCATGGTGATCACGGAACGTCAGGGGAAGCTGCCGAAATGATTTATGTGTTATGCAGGTCGGTCACGAGCGAGGCCCCGAGGGCGACACCTGCACAGATGTCGGAGCCTGAAGTGGCCCCGTGATCAAGAAGCTCTCGCGACGCGGCATCGACGGCATCAGCGTTGCCCGCGAGGAGCGCACGTGCCAGCGCGTCCACGTCCGCTGCGAACCCGCCCCTGCACGCTTCCAGCAGCACGGCCTGGGAGAAATCGGGCGTATCACGCACCGCCGGCGCCACGGCCTCACCCACCCACGTCTCACCAGCCAGTGAGAGCACCGCCAGCATCCCCACCAGCACGTCGTCACCCGATGGTGTGAGGCCCGGTCCGAGGCCTACCAGTTGGCGGGCACCCCGACATACGAGCGTGATATCCTTGATCTGCACCCCTTCCCTAAGGAGCAGGACAGGTCCATGGGCCGTCCGGGCGAGCGCACCCAGCTCGTCAGGCCTCTCCCCGTCCAGCGTTGCCGCCGCCAGTGGGCCGAGCCCTTCCCGCACGCCCGCGGCCGTCGCTGCACAGATGTGCGCGCGGTCCGACAGGCCCGACCAGTCGATAGCGACAGGCGGGGGAGGGGGATGCCATACGGGAGCGCTCACAAGATCGAACGCCAGCTCACCGACCACAAGCGATGTCCCTTCCCGACGCACACTATCGTCCCGAGCAAAGAGAGTACCGAGGTCCATTGTTTGTGAGAGCTCCGCCACGAGGTTGAGCGGGGCGGGGGCCACATCGCGCACGCACACCGCGGCCATACCCGCAGGGGGTAGCTCAAGGTGCACGGCCCGGCGGAACACGGCCACCACGCGACCAGAGCCCCTGAGCCCGTTCACGGCGCGCAGGGCGGTCTCGCCCGCAGCAATGAGCTTGATCGAGCCCCTCCCCGCGTCCCCTGCCATACACATCCCGCCGTGCACTGATGAAGATTTATACATTGGGCAGCACATCGCAGGGCATTGACCCTCATTGTCGTCTACCATGACGTGGCCAACGCCCGCAAGCTGGAGGAGTTCGCTAAGACGGTCTTCGCCTTCAACGTGGACATCCTCGTCCTCTCACGCCCCATGACCGACGCAAAGACACGCGGGGTGAAGGAGGTCCAGCATCTGGCATGGACGGAGGGGCGCACGGTGATGGCCGTCGACGATCTCTTCGAGGCAGTTAACCTCTTCGGTCCCGACAAGGCCTATCTCATCGAGCACACGAAGGAGAGCACCGAGATCGATACCGAGGCCATTGGCGGCGAGCTCAAGGGCGAGGGCGAGGTCATGCTGGTGTTCAGCGGCGTCAATCCGCCCGGCCTCAAGGGACAGGTGGAGACCGGCGTGTCCGTCCACCTTCCGGAGATCAAGGGGCTGTCCGAGATAGGGCTGGCGGCCATCATCCTCTATGAGGTGCGACGACATCAGACGATCTGAGGCGAGGCCGCGCCTCATGCTAAACTTTTTTAAAACTCAGTGTGTATCTGCGGCAGGTAAGTGATGCGCTATGTTAGTATCTGACCTTAAGGTGGATGACGAATATATCATCGTCGGACCCGACGAGACCGTGCAGCAGGTGGCCAAGCGGCTGCTCCAGGGCTACTACGGTACCGCCCTCGTGAGGGCCGGGAAAGAGATCGTGGGTGCCATCACGATGGACATCATCGTCGCCAAGACTGTAGTCGAGGCAAAGGACCCGACCGTCGCCTGCGCCAAGGACATCATGGACGAGAACGTCGTCAAGGTCAATCCTGAGACCGACATCAAGAACGTGGACCATGACATCCGCCGCGTGCGGCCCTCGGCCGTCGTCGTCTGCGACTCCGCATCCGGAGACGTGCTGGGTTACGTTTCGCCTCTGGACATGATGGAAGCCCTGCAGAGCATCGTCCAGAGCTGAGCGTCCGGACCGATCCGTCGGCGAACGCCCCTCCCGACCAGTCGGGGGACTATCCCCCCTCGCCCAGTCAGGACAAGGACCCTTGAGCGCATCACCGGGGCTCTATCCTGCGCTGGGCACGGACCTTCACATCAGCGTATGCTCTCCTACCTTCGATTGGTCGGTGCGCGGCGCCTTGCGTAACAGATAAAAAGCATACGTGTCTCCATAATAGTATGAGAAAGTACAAGCTGAGCAAGAAGATGCTTCTCAGGAGGATGGCCAGCGATGAGCGCGGTGCCATCCCGCTCGAATATCTAATCATCGCCACGGCGGGTCTGGCGATCGCGGCCTTCGTCGCGTTCCAGATGAAGCGGTGGCTCTGTCTCCGTTCGCTGCCCCAGTCCGAGCAGTACGCAGTGGACCCGGCCTTCGGGTGCGCGGACGACATCGATAGGGCCATAAGACAATGTGTGGCACGCGGCAAGGGCCTGGGCAGGGATTTCACATGCTTCACGATCCCTATGCCTACATCATGCGACGATGACCTGTTCGACCAGGGTGGCGGTGACCCGCCCAACGGCATGGCCGGTAAGATAGCTACCGATGGTGCCGAGACTCTGGGATTCCAGATCCAGACCCAGACGGAGCCGGATAACATTGCCGACGACTACACTAACCTCCAGGACGGAGAGTGCCACGCTTTTGACGCCGGCGGCACTATGGGTCCCCAGTGTACCACGTTGTATATCTCCTTCGACTACACGGGAGGCAGGCCGAACATCATCATGGGTAACGCTGCCGCTCAGCGTATGCCGTCGTGTTAAACGGGCCGCAGGTATGAAGGGTGATGGCGTGCGAGATTCGCCAGTCATCACCCTCCTTCTACTATTTCTGATTCTCTTCACACCGGTCAGCGCTGCATGCGTTCTTGGACCGGGGAACACTATCCAGCTGGTCGATAGTAATCCTGTCACCTGCGACTACGACACAGGTCCTCCCTTCAGCTGCGCTGGATGTACACTTGACGCCGTCCTCAATGAATGGGATTGCGTCATCAACGAGGGCGATGGCACCTGCACCTGTTCACCGCCCGTGGCGACCGACTGCGGTTTCGCAGAATCGTGCAAGCGGGACTCGGGCACGGGGAGCGCCTACTGCGAGGAGGCATGCCTGGATACCGGCGCTGTCCAGCAGCGCAGGTGTGACGTGATGGACAAATTGGCCGGAGGCAGTGGGTGCATCGAGACGGAGGTCCCGTACTACACCGGTCCCGTTACCGCAGCGGTGGCCTGCAGCGGCGGGGACGAGGACAAGAGGCTGTGCTTCTACTGCGACCTGACTGGCAAGCTGATGGCTGATACATGTCTGATATCGGATGTCACCGGCAGGGCCTTCTTGGCGGTCGGGGAACTGCAGAAGGACTGCAATCCCAACGAGAATCCCTGTCAGGTGGACGCTGAGAACAATATTGTGTACTGTGACAAGTGTCTTGTCGACGAAGGGGTCGTGGCGCAGCAGGTACGGTGCAACGGCAACCTGCACAAGTGCCAGCAGTCCACCGACTCGTGCTACTCGGGGAACGCTCCGCTGGAAGCCGCATGTGATGCAGAGAACCTCGATGACATCGATTGTAAATTCTGCGAGAGTGACGGCAGTATCGTGACCTCGGGCTGTTCTCGAGTGGATGGTCTGGCGGAGTGTGACGAATCCAATGAGGAGGACGACTGCCTCCCCGTCCTCGCCGATGGGGAGAGGACGTTCCAGTGCGGTTCACAGGAGGGCGGGACCGTACAGTGCTCGCGCTGCATCAACGATGTCGACAACGCCCGATTCGCTATCGGCGAGACGCGTCGGTGCGTGATGCCCGCCGTGTACGGAGATCTCCTCGATCCCATAACCTGCGATCCCCTGCCGACCGAAGATGTGCTACCGATCCAGTGCTACTATGTCGAGTCCGGCGATCCGCTGACCCTCGGGCCGCCTCCCGGCGCACCGCCCATCGAGGATGCGTGTATCGAGCCCGATGGTGATGATCCGAACCCGGACGGTATCACGTGCAAGTACTGCTCTACAAGCGGCGTGGCCAGAGACGCCCGGTGTGATGTTGATATGGGCAACGGTGCCGTGGTGTGCTCGGACGAACCCCTCCCACCCCCCGGAGAAATAGAGGTCACGGAGGAGTGTTTGGAGGACGCTCAATGGCATTATGCCTGTAACGATCCTGACAATGATCCCGACGACCTCGATGATTGTCGCGTAATGCTTGACGCGGCTGACACGGACACCTTTAGCAAGAACTGCGACCGGTGCCACGTTGACGCGGAAGGGAACAGCCAGTGGCGCGTCCAGCGATGCAATTACGATGCAGGTGCTCATACTGCGACATGCGAGAGGTACGATGTGGGGTGCAAGGACTTCTCCCGCTGCTCATGGAACAGCACTCTGGACGCCTATACCGATCCCGACCATCTCCGCCTGCTCCAGTTCACGTGCGCGGATCCCGATCCCCGTTGTATCGTGGCCGAAGACGAGGAGGCGGAGTGGGACCGGGAGACCTGCGAGAGCGCACCCTACAACGGCCAGTGGGACGCGGGCTTTCTACACTGCGTGGTCCCCCTCATCGTGACCGAGGATACCTGCACTGGATTCGCCTACGGTGTGGAGTGGTTCGGCGATCCGCTGCCCATGTGCCTCCCGGATCCGGCGCTCACCCAGAACCTTGAGGACGTGTTCGGTGTCGGTTGGAACGCTGACAGTGACTACCGCGACCACTACTGCATGGGCGGACAGTGGTATTCATGCGTCCATCCCCAGGAGTTCGAGGATGTTACCCTCCAAACCCTAGCTAACGCCGGGGGGGACATACTGAACTCGACTTACCGGGCTCAGAAAGAGTCGTACTACGCAAATCTCAAGGCTACGCTCATTGCCGAGGAGATCGATGCCGGGCTTCCGGGCGAGGACGGCCAATGTTGCGCTCCGGAATCCCTTGAGAGCCTGGATGTGGTGACGCGGACGATACTTGGAACCGATGAGGACGAACTTCCCCGTGTTTACACGTGCCTAGAGATGGATATACCCTATGTCATTCGCGCTCCTTATTCTGACGAGATGAACGCCCTGGCGCCCGATCCGATGAACGATCCCTGGGCACCAGACGCAATAGACGACAGTCCGTTCCAGCAGGAACTTGCTGAGCGGTGGGGGGACGAGGGGAACCGGACGCATCTGTGCGAGGGATCCGGGATGTGCATCGACCTCGACCTGGGGATGTGCTGCCCGGACATGGAGACGGACCACTGCAAGTTCTGCCGCGTGTTCAGTCTCACAGACGACCTGGACGATCCGAACGCCAACTGTGTGGCGACAGACTGCTTCGATCCTGATTGCCCTGGTGACACGTGCGAATTCACACAGTGCCAGGACCTTGACGATCTCGCGGATAATTGTGAACAGGGATGTACTCATGCCCTGTTCCTTCCAGCTGCTGACTGTGACGAAGCCGCGATCTGCGCTGCGCACTTGGTCCAACCAGCGCCCCTCCCCTGCTGTAACAGCGACGTGGACTGCTGTGAATGGCTGGCCGACCAGTACGCGACCGCCATCAACGACGGATCATTCCCCACGCCCTACTATTGCCTGAATCCCGAAGAACCCGATCCCGTCGGTGGCGTCCACACGCACTGGTGCGCCCTCGGGAAACGGGCCGGGAGCGAATGCGACGACGTTAAGGAGTGCGCCACGTTCGCTACCCTGCCCGGCCACGGCGACTGCGAGGAGAACGTCTGTCTCGGACGCGACCTGGACGTGTTCTTCGACGACCTTATCACCTACCCGGCACCTGATGAGGACGACCAGTGCGAGATCACAGAGAACCTCGCCCAGTGTGGTCTCGATCAGGATAACTACCTCCTTCGTGCTCTCTACCCACCTATGACGCCGGCAGAGCTCGAGTGCTCGTACGAGGGCGAAGAGAACAGCTTTGCACCGCTGGCGGACCTGGCGATCTCCATGCGGGAGAACATGGTACAGTACTGCACCGTCCGCGAGCCCATATCCACTTCGCTGTGCAACAACTTCTTCAACTCCATCGGGTTCACCTCCTGCCTCGTACCGGTGGACCCGGTGCCCACACTGGAGGAACTGGACAGCGCTTTGATCGTACCTCTCCCCGAAGAGGAAGGAGAGGAGGAAGAGTGAACATGGAGCGACGTGAGCGGGCGGGCTTCATCTTCACCATGGACGCCCTCCTCACCATGACGCTGTCGGTGCTCATCCTCTCATCGGTGGCCGTCCACCACTTCCCTTATCCCAACGCAGAGGCGCTCAATGCCCAGCGTCTGGCCCATGACATCATCAACGCGTGCAGCCAGTCGGCCGAGCATGTCCAGAGCTGCCCCTTCGCGTTCCCGCCCGAGCGCAGCTGCGGAAGCATGGGTCTGGAGACCATCGCCGGGATGTACCCCGTGTACCGGTTCTTCATACAGTACGAGGACCCGTGGCTTTTGGGATTATTACCGGGAGCGGTGGACGACGGAGCGGGTGGAATGAGCTATGCTGCGTGGTACGAGGCCAATCGTGTAGCTATCGACGCGGGGGATATCGATAACGAGCTCGCAGGCGCGTACCGTATCTATCTTACCGAATACGCAAAACGGGAAATCGTGGAGGTAGAGGATCCTAATCCACGGTGCGTTGTGACCACTATCGACAATGATCCGGACTGCACGACGGCCGGTGGGACCTGGGACGGTGGTGTCGGTGAGTGTGTACGAGCGGATGTGACGACCGCAGAGGATTGCACTGTAGTAGATGATGGTGAATGGCGCATGGACCCGCCAGGCCTCGGTCGGTTCGCCCAGAGGATCAACGAGGACGCCGAGGATCCCACGGTCAGGTACGTGAGCACTTATGGTATCAACTTCTTCGCGACTAATCCTGAACTGGCGACGGCCGACCAGATGGCCGAGGACCGCGAGCTTGATCGGTTGATTCCGAAGCTTTTCCCCAAGGTTTTCCCCCCCGAGAAGGATCCTCCCGAGGCGAATCCGCCTACACCCCGGACCTATGCAGCGCGCACTGTAAGGGAGGCGCTGGAAGGAGCAGAGGGCATCGCGGGAGCAGCGAATAGGATTATATCTGTCGTGCCCGACTTACCGGATATAGTGGCCGATGACGATCCGGCCCGATTCATTAAGTTCCGACGATGCTTCGACAACAGTCGGTACGATGACGATCCCAGTAACGACTGCGACAATCCCTTTGGATTCTTCTGCCCCTGTCACATCCCCACGGATCCACCTCCGCGGACCGTGTATTGCGTGGAGCGCGAGGTGACCCTGTGTGGGCTCAACCTGGGCCGGAACAGTTGCGGTGATGACCTAGATCCCCCGCTTGTCCAGCCCCTGGCCTGTCCGCAGGTAGTCACGGTGAAGGTGTGCGTATGGCGGGAGTAGACCGACGCGAGCGGCAGGGATTCATCTCTCTGGCGATCTTCATCGTCATCGCGTACGGAGTGCTGGAAGTGGCCACGATCAACCAGGCACGCTCGGCACGGGCCACAATCGACCTCGAGGAACGCGCTGCTATCAATCTCCTTCGTTATCACAAGACAGCTCTCGAGATAGGGGTCGTGGATGGAGGATTCGCTGCTATTGGTGCATGGAGCGGGGTTCCCGGGGAGCTATTCGGCCACAGCGTCGTGGACCTGCCACTCATGCTCAACAATCGTTACGATACCATGAACCTCGGGACGAACTGTCCCAATGACTTCCAGTCCATCGTCGATGCTGCTCGCGAGCAATACCCACCGTTGATCGATGGTCCGGGTGACGACGACTGGAAGGGTGAGGTGGCCGCTCGGCTCAGGAGCATGCCCCGGCTACGGTTGCGGTTCGAGCCCTCTGATAACGCCCCCGCCGCCGATCCTGACGAACCTGCACCTGAGGTCGAGGGGGATCCCGAACCAGTGCTCACCCTGGAAGAGATTGATATCGGACAGTACAACTCATACGCACCCCCAGTGGGGTACAACATAGGATGCTGCGAGATGGAGCTGCCGGACGTCAACGTCGACTATGCGGTGAACATGTCAAAACTTGCAACGTACGCACGCGAGGCGGGGAAGGCCTGCGGTCCTGCCCGGTCGCTCTGCGCTGCGGTAGAGCTTGGGATGTGCATTCTCAGCGACCATTTAACCCTCGGGCCCTACGGTATCCCCCGGGGCCACGCCTTCGAGGAGTTCTGTGAAATTGACGGCGGAGGCGGTGGTGAAGGCGGCGAAGAAGGTGCGGAACCGCCGGACCCGCGGGACATCCTTCGTCGGGCGTTCGGAATCCATATCAGCAACACCTGCTCGCGGTACACTGATCCGGAAAATGATGAGTTCATCGAGGGTTTCTTTGCTGTGGACGAGGACACGGGCCTTACCTACCCACAGAGTTGGTACGGTCTCTACAGCGGGGTTCAGGAGCCAGAGGAGGCGGAAGCCACGCCATGCGGCGCGTGCTCGCACGGTGAGACCGATTACGACGACCTGTATCCCGTGGATACATGCTATCCATGCGCTTACTCACTGGCGATAGACGGCAACGATCCTGATACGTTCGGAGCAGCAGAGGGCGTCGTTATGCGCTCCCGGTGCAGGTTCCAGACAATCGTGGAGAACGGATTGAGCAGCCTGCTTCCCACGACCATGTACGACGGAGAGATAGAGCTCCTTGGCGAGGACGGTAGCATGGTGACGAAGCTCCCCGTCCATCTGGGAGTGGGAGATGAGTACCTGTCATCGGGCGATACCGTATGCGATTATCATCTCGCTGATTTCGACGTATGGGCCTTCTACAATATCGCCTGCCGTATGGAAGCAAACGATTTCTACCCCACGGACTACCACCAGGTCAACCTGGCTGACGGCAGTACAATATCTCTCGCGGAGATACTGGCTGAGGACCTTCCGGACCAGCGCGGCATCCACAATTTCACGACAATCATGCATAAGTGGGCCACGGACGATGCGTACACCGACGCCGGGTATCACACACTCACAAGGTGTCCCGTCGACGACGAATGTTTCCTGCGTGTACTGCGCGTGTACCCGCTCATCAGGCATGCCATGCGCACGTGCAACGGTAAGAGGTGCTGTCCGTGAGAAGGCGCTTCCGTGGTCAGGTGGCCCTCGAGTTCATGGTCCTTGCCACGGCCATATTCATGATGTTCGGCTACGTGCTCTACCAAGCGCAGCTGAAGTACATATCGTTCGAACAACTTGCTGACGAGAAGCATCTGGGGGCCATGGGGTTCGAGCTCGCCACGGCGATCGAGACCGTGTGCGAGCCAGCGACCCCCGACATGGCCTTGGTGAAGGTCCCTGCCGCGCCTTACACGCGTGTGCACGCGACATCAAGGATACGGAACGTCCAGTTGCTACGTGAAGGGTTATGGCCTGCACGGATCACGGATCTTACCGTGAACGACCGCATTATCATCGAGAACCATGACAGCTTCCCCGACCTGGACGCCGAGACTGCATGCGAGGATGGCGCCGGGGGTACGTGGGATGGTGCAGACAGCATCTGCGAGCTCGCCGAGCGTGCATGCCGGATCGCGGGCGGTACCTGGGTTGGAGGTCCCGACGTCTGCACCCTCGCAGAGGACGAGTGTCGTGCTGCGAGCGGTATCTGGAACGAGGGCGACACGACCTGCGAGCTCGCCATGACCGGCTGCGGGAATGCGGGCGGTGTCTGGAACAATGACCTTGGTGGCTGCGACATGACACCGGTGGCATGTCATGATGCGGGTGGTGCTTGGCACGAGGGGAGCGGATCCTGTGGCATCAGGCTCGTGTCCGCGAACGGGTGGTGCTCCAGCGACTACGGCGACACCGAGATCATGTGCGGACTGCAGGGGACGTATCAGCAAGCGGACGATGCTGGCAACCTGTGCGAGTTCTACGACGGGCTCGCCACGCAGGAGTCGTGCAATGCCGAGGGAGGGGAGTGGATCGAAGGCGATGAGCCCCTGTGCGACGTCCGAGTTCCGTGCGAGGCTGCGGGCGGGGAGATCGTGGACCTCGGTGACGAGGGGACTGTGTGCAACATGCCCTCTCGTTCAGTGAGCCAGGACCGTTGCAGGGCGGGTGATCCCGCGCTCACTCGGGACCGGGCAGGACGGTTCAGACCTGGCGCAGGGGCCGATGGCGTGGACCTGTGCGTGTTCTTCGCTGACATCGGCACCGAGGATGCCTGCAATGCACTCATTGGTACAGTTGGTTCGTGGGACGTTGGCACATTCATCTGTGATGTGGTCGATCTCTGCACGGACAATGGAGGCGATATGGTCGCCGGTGCAGGTTGTCATATCGCCGAACGAGCCGTCTCCCGTGAAGCATGCGAGCGCGATGACGGGGGCTGGGTTCCCAAATACGACCGTATCTACATTCTCAAGAACCCCACCCTTGCTGCCTTTCTCACCGTCGAGGACTGCCAGACTGCGGGGGGCGTGTGGAACGAGAATGTGCTCACGTGCGGTCTTGACAGCGACACGGTGACCTTCACCCGCTCGGGAGTTCACCGGTTCCGTATCGCGGGCGATCCCGACGTAGTACCCGATGACATCCTTGAGGTGTTCGTGGACACTCGCGAGGTCGAGGTCCATCCGCTGATGATCGATCCTGGCATGGTATCTATCCCTCTGGAAGGAGTTGTCGTCTTCAGGAATCCCGACACGGTGTCCGTATCCATAGTGTCCGAGGAGCTAGGATGCTCGAACGGTGTCGACACGGCAGAGAGCCTCTGTACCATCAATGGCGAGTGGAACGAACCTCGGGCCGACTTGGGCGTCCCTATCGAGTCCTGTACCCTAGCCGACGTGGCCTCACCGGAGGAGTGCGAAGTGGGCCCGGGCTCATGCAACTTCATCGAGGAATCCTGCAAGGACCTTGGTGGTAAGTGGGAGGAACTGCTCGGGTGCGTGCTCACCCCAACGACGTGCGATGACGCCGCCGGGACATGGTCGAGCTTCACCGATAGCTGCGATTTCGCACAGGTGGCGTGTGAACCGGCCGGTGGGACTTGGCTTCACGGCGGGGGCTATCACTGGCACGACGAGCTGGGCTGTATCGATAACCTCAGGGTCACTCAGGACCTGTGTGTCATCGAGGAAGACGAGGCCGTCATGTGGGGCCCGAAGGTATCACTTGACCTCGATCCTGACGAGACGGTCGAGGTAGTGTTCCCGCGGTTGGGGACGTTCCGGTTCCATCTGGCCGACGACGAGACCGCAATCCTTGCTGTGACCACCGTCCTGCGCCAGGTTATGCTCGGTGCCGAACAGCTCAACAGTCCCCGGGAACTCCGGCGAGCGACCTTCGTCAACAAGGACAATCAAGCGCTCACCGTCGTGTCCGATGACGGCACATGCAAGACGCCCGCCGACGTGCTCACGGGCGACCGATCCAATTGGGCCTGCACGGCCAACGGGGTCTGGCAGGACGATCCTCTACCTCTACGCTGCGTTTACGCCTCACTGAACAGCGAGCGACTGTGCACCAAGGCCGATGGTTTCTGGGACCAGGATGCCAATGGTGGCGCAGGTTTCTGCTACATCCTCACCAGGCTCACCGACGTAACATGTGAAAATGGCGGAATCACGAATGTCTGGACGGCGCGTTTCAAGGCCACGATCAATCCCGACGACGTGAAAGGCGTCCAGTTCCCACAGACCGAGTGGGGTACGGCATCCGAGATCGAGTTCTACATCGGTGAGGAGATCTTCGAGATTCTTGACCTCGATGTGGGCCAGGACTCGCTGGTCGAAGTGCGGCGCGAGCAGGGGTTCAAGCGGTTCGCTGCTTACGATCCATTGGCCGATTCAGTGGTACCTGTCACCTTCACGACTCGGACCGAACCCTTCGACATCGTGTTCAAAGGGATTGGGACCATCGGAGTGAGCTGTCAGATCCTTCCCGAAACGTCCGGGCAGGCGGGCGAAGGTATGGTCGTCGTGGACAAGGTCATGGGGGGTGCGACATGATGGTTCGGGCACAACGGGGACAGGTGCCACTAGAAACACTGGCGCTCATGTCCGCAGTGCTCATGCTTTTCGCGATGCTCCTGTTCACGGCCCAGATGGAGAATCAGCGGCTCGCCGACCGTAACTCCGCGAAGCGTGCGGAGATCATAGCAAAGAAGCTCGCTTTAGCACTGGAACACGCTTGTGACGGTGGATCGCACAACACCGAGCACCTCCAGGTCTTCACATGGTCACGTCATATCAACGTCCGTCACCGTGAAGAGGAATTCGCTAGCGGTGCGGTGCAGGGTATCGAGGTGGAGGTCCCGCGTTCCCAGTTCGATCAGGCACCACCGACAGGATCCGCTTACGTGAACGGGCGACACTTCGGCACATTCTCCATCGGTGAGTGGAAAGACGAGCCTGAAGAGCGCTACAGGCTTGAGGTCACCTGTGGTAACCTCATCTGCGGTTCGGTCAAGCTCAAGATACAGTGCCGGCACGGACGCGTGCGCCTGTTCGCCGAAGGGGGCGTCCCCAAGGAGGATGAGGATGAGTAGGGGAAATCACCTCCGGTCGGACCGAGGCCAGCTGGCGCTGGAGCTCATGACCATTCTGGCGATCTACATGGTGGTCATCAGCGCACTAGCGTCTCAGTTCATGGGCCATCGGAACGATCGTCGTGAGGAGACCCTCAAGCAGCGAACTGTCGACGAGGCTGAGCGGGTGGCCGCCGCCATGAATCCGTACTTCGCCGTAGGTCGCCTCAACAAGACGATTACCTGCGACGCGTCCATGTTCACCTATTCCCTCAGGGAGGCGGAGATCGGGCCGGTGCGGTTCTATGTACACGTGGTCTACGACACGAAGATGCAGTACTTCGGTCCTTACGAGGCCTATGCCCCGCTCCAGTTCAGCCCGTCATCGAATCCCATCGTGTACGAGCGCTCTATCAGGATGGAGTGCGATGGGAAGACTATGTACCTGTGCATCGATACTCAGGACTGGAGGTGCGGACCGTGAGGCTAGGACGACGTCGACGAGGGCAGACCTTCTCCATCGACATCCTCATCGCACTAGGGATATTCGTTCTTCTCTTCACCGCCATGGAGCGGATACAGACCGAGGTGAATAAAGATCGGGTCGAGTGGGAGACTGTGTACGACCTCAAGATGGTCTCCGATGACTTCATGACCGCCATGGTGGACTCCTCACCGAACAGCTATCAGTACGGTGTCTCGTACTATGACGAGGGGATGGGCATCGACCGGCTGAACGTTATCGACGACGAGGCCCTAACTGGATTAGATCCCTTCTTGGTGGGGCCAACCTTCTTCTCACCTCTGATGACCACGGAAGGCTCCCTAGGTTATGGCTGGCGTCTGAGCATGTATGTATGCAAGGACGAGGACATGGGCGTGGACCGGGATATCACGTTACCCGTCGACACTCAGTGGTTCGAGGATCCGTCAGTACCCCGGTGCGTTGTCACTGATCCGGTGACGGAAAATGCCAATAACTGCCGCATCTTATCCGCAGGGTATCGCGAGATGGACGGCAGTTTCTTATACGGAGACAATGAACTGACAAGAATCATCCTCAGGAACGCAGCGGTCTTCCAGATCAATGAGGCCGGTCATTCGACCGGTACATGCAACCGGGAGAATCCCGGAGGTATGTGTCTCCATTTGACGACGGCAGATGATTACACACCAGGGGATGTTGGTCTCACCCAGTTGAAAGTCGATGCTAACGGGGACTATCTCCAAGTGGCGATCGTTGCCTGCAAAGCGGGGAACTGTCCGGACAGCTACGATAGTGGGACCGTCGTCTTCGATATCATCCCCGATGAGAGCGACATATCCTCCGGTACGCTCGGGGCAGCGGCCGATGCGTACCTGACGTCCAACCGCGGGTTCCCTGTAGGGGCCGGACAGCACCCCGCGGGGACTATCCAGCAGACCATGGACGGTGCGTCAGAGGTCTACACGGTCGACTGTGGTATCGTGGAGTCGAGGTTCCGTGTCCATGTCGGGGCGGCGTGTGACGGGAGCCTTGTCAGCTTCATTGATTATTATGTCGCTTCAGATGGCGACGCCGACACGGATCCCGCGACCCCCGGATCCCCTTCATGGCGTCCTGTGTTCAAGCATGATCTCGTGGTCGCGTGCCAGGCCGGAACATCGATCTGCTATTCGCCGAATGTATGCGATCCCGGTGAGGAACCGACCATCACGATCGTGTCGGACGCTAGCGGTGTGACCGCCACCATCACGTACACCACCTTCAGACAGGGGGATGAGACTTTCGCTGGCGCCACTATCGTGGGCACCTTCACGCAAACCAACAACTGCCGGTTCGCTATACAGCACAGTGATACTTTTACCGGAGACGTGCCCACTCGCACGTATGGTGTAGCCTTGGAGGCGACTTCCACCTTCGATGGGGAGGCCACGTTCTGGGGCGATGATCCCGGGCAGTACCTTACGTTCTGGGATGATGAGCGGGGCGATTGCCTCCTCCCGACCGTTCCCGACCAGACAACGTGCGAGGGCGCGTTGGCTGAGGCCGAATGGCTCCCTACCGAGTACTGCAGGACACTTCCCGCAGAAGCGCCTGACCAGGCAACGTGTGAGGGTATCAACGGCGTCTGGAACGATCCGGCCTGTTTTATCTGGCTCATCTCTGACGAGCAGACCTGCGAGGCCGCGGGCAACACGGAATGGACCGAGGACCTGCCCGATCCGCGATGCGTGGCCGTGAAGATCGAGAACGATGTTGACTGCCTCGATCCCGACGTCGGAGGTTCCTGGGTGAACGACGAGTGTTTGCTCGCCGCCGATTCCCTCCAAGCATGTGAGCACCTTACGACCGCGTGGGCGTGGAACGATCCCGGCGAAGGGCCGGGTGGCCGGTGCACAGTTACGTCCGTGGGGATGAACCCGGCGTTCTGTGAGGGGGAGGATGTCGGCGGTGAGTGGGACCCGGAGGTCGATCCGGCCGTGTGCGTGGTCCGCGGTATCGAGGATAAGGGGAGCTGTGAGACATTCTGCTACGATCCACAATACCAAGCCGAGCCCTTCATGACCGATCCAGATCCTGCTCAAGAGGTGGGCGAGCAGCCCGAGGGGATGGCGAACTGTCAGAACCCGGACTTCGGCTGCATCCCGTCCACTCAGGCAAAGTACGGTGTGGTGTCAGTCAACCGAGTCGTAGCGCCCCGGGGCGGTAGGGGCGCGGGCGTGCTCAACCTCGAGGTGTGGAAGTAGCGTGTGGCGCCTGTACGCGCTCGTGGCCGGCCTGGCCGCGGCCTCCCTCGACGACCTGCGCACGGGCGAGGTCCGCCCGCTCATCACCGATGCGCTCCTAGCGATAGGCGCGGTGGCCTATCTAATCATCGGACATGATCCCGACCAGTTCTCCGTAAACCTCCTGATGCTCGGTCTCGTGTTCCTGTGGTACCGGGCCCGGTGCATCGGGGGCGCTGATGTGAAGCTGGTGTGCGCCCTCTGCCTACTCTCGCCCCTTAGGGTCCAGGGCTTCGTCCACGACGGTGTAGTGATCCGTCTTCCTGCCATCCTCCCCTTCCCCGTAGCAGTGCTGGTGCTCGCCGTCCTACTCGCCCAGGTCGTCGGCCTGGCGTGGTACGTCTGGCAGGTCGTGCGCGAAGGAAACCGACCGGCCTTCCGCAGACGAGACGCGCCCCTGGGCATGCTCATCGGCGCGACGCTATTCCTCCTCCTGCACGGCGATGTCACGACAGCTCTGGTCCCGGTGCTCTTCGCAGCTGCCACGGCGCTGCTCATGCTCTTCAGGCTCGAGGGACAGGAACTGCGGATCCCGATGGCGCCGTTCCTCCTCGTTTCGGTATTAGCGAACCTGCTGCTCGGGGATCCCTTTCGCCTAGCTATTCTTGGTTAGCTGGAAGAGCACGATAAGCACGACCAGTACGGCGCCCAGCCCCACGATACCGTAAACGATCAGGTCCTGCTGTCCACCGGGCGAGACGTAGTGTAGAGCGATCCGTCGTTCCTGGGACGCGGTCACATTAAGGCTGTTCTTGCAGGTGGCGGTGACTTGGATGTCGTGGTCCGAGGTCGAACGGTGCTCCGCGGAGCTCTTGAGCCGCAGCGTCTTCTCGTAGGTCCCGTTCACCTCGGGATTGGCGCTCCACTGGAACCTGCCCAGCGTGTCCATGTAATGGAGGTAGATGGGCCACTTCACACGGAGAGTGCACTTCTGGGACTCCAGTGTCTTCAGGGCCACCTTGGCGGTGATGAAGCTCTCAGGCTCGACCACTGTGTCGGGTACGTCCGCACCCAGATCGAACTCGGGCTCCGGGAACTTGAGGCCGACCTTCAGGGTCATACCCCTGCTCTTCATCTCCTTTTCTGCCATGTTCAGGCACCGGGCCAGGACGTCGACCTCAGTGGTGCCCTGAGGAGTGGTCTCGACCAGGAGGGGTAGGAAGATGACCTGGACATCTCCCTCGTCGCCCCCTTCCAGTGTCCCCATGTCGATGACGAGCATGTCCTCGGTGACAAGCTCACGGAACTCGTACGGACGGGAGACGTTGGTGGGTACGAACACACCGTGGGGCATGGTGAGCTCCACAGTGCACTTCTCTGCTTGCCCCTTCCCGATGTTCTTGAGGGGGAACGCCACGGAGAACTCCTTACCAAGAACGGAGGCGAACTTGGGCTCCTCCACGTTGATGTCGGCCGGGTCCCGTACGGCCAGGTCAAGCTTGGGATTGTCACCCTGGATCACCTTGATGACCTTGTCCGGGATGGGCTCGCGCACCGTGGTCACGGTCTCGAATGTCCGGTAGGACGCGTACACGTTCAGAGGATACTCGATGGCAGGGGTGTCCAGTGTGGAGTTCACCGTCACCTCGAACTTCGTCGATGCCTTGAGGGGCAGGTTCTCGTCCAGCCGGATACGTGTGGGTTTGATGGTGATCTTACCGGGCAACGGGCTTGCGAACTCGATCGCTACGTTCTCCAGAAGCTCGTTCCCGCGATTGATGATAGTGACGGTCATTGTCTTAGCAGCGCCCAACCTGACGGTGCCGGCCGATACCGAGATCCGTATAGGGGACTGCACCTTGGCCGTTATCTCTTCCACGACGGCTGTACCGTCCACCTTGAACTCCAGGGCATAGGTGCCCGGCAACACGTTCTCGCATGGCTGGATGGCGTAGAGGAACATGTTGACGCCCTTTGTGAGCGCAACGTTCATGTTCTCGTGACGGTTGTACGCGGCGTCCGAGCAGGGGATGGTGCGCTTGGTGAAAGCGCGCGACGTGATGCGGTAGAGCTTGAGCTTGCCACCGGACTCGGCGGCGTCCAGGATGACGTTAACATTGGGCGCGTTACCGGTGTCGTAAGTGGAGGTGACCTTTACCTGCATCACGCTCGTCTCTCCCGTATAAAGGCTGTCATCGAAGGAAGCCCCGCTGTACTTCACAACGGGCTCGGCGGCCTCCACCATGGCGAGGAGAAGGAAGACGAGCAACAGGGCACCCAGCGACCGCATGGGACGATGATGGCCGGGAAATATTAAAAACCCTCCCTCTCAGCAGGGTGTCAGAGGCCGTCGTCGCTTATACTCAGGCGCTCGATCCAGGTGGAGCGGAGTCTGCCAACGTTCTTGATGACCCAGCGGTCCCCGAAGAGCACAGCGATGTACGTTCTGAGGTCGTTGCGCTCGGACCAGCCCTTGAGGTCGGCGAGCTGATCGGCGTCGAGCTTGAGCTTCTTCTGCTTCCCCGCCTCCAGTGAGTGGAACAGCGCCATCTTCCCCTTACGCTGGGCGGCCAGGAGACGCAGCACCGACGGGACGCCAAAGGGCACGGCCTCACGGGCCTGCCAGCCGTCCGCGGCCAAGTAGTGGGCGAGCGAGCTCTCGAGTTCGGTGCGGAGCATCTCAGTCATCCTCCTCGATCCAGGGGACGAGCTCCTGGGCCAGCAATCCCGCCACCACGACGAAAACGACGACGTTCACCAGACCCACGGTCCCCCAGAAGAACACGAAGTAGCCATGGAAGGTGATAACGAGCACCAAGGCTGCCAATGCCAGGCCCTCGAGCGTGCCCCGTTCCAGCCACTCCATCGCTTTACATTGATACGCGAACGATATTTAAATGATGCACAACCCCCACACGGCGATGGCAGGGGTGCTGAACACCACCGGTGTTGTGGGTGACATCTTCCAGGAGAGCGTTACCCAGGCCTATGGAAAGGCCCACTTCTTCGTGCCCCGGTTCTTCGTAGCGGCCCTCGTGGTCGCTGCGGGGTACGTGCTCGGGCGGGCGATCTCTGCTGTTGCGGTGCGGATCTTCCGGCTCATCCAGCTGGAGCACATGCTCGAACGAGCAGATGTCAGGGTGGAGTTCCAGGGCCTCGGGCTCGCCGAGATCGTGTCCATCGCCATCCGCTGGTACGTCTACCTGATCTTCATCACCGTGGCCGTGGGCACTTTCGGGGTGCCGACGGTCGACGCGCTGATGCGCATGGTCCTGGTCGAGTACTCACCACGTATCGTCCAATCCGCCCTCATCGTGCTCCTCGGCGTTGTCGTCGGCGAGTACGTGGCGCGTCGGCTGGGCACCATCGAACTGCCCCAGGCGAAGATAGTCGGTGTGCTGACCAATATCCTGATCGTGTACGTCGCCGTGGTCCTGGCACTGCCGCTGCTGGTCATGGGTGTCGAGCGGAGCATCGTCACTTTAGTGCTCGCACTACCGCTCATCGTCGCCCTGTGCTCCCTAGGCCTTGGCCTCTCCCTGGGAATGGGGCTCGCCATTGGTCTGGGTTCCCGGGATGTCGTGAGCGAGCTTTTGGGGGAGTACCTTTCTCTCCACCGACGTTCACAGCGCCTGGCACAGACGCCCCGCTCGGCCGCAAGGACAGGTCCGCATCCTTGATACGGGATCGGACTATCCTTCCGCCAATCCTGCGAACGACCGCTCGAACATACCCCAGGCGAGCGTCGCGACCATGATGAGGCCGACGATGCACGTCCCTACCTCCCAGAAGGGCACGGGCCCAGTACCCAGCGCGACCGCCAGCCTCGGCGGGGAGAGCGGGCGGGGGAGCATCACCGTCGCACCGACCAGGGCGGTGGCCACCCATACGGCAGACTGGGAGGTCTCGGCGCCCCGTGTGCGCACCGCAGCAGCGGCACCGACACCGCACAGAAAGAGCGAGGTGACACCGGAGATGGCCACGAGCGGGGCCACGCCGAGCACGGGGAACAAACGTCTGCTCAGAAGGAGGACAGTCCCCGATGCGACCGCAGTGAGGAGCACCGTAGGTGCCGCCAGACCACCGGCCAGGATGCGTGGTCGTGGGCAGGCCATGAGAAGGGAGTCCATGGTCCGTGTCGTGAACTCCTCGCGAACGAGGTTCGTGGTGAACATAGCGACAGCAAAGGCGGGGAAGAGCACGAGGAAAGGGACGAGGAAGAGCTGCACGGCGTCGATCAGGAGCGGCGGATCATCCCACGAACCGTAGTCGTCCGCCACCTGGAGGCTCCCAACAACCAGCTTCCGCTCCTCGGCCAGGGCCCGTCGGCGTTGCGGGGGATCGCTCTCGGCCAGTACCGTCTGCACCATGGACACGGCGAGCGGTCCACGCAATCCCTCCTGGGCGACCAGGAGGCGGATGGTCCCTCCCACGCCCGGTGGGATGACCACGATGGCGTCCATCCGGTCGGGGGACGCCAAGGCCTCGTCCAGGGTGGTTGCATAGCTCACGGACCGCACTTCCTTGCGAGTGCTCAAGGCGCGGGCAAGGAGGGAGTCGCGGAGCGCAGCCTCATCTCCCACCAGCACGATCGATAGCGAAACGTCGGTAGCCTTGGAGTAGACTCTCGCGTCCAGGAAGGGGGAGAACGGGCCGAGGAAAGCGAGCACGATGATGACCGCGGCCACCATGAACGTGAACATGAAAGCGAACGACGGACGGAGCACCAGCTCGCGCAGCCATCGCCAAGCGAGCACGATGGTCCGGTGCATGGTCAGTCCCGGCCCTCCTCGCTCCGCGAGAAGCGTTCGAGGAACACGTCCTCCAGAGAGCGCTGGGCCGTGGTGATCGAGACCACCGGATGTGAGAGCCGAAGCTTCTCAAGGGCCTTGACCGCGAGCTCCACGCCAGGGAAGGTGAGGACGCACACCCTGCCCTTTCGCTCGACCTTGGCGTCGGTGGCATGGGGCATCTTTGTACCGGGATGGGACTCCACGACGACCTCCACGGAGGTCTGGCGGGCATCGAGCCTGCCGCATACCTCGTCAGTGGTCCCGGAGAGAAGTAGTTTGCCCTTGCTGAGGATCCCGATGCGATGGCACAGCTGTTCCGCCATCCATACAAGGTGGGTCGACAGGAGCACGGTCTTCCCCTCCTCTGTGGCAAGGGATGCGATGAGCTCCCTGATATCGAGGGACGCCACAGGATCGAGACCGCTGGTGGGTTCGTCCAGTATGAGGATGGACGGGTCGTGGATCAGTGCACGGGCTATGGCGACTCGGCGCTTGAGCCCCTTGGACAGGGTGCCGATGCGCTCCGTTCGCTTGTCGCCCAGGTCAAGACGCTCGACGAGCTTGTGGGCCCGCTTGCCTCCCTCCTCCCGTCCCAGGCCGTAGAGGTCAGCAAAGAACGTTAGATACTCGAGAACGGTCATGTGCTCGTAGAGCGATGTCTCTTCCGGGAGGTAGCCGATGAGGGCCTTCACTTCCTCGGGACGCTCGCGTACGTCGATGCCCCGCACGAGCACCGTCCCACCTGAGGGATTGAGCAGGCCACAGGTTATGCGGATGAGTGTCGACTTCCCCGCACCGTTGGGGCCGAGGATCCCGTACACTTCGCCCTCCTTCACCGAGAGCGAGAGCCCGTCAAGGGCCGTGAGCGTGCCGTATCGCTTGGTGAGCTCCTTCGTCTCGATGGCGACGTCGCTTGTCATGGTCAGCTCACTCTTCTTCGTCCGGAGGAGCTATCTCGACCTTGTCGCGCATGGACGTCAGCTCATCGAGGAACCGCTTGGCGGTCTTGACCACGTACTCGGGCTGGACCCGGAAGATCTCGGCAGTCCGTGCCAGAGCGTCACCGTCGAAGCGGTCATCTGCGGTGAGCATGAACTGCTCCTCTGCCACTGGCCTGCGCTTCTTCATGGATTTGCGTACCTTCTTCCACTTGCGGAACAGTTCGTCCGCGCGAGCCGGTACCTGGTCGCCATCGACGTCAAGTATCTCTGCGGTCTCGGCCAGCATTGTCTCCTCCTGAGAGGCCGTGTGACTGGCGGCACCGCCAGCGGTGAACAGGATGCGCACGACCCCGTCCTGGATCTTCTTGGTCTTGAGGATGTGGATGGGGCCCACTTCGCTGGTGGAGTTGAGGTGTGTCCCGCCACAGGCCTCGATATCCACACTGGGCACCTCGACGACACGCACGCTCTTACCGGGTACCGCACCGCCCTGGTAGATGGCCATGCCGTACTTCTTCTCTGCCTGGTCGCGGGCGTAGAAGCCTTTCTTGACGACGATATCCTCGCCCACGATGCTGTTGGCCTCCTCCTCGATGCGCACGAGCTCTTCGTCTGTGATGGCCTGGAAGTGGGTGACGTCCAGATGAGCGCGCTCCAGGGTCTTCTTGGCACCGGCCTGGTTGATATGTCGCCCGAGAACACGGCGTGCGGCAGCGTTGATGATGTGGGCCGCGGTGTGGTGCTGCGCCAGCTGTCGACGCCTCGCCTCGTCCACGTGGCCTTCGACGGAGTCGCCCTCCGAGAAGGACGGCGAGGCCTTCATGACGTGGACGATGAGACCGCCCTGCTTCTGCACGCCGACGACCTCTTCACCGCCGATGGTGCCGATGTCGTGTATCTGTCCGCCCGAGGTAGGATAGAACCGGGTTGTGTCCAGGACGACGAAGGCGTCCTTGACACGCAGCACCTTTGCAGTGAAGTCCAGCTCCTTCCAGTCGCCGAAGTAGTCGGCACGCGTGTCGGGAAGACCGTCCAGACCCGGGACCTCCTCCTTCTTGGTGGCGTGGACCTGCTCGCGGGTCTCGTGGAGCTCGGCCACACGAGTGTAGAAGTCCTCGGGAACAACGATGGTCCTGTCCAGCTTCTTGGCTTCTGCGGCCACCAGGTCGGGCGGGATACCGTTGGAGTCGTACAGCTCCAGCAGCCGCTCGGTGGTGACATCCTCCTTGACGATGCGGGCGACCTGCGATGTGGTCTTGCGACGCATCGCCTCGTACTTTGTCCGCTCCACTTCGAGTATCTTCTCCACCTCATCGAGGTTCTCGGAAAGCTCGGGGAAGATGGGCTTGAGGTAGTCGGCGTGCCAGGCGCACACCTCGGAGAGGTGCAGGTCCCAGCCCTGCTGGATGATGAATCCCAACGCCCGTCGAGCGAGAATACGCAGGTTGTAACCGCCGCCCACGTTGGATGGCAGCGCCCCGTCGCTGAGCGTGACCAGTAGCGAGCGTGTATGCTCGGCGATGGAGTACACACCCGAGAGCGGGATGATATTGTTGCGCAGCTCATCGACGTCGGAGCCGACCTTCTCGGCCACGGTGCGCCAGGCGGCTTGGATGTCGTCCACCTCGTCCAGGTTCAGCAGGCCAGCATACGGCACGTACCGACGCAGCAGGCCGTCGTCGTACTCCACACCGGTCCGCTTCAGGAGCTTCTTCATGACCGATGGGAACTGGGCGTCGTACATGGTGTTGCAGCCCTGGGAGAACCAAGCGTTGCGCTCCATGCCCATGCCCATGTCCAACACCTTTAGCTTGAGCTCGCGGACACCGGCAGGCGTCTGCTCGTTGAGCATGTACACCTGGTTCCCAAGCTCGCAGCCGCGAGAGAAGAACTCCATGCAGCAACCGAAGTTACCGCCGCCCGCCCAGGCGTCCTCGGCGAACACGACCTCTTCGTTGGGGAGCTTGAGCCCGTCCTTGAGCCAGGTCTGGATGTGGCGGAACACGGCGTTCTGGTCCCACTGTTCGGGCGGGACGAACATGTGCTGGCCGATCATCACGAACCCGGTGTTGTGGGACATGGTGATGCCCACGTTGTCGATGTCGGAGAAGCGGAGGCAGAACTGGGGGATGACCAGGGGATTGGCCGGGGGGTCCATCTCCCCGGCGATGACGAAGGGCTGGAATGCGGCGATGGAGGCGTTGGTGTACTCCATGGTGGGGTTCCATCGGGCCACAGCGGGATAGCGGGCGATGGGCGTGTAGCCAAAGCCCTCGAACATCTTGGCAAAGCGCGTCCAGATCTCGATGTAGTCCATGGAGCGGCCCGCAGGAGTGTTCCCGATGAATGCGAAGCTCTCCCCGGGACTGCAGGCGGGATCACCGCATACCGGCCGGTCAGCGTCCGTGGCCCAGAAGGGCTTGCCGCACTTGGTACAGATGCCGCGGGAATAGCCCTCCTCGCGCAGGGCCTCGCTGGCGTAGAATTTCTCGGGCTCGGCCCAGAACTTCGGTCTGTACTGTTTCTTGATCTCCTTGTCAGAGAGCATGACGATCCTGAACGGGGACAGCCGACAAGGTTTTAACTCTTTTTTATTTCGGCGGGAAGTCCCCTTCCGAGAGGGAAGGGATGAATCCTTAGTAATATTGAACGTGTTCGAGAAATCCCATGCGTTTTCAACCATGGGACGGATCGCGTACCGGTGAAGGTGGGCGAACATGCATACAATAAACAGGCGACCCCAAATCTAGTACTAAAATAGTATTAAATTCTTATTAATATTTCAGTAAAATGTGGAATACTGGCACGCCACCCCCGGGGCATATATAATGATGAACGACCTACTATTTATTGGGGGTGGATGTCAAGAACGATCACTGAATAATGTCGACAGTGATCGCGTCCTAGAAGAACGTGCGTGCCTGGTAATCGATGAACTTGGAGCCGTGCTCATCGGCGAGCATCTGGTCCTCAAGCATGCCCCAGAATACCACGAACAGGGCCCACAGCACAGCGGCGAAGAGAGAGTACACTGCACCCGCGGCCAAGGGGAACCCGATAAAGGAAAGGACGAGACCGTCGTATAGCGGATGACGCAGGTACGCGTAGACCCCCGAAGTGGGGAAGCTGATCTTCTTGTGCTCCGGACCGACATCACCGCGCTTCGGCGGGACATGGAACACGGCCATGACGATGAGGATGATGCCCAGGCAAGCCGCGATCAGGCCGATCATGGCGCCGAGACCGAAATCACCGTACATGAGATCGTTGGCGATCATGTTGATATATCCCAGGAGACCGGCGAAGGCAGTGGAGGGCTCCATGATGCGCTTCTGGGGGCTGACCTTCCCCCAGCTCTCGACCACGCGGATGTAGGAGTAGGCGGTAAAACTGGCAAGGCACACAGCGAACCAGATATGGAACTGCTCCAGCCCTCCGCTCATGGCGAACTACCTTGTGCACGTATAGCTTTATATGGGGTTTGGATACAGCGGCCCCTCG
This sequence comes from Candidatus Undinarchaeales archaeon, assembly GCA_030753015.1. Lineage (GTDB taxonomy): Archaea > SpSt-1190 > SpSt-1190 > JASMDC01 > JASMDC01 > JASMDC01. The sequence continues at coordinate 35,244 of JASMDC010000019.1, read as the reverse complement.
GTCAGCTGAAGACCATCTTCAGCGAGGTCACCATCAGCGCCACACCGAACACGCGCCTGAGCATGGCGGGCTCGATGTCGTTTGCGAAAACAGCACCGAGGTACCCGCCGAAGAAGAACCCGATGCAGATGAAGGCTGCCATGGTTACATCCACGTTATCCTCGATGTAGTACTTGTAGGCGCCCAGAAGCCCGATCGGGGGCACCATCAGAGCGAGGGTCGTGCCCTGGGCTTCGTGCTGGGAGAGGCCGAACGCGTACACCATGACGGGGACGAGAAGGATACCTCCCCCGACCCCCAGGAGGCCGCTGAGCACACCAGCGGTCAGTCCAAGGGCGATGTATGATGCGTACACGAGCATAGGCGGGGCTCGGACTCTCTCGCTAGTTAAACCTTTGGGTGGGGTGGGCGCACGATCATGTCCTGTCGATGGTCCTGATCGTCACCCTGAACGCGATCTCGCGACCGGCGAGCATGTGGTTCATGTCCACCCACGCCATGCCGTTACTGACGTTGAGGATGGGGAACGCACCGCCCGCAGTGATGAGCTGGCCCCCCTCCTCGGGCTCGAAGCCCTGGGCGCGCAGTGAGTCGACCGGGATGGGCCTGAACAGGCCAGGATCCTTGGGCCCGTATCCCTCCTCGGGCGGGATGATGATCTTCTTAGTCTCGTCCTTGGCCATCCCCACGAGCCCGCGATCGAATCCCTGGATCACCTGGCCCGCGCCGACCTTGACTGCGAGCGGCTCGTACCGGTCCCTGGGCGGGAGCCCGGATTTCCGCGCTTCCTCCTCGATGGACGCGTCGAACACCACTCGGTCGTCGGTGGTCCAGCCCACGTAGTCCACCATCACCTCATCACCCTCCTGGACCTTCAGCGCACCGGGATCTGCTGGTATGTCGGTGGGTCCGATGGGGATGTCAGCCATGGCACTTCCCGGGACACAGTAGGACCCGGTACCGCACTCCTGGGAGGGCGGGCAGTGCTCGCCCGTGGTGCAGCAGCGCTCGCCGGCCAGGCAGCAAACGCCGTAACGGCAGTTGCCCCCGGCACACTCCGAGGACGAGGAGCAAATCGTCCCGTCGGGCAGGAGCTGCTGGGGGGGGCCGGTGGCAGGAGGGGTGGCAGCGCCCCCGCTACCGGGACCGGTGCACCCCGCTAAGAGAGCGAGGACCGCAAGGACGGCCAGAGCGCGTCTCATCATCGTTACCACAGGGGATCTACGACGCTCAGGCCGCACCCTTCCCTACGGCCCCGGCCGGCAGGAAGATCGGTACGCCCGAGTCCGTGGGCACGATGACCGTCTGGAGGTCGGTGCGGTCCAGGGTCTTGATGTAGTAGTACCCGAGCACCGACTTCGGGTCCGTGGTACCGAACTGCTCCTGGATGCGCTGGATGGCCAGTGCCTCACCGGCGGCCTTGATCACCGTGGCGTTGGCGATACCTTCTGCCTCGATCATCCGCTGCTTGGCCTTCTTGGTCTCCTCGTTCAGCACGTACTCCATCCTCAGCGCACGCTGCTCAGCGACCTGCTTCTCCTCGATGGAGGACTTGAGCTGGGGCGGGAGCTCCACGTTGCGCAGCAGCAGGTCCGTCACCAGGATGTTGTAGGGCGCAAGGATGGCCGTGATATCGTCACTGATCTCCTGCTCCACCTGCTTGCGCATATCGGAGTAGATCTCCTTGGCGGTGTGAGTGGCGGCGACCTTGCGGATGGTCGAGCGGATATTGGTGCGGATGACCTTCTCGTCATACGTCGCGCCCAGGGTGGTGTGGATCACGTCGGCCTTGTCGGGCTCGATCTTGTACAGCACGGTGAGGTCCAGGTCCACGTTCAGCCCCTCGGAGGTGAGGGCAGTGATGCGGTCGTCGCCCGTACGCTTGCCCTCGCCCTGCAGGATGGACATGGTGTAGTCCTGGGTCTGGATGGAGTAGAGGGTGATGTCGATCCAGGGCCACTTGAGGTGCCAACCCATCTCGTACTCGACAGGCAGCACTCCCCCGAACACGCTGTAGGCCACGCCCACGTGGCCAGCGGGGATCCGGGCGATGCAGAACAGGAACACGAACACCGCCCCCATGGCAAGGAGCGGGAGCAGGCCCGCGAGAGCGAGCACACCAGCACCGGGTCCGCTGTTGCTGGTCACGATTCCCCCTCCTCCTCCTCCTCCTTCGAGGCGTTCGAGTATCTCCTCATCAAGATCATCGGTCTTCTTCTTTGCGGTCATCTCATCTCACACTCCTAGAATGCGCAGGAATCCCTGCGCGGCATCGTTGACGTCATCTGCGGCCGTTATGGCCCGTCCGATGACGAGGACGTCGGCACCAGCTGCGAGAGCGTCGGGCGCGGTCTCGGGGGTGATGCCCCCGGCCACGGCCACGAGCATACCCTCGCCGCCTGCGCGCTTTATCGCGGGGATGGCTCCCCATCCCGTTACAGTGGTCCCTCCGAGCTCGGCGTCGATGCCCCTGTGAAGGAGCACGACGTCGGGCTTTACAGAGAGCCCGCTCACAAGAGCGGCCGGATCGGACACGTTCATCATGTCCACATACGAGCGGAGTCCGCGCTCTTTGCACTCGTCGATGAAGGCCTCCACGGTCTCGACCGGCGCAAGGGCGGATACCGCCGCGGCGTGAGCTCCCTGCTCAGCAGCGATGGCAACCTCGAGCTTGCCCACGTCGAGGGTCTTGAGGTCTGCGATGATGAAAGCATCGGGCCGGATGGCACTGATATCGCGCATCACGCCAACGCCGAAGCGCTTGATCAGGGGCGTGCCCGCCTCCAGGATGATCCGTTTGTCGGCGGGAATAGCCTCGACAACACGTCGAAGCACTTTGTCGTCCACCAAATCCAGGGCCACCTGGAGGTAGGGGGGTTCGGCAAGTCGCTGGCCGGCGGGACTGCTCGCGTCGGAGGGATCCATGTTCGGCACCTTGTGCTCTTGTGGGAAGACCATACCTTGATAAATCAAACGGCGGAAACACTCCTTCGATGGTTCTCCATCTATCCTTCTCCACCCCCGGGTGCCGTACCACGGGGGGTGGGGTCTGATGCCACCGTCCGTGGACTTCCTTGCCATCGGCGATATCCTCATCGACATGGTCGTGGACGAGGCCTCGGGCCTCGACCGAGTAAGTGGTTTCAAGAAGTGCTTCGGTGGTGCTCCGGGCAACTTCGCTGTGGGCGTGCAGCGCCTCGGATGTAAGGCAGGGGTCATCGCCAAGGTGGGCGCCGATCCTTTCGGCCAATTCCTCAAGCACACACTGGAGAGGGAAGGGGTGGATGTCTCGCAGGTGACCATGTGCAAGGAGCGCACATCGCTCGCCTTCGTCACGGCCGAGCCCGATTACCTTTTCTACCGCGGAGCGGACGTGGAGCTCAACGAGAAGGACATTTCCGAGCCCTATATCGCAAACGCGCGATTCCTCCACTTCTCAGGATTCACCCTCTCGGCGAAGAAGCCCATGCGGGCCGTGTACCGTGCCGTGAGGATTGCCAGAAAGCACGGGCTCACTGTCTCGTTCGCGGTGAACTACCGCTCGGACGCATGGACAAAGCTCGAGGCATTGAAGGTGTACGAGAAGTTCCTCCCGTACGTAGACTTTATACTAGCGAGCGATGAGGAGGCCCAGATGCTCTCAGGCCAGGACGATCCGGCCATGGCTGCGCGCCTCATCACCCGACGCGGGCCCAAGAAGGCGGTGGTGACCCTGGGCTCGAAGGGGGCGTTGCTCTGCGAGGAACAGCGGACGACGTTCATCCCGGCCTTCGAGGTGGAGCCAAAGGACGCCACTGGTGCCGGGGACGGTTTTGCTGCAGGTCTGATGTCCTCGCTCGCGCGTGGCTCATCACTGGTAGAGGCCGGGCGGTTCGCGTGCGCAGTGGGCGCACTGGTGACCACCAGACGCGGCGCTATCACGGCCTTCCCCACGCTGGAGGGCGTGAAAACCTTTTTATTGCACGCGCGACAGAAGGACAACTCAGAGGTCGGCTTCGACCAGGAGTGACCGGACGGGAAGGCCATGCTCGAGAACGTAGCGTACTTCATCATCGGAGTGGCGATCCTCATCAAGGGGAGCGACTGGATCGTTGACGGGGCCAAGGCTTTGGCGCGCCGCTTCTCTCTACCCCAGATGTTCGTCGGGCTCACCATCACGTCCGTGGGCACATCCATCCCCGAGATCGCCACCTCAATGTTCGCGGCGTGGAACGGGGCGTCCGGGATCGCGATCGGTAACATTGTAGGCTCCTGCTTCGTCCAGATCACCCTCATCCTGGGCGTCGTTGGCCTTGTGCGGGAGATGGACGTGGAGCGGACAGCTGTGCATCGCGATGGTCCCTTCATGATCCTCGCCATGCTCATCCTGGCGGTCACAATGGCGGACCGTGTGGTGAGCCGGATGGAAGGGATCGTCCTCGTGCTAATTTACGTGGGCTACCTTCTTGGCCTCTTCCTGTGGGGGAGGACACCCGATAAGGAGGAGGAGGACGAGGAACTCGCTTCCACGTGGTGGCTGGTCCCCGGGCTCGTGGCCGTTCCCATCGGTGCCAACCTCTTCGTGAAGAGCGCCATGGCAATCGCCCAGTACTTCAGCGTGTCGGAGACGCTCATCGGCCTCACCCTCGTATCGGTTGGCACATCGCTCCCCGAGCTTACAGTGTCCGTGATGGCGCTTCGCCGTGGCGCTACCGCTCTCTCCGTGGGCAACCTCATCGGCTCTAACATCACCGATCCGCTCCTATCCCTGGGATCGGGTGCGGCGATAAGGGATCTGACCGTCGAGCACGGCATCCTCGAGTTCAACATCCCGCTCACCCTCCTCGCCTATGTCCTTGCCATCTGTTACTTCCACACTGAGCATCGCCTGACGCGGCGGGAGAGCATGGCGTTGGTGATAGTCTACATACTATTCTTGGTCGTCAACGTCCTTGAAGCGCGGATCCCGGCAGCGTGAGGGTGCGGCCATGTCGTCCATACGCGAGCGGTTGGAAGAGGTACTCCACGAACTGCGCCACCATGGCGGCGTGGAGGCATCAGCGGTGGTCTCCCGTGATGGCCTGCTCATGGCCAGCGACATCCCCCCATCGGTCCAGGCCGAGACATTCGCTGCGGTCGCCGCCACCATGGTCGGTTCCTCGGAGATAGTGGTCCACGAACTTCATCGCGGTAAACATGCCCGGATCATCGTCGAGGCCAAGGATGGGAACATCGTAGCCATGGGCGCGGGTCCCATGGCCATCCTAGTTGCGATGACTGGCCCCACCTTCGCGCTCGGGCTCATCCTGGTCGAGATGAACCGGGCCACGGAAAAGATCAAGGCCCTTCTCTAGCCCCTTAGCGGGCAGGGTCCATGTGGACGGTCACGTACTTGCACTCGGCGCAATCGTCAAGGATGGTATCCTCGATGCGACGGGCGATCTCGTGGGCCTCGCTGAGGAGCATGTCCCGCTTGAACCGCAGGTGAAGGGTCACTGAGAACTCTAAACCCGTGTAATGGATGAGGACCCTGTGCACGTTCTTCACGTCATCCTCCGCCAGGGCGAGGTCCTTGATGCGCTGGCGCACCGTCGGGTCCTCCACCGTGCCCATGAGCATCCGGATGTTGGAACGGCCCACGGAGAATCCCACCCAGCACACCCACGCGGACACGATCAGGCCGGCCGCCCAGTCCAGGCGCGGATAACCGATGTACGAACCGGTGACACCCACGAGCACGACAACCGAGGAGAGAACATCGCTGGCATGGTGCTCGGCGTCGGCCTTGAGTGCAGGGCTGTGCACCTTCTCCACGACATCCTTCACCCACAAGGTGACCCACCACTTGTAGGCGAGGGCCACAAGCGTGGCGGCGATGGCCACGACCGTGACCTGCGGGATATCGGGCTTGAGCAGACGCTCGACAGCCGTTCGGGCGAACTCCACACCGACGACCACGAGCAGGATGGACACGATGAGCCCGGCGATGGGCTCGGCGTCCCCGTGACCGAGCGGATGGTCGCGGTCGGGCTCCCTGCCGCTGACGTGGATCCCGGCGACCACGACAGCGCTGGTGAGGACGTCCGAGAGCGAGTGTATCGCATCGGCGAGCACAGCGAAGCTGCCGCTGACGAGTCCGGCCCAGACCTTGAACGCACTGAGGAGCAGGTTGGTCCAGATGCCGAACACCGCGCCCTCTATGCCACACCCACGCCGGTCGGTGCCGAACCGGCCCTTCATGGTATGCGTCCCCAGGACGCTGAGGACGGCGATGCCGAGCCCACCTGCAGCCACGGGGAGGAGCTCGTCGACGGGTCCGGCCATCAACGCCGTTAAGGGTGTTTCCTATTTTTAAGATTTGGCGGACGCCCCAGCCCCTTCTCTACGAGCATCTCGGTGAAGTACCGGATCTCGACCTTTTCCCGGGGGATGCCGATCCGGTCGAGGAAGTCGGGCAGGCGCGCGCGGTTGGTCGCCACGTCCTCCTCCCGCTCGGTGGGGATCTCGACCTCCACGAAGAGGCCCAGGCCCTCCACCTCGCCCACTGTGAGGATGGCGTCATCGAGACGCCAGTGGGAGCAGCGTTTGCACTTGTAGATAGCATCGACGAATCCGAGCCGCCGCAGCACCGCCTTCACGGCATTCGGATCCGGGACGGGGGTCTCAAGTTCCTCCTTGGTCTGGCGGGTCGCGTCGGTGCTCGGGCCCTTGTAGGTGATGAAACCAGCCCTACCGTCCACGGTCCGCACCCGCAGCTCCTCGTCGGTCTCGGCGAATGATCGGCCCGGGTGCTGGAAGTAGAGATCCTCGATGACCTCACGCCTGAGCAGTGTGGCGCCGATCGCCTCCAGTCTGCTCTCAAGATCAGGGTCTGCCCACGCCTTCAGCTCGACCTCCCACATGGGAGGGACGTCCTATTAGATCCCCAGGGCCTTGATGGCGTCGATGAGGCCGTAGCCATACTCCTCATTGAAGCCAGGCTCGCCCATGTCCGTCGAGTTCTCATGGAGGATGGTGCGGATGTCGTCGAACCCGCGGGACATGTCCTGCTGCTTGAGCAGGGCCACGAAGCCGGCCACGTGGGGAGTTGCCATGGAGGTGCCCGAGAGCTTCTTGTAGCCGTTCTTGTAGGTCGAGTAAACATTGACACCGGGGGCCACGACGTCAAGCTCAGGACCGCGGGATGAGAAGGACGCAAGCTTGTTGCGCTTGTCCACCGCACCCACGGTGATGGCCGAATCGTACGCAGCAGGGTACCCGACGGAGCCGCCGGAGTTGCCCGCTGCGGCCACGATGATGGTGCCGTTGGCACGAGCGGCGTCGCACGCCTCAAGGAGGGCGTCAGTCCCGGAGGAACCGCCGAGGCTCATAGAGGCGATATCCATACCATTGTCCACGGCCCATTCGATGCCCGCGATGACGCCCGAGTAGGACCCGGAGCCCCAGGAGTTGAGCACCTTCACGCCGTAGAGGTCGGCCTCGTAGGCGACGCCCTTGATCTTGCCGTTGGCGGCGATGGATCCGGCACAGTGGGTGCCGTGACCGTTATCGTCCAGGGGATCGTCGTCGTCGTTGACGAAGTCGTACCCGCCCTTGTAGTTGGGAGCGAGATCTGAGTGCTTGTAGTTGATACCGGTGTCGATGACGGCGACCTTGACGTCCTTGCCGGTGAATCCGGCCTCCCAGGCCTGCGGGGCGTTGATGTTGTCCATGTCCCACTGGCCGGAGCCGAAGCCCGCATAGGCATTGGCCGTCTCGGTCTTCAGCGCGTGGACCTCACCGTCCATCTCGACCTTGCGTATGAAGTCGTAGCCCTCCAGCTTGTAGAGCTGGTCCTCGGGCATTCTGACAGCTACCGCGTTGATCAGGTGGAACTCACGGGTGACCTCGCCACCGTAGTTGGCAAAGACCCCAAGGTAGTCCTCCGGGCGCTCGTCCTCAAGAAGGATAATGGTATCTACATATTCGACGTCCATGTCGTACCCCGAGAAATTCAGCGGACGGAAAAGTATAAAAAGCTGTCTCCGACGCCGCCAATCGATCGCACGGTGACAGAAGGCGTTAACGTAGTACTGGAAGCAGGGGGTGGAAGGACGTGAGGCACCACATCTCCCGGAGTCATGTTCTTGTGCTGGCCGCGGCCTTAGGTTTCTCGTTCATCTTCGTGTTCGCCAAGTTGCTGGAAGCAGAGGGCGTCTCCTCGCTGATGCAGGTGGCGTTCCGTTCGAGCTTCTCGGTGATGCTGCTCCTTCCCGCACTTCGTGGTCTCGAGGGACCGCTGGTCCGCCGCGAGGACCTACCGCTGTTCCTGGGCCTGGGCACCCTGTTCACTGTGTTCCTCCTGGACTTCCTCTCCTGCCTCGCCCTGGGTGCCTCGGCCCTCGTCGCCGTCGCCCTCCTCTACACACAGCCACTCTGGACAATGATCATGGCCATGGCCGCCGGTGAGGAGGAGTTCAAGCCATCCCGACTGGGCTTGGTCCTCGTGGCGATGGTGGGTGTCGTGCTGGTCGCCGGCGAGCCCGCCGGCGATCCCTCCACCCGCTCCGGCGTCATACTTGCTGCTGCTTCCGGCCTCCTGTACGCGCTCTATCTCAGGGGCAAGCGCACCCTCTCCCGCCGGGACTACCCCCCTCTCCGGGCCCAGCTGGCCGTGTTCCTGCTCAGCCTACCGTCCCTGGCCGTGCTCGCCCTGGCGCTCTCGTCCTCATCGCTCCCGATCGAGGTCGTCGGGCTCGCCTGGCCCACTGGGCGCGTGGTTATCATCGGTGTCCTGTTCGCACTGGTGGCCACCACGGGACCCTACACCCTCCTGACCATGGTGGACACGGACGAGGTCGATCCCACGGAGGAGGGTATCGTTCTCCTGCTCGATTCCGTGCTCACGACGTTGTGGGCCGCCCTCTTCTTTGCCCAGGCGGTCGTACCGCTCCAGGGTCTGGGGGGAGTGATGGTGCTCGCGTCCGCTGCAGGTGCGATCGCGACCTCGCGCCGCGAGTTCGAGGGTCGATAGGACGCCGCCCGGGGGAAGACTTGATAAATATGTCCCTCTATCAACTTCCCGTTGACTGGCAACAAATACCAGCCGCTGACTGATTTCCTGGCCAAGGAAGGCCGCCGGAAACTGTGCTTGAAGTTCTCCACCATCGAACGACGCATCCTCGGCGTAGACCTCCCAGCACGTGCTCTGGAGCAGGCCGAGTGGTGGACCAACGAGGCAACAGGGCCCCGGTCCCCGGCAAACGCCTGGCTCACCGCCAGCTGGAAGGTGGCCGAGGTCGATCTCGAGGGACGAAAGGTGTACTTCGAGCGGGCCGGTGAGCATCCGAAGCGGCGTCGGCGACGAAAGGGAAGGAAGACTGATCCGGCACCCAAGGATGGCCCCGAGCGCGCTCCCGCTCCGACACCCACCGAGGTCGACCGATCGCGGTCACGGCAGCCCCGTCGTAGGACACGGGACGAGGGGCGACGAGAGCCGCGGAAGGAGCTGACAGAACCCCACGCTGGTACGGCGTCCATGCCCCCCGGCAAGAGCGGCATCATCGTGTACGCACAGCAGCTCGAGGATTCGAGTGCTCTGAAATGTGGTCACTGCGAGCGGGAGCTCACCGATTTCACCATCGTGTACCGAGGCCCCACGGAATACCGGTGCTGCAAGCGCTGCGGAGCGATGAACCTTCAGCCGGGTCAGTAATGCTGCTCACGCGAGCGGTTTGGAGCAGAAAGGACAGAACTTCGGCACCTTAGCGAGCCGTATCTCCTCACCGCATTCCGGGCAGATGCGCACAGCGTGCTGGACCTTGCGAGGCGCTTTCGCAGCGAGCTTGCGCTCCTCTTCTCGCGCGAACTGGAGGAAGCGCTTGGAAGCGTGGAAGGCGAACTCAGCGTCATCGGTCATCATGGACGTGCCTTTATGGAGGTCCTCGAGCCGGCCCTTGAGTGCGCCAGCGATGATGCGGTGGGCGCCGTCGATGGAGCCGGTGCGGTGTATCCGTTGTGCGCGTTCCAGGAGCGTGCAGGTGTCGTCCAGGTCCATGATGGTATGTGAGGCCTTCTCGAAGAGGTGGCGGGCGGCGCCCTCGTTCTTCCCGGCCTTGAGCAAGAGGTCCACGCCGTCCATGAGCCGGTTCTGTTTGAAGCATACACTGGCGGCCCGCTCCCAATGACCGGCCCGCTTGTGGTCCTCCAAGGCCTGCTCCCAGTCCTCGGCCAGTTCCATGGACTCCGCCGCATCGCTCCAATGCTCCGCCCGCTCGAGACACACGCCTGCCTCCCGATGCTGACCGAGCTTGGTGAAGAGCTCTGCCGCGTGCTCAAAGGAGCGGACCAGGGTGAATAGACGCGCGGCCTTCTCCAGTTCGTTAGCATGTTCATAGGCCTCGGCGGCCTTGTCGAACGCCTCGGCCCGCTCGTAGGCCTCGGCCGCTTTGGCAGGTTCCTCGGCCTTCTCCCATTGCTCGGCCGCCAGGACGTGGTCGCCGTTCTCGGTGAATGCCTCTGCAGCACGGGCGAAGTCGTCCGCGGCAGCGAAGCTCGCTCCTGCTCGGGCCATATCCCCGGAGCGAGCGAAGTTCATGGCCGCGTCGGTGAACTTACCACCCTTCTCGTAGCTATCCCCTGCCCGGGAGAAGTCACCGCTGGCCTCGAAGTACTTGGCAGCGTCCCCGAACTCGCCTATGGACTCGTAGAGACGGGCAGCTTCAGGGGCGTTGGCCTGGCTCGCATGGAGCTTGGCGGCCTTGGCGTGCTCGCCCAGTCGCTCGTAGAGGCTGGCTGCCTTGGTGACGTCCCCGGCGGACTCGTAGAGCCGTGCCGCCTTGGCGATGTCGCGGGCGTCCTCGTAAGCGGCTGCGGCCTCCTCGATACGCCCTGCAAGCTCTAGCAACGGAGCCGCTTTCTCGGGATCGCCCGCAGCGAGGTGGAAACGTGCTGCGTGCTCGCCCTTCCCGACCGCATCCCAGAGGCGAGCGGTGCGAGCCGCATCGTCGGTGCGCTGGCTAGCTTCGGCTGCTCGCTCCAGTTCCTCGGCCTCTTCCCAAAGGCGGGCCGCGTCGTCGAAGAGCCCGGCCCGTTCGGCAGCAGCAGCAGCACGAGCGGGCTCACCAGCGGCCTCCCAGCGACGGGCTGCACGGTCCCAGGCGGTCGCTCGCTCCAGGGCTTGGGCGGCCTTGGCATGTTCGCCCACATGCTCCCAGGAGAGGGCCGCATGCTCCCAGTCGCCTGCCTTCTCATAGGCCTTGGCGGCCTGCTCGTGGAGGGCTGCATTGGCGAACAGGGACGCAGCCCTTGCGGGATCGCCGGCCCGGGAGAACGCTTCGGCAGCTCGGCCGGAATCCTTGGCCCGTTCCCAGGCCAGCCCTGCCTCCTCCCATCGTCCGGCGCGCTCCCAGTCGGCAGCTGCGCGGTCCCACTTAGCATCCCGTTCGAAGTCCTCTGCGGCGGTGACGTAGGCCTTCAGTTCCTCTCGGAGCCGCCCGGCCTTGGTGTACTTGCCTGCCTCTTCCAGGCAGGTCGCAGCGTCATCCTGACGCTCGGCCTTCTGGTAAGCCCGTGCGGCCTCCTCGAGCCGTCCTGCGGAGCGCCACGCGTCACCCGCATCACTCCACAGGAGCTTCTCCTCGAAGGCGACGGCGGCGTCCTCGGGCCGTCCAGACTCAAGGAACAGGGTGCCTGCGCGTTGGAGGTTCCCTAGCTCTTGCCACAGCTCCGCGGCCCGGAGGGTGTTCTCCTCATCCTCATAGCAGCTGGCCGCTGCTTCTAGGTCCTTAGCCTTCTCGAACACAGCAGCCGCTGGTTTCCCGGCCGCCTTGAGCATGCGCGCGGCGGCGGGCCAGTCCTCGTTCCCCTCGTACAGCTTCGCCGCCTTGTCGAACTCCTCGGCGCGCTCCCATGAAGAGGCGGAATCAGCGAGCATCCCCGCGCGCTGGAACGCGGCGGCGGCCCGGCGCCATCGCTTGAGGCGCTCCCATGCTCGACCGGCCTTGGCGAAGTCGTTGGCCTTTTCCCAGGCAGCAGCCGCTTTCTCTATGTCGCCAGCACGCTCGAGCGCGGCGGCCGCCTCCGGGTAACGCTTCACGGCCAGCTGGCAGCGGCCCGCGTCCGCCCATCGTTCGGCCCGCTCGTAGTACAGTGCGGCCTTGGGAAGGTCCCGGGCCTGCTCGAAGCACTCGGCGGCAGTAGGCCATTCGCGGACCCGCTCGAACAGCATAGCGGCCTTCCACCAACGTTCCGCTTTCCGATAGGCCTCGGCGGCGTCCTTCCATTGCTGGGCTGCCTCCAGTTCGCGTGCGGCATCGGCCCATCGGGACGCGCGACGCCAGGCTTCACCGGAAGAGGCGTGGTCGCCAGCGGCCTCGTAGTGACCTGCGGCCCGTTCCCACTCACCAGCCCGACCCCAGCAGCGTGCGGCAGCGGCCCGGTCACCGGCGTTCGACCATGCACGTGCGGCCCGGCTCCATTCATCAACCTTCTCCCAGTTCCTTCCTGCGTCGTCCCAGGCCTCCGCCTCACCGAAGTTGAGGGCGGCATTGAACCAGTCCCGGTCCTTCTCGAAAGCCCGAGCTGCCCGGGCGTACGACCGGGCGACGAGCCACGCCTCCGCGGCCCGTTCCCACCGTTCGGCCTTCTCCCAATCCTGGGCGGCCCGCTCCGCCTCGCCGATCTCGGCCCAGGCCTCGGCGGCGTCCGCCCAGCGCTCCGCCTCCTCCATGGCCAGACCCCGGCTCCTGCCGCTCCGGTCGGGGCGCATGCCCTTGCGCCAAGCAGCAGATGCCTTCCGCTGGTCACCGAGCTCCTCATGGATGCTGGCTGCCTTTGCCCAACGGCCGGCTTTCTCAAGGGCCTTGACCTCCCGGGTACGCTCCCCGACCTGCTCCCAGAGGGCGGCGGCACTGTCCCAGTCACCTCCACGTTCCCGGTTCTCAGCGGCTTGCTCTAGGTTCCCGCTGCGCTCGAAGTAGGTCGCGGCGGCAGGGTGGTCCTTTGCCCTCTCGAAGACCTCGGCAGCGGAGGTCCAGCGCTCGTCCCTGAGATGACACTCGGCGGCCTCACGCCACATCCCGGCATGCTCATAGAGAACCGCGGCCCGGGCGTTATCACCGGCCCGCTCAAGGCATCGTGCTGCTTCAGGCTCGCGTCCGGCCTCCTCCCAGTTCTCCGCGGCGCGCACGAGCTCTCCGGCCTCCTCGAAGGCCTTGGCGGCCTCGGCCGGTTCGCCCTTCGCCTCTAGAGAGGTTGCCTTATGGAGCTTGCGACGGATCTCGGTCTCTTCTCGGACATGTTCGCGGCAGACGCTCTCGCGGTCGAGGGCTTGTGATGCCTCGTACCACAGGCCGTCGGCCTCCATCGCCTCTCCAGCCTTCGACCAGGCCCGGGCGGCGTCGGCCCACTCTTCGCCCTCCTCATAGGCCTCTGCGGCATCGCTCCACAGCTCAGCTCTCGCGAACGCAGCTGCTGCCCGGAGGGGGAGACCGGCATGTAGCCAATCCCGCGCGGCCTCGAACCACCGTTCGGCGTCCTCGTGGTCCTGGGCAGAGCTGATATGCTCGTCCCGCTGGCGTAGTCGCTGGGCGCGACGAGGGCCGGCGATCGGTGGCTTTGTGGCCATGGGTCTACCTGCTACCAACAGAGAACTGAGTCATTGCTTAAATTTTAATGGCTCATGCGGCACTATGGCATGGCGAAAAGGTCCTCCCAGAGCAGTCCGGAGAGGTCGTCAGAATCCTCGTTACGGGCGTTCAACGAGGTTGGGCACTCCCCTGTCTCCTGATAGTGGGAGAGCCGCCCATCGAACGCGGGCATGCCCTGGTCGAGCATGTCATTATATTCCCCTTCATGGGTTATAAAGATTGAGTGGACGATTCACGTTTCCGGATATTATCGTCCCCCCCGAACGACATGAGCGCCTGCATTATACTCTCCTACTTCCGGCCGTAAGCGAAATGTTTTTAAGCACCGGACCCTGCTAACCGCTGCCAGGGGTACATAGGAATGGACGAGATCGTCGAAGATCTCCTCGAACTTACGGGGATGTATGCACCAAGCGGTCATGAGGAGGAGATGGCCGAGTACCTATTCGATCGTTTCGAACCCCTACTCGACGATGTCTACATCGACGAGAACGACAACGTCGTCGGTGTGAAGTACGGTACGGGGCCCACGGTGATCGTGGACGCCCACATCGACGAGATATCCCGACGGAATCCGGAGTATCGTGAGTATGAGCCTCAGCTGGACGGGACCACCATCCGTGCGAAGGGCCTGGACGACCGGACCGGCGTGGCGGTGCTCCTGGACCTCGCCCGTTATCTTAACGAGCAGGGCAAGGACGGTCCCACGGTGTACCTTGTGGGGGCCACCAAGGAGGAGATTGGCCAGATCGGCGCTGGTGAGGTCGCGGCCGAGGTGCTGGCAGACTACGCCTTCTCCGTTGACGTCACCTACATGCACGGTGTGCGACGTGGCGACGGACCCGTCATCACGAAGGCACCAGACACCGTACCGCACAAGGCCACTGACGCCCTATTCGCTGCTGGCAAGGAGTACAGCATCCCAACACAGGTATCTCCCTACGATTACGATTTCGATGTGGAGACAACCGACGCCCTCCCCTACAGGGAGCTGGGCATGGACACGGCAGTAGTGTGCATCCCCATCGCCAACATGCACCGTGTCCCTGAGGTTGGTGATGTGCGCGATGTCCGGGCCACCGCCGAGGTCGTGAAGGGCGCGCTCGAGCAGCTCGGACGGACCCCTACGGCCACTTGGCCGGAGATGCTCCCCCCACAGCCCACTGACCAGGTCACTCAGGACCTGATCGAGCTCACGAGCATGTACGCGCCCAGCCGGCGCGAACGCCCCGTGGCCGAGTACCTCGTGGAGAACCTCACCTCGTACCTCGACGAGTGCTACATCGACGAGCACAACAACTTCGTTGGCGTGAAGCACGGCACCGGTCCATCGGTGCTCGTGGACGCACACATCGACGAGGTGCCCCACTGGAACCATGACTATGAGCCGCAGCTCGACGGGACCCGCATCACAACCAAGGCCCTGGATGACCGGGCCGGCGTGGCGGTGCTCATGGACGTGGCCCGCACCCTCGGGGAACGCGGCAACGACGGCCCGACGGTGTACATCGTTGGCGCCTCCATGGAGGAGATCGGACAGGTCGGTGCAGGTCACATCGCCGAGAAGATCCACCCCGACTATGCTATCGCTGTGGACGTGACGTATCTCGACCGTGTTGAGATGGGCGGCGGGCCCGTCATCACGAAGGCTCCTAAATCCGTTGCGCACGAGGCGACCGATGCCCTGTTCGCCGCTGGTGAGGAGCTCGGTATGGCCACCCAGGTATCGCCCTACTCGTACCGGTTCGATATCAGGACCACCGACGGCCTGCCCTACTTCGATGCCGATGTGGACACGGCCGTGCTCTCCATCCCCATCGAGAACATGCACAGCATCCCCGAGACCGGTGACGTGCGTGACGTCCGGGACAGTGCAGCACTTGTGACGGCGGCCATCGAGCGCCTCGGCCGTGAAGAGTAATCTTATCTATTTTGGGCGCTATCTACCATTCGGATGGGTCAACTGGAGGATTATGTCCGGTACTGGCGCGAGCAGGGATATACCGATGACAACCTTCGCGAGAACCTCACATCCCAGGGATACGATCCCGCCGAGATCGAGGTGGCTCTGGGTGGTGGCTCATCCGATACGTCCCTGAAGGCCGCTATGGTGGTGATGGTCTGGATCATCGCCGTGGGATTCCTGGCCACCTGGTTCTTCTTCCCTGGCGGGGGGGAGGCCCCAGGATCCGATGCCCCGCTCCCTGACGATGACTGGGCCTTCGATGAAGGGAACGGTACCGAAGCCTCGGCCACAGCGGCTCCCTTGCTCGGCGAGGGGGACATTTCAGAATGTCTGGGGCTGGACATCCTCCACGAGCGCACCGCATGCATCAGGCGTGTCGCCAACCGGACCGGCGATCTCACGACATGCGATAAGATGGAGAACCAGGACGACCGTGTGGAGTGCAGGGCCTTCGTCACCAGGGACCTGTCCATGTGCTCTTCTATCGAGCGTGCGGCAAAACGTGACCTGTGCATCACCAACCTCGTCGCGGGGGCGAGCGATCCCGCGGTGTGCCGTGCCATCACGGACATTGGGCCCCGTGACGTGTGCCTCTTCAACGTGGCGACTTCCCGAAAGGATCCCGCGCTATGCGAGGAGATGAGCGAGCACTCCTACTACAGGGCGCAGTGCCTGAAATCGGCGGTGGTTAGTGCCTCGAGCACCAATGTTACCCCTGAATAGTAGTAAACTATATAAACATCAAACGACATTAATAACATGTAATAGAGTGCGGGGGTACACTATCGTGTATGAGATTCCTGAAAGTGAGAGACTGGCCCTGTTGAAGGGTGTCGATGGATATCTTATCGACAAGGACGGAGTTCTCACCGAGCTCGTCGATGAACGGACCGAGATCTTCGGTGGCGTCAAAGAAGGCCTCCAGTACCTCCAGGACAAGAACGTACCTTTCGCCATTGCTTCCAACAATACATCCAAGATGGCTTCAGATTATGCTCAACAGTTCGATGTGCCCGAGAGCAAGGTTTACACCGGTGCCGAGGCCACGCTGAACTACCTAAGTGAGAAGGGTTACAAGACCGTATTCGCGATCTACGAGAAGGACGACATGATCATGGAGAAGATGCGCGATGCGGGCTACAACGTCCTTACGACCGAGGACATTCACCCCGACAGCGACCAGCGTGCCACTCTCCCCAAGGTCGATGCCGTGCTCACCGGCTACAAGCGCGAGTGGTCCAGCCGGGACATCGAGGCAGGGGCCAACGCCGTCATCGATTACGGCGCCGATCTGCTCGTGTGCGGCGAGGACACGGCGTACCGCGTCAACGACGCCTACACAGCCAGCAGCGGTCTCATCGCCAACGGGATCCGCGACATGCTCAAGGCCACCTCGACCGAGTACAACGAGGAGGTCATCCTCAAGCCCGGAAATTACTTCTTCGAGCACGCCAAGGCCAAGCTCGGCGACGGTGTCGAGAAGGTCGCCATGGTCGGTGACACGCCCTCAACCGACATGCTCGTGGGAGACAAGGACACCACGAAGATCTTCGTCCTCACCAACTTCCCCGACTACAAGGGCCGCCACGAGGACTTCTACAAGGAGATAGTCTCCGAGTGGGCTCCCGAGCAGCGCCCCGACATTGTATACGACGAGGTCAGCGACCTTTTCAAGGACCTGGAGAAGGTTCACGGGGCCTGATAGCACGATCATAGCGCCTTGTAGCGGTCCCGGACGCGGGACAAACGCTTATTAAGCGAGAACGCACACTATCCAGTTGAGATGATCATCGACGTGCTCGACGACCTTTTCTCCCTTGTCCTAGGCTCACCCACATGCCCCACGGTGCTCAAGACAACGTGCGACGACGGCCGGCGAGTGATCGCCGTGCGTGATATCGATGGCACCGAGGCCCGGGCGGCCTGCCTGGAGGAGTGCTCCCTCTTCACCTCAGAGCTCTGCCCCTGTGTGACCTTCTGGGAGTTCGTGGAGGAGCTGGACCCGTCGACTGCGTCGACCCGGCGTGGTGTCTGCCAGTGAGGCCCCAGCACCTGGGCATCATCGGATTCGGCCGTTTCGGCCAACTAGTCGCCCATTATCTTCGGGGCATACTGGACATCCTGGTGTACGATATCGAGGACCGCAGCGCGAAGGCCCGGGAACAGGGGGTGAAGTGGGCAACTGCGGAGGAGTGCGCGGCCTGTGACGCCGTGGTGTTCGCCGTTCCCATCTCCAAGTTCGAGGGGAGCCTGACCGCGCTGGCACCGCACTTCACAGAGGGCGCCATCATCATCGAAGTGTGCTCGGTGAAGGAGGGGCCCATAGCGGCCATGGAACGGTTCGTGCCCGAACACTGCTCGTGCATCGGCACCCATCCCCTCTTCGGCCCCGACAGCGCCTCTACCTCGCTCGAGGGACGGCTCATGGCCATCTGCCCGGTCCGCACCCGGCCTGGCGAGCTCGAGCGGTTCATCGACTTCCTGCGTGCCTTCGGTATAGTTCCCATGGTGGTGGAGCCCGCGGAGCACGACCGCCAGATGGCCCACTCACTCACTCTCGTCCACTTCCTGGGCAAGTCGTTGGAGGACATCGACGTGGAGTGCGTCGAGCTCAAGACCCCGACCCATGACATGTTCCTCAAGCTCGTTGCGATCGTCAGGAACGACTCCCACGAGCTGATGCTGGACATCCACCGTCACAACCGGTACGCTCGCCAGGTGCGCCGCGACCTCATCAAGGACATGCAGCGCATCGATGCGGAGATCGAGGGAGTTTAGAGCACTACGGGCCCACCCATAATGAGGAAGAACGTTTGTCCCGGACGGGTCCCATTTCTCAAAGGGGCGATAATCCTTATTCATGCTTATAGATGATCCAGCGCGTCCCTAGGGCAGGAGATCCTGTTCTCGCCATGGGGTCCGAGACACAGGGTTATCACCCCTGCGGCCTGTCCGGCCTGCACGTCCGCTTCGGTATCGCCCACGAACAGGGCCTCGTCGGGCCCCACGCCCACGCGTTCGCAACCGAGCAGCACCATGTCCGGAGCGGGCTTCCCGTGCTCGACCTCGTCGCCACCTACAACGTCCTTGAACCATCGCGCAATCCCGAGCCGACCGAGCACCTTCAGGGCGAGCGGCCGATGGGTGTTCGTGACCACGGCCGCCGGGATGTCCCGGTCCGCGAGCGCTGCGAGCACCTCCTCCACACCCTCGATGAGGCGAAGATGGTCCGCAGCATCGAGATAATGCCCCTCGTAGAACTCTAGCACCTCCTTCCCGTCCACGTCGGGGAAGAACATCCAGAGCTCCTCCTCGAACGGACAGCCCCACACATCGCGGTCGAACACCTCGCGGGACACGGGCGCCTTCCCGAAGCGCTCCCTGGCGCGGTTGAAGAGGGCGAACCAGGCGTCGGACGAATCGACCAGTGTCCCGTCCATGTCGAAGAGCACCGCCTTGACCCGTGGCATGGACGAAGCTAGGAAAGCGTGCTTGATAAGGATTTGGGTGGGCTCAGAACTCGCGGTGGATGAGGAACCGGGCGATGGTGCGCAGCTCGGCGTCATCGGAGAGCCCTGCCGTGTCCAGCGCGGCCATTCCCTTCTTCGCGTACTCCTCGGCCACGCTCTCGGCGTACTCGCGGGCGCTGCAGCGCTCCAGCACGTCCATTACGGCCTTGACGTCCTCGTCGCTCATCTGCTCCTTGTGGTAGGCCACGAGGACGAGCTTGCGGTCCTTCTTCGAAGCGTTGTTGAGCGCATAGATAATCGGCAAGGACTTCTTGTGGTTGCGGATGTCGCTCCCAAGGGGAGTACCCATCTTCTTGGGATCCTTCCAGATGCCGAGCACGTCGTCCTGGATCTGGAACGCGATGCCGATGGAACGGCCGAAGGTGGCCAGCAGGTCGACCTTCCCCTTGTCATTTGTGGCGAGTATGGCCCCGGTAGCGCACGAGGCCTCCACCAAGGCAGCCGTCTTCTTGCCCACCATGGTGATGTACTCCTCGACAGCCACATCATCCCGTTCCTCGAAGCTCAGGTCCATCTCCTGGCCCTCGAAGAGCTCGATGATTGACTGGGAGAGCACGTCCATGATGTCCAGTATTGTGTCGGCCGGCACGCCCTTGTCACGGAGGCGCAGGGAGGCTACGTTCACCAGGCTGTGCATCCCAGCCCCGATGTTGAGGGCACGGGGCTTCCCGATCACTGCCCAGATGCTCGGTCGGAACCGGCGTAGCTCATCGTTGTCCTGGATATCGTCGAAGATGAGCGAGAAGTTATGGATGAGCTCGAGTGAGGCACCCGCGGGGATGGCCGTGTCCATGTCGCCCCCAAGCGCCGACGTGGTGAGCAGGCACATGATCGGCCTGAAGCGCTTCCCACCAGAGGCGGTGGACACCGTGAACTCGCCCGTATCCTTGTCGTAGTCCAGCCAGCGCATGTGGTACTGCATGAGGCGGTAGAGGCTAGAGACCTCGGGGCGGAGGCCGATGACGGTCCTGAGCTCCTCCTCCACAGGGGGCCGCAGCCGGCCGAGGATCGCCTTGGCGTCGCTGGCACGTGCCACCATTACCTTCTACCGAAGGCGCTAATCTTTAACTCTTTTTTTGTTTCGGCGGGACGTCCTCTTCCGAGAGGTCTTATCATCGACCGTGACCTGAACGCTGCGATCAACATTCAGGATCGATCAGGGTGGGGACCACCCGATGCGCCCGTGAAGCTGGGAACAGCGTCGAAGCGGGAAGCCCCTCCTATGAAAATTATTTAGGCCAGAGAGGGAATCAGATTTGTTTTTTCTCCCCATCCGGTCCCGTGTTGCGTCCCTCGTTACATTTATATGCGTCCTCCTATTTAGACATTTTGGTGGTAAGGCCCTTTGACGACATTCTCCGATCAGGGTACTGGCACGCTCCTAACGTGTTGGCCCACTATGTGGAGTCATTGGCTGCCCACTCTCTACTGAGTGTATTATACACACGGGCTTCAAGGGCAGCGTGCCTTACCACCTCCATGCCTTCATCGGTCTTTCATTCATACCTCCAGTTCATGATGCCACGTATGGCTTCTTGGTCGTAAGAACGTGATAGATGATATCTGAGAGTTTGTGAGCCAAGGCGATCTTGGCCTTTCCGGAACACTTCTTCTGCTTCTTCTTCATCTTGTAGAACTGAGCAAGTTTGGTTTTCGTCCTTGTTATTGCATTAGCTGCCTCAACGAGTGCCCAGCGAAGCAGCTTCCGGCTCGACCCTTTTGGGATCCTGCCCTGAGAAACGGAATCGCCCGACGAGCTGAACGCAGGGACGACACCAACGTACCGTCTCAGACTCTTCTGTCCCTTCTTCACTGCGAACCGTTCGATGGGCAGGACATCGGCGATCACGTAGCATCCAGTGATGCGCCCCATCCCGGGGATCGTTTGGAGGAACTCGTACTCTTCTCGCCAGTGCTCGACGGTGTACCTGAGCATCTCCTTTGAGATCTCTTCGAGGTGTCGCTCCACCCGGGTATAGTGCGTGAACGTGTGTTTGAGCTCGTAGCTGGCATTCGGTCTTTCAAGGTACGTGACGAGTGCCCGGGTCCAGGTCTTGGTGAAGGCATTGAAGGGCGGCATCCTAAGTCCCTCTAGGTCGATAAGTGCCTGGATGCGGTTGTTCCATCGGACCTTCTCCTGCATCAGGGAGTGTCTGGTCCGGACCAGCTTCCGCAGGTGCTGGGTCTCAGGACCGGGGATGAACGAGATCGGGACCGATCCCAAGCGCAGCATGTCCGACAGCCTCCTAGCGTCGATATTGTCATCCTTGGGGAAAAGCGACCGTATCTTGATGGTGTTCGCGACGACAACGTCGTAGCCGTTCTCCAGGAATGCCTGGTAGAGCTTGTAGTAGCTCGTGCTCGCCTCCATCACGATCAGCGCCGAGTCAAGATATGGCTCGAGCCGGTCATGGAGGTCCTGGTAGTCCGTGGCCGTCTCACCATGGTCCAGGATGGTGCCCATCCTGTCCCGCACATTGTATGTGGTGCTCCTCTTGTGCACGTCCTTGGCAATGAAGTACCTGTATCTCTTGTGCAGCTCCTGGGTTGTTAGTTGTTCGTACTCGATCTGTAGGTTCTGTGCTGTTTGGTGTCCGTGCTTCATCTTGCGTCACCTCTTTTGCTGAGGTAAGGCAACACGGTGGTTCAATAATTTTCATAGCATCTCTACTTGGAGAGGGGTAGTTCACCAACTTTTGGCAGCCGCTCGCTCACTCCAGCACGTGGCGCATCCGCTCGCACGCTTCCATGAGGCGTTCGCTGGACGCAGCGTAAGAAATTCGGACGTGGTGGTGGCCTACGTCACCGAAGGCATTTCCTGGGACAACGACTACCAGCGCCTCCTTGAGCATGCGCTCGGAGAACTCCAGTCCTGTCATTCCCGTATCGCTGACGTCCAGGTAGAAGTAGAAGGCACCCTCGGGGACGAGGTAGGAGACCCCTTGCAAGTTATCTAGCTCGCGCACCAGAAGGTTGCGCCGCGCTTCGTACTCGGCACACATGTGCTCGACACAGTCATCGGGACCGGTCGCAGCTGCCAGGGCAGCGTGCTGCGAGGGGACGGTGAGCGATGCGACGTTGAACTGGTGCACACGCAGCATGGGGCCGATGAGCTCACGTCGGCCCAGGGCGTAGCCCACTCTGAACCCTGTCATGGCGTACGTCTTGGAGAACGAGTTGATGACGATGGCGTTGTCGGTGATAGTGCCCATGCTCACGTGGCGCTTACCGTCGAAGGTGAGGCGGTCGTACACCTCGTCGGATAGCAGGATCGTCCCATTGTCCTCGGCGATCTCGGCGATAGCCCTCAGGTCGGAGGTGCCCATGGTCATGCCCGTGGGATTGCACGGGTAGTTCACCACGATCATCCGGGTCTTCTTGTTGACCTGCTCGGCAAGACGGTCGGCGTCGAACCGGTAACCGTCCTCGGCCAGGAGGGGAAGGTACTTCGGCGTCCCACCAGCGAGCTGGACGAGGGGAGTGTAGATGAGGAAAGCGGGATCGGGGACAATGACCTCGTCTCCGGTCTTGACGTGGCCGAGGATGGCGGTGGACACCGCCTCGGTCGCACCGGCTGTGATGAGGACCTCGCTGGACGAGTCGTACACCATGCCCTCACGGCCGTACTTGTCCGCCAGTGCCTCGCGCAGGGCAGCGATACCTGCGTTCGGTGTGTAGCAGATCCGCTCCTCGTCGATGGCGCGCTTTGCGGCCTCCCGGATGTGGTCCGGGGTTCCGAAGTCGGGCTCGCCGATGCCGAGGCTGATGACCCCTGGCATCCCCTGTGCAAGGTCGAAGAGACGGCGTATATCGGAAGGCTTGATGCCGTTCATCTTCCTGGCGAGATTGACCTTCATACCTTGGGGGGGCTTTCGATAGGTTTATCTACGTTCCCGAAGAGAACGTGCGCCACGTCAGCAGGGTACAAACTGGCGCCCGCGGGCCCGTTAACCAATCTCTTTTTAAACATCGAAGGCTCACCGGCGCCCGTGGACACGCTCCGTGAGGTCCAGAGCGTCTGCCCCGTATGCTGCGACCCCGTGGACGCCGTAGTGAGGGTGGACGACGAGGGCGTGTACATGGAGAAGACATGCCCCGAGCACGGCGACTTCTCCGTCGTGCTCTCGCGCCATCCGCAAGAGTACCGTGAGCTCTACCGCTTCTTCACCACTCTCATCTGGGACCTTCCCGAGCACAGCCACGATAGCTACATTTTCTACATAACGCCAAAGTGCAACATGGCCTGTCCCATCTGCTTCACCCGTGCATCGGCGGGATTGTGGGATGAGCCGTCGCTCAAGTTCATCAAGGAGAAGATGGACGGGATGCAGGGCAAGCGCATCAGCCTCTTTGGGGGAGAGCCCACGGTGCGCGACGACCTGCCCGAGATCGTGCGGGTCATCCGTGATACGGGCAACGTGCCCGTGCTCTTCACGAACGGGAAGGCTATCGCCGAGATGTCGTACCTTCGGTCCCTCACCGAGGCGGGGCTCCATGAGGTGCACCTCCAGTTCGACGGTTTCGACGACGATGTGTACCGGACGATGCGCGAGTGTGACATGGCCACGATCAAGCGCAGAACGCTCGAGAACCTGTGCGAGCTGGGCATCCCGACGGTGCTGGAGGCCACCATCGCCCGTGGACTGAACGAGGACGAGATCCCCCGCATTATCGACTATGCCGTGGAGCATCCGTTCGTCCGGGGCATCGCCATCAAGTCCTATGTGGAGATGGGCTCGGCCGGGCTGGATCACTCCAAGAGCCTACGCGGCGACGAGCTGCTCGACATATTCGCCGAGCAGACCGACGGGCGCATCTCCAACGGCACGATCCTCCAGTTCCACAAGCTCCTCTACTCGCTGTTCAACATTATCTCCCAGCGCTGGTGCTCCAACGAGTACCTGTTCTTCCTGCTGCGAGACCGCGACGGAAAATATTCCACGATCAACGAGGTCCTCGAACTGGACGGGCTCGAGCCCGCCCTCGAGCGGTTCAGGGACATGCGGGAGCGAGGGAGCTGGTTGGCCACGCCCTACTTCCTGACACGTGCCATCGCACACTCCCTGCGCCCGCGAACCCTTGGCCTCCTGCTCAACGTCGCCTCGCTCGCACTGGGGATCCTCCTACGCAGGCCACTGCGCGCGTTCCACCTCTCCCCCCGCATTATCTTCCTCGAGATCGGGGCGTTGTGCAACCCGGACAACTTCGAGTATGAGAGGGCACGGCGGTGCTCGGTGCACCAGCTGACCACCAAGGGCACCGTCGGTATGTGCCTGGGAAACATGGCCCGAGAGCGACGGATACGCAGCATGGCACGCAAGGAAGGGGACACCCTGCAAGGGAGCAGTCCGGATCCCGAGGAGTGAGCAGGTGGCGAGCGCCCCCCTCCGCATCGCGGCCGTAAAGGTCGGTTACGCATGCAACAACAACTGCCGACACTGCGTGGTCGCGCATCACCGACAGCGCGGTGTGCCTGACCGCACCTTGGCCGAGCTGCGCAAGGAGCTTGCCGAGGCCGCTGCCAACGGCGCCACGCTCGCCATCATCACTGGGGGCGAGCCCACCATCCGCGACGACATCATCGACGTACTACGTGCGGCCAAGGACCTTGGCCTGAGCGTGCTCCTCCAGACCAACGGGCGCATGCTCGCCTACCCGGACCTCGCCAAGAGCGTGGCCGAGCTCGTCGATGAGGTGGAGGTGGCCGTACATGGTGATACTGCAGCGCTCCATGATGCGATAACCTGCGCGCCCGGGGGCTTTGAGCAGACCATGGGCGGCATCCGCAACCTTGTGGAGGCCGGAGCCCGCGTGCTCACCAACACAGTCATCACGCGCCTCAACGCCGACCGGCTGTCGGCCATCGCTCGCGTGCTGGTCGCAGCGGGTGTCCATCAGGTGCAGTTCGCCAACGTCCACCCCGACGGCAACGCTCTGGACGACGCCGAGGCCGTGGTACCGCGCCTGAGCGAGCTGGCCCGTCCCCTGGCCGAGGCTATTGACGTGGTGGAAGGGGCCGGTCGCACGGCATACTACGAGGCGGTCCCATTCTGCGCTGTCCCCGGCAGGGAGGCCAACGCCATCGAGCTCCACCTGCCCGCCGAGGTCGAGCTGCGCGAGCCCGGGTACGAGTCGCGGGACTTCCTCCCCGAGCGACGTAGTGGGAAGGTGAAAGGGCCACGATGTAGCGAGTGCACCCTCGAGCCACGGTGCGAGGGCGTCTGGAATGAGTACGCCCGACTCTACGGCACCGACGAACTGCGGCCTGTACGACGGCAGGTGCGGCTCCCCGGGGACCGGTCGTAGTCCCTAGAGGCCGATGTAGGGTGCCAGGACCGCTGGCAATATGCTGCGCACGAGATCGGGATGGACCACCTTGACGTAGGTCACGGGATCGCCCCCGGTATATAGTGTGAGGAGAGCGCCGAGGAAGATGAAGGGGGCGAAGGGCGTGGTCTGCTGGACGAGGATCTCATCGAACTGGAGCTTATCGTCCTCTGCCAGCTTCTTGATGCGCTCGACCTCCTCCTCGTTGAGACCCTTCGACCGCATCTCGAAGGCCAGCTTGAGCTTCTTGAGGCGCATGGCAGAGAGGATGTTGATGGTGATGAGCTCCACCTTGTGGTACCTCCCGTCCTTCTCGACGATGCCTTCCGAGGGCATCATCCCGGGCTTGAGCTCGTCGATAGCGCAGGGAGTGCTGTAGAAGTGGTGGCCCATGTAGATGACGAAGTAGCGCAGCAGGAGGAAGGATATGAGGAGGGTCCCGAACGCGGCGATGAAGCCCGGTTCCCACACACCAGGGTCCACGGCGAGCCGGACGACCGAAAGGACTGCGTACACGGGCATCGCACCCGTCGGTGCCACCCGGTCGATGACCTCGATGCAGGCGAACATGATGAGCAGGTTGATGATGAACACCTGGGGGAGCCCGAGGGCGTCCATGAGCACCCGGCCCAGCCAGATGAACACGAAGAGCGCCATCCCGACGCTCACCACCTGGACCGGTTTGAGGACGCGTCGCAGGAGCATCGTCTTCATGGCCAGGGGTGTGAAGAACAGCAGTCGGAAGAGCATGAGCGCGAACATCGGCACGAAGGTGTTCACCAGCACCATGAAGGAGGGAAACCAGTAGACCTGATTGAACTGCATGGTCAGATCGTTGAGAGGGACGAGGGCAGCGAAGGCGAGGAAGAGCTTGGCGTCGCCCGCGCTCCAGAGGTTGAGGTGCCAGAGCCCGAATCCCGCGGCCAGGGCGATACCCGTGTTCAGCAGGCCTAGGTAACCGTGGGTGTCCAGGATGAGCATCCTGAGGATACCCAGAAGGATGAAAGGGAAGACGTGCTTGTTCCTGATCTTGCCCTCCCTGATGTCGGTGAGGGAGGTGATGGCGCCCAGTGCCAGCAGCGGGACGAGCACCAGGGGCGAGGTGGGCGGGATCGGGGCCATGGTCACCATCCGTGGGCAGGGAGCCGGGCACCTCGGTGGCCGTCCATGCTTATAAGCGTGAGCCCCGTTTCGCAGCGCTTGGGGGGAAAGGTATTTATTGCATACAGACCCGTTTCTTAGTATGAGAAGGGAGACCTTTACTATCCTTACAGTTATGTTCATCACGCTCGCGCTCGGAATGGGCGTGTGTGACTCGTTCAACTGCGACGGATGCGCAGATATGAGCGCTTGCGATGCTGGCAAATGCTATTGGTCCGGAGCTGCTTGCCAGCAATGCAGCAGTGTCACTGTTGAAGGCGACTGCACGGCCTCCAACGGATGCGAGTGGACAGCCGGGACCCCGGGGATGTGCTCACCCGTCACCGGTGGTGGCGGCGGAGGTGATGCCTGCGTAGCAGACCTGGGCGGTACCTGTTGCACGGTGGATACGCCCACATGCCCTGGCGGCAATAGCCAGTTCGGTTCCGGCTGCGGGCAGAAGCCGGGGGGAGGTGACTACGACTGCTGCAAGGAGGCATGCGTGGACGTGGTCGCACCGGTGGCCTGCACCGGAGGGGACCCTGTGGGCTATTGCTGCACCGAGGGGAACACCGTGTGCGGCGGGTCGGTCTTCGACACCCGTACCGGGTGTGGTGATGACTACCAGTGCTGCGACGAGGCGTGCGGGGCTGACGCTGTGCCAGCGGACTTTCTTTATCCTGCGTGCGAGAATCCCACCGAGAACTGCTGCGATACGGGCAAGGGCGAGGATCCGACGAACACCGCGGACTGCTACTGCAGTCGGTTCGACGATTACGCGTCCGAGTGTAACTCGCTGACACAATGCGCACACGGCGGTACCAAATGCGGTTGCGACGCTAGTGGTTTTGTGGAATGCCCGGCGCCGGGTCCATGCAAGGTCAAGGGCAGTGGGATGTGCTGTGAGGGCGATAGCACGTGGCGTGAGGGGGCCGAGTGCTGTATTGATGGTGATTGCGAAGTGACCGAGGGATGTACGGCAGAGTTCAAATGCGTGAAGAAATGTGTGACTGCGGCCGATTGTGACAACTTCATGTGTGTGGGGGACTCCTGTGATACTGAGACGTGTACGTGTTCACCAACGGATTGTGCTGACGGGTACGAGAATCCTCCTTGTGGCGGAACGTGCCATGAGATAGATGGGGATCCTCTCCTTGGTGAGTGTTGCGACAACGTGTGGCAGGCCGCCTGGGAGTGTTGCGTCAGCGACGATTGTAGTGAGAATGTAGCGAAGAAGACCTGCGATTCTGTATCCCACTTATGCACTGACGATGCCGGGTGCTCTGACACCAAGCCCTGCACCGGCAACTTCGCGTGCGTCTCGGACGCATGCTCGACGGACACATGCGTTACCGGCTACACCCTGTGCGGCTCGACGTGCAACCAGGATCCCGGGGAGTGCTGCGACACTACCTGGCATGCGGGTAGCGGCAAGTGCTGCATCGATGATGACTGCGGGGAGGAGGAGTGCGTCGACAACACGTGCACCGCGCCCCCAGAATGCTCCGATACCGACCTCTGCACCGGCAACTTCGCATGCGTCTCGGACGCATGCTCGACGGACACGTGCGTGACGGATTACACGTTCTGCGGCACCACGTGCAACGCCGATCCCGGGGAGTGCTGCGACTCGACCTGGCATGCGGGCAGCGACAAGTGCTGCGTGAAGGCGGACTGCACTGGTGATCAGGTGTGCACGGCCAACACGTGCGCCGCGCCCGCGGCGTGCTCCGACACCAACCTCTGCACCGGCAACTTCGCGTGCGTCTCGGACGTGTGCTCGACGGATGCATGCGTTACCGACTACACCCTGTGCGGCACCACGTGCAACCAGGATCCCGGGAAGTGCTGCGCCACGACCTGGCATGCGGGTAGCGACAAGTGCTGCATCAAGGATGACTGCACTGGCGACCTGGTGTGCACGAGCAACACGTGTACCACGCCTCCTGCGTGCTCCGACACCAACCTTTGCACCGGCAACTTCGCGTGCGTCTCGGATGTGTGCTCGACGGATGCGTGCGTTACCGGCTACACCCTGTGCGGCACCACGTGCAACAAGAACCCTGGGGAGTGCTGCGATACCACCTGGCATGCGGGTAGCGACAAGTGCTGCACCGATGGTGACTGCACGGGCACCGGGGAGACCTGCTCCGCCAACGCGTGCGTCGCTGGAGGGGGCACCGGCACGCCTGCCGGATGCACAGGCCCGGCCTGCGATGGTCTGTTCGCCTGCATCGAGGGGACCTGCTCGACCACCCAGTGTATCGCGGGCTATAACCTTTGCGCAGGCGAGTGCAAGGTCGGCGCCACCGGTAAGTGCTGCGCTGGTGTGTGGACGGAAGGAGCGGTCTGTTGCAGCAACGACGACTGCACCGATCCGGCCAAGTCCTGCCAGGCCAACAAGTGCGAGGACCTCGTGTGCACGTCATGTCAGATGACCTCCAACCACACCTGTGTGGCCCGCACCGATGGCGGTAAGTGCTGCACAGACGCGTGGATCGCCGGGGCCGCCTGTTGCATCGACGGTGACTGCACGGTAGCGGGCGAGACCTGCCAGACCAACAACCAGTGCTCGAGCCTGGCCTGTGACGTGGGCCAGGTACCCTGCGGCACCACATGCTATACAGAAGCTGATGGGAAATGCTGTCAGGGAACGTGGTACGCGGGCGGCAAGTGCTGCGATGACTCCGGGTGCGACAGCGACAAGAGCTGTGACACGTCCAAGACGTGCGTGGCCCTCGCCTGCACGACATGCCAGGAGGTATCGAACCACCAGTGCGTGGAGCGCACCGGCGGTAAGTGCTGTACTGGAGCGTGGTTCGCGGGCGGCGACTGCTGCGAGAACGCCAACTGCATCGGTGGACAGTACTGCGATACCAACGCCCACCTCTGCCGCGACTTCTCCACCATGCCACCGGGTGGGCCCACACCTGTCGTCTCAGGAGGACCCACACCTGTCACCACCTTGGGCCCCACGACCAGTGCTCAGCCGCAGCCGTCGTCCACACCGGTCGCCACGCCCGCCAAGCCACCCCCTACGGTGTGCGGCGACCTGCAGTGCAGTGAGGGCGAGACGTCCAAGAGCTGCTGCACGGACTGTGGATGCGATCCCGGCTACAGGTGCAGGCAGAACCAGTGCGTCAAGGAGATTGATGACATCAAGGCCGTGTGCGGCGACGACTCCTGCGACTCGGGCGAGAACTACAACACCTGTTGCGTGGACTGCGGCTGCACCGGCAAGAAGGAGTGCAAGGACGGAGTGTGCGTGGACAGTCAGGTCGATGTCCAGAAGGTCATGGACACTATCAAGTTAGACGATTTCGCCGATGCCGGGCTCATCGAGCTCCGCAACGATGGGTGGAAGATCGGCAAGCCGGAACTCCAACAGACCGCAGATGGCGAGTACGATGTAGTCATCACCGCACGAAAGGGAAACGAGCGCATCGCCATCACTGCAGTGGTGGACACCAAGACCAAGACACTGGTCTCTTGGCACGTCCCGGAGACTAAGTCCGAAGGTCCCATCTCCGTCCAGACCCTTCTCATCGGTGCCGTGATCGCCATCATCGGCATAGGTGCCATGTACGTCATGCAGAGCAGGCCCCAGGTCGTGGTGGTCCAGGCACCGCCCGAGCAGGCAGCACCGCCCTCGGGCGACTATGGCAGCGGTGGGGGCGAGGACGAGGACCTTCCCGACTGGTTCCAGTGATGGGTCCATTTTTATGCTTTGGTCCCCCTTCCTGAGGAGGACGCGAACCATGGCCAGCTACAGCGCCGTGAAAGGTGATGGACGAGGGGGCACGACGGCCCTCCTCCTGCTCTCCATGTTCGTCGTCGCTTCAGCGGCCTGTGCTGTGGACGAGGTGCGGATGTTCGTGGAGCTCACTGACCGTGGGTACGAACCGGCGCCCGAGCACACGCTGCTGGAGAAAGTGGTCCTGGACTTCCACGTGGTGGAGACAGAGAGCAACTGGACCCTGCGGTGCGGGCTCGTCGATCCGCTGGGAGAGCCCTATGCTTTGTGCCCGGGGGACCATGCCGATCCCCCCGTGTGCGATGAACAGCCGCCCACGACAGCAGCAGGCCTTTCCGTGCGCATCACCCTGGACCGCTCGTTCTATGACTGGATCCCCGGGATGTACCGGCTCGACTGCATCCCTAATGAGGTGGGCAGCTTCTCCCAGCGTCTGAACGTCCAGTTCCAGGTACGCGAGGGCGAGCCCACGCCCGAGCCCACCCCTACTCCGACCCCCGAGCCGACACCAAACAGGGGTGGCATCATCACCCCCGTGCCGCCGAAGACGAGCCTGTCCCCCTCAGCCGTCTCGCCCACACCGTCAGAGAGTGCGAGCCCCGAGCCCCTGCAGGTCCCGTCGGTACCGCCTGACGACACGGGACCCGTGTGCGGTGACCGCATCTGCGAGAAGGGGGAGAACAGCACTTCATGCTGCAGCGATTGCGGATGCAGCGAGGGTCTAGTCTGCCTTGCCGGCACCTGCATGAGGCCCACCGACAAGGCGGCGGTCCGTCCCTGCGGCGGCGGCGAACCCTGCACGAACATCGGCAGCGTCAAGATGTCCATCGAGAACATCCTCCGAAGCCGTCTCGAGGTGACCAACGAGATGGCGCTGCTGGAGACACAGGGCTACCGCATAACAAGGCCCCACACCGTTCGTCCCTTCACCGGGTACCGCTTCAGGGTCCTGGCTGTGAAGGGGAGCGAGCAGGTGATCATCGAGGGCGATATCGAAGCAGCGACCGGTAACATCGTCTCCTACCATATCATCGGTGAACGTGAGCCCGGATTGGTGATCCCTGAATGGACGAGCGTGCTCGCCCTCGCTCTTGTCGTGTTCGCCGCCAGCTACGTCTACCTCTCCTCGATGCGGCCGCCTTCCTACAGCGAAGCTGTCCAAAAGATACCCGTGGGGGAGGCCGAAGCGGAGATGGAGACCATGAACGAGCTCGGCTCGGTCCAGCAGATCGAACGCAATCGACGCATCGGTGCGGCTCTGGAGCCATCTATCGATCGTCCCCGAGTGGAGGTGCTACGCTCTGATGTGCCCAAGGATTGGTCCGAGGATGTGTCATGGCACCGCCACCAGGCCGTTGCTCACCGTCGTGAGGACGCGCTCCGTATCATCGAGCGGCTGGCTCCCGAGGCGCTCACGCGTCCAGAAGCCGCTCTGACACCCGAGGACAGGGACGGGCTCCCTCCTGAGGAGGGTGGGCCGCCACCGCGTCCTGCGGGCGAGCACCCCCCGGCGCGTCGTCTCAAGCCCGCGCCCAAGGAGGACGCCACCGACGAGGACGAGGAGCTCATCGATTCCTGGCTCGACGAGGAGTAGGGTCGCATTTTTATTGCTAGAGCGCCCTGCATGTCATCATGGCGCGACCGCGGGTCCTGCTGGTCTACCCCTCATCTTTCCGTTCCGAGGGTTGGGGGGGCGCCGTCCTTCCCACCAAGACCCATATGGTGGCGCTCTACACGGCGGTGAGCAAAGCTGCTGAGTGCGATGTCCTTGACCTCGAGGTGGAGATCGGCCGTCCCGCTGACATCCGCGAGGAGGCTGCGTTCGCCCTGGAGGTACGGCAAATGCTGGGCGAGCGCACGTTCGACGTGCTTGCCGTCTCCTGCTGGACGAGTCTCTCTTACCGGGCGACCAAGTGTGTTCTGGAGGCCGCGGCGATCGTTCGGCCCGCGGCGCTCACTATCGTGGGGGGATACCATGCAACAGCCCGCCCCGATGACTTCGAAGGGCTGGCCGACATTGTCGTCACAGGTGAGGGCGAGTCTGCCCTGGTGGACGCGGTCAAGAGCATGCCCAAACGAGGAACGAGCACCCGCGTGGTGGCAGGCAGGCCCTCACCGATGGAGTATGCCCCGGAGCTCGACTGGGAAGGGTACCCTTATCTCGTCCGGGGATGGCCCGTGGGTGTGTACCTGTCCAGGGGATGCCCCTTCTCGTGCTCCTTTTGCATGGAAGGCGTAAAGGGCGACCATCGTGCGCTCCCCGTTGATGAGGCGTTGCGCCTCGTGGCCCGGACTGTGGAGGTAGTGGAACCGTCCCAGCTGCGGTTCTCCGATGCGTGCTTCGGCGCGTCCCCCTCATGGCGTCGCGACTTTCTTCGTGGGCTCGTGGACCTTGGCGCCGGCACCGAGTACTGGGCCGAGACGCGTGCCGACCTCATAGATGAAGCGGACGCTGCTCTCATGGCGAAGCTCGACCTGCGACTCGATATAGGTCTGGACGCGGCCTCCCCTGAAATGCTAGAGATCATGGCCAAGTGCGCCGATCCCGCCACCTATCTGGACACGTACGCTGCAGCGGACGCCGCGCTGGACGAGAATGGCGTACCACACGCCACCTACCTCCTCTTCAACCATCCCGGCGAGACCCGACAGACGGTGGCCGAGACACTCTCCTACATGGAGCGGCTCGTGGATGGGAAGGATGCAACGGCCGGGTGGATCGCGGCCCAGTCCTATGCCTTCTTTCCTGGGAGCCTCGTGGACAGGGAACTGACCCGGTTCGAGCGACGGTTCGGCACGCGGGTGCTCAATCCGCGTTGGTGGACCATGCAAGGCCCGCTCCTGGAGCTCGCCAGCCGGGTGATCCCCAGTCGCCATCTCACTTTGTCCGGTAAGAACTTCTGGAAGGCAGGGATGCGCCGTCTCCAGCGCAAGCTCGAGGGCATCATGAGCGACGAGGCCCGCAACGCGGTCGGCGTCAAGGTGTGAGCTCACCGGCTCAGTGAGAATGTGCCGTACCCGTGGAGGAGCCCGCGCGGTTCCGCGGCTAGCGCGTACACCTGGATGCCATAGGTACCGGCCGGATCGGTGATGGTGAGGTTGTAGTCGGTGGCGTATGCAAGCCGTGAGAACACGACCTCGCCCGTCTTTACGGTGTCCTTGTCGGTGAAGAACCGCGTCTCCACCCTCTCGGTTATAGTCTCCAGATGGGGGACGACAAGCGTCGTGGACGTACCGTCCGGCCTGAGAAGGACGAGCAGGATACAGGGATCCTCGGACGTGTAGGATGGGAACGTGCACTCCTCGGGCCACTTATCGGTGACGTATGGAGGCATGATGATGTTGATGTGCACGGTGCGGTTGGTACCATAATCGTAGATGGTCTCGTCGGTCGTGACGTTGATGATGTTTCGGGACACGGGACGGACGATTTTGATACGGGTGTGGTACTTATCGTCTATGCCCAGGACATGCTTGAGCTCCTCGTAGCTCTCGATGGACTGGAGCTCTCTGAACCGGACGATAGAGGTATGGTTGAGTGTGCGGCCTTCGTCGGTGGTGAACCCGAAGCTCTCGGGGATCTCGTTCCGTGCCAGCCAGTGGGCCTGCTCCAGCGTCTCCATGACCACGGCATGGATCCTGTCCTCAGTCCCCTCCCCTCCGGTGAGGGCCTTGGTGTCGTCCGGTGGCTTGAGGGTGATGTCGTCGAAGTACAGGAAGGTGGAACCCTCCCACCGGTCGCGCTCGGCGTCGGTGAGATTGATAAACAAGGCCGTGAGGTGGATGGACGGGTGTCCGCTCGAGATACCGATCAGTTCGTGCGCGGCGTCCTCGAGGTTCATGTGCACATGCCGCCATACGCCCGTAGCGTTGGCATCGAGTGGGTACAGCTCTACCGTGTCCTGGTATAGGTTCGAGTCGTACCTGAATATGTAGGCCATATTGAACGGATTGTCCGTCCCGGTCACCTTGTAGTAGAGGTCGAGATAAGGATGGGTATTGAGCATTAAGTCCATATCGGTCCTCCCTACGGTGAGGTAGTCGGTGGCGTTCTCCGCTGTCCAGGTCACGGAGATGATCTGGGACATCTGACCGATCTGCACGTCAATGGTGGAGAGGGCATAGTCGAACGTCCGCCCCTTGCCGGTCTTCGAACCGGTCGGGGCCCTGGCGGTGATATCGAGGTCGTCCGCAAGCCCGCGCTTCGCGGTGTCCTTCTCTGTGTTCACGATATACTTCTCCACCGGGACGACATTCTTGAGCCGGTCGAAGTAGAGGTGTACGACCACCGACCGGAGGTCCCCCAAGAACACCTTGAAATGGATCTCGTCCGCGCGGTTCAAGGCGTCATCGTTTCCCGGATTGAACTTGATCAGCTCGTTCGACATGTAGCTGCGCTCGTACACATGGAGGGTGCTGAAGTCGATGACGCTGATGTCGATACCGGAGTTGTTCAAGCGTTGACCAGAGATGTTCACCCAGCGATGGCTCGAGCGCTCGCCACCATGATCGGTGATGTTCAACAGAACCCGCGTGTTCAGGTCCTTGTTCCACCACTGAACGTACCCTGCCTCCTCCGTGAGGAGCTGGAGGGCCGCGCGTCGCGCCATCATGGTGTTTGTGTAGAAACGGGAGTCGTCGACTCGGGGGAGGAGCGTCTGGACCAGCAGCACGAGAACTGACACGAAAACGAACAGGAAGAGTGCGAAGGAGAGGAAGTACTCCACGATGAACCCTTGGCCACGGCTGTACGAGAGCAGCCGGGGACGAAAGTTACATCTTCCCACAAAGGAATAGAGTCCGTGGTACTTTTTAACTCTTTTTTTTGTTTCGGTGGGAAGTCCCCTTCCGTGAGGGGGGGGATAGAGCCGAAAGGTACTTTCCGGACGAGTACCGGCACGCCAGCCCCCTATTGTATTA
>JASMDC010000018.1 GCA_030753015.1 Candidatus Undinarchaeales archaeon | reverse complement strand
CACGATGAAATCCCCCCTTCCGATCAAGGAGAGGAAATCCGGACGAATGTCGGAGAACACATGCTTGAAGAGTTCCTCGTTGGAAGAGCAGATAGGAAAGAAACGACCCGGAAGAATCAGGTCCGTACTTATATCGTCCCCGAACTTCCACGCACGTCCGCTCAGGATCACTATAGCTCCCCCCGCGGGTCAGTGATCGTCCCGCGCAGTGCCGTTGCAGCAGCAGTAGCGGGGCTGGCCAGGAAAATGAACGCATTTGGATTCCCCATCCGACCCTGGAAGTTCCTGTTCGATGTG
Organism: Candidatus Undinarchaeales archaeon; assembly: GCA_030753015.1. GTDB lineage: Archaea > SpSt-1190 > SpSt-1190 > JASMDC01 > JASMDC01 > JASMDC01. Next base: position 72,157 of record JASMDC010000018.1, on the reverse strand, counting down.
GAGAGACAACGCTCCCCGTCGGCGAGAACGCCCTGATGGCCACCACCGCAGGGACCGCAGCCAGGAGGGATTATCGATGCTCCCGCATCAATGAACGTATCAATGAGCCCCTCGGAGACTGCCTCTTTGTAGACCCTTCGTGAAGCAGGGGATACGAGCAACCTCGTCCGCGGATGGACTTGGTTGTCGTCAAGGATCTTGGCCGCGATCCGAAGGTCTTGGATCCTTCCGTTTGTACACGATCCGATGAACACCTGGTGGATACGGACGTTCTTACACTCGCCACTCGTCACAGTCGTGACATTGTCTGGAGAGTGGGGACATGCTATCTTCGGCTCCAGCTCACCAGCATCTATCTCGATGGTCGCTTCGTATATGGCGTCCGGATCGGCCGCGATCCTTTTATACTGGTGGCCCCTGTCGTGTCTGCGAAGGTATTCCTCGGTCCTCCTGTCGGATTCCATCAGGCCACATTTGGCCCCGAACTCGACGGCCATGTTCGTGAGCACCATCCTGTCACCGAGGCTGAGCTCCTCGATCAATGTCCCCGAGAATTCCAGGGATCGGTACGTTGCACCGTTCGATTTGATCTTGCCAAGTAGATGCAGGGCCAGGTCCTTCGCATAGACGCCCCAGGGGAGATGACCATCCACCAGGATCCTGATAGTTTGTGGGACCAGTAGCCAGGTCCTACCCAGGGCGATGGCGACCGCGACATCGGTCGATCCCATCCCGACCGACAATGCAGATAGTGCCCCAAGCATGCACGTGTGAGAATCGGCCCCCACAACGACATCGCCAGGAGCTACGAATCGCTCCGCCATGATCTGGTGGCAGATACCATCGCCTTCGCGGGAAAGAAAACAGTGCTTCTCTTCGGCAAGATCCCTGAGAAGTGCGTGATCATTGGAGATGCCCATCCTCGGGCTTGGCGTGAAATGGTCCAAGAATACCCGTGTGTCATCGAACCGCTCCCGCTGAAGATCGGCCAGACGCTCGAGCTGACGTACGGCAAGAGGACCCGTGGCGTCATGGATGAAGCAATGGTCAAGATCCACGATGACGGCGTCCCCTGCGGAGACGTCCATCCCGCACCTGTCCGAACAGATTCTCTCGACAAGCGTCTTGCCCATATCCGACACGATCCTGCGCTACCGGAACAGAGAGCCGTGAAGCTCAATCACTTCAGAAGCAGAGAACGACCGCTCCTGCTCCTGGGACATCTCTTTGACGGTCTCCAGCAGCATCTGTATCTCGTCGTCCGGCGCATCGTCTATGAAATGGTTCAGCCCGGCCTTCCCACTGTGCTTTCCGAACAAGATCCTCCGCTCATGCCCGACGAATGCCGGGTCGAAGTTCTCGTACATCAGCGCATCGGTGAGGATGCCCTGGACGTGGATGCCCGCCTCATGGGAGAACGCGTTCTCGCCTGTTATCGGCTTATGGGGATGCAAGCTGATCCCGGAGAACGCCTGGACCCGGTCACAGATGTTTTTGAGGAGGTTGTATTTGACGGGAAGGTCGACGTTATCGATGAACTTCAATGCAGCGCACACTTCCTCGATGGGGGCGTTACCGGCCCGCTCCCCGATGCCCGTGAACGTGCCCGAGAACACCTCGACGCCCGCGCGGATCCCCTCGAGCGTGTTGGCAGTCGCCATCCCAAAGTCGTTGTGCTCGTGCAGTCCGATCCTGCAGTCGCACCGACTCGTGATCGCCTTCACCATGTCGAAGGTCTCCGAGGGAGTCTTGCATCCCGTCGTATCGGCCAGGAAGAAGGTCCCCACCTTGTCGGAGATCCGATCGACGAACTGCAAACGGTAATCCTTGTCGGCGCGCGAGTAGTCCTCGCAGGCGAAATCGACGGCAAGGCCCTTCCGACGAGCATAATCGATCATCTCGAGCGAGCGCTCGAGGTTCCGCTCCTTGCTGATGCCGAGCTTGCGCTCCAGGTGGAGGTCGGACAGCGGCGTGAAGAGGCAGATGCGACGGACTCCGCACTGGTGGACGGTATCGATATCCTTTCGCATCATCCGGCACGATGCGACGATCTCAGCGGACATATCGAGCCGGGCAAGTTCCCGAGTGACCTCGAGCTCATGGGACGAGATGAAGGGCATGATGTCGATGTATGCGACTCCGAACTCCGAGAAGAGCATAGCGAGCTCGAGCTTCTGCTCCTTGGAGAACACGACGTGGGGCATCTGCTCGCCATCACGCAAAGTAGTGTCGAATATCGTCAGATTCTTTCCCATGTCGGGTCTATGTCATATAGTCCACTCATATATTTTACTATTTTGAGGACTTTTGTATCCAATATTGTGATTTAATATCCCCATATTTGTACATTCACCCGCATACCAGAACGGTCATCCCCACATCAACGTTGCCCACTATCCGCATTCAGTAGAGGAGCGTAAAAGGGTAGTTTCTCACAACGGACCGGGGATCCGCAAGAGAAACGAAGGAGCATCTATCCGAAGGTGCCTTGAACAATACCCCGTCGGGCCTCGCCAGCGACCGCTCTCGCTGACCTACTCGGGCTTATCGACCTCGATGCCCTTGTTGGTGATCTTGTATCCCACGCTCGACTCGTACTGTGCGGTCCACCGCATCTTGGGTATGAAGACACGCCGCTCGAGCTCGCCCCACGATAACAGGTCGAGGGACACGACGCCGTCCACGAGGAACTTCTCCACACTGGACGGACCATTCTCACCAGAGCCTTCGAGCACGACGACCGTGGTCAGGTCGTCACGCCGCAGGCGCACGAAGAGGGGATCGAGCACGGCGCGCACGCCCCTCTTGCGCTCTTTCATGAACTCTATGAGGCCGTCTAGGGAGTCGATGACGATGCGATGTGCCTTCGTGTCGGCGAGCACCTCGTCCACGATGGCGTCGAGGTTCCCCTCGAAATCCGCATAGGGCAGGTGCTTGAGGACGATCTTGCCCTTCTTCCGGAGCGTCTCGAACTCCTTCCCCCACGACATGGAGGCGTAAGCCTTCTCGAGGTTGCTCACGGGCTCCTGGAGCGTTATGTAGTAGCCCTTCTCGCCCTTCTTCGCACCCTCCATGAGGAACTGGAGGGATAGGTTCGTCTTCCCGGTGCCTGGAGGGCCGGCGATGCCGATGATGCTCCCACAAGGGAAGCCGCCCCCGACCATCGCGTCGAGGTTCTTGATGCCAGTGTTGCAGCGCTTCATGTGCTCACCCGAGTATCCGCTTCGAGATGGTGAAGATGATGAATTCCTTAGAGGCCGTGGCAAGACGGGTTACTGGTACATCCTTGATGAATTGAGGGATGCCCTTGCGCAGAGCCTTGGGGATGAGGATGTACCTCGTGCTCCCCGGCCCCCTGCGCGAGATGGTAGTCGTGTGTTTGCTCGCCGCCTCAGAGAATAGATGGATGCCCTTCATGTGCCCTTCAAGGGCGATGAATTCCTCGTAGCTCATGCGTACATGGAGCCTGACGTCCTCGTCCTCCTCTGCCGCCTCGACTTTCTCGATTATGGCCATTCGCATCCCTTCGTATCCCGAAGCCAGGATTTCTGATACATCTTAAGGTAAAATTAAATAAAGGTGATGAAACTTGTATCCGACCATGATCGAGGGTAAGCTCGTCGGTGTCGAGCATCTGAAGGAGGACCGCAAGCTGCGAGTGCACGTGGAGATCGAGAGCGACCGGCTCAGCGAACAGTTCCAGCTCGGTAACAAGATCATCCTCGTCGGCGACCAGGGCTACCATGCCGCGTCCAAGCTCGTGGACCGCGGTTCCCAGTACCTTCTGGTCCCATCGCCCCTGCGCGTGGACGGGGAGCGGACGGCTCTTGCAAAGAAGGTCGAGCTCTCCCGCCCGAACCGCACTATCTTCGTGTTCAAGGTTGACGGGTGACGGCGCCTACTACTCCGCTCCTTCCATCTCCTTCCAGAGCTTGTACGGAACAAGGCTCAGTGCCAGGGCGATCTCGGAGGGATTGAGCTCCGCGACCTCACCGGTATAGTCCTTGACGACCTTCAGAAGGCGGTTGGAGAGTTCCTCCACCTCCTCGTTGTCCACTTGCATCGTCGGCATGGTCTTGCTGAGTGGACCAAGAAATAAAAACATGGCCCCAAGGCGGCGCCCGGGACCGAGCTCACGCTCTCGGGAGGTCCTGCGTTCCTTCCCCGTTCTGAGCGTGTACCCTATTCGTCCAGGAACGAGTCGATGGCCTCGTCATCGCTCGACGGCTCTTCCACAGGGGTGGGAGGCGTCGGGGCGGGGATCGGATCGGGCTCGGGGGCCGGGGCGGGGGTCGGATCGGGCTCGGGGGCCGGGGCCGGCTCCGGCTCGGCCTCGGGAGCATCACTACCCTCCTCTGCTGGCCCCTCACCCTCCCACAGCTTATGGGAAGCAAGGCTCAGCGCCAGGGCGATCTCGGAGGGATTGAGCTCGGCGACTTCAGTCATGTACTCGCCGATGACCTTCAGGATGCGTCCTGAAAGCTCCTCGATCTCCTCGTTATCCACCTGCATCGTTGGCATGGATCATGCAAGTGGACTAAACAATATAAGCGCTCCCGTGGGTGCCGGAAATCTAATCTACAGGTCCGCCGGGTGTGTCGTCGTCCATCTCGTCCCAGTCATCGCCACCATCCTCCACGATCCCCACAGCACAGCCGATCCACATCCATCCGCCCAGCATCACCAGAGCGAGCGACAGCATCACAGCACCCCACATGTCCGCAGACTCGGGGGAGAGGGCCCCCGACTCTATGTTGTTCATGACACCGGTCAGCACGACGAACGACGCCAGGATGCACGCTGAGCCGATGAACCAGAAAAGGATGTTGCCCGTATTCACACTCATACCTCCTTATCGGTCCTGCGTGCGTGCACGCACACGAACACTGGACCACGAACGTCGATGCGGCGCTTCTTTCCCACGTATGAACTCGCAGGCCCGCGGATCGAGGGTCACGTTCACGTCGGACGCGCTCTTGACCATCCGCACCTGAACCATGACCTCCCCCTCATCCTTCAAATCCCTTTCGGCCCGGACTGCGGCCAGGGCGGTCACGGCGTCAGCGGTGTCATCCCATTCGGGCACTGCGCGTATGCTGCCATCACGTACGACGAGGCGGTTGTGGGCGTCGGGGCCCAGGAGACGGGTGCCCTCGAAGTCGTCCTTTGCGCGCCCCCGTAACCGCTCCACATCGAAAGGCATCGGGGGAACGAGGCACGATAAAGGATATAAAAGGATGGATGGACCTCTCGGTCATGGGTGCTCCCGCTTTCCGTGCGGCACCCGCGCTCCTCCTCCTCTTACTTCTAGCCACTCCGATATCGGCCGCCGAAGTGGTGCTGGACGTGCCCGCCGTGGGCGACGATGGTGCGGGCGTGCTCGTACGGATGCAGGTCACAGCGGCCCCGGGCACGGGCCTGGTGTCCATCGAGGGCATCGATCCACCTAATAACACGACCCTCGATGCTGCCGAGGACGCTGTCGCGGCGCTCCGGATACTTCCCGGGCTGGACCCGGACGCACTGGATGTCATTATATCCTTCGATCCGCGAGGGCCCCTCGTTGCCGGGCCGAGCGCAGGGCTCGCCATGGCGGTAGGGGTGGCTGCCGCCGTCCAGGGATGGGAGCCCATGCAAGGCGTGCACGTCACTGGCGGGATAGGACGCGATGGTTCCGTGCGGCCTGCTGGCGGGATCCTCGCGAAGGCACGGGCCGTGGCCCTCGCCGACGGCCGCGCTCTTCTAATCCCCCCGGACCAGGGACATGAGCGGGTGACGGTCCCTACCGGTGCAGGGGATGCATCCGTGGTCGTCGACCTCGCCGCACATGCGGCCGATCAGTGGGGCTTGGCCATGGTCGAGGTGACCGACCTTGTCACAGCTCTTGCCTACCTCAACGGTACGCGTGGACCGGAACGTACCGTGCGACCGGTGCCCCCCGACCTCTCCCTCGTATCGGCAGACCCCCTGCAGGACATGGCGTTCCACCTCATCGATGTCGCCAGCGTCCGTGCGGACGAGGTGGCCGGGCTCGTACCCGCGCAGCTCGGCGACGAGCCGACGGGGCCACGGATCAAGTCGGGCCGGGACATGGTCGACCAGGCCCGGAACAAGGTCGCCATGAACGCGACTTACCTCGGTGCCAACGACGCCTTCCAGGCACTCGTCGATGTGGAGCTGCTGAGCATGCTCGCCGCCTACGCAGCGACGGCCGATCCCGAGGGCCTGGTGCTGTCCTGGCGCGAGCGGGCCGAGGCAGATATACTCCGTGCCAATGGAACGGTCCCCCACCACCTGCTCGCGGACACGGGCGCCCTGGAGTGGGTGCTCGCCGCACAGTTGCGCATCGCGTGGGCACGGGCCCATCTGCGCGCTGCGGGCGACGATCCGTTGGACGTCGCGTACGCAACAGCGGGCGTCCATGCTTGGTCGATAGTGGTCACGGACCTGGCACGGATCGCAGTTGACCGGGCCACGGGCGACATCCTGCCACTCGAGCAGGAGCGGCTGGTCGAGCGGGCACGACAGCTGCAGGGGCTGCTCGTGTCCCACGTCGCCCTAGGCCACGCTCTCGGGACCGACATTTACGGAGCGGAAGCACATCTGCTGTCCTCCCCGCTGCTCACCGAGCAGGGGCTCCACCTGGCAGCACTGGTCGACGCGTCCCTGGGTCTCGCTCGGATCGAGGCAGGGATCGCGAACAGCACCATCGCCCTGCGTGAGGTGTCGCTTCTGGTCGAGACGCTTGACGGTCTGGGAACGGACGACCCAACGGTCTATTGGGCACGCGCGATGCTCCAGGCTTCCCGGGACAGTTCCGCTCCAGCCGACACCTTCCTTCATGCACGGACGGCCAGGGCCTTCATCGTACTCCCACGGACGGCGATGACAAATAGCACGTATCCCGCAGACCTTCTCCCCCCGGAGCCCACCCTACCACCCGACTTCCACCGGCGTGCCTGGGGCCGTCTCGAGCAGAGGTTCGGGAACCGCACGCGTCTCCCTGAGATGGGGATGGGCTCCAGCCGTGACCAGGGCCGGGGCCTTGCCGTCGTAGGGGTTGTTGCGGCACTGCTCTTCCTGATCACCCGCACCCACAAGGCCCCCAGAAAGAAGGAACCGACGTCACGCGATGTACACGAAGCCAGGGGGCAGGCACGCGCGGCAGGTCTTGCTGCGCTCGAGCGGAGCCGACAGAAAGGTCTTATCGACGATCGGGCCTTTGGACGTTTGCAGCGAGAGCTCGAGAGCGATGTGCAGCAGGCCTCGGAGGTGAAGGACCACGGGGACCGATGATGACACGGTCCGGGGACGCAATGCGGCGGCCCTGCTCCTCCTCATCGTGGGGATAGTCGCCTTCGACCAGTTCTACGCTACCACGTCCGGGGGTGTCCCCGTGTTCGCTGACGTGACGGTGGCCGACCTACGGGGTGTGTGCAGAGAGGGTGCCCTCAGGACGCTCGAGCTGCGACCCATCCCGCCACTATCGGGCCTCACCTACCGCATCAGAGTAAAGGACAACGAGTTTCTGGAACGTGGGCTCGCTGCCATCCCAGGGAGACCCGGGGACACGGTCCAGCTCACTCCCCCCGATCCCGTCCTGGCGGATCAGGGCTTCATCCTCACTGTACTCGACCAGGGCGGTGCAATCGTGGGCGAGGCATCCGTACGGCTGCCCCCGTCCCTTCCGGACGGTACAATGGACCTGGAACCATGGCGCATGGGCGGAGTGGTCAGGGCCGAGCCCGGGCCTCCCTCCACCATGGACCATCTAGGCCAGGTGGAGCCGAGCACCCTCTCCCGACTCGAGGGCGCCATCATCGCCCTTCTGCTCCTGGTGTTCCCAGTCCTTCTTATCGCCGCACGCCATGATCTGCTGGCCGAGACGAGGGGCGAGCACCGCCATCACCTCGTGCTCCTGCTCTTGCTCGCGGTGTTCGCCACCGCTGCCCATGCCGCGTCGGACCACTACCTGGGTACTCAGCTCCTGAACGCGAACCAGCACCTCGGGATCATCGAAGGCCTCTTGGCGGGTGAGCCCGTGGCGCTCGTGTACGAGACAGGCTACTACGCCATAGGGAGCATCTGGTTCGCGATCAACGGTATAGGCTCGCCCGTCGCGATGGAGGCGTCGGGCATGGTCATGGGCCTGTGTCTCTCCCTGGCGACCCTTGCAGCAGTGTACGGTGCGACAGCGGCCCTGGTCCGCGATCCCGATGCCGGTCTCTGTGCCGCAGTGCTCCTGGCGGCCACGCCCCTATTCCTGAAGTACGCCATGACGATCCAACGGGACATCGCGTCCACCGCCTTTGCCGCGGTGGCCGTGTGGGCTGGTGTGGTCCACCTCAGACGAAGAACGGACCTGAGCCGCTGCCTGGTCGCCGTGTCACTCGCTCTGGCCGTGTACACCGTGGCCATCAACATCCTGCTCGTCCCCGTGGCGGTGGCGGCCCTGATGGCATGGGGCGCCTCCCCGCGTCGTGTGGCCCCGTGCGCCGTCCTCTTCCTCGTGCTCTGCGTGATCCCGATGTGGCTCAAGGTGGGCCGCTCCTTCGACACGTTCGGCGCACCCTACGCTCAGGACACCGCGTACCTCGTACGCAACACAGGCTGGCTTGCGGCCTTCTGGCTGGGATTGTGGCACCACTCTATCCTCCTGCCTGTGCTCGCCATGAGAGGATTCGTCGCACTATGGCAGCGGGACCGGCGGTCAGCGCTCGCACTGGCAGCGTGCTTCGCGGTGTTCTTCATGTTCCTGGCCGCGAACCGCGTGACCATCACATTCTGCGACCAGGACCGGCACCTGCTCTACGCCTACCCGTTCATGGCCATGGCCGCCGGCACAGGGCTGCGCAGTCTCGTTCGTGGACGGCCGCGCGACCTGATTGTGTGGATCGTCCTCCTCTACCTCCTGCTCATTCACTGGCAGGTGGCCCTGGGTCCGCTGGACGTGCGGCGGTGCATCTGAGTCTATCGTCCGCCCATAAGATCGAGGAGCACGCTGGCCGCGGCACGTGGGCGCTCTCTTGGTTAGAACATGAGGCTCGATACCAGCGCGAAGTGTCGCCCCGCCGTTCCGGACGGGGATAATGACAGATATCATCCCTCTCGGCCCTGTGTTTTGAAAGTAACAATTTAAATGATGTCCGCTACCGACGGCATCGGGAAGAGCTATGAAGTACAAAACCGTCGCAATCCTGATCGCCCTGGTCCTCGTGGCCGGCTGCGTTGACACCAGCGAGCTCGAGGCCAAGGTCGAGAGCCTAGAAAAGGAAAAGGAAACCCTGACCAAGTCCAAGGACGACCTCACGAAGGAGGTCGCTACCCTTCGCAAAGATAAGGACAAGCTGGAAGCTGACCATGATGACTATAAGGCGAAGTACGAGGATGCGGCGGAGAAGCTGGAGAGCTACCAGTCCGCTGTGCTCAAGGTGACCCGGTCCGCGACCAAGGACATCGAGAACGGCAGGAAGATCGGGGACGAGTACGAATGCAAGGACCACGCCATCGAGGGCAAGTTCGTGCTCAACAACACCGGCCGCGCCAAGGCCAAGGACATCACGATCGTGTTCGGCGCCAAGGTCGGCGAGGTCATTCTCTGGTCCGAAGAGAAGGAGCTCGAGGACATAGACCTCGACGCTGGCCAGGAGATCCGTATCGAGACCAAGCCCGATGAGGATCTGTGCAAGGCCTTCGCCGTGGAGATCAACGAGGCCTATCTCGCGGTCAAGTTCAAGGACGACCGCGCGACTCCCGCCAACTACTACAAGTTCCAGGTGGACAAGGCCGGGGAAGAGTCCGAGCTCACCGGCGAAGAGGCTGCCGAGGGCGTGTTCTGAACACGCCCTCTCGCCCTTCCCATTAATCTGGGGTAGTTATTTATTCCGTGAGGTCCACCTGTAGCAGTGTGAAAGCAGCCCGGGCACTATTGGTCGGTATCTGCTTGCTGCTTCTCTGCACAGCGTTCGATGATGCGCCCGCCCTTGATGATGATGATAGCTTCAAGATCAAGTTCGTACCCGAGGACCCCTGGGAGGAACTTATCGATGTTGACATAGCCAACCTTGCGTCCGACGGTTTCATCATCGATGTTCCAGAGGATTACACCTTGGACGCGGTCTACCTCGACGCCACTGAAGTGATCACACTCCTCCATGGCGAGAAGGAGGTCACCATAGGGGAGAAACCTGTCATCATTCCCGATCCGGTCCCGGGAGAGCGTATCGTACTGAAGCCGGCCCCGGACTCACCTCGCACGGGAGAGCTATTCCTGCTCGTACCCGAGGGCTCCGATAACCACCCTGGATTCATTTCCGAGATGACCATCCCGGTTTGCACAGGTGCTACGGGAACGTTCACGCTCGACTATACCTTCTACTCCATCCCCACGGGTCTGCTCACGGACATCACAGATGGGAAGGACACGTTCTCAGTCCTCATCACCCCTGAAGGTCCGAAGGATGTGCTGGCCGCCTTCGAGCGTGACACGACGTCCATAGAGGCCTCCGTGTCCGTGTTCGAACTCTATCGCGAGTACTTCACGCCCGAGATACCGTGTAAAAAGTGCTTTCTCCGCTGCCTGGCACAGTGTGCTCCGTGCGAGAAGCCGTGCAACAAGGAATGCGACCCATGGGAGTTCGGATGCAATAGAAGAGGCTCGGTGTTCATACCGGAGGAAGAGGCGTGCCAGGACTGCATCTTCGGCGAGAACGAGGAGTGCCGCATGTGCCTGGGCCAGGCATGTAAGAACGAGTGCTTCAGAAAGGAGACACGACCGCTCACCGTCATGCTCGGGCGTCGCGACTGCATTCAGGACAAGGGCGTCACCTGCCCGGGGTGTGCGGGGCAGACCCTGGTGAACGGCACACTGTCCGTAACGGGGGACGAGACCGAACAGGAGATGGTGTTCAACGCGATCGAGGACGCCGACGGTACCCTGGAGTGCGAGCTCACTTACAGACCGCCGCCCATATCTCACATGAATCCCCAGGGATATGTGAATTGTAACAGTGAGACGTGCACGAACTCCTCTAAGTACGCGGTAACCCTGAAAGCTATCAAAGGCGACATCCCCTTCTCATTTCATTTCAACCTCCCCGAGGCTACAGAGGACCTCGTCGCCCAGATGCCGTTCTCGTTCACATGCACTGTCCCCTCCGTCCAAAAGCCATGTATGAGCGTCGTGAAGAGCGCTATCCTATGCCCTCCACAACCACTCTTCAACACCCCCCCGGAGGTACAGAAGATATACGCAGAATGTATCAACAAGCAGAAACGGCTCAAGGAGCTATGCTTCCACTCTGTCCTCTCCCAGGAGCTCTTGTTCGAGATGCTCATCTCGCCCCCAACGAAGACCACGCCATCCCCGTCGACGACCACGACACCCACCGTGTCCCCAGAGATATCGCCAGCTGCGACTCCATCCCCGACGCCAGCACCCACTCCGATCCCGACACCTACGCCCGTCCCCCCCGGTACGCCGACACCTCAGCTGGAGGCAGAGGTGAGGAGACATTCGGCGTTCGTCGAGGAACGTGACCGGCTCAATGCCCTTGGTTATCGTATCGATGGGGGCATCACAGTGGAGAGCACAACCTTGGAGGAGCTCTATACAGTGGAGGCCGTGTTCACGCGGGGAGACGATCCAGTGATCCGTATTCTCGGCTCCTACACCACTAATGACAGATCGCTCCAACTCAAAGTAAAGGGGAACGCGACGGCACCTACGGCGGTCCCCACGGCCACGTCCGCCCCCTCGCCCACACCGGATGTCGGGACGATCGTGGACCGGGGCGACGTGGAGGAAGCCTTGTCCAAGGTGGAGCGTCTCATGGGGAGGGCCGATGGGAAAGGGTTAGATACCGCCGAGGTGGACGCCCTTGTGACCGAGGCGCGCGCGGACATGGACGGCGGCGCCTATGCCGATGCCCTGCGGAGGCTCTCCACTGCTGAAGCCGACCTGGCCGAGAAGCTCTCCGAGGGGGACGAGGGCAGCTCGCGCAGCCGGATGGAGATGTTCATGCAGTTCCTCGAGGTGGCCTTTGCAGCTGCTGCCTTCGCCATCGCTATGCGTGAGGCGCGTCGGCGCGAATGGGTTCCGGGGGCCGGGGGCACGGTGTATGCCAGAGCGGCAGCGCAGCCCCAGGTGGGGGCCTACGCCAATTATGGGTCCTATTACGGCTCGTACGCCCAGTACCCTGGGTACGGTCACCGGTAGGGACGCGGCCCGTCAGGATAACTTTTTAAAGGTGCACACCCCGTTTGGGGAACGGGCCCGTGGCTCAGCTAGGTTAGAGCGTCCGATCGTACGGGGTGTTCCCCCGGGCGAGGCGAGGCTGATAACCGGGAGGTCCGGGGTTCAAATCCCCGCGGGCCCACTATCTCCCCATCGAACGGTGTTCTGACCATGTATGTTATTGTCGTCGGAGGAGAGGGTATAGGTGAACACCTCACAAAGCTACTCGTTCATGATGGGGTCAACGTGGTTATCCTCGAACGGGACAAGGCCTTGTGCGACAAGCTCGCCAAGACTACCGATGCTCTTGTCGTCAACGGCGACGGTGACGACGCTGACATCCTTCGAGAGGCCGGTGTCGACCGGGCCGACGTCCTTGTGTCCGTGACCCGCGACGATTCGCTGAACCTGATGTCATCCATGCTCGCCAAGGACCGTGGTGTCAAGAGCATCGTTTCCGTGGTGAACGATCCCAAGCACATCAGCATCTTCGAGAAGGCCGGGGTGACGACGGCTATCAGCCCCGACATCGCTACGGCCCGTTATCTCGCCGATGTGGTCAAGCGGCCCGACATCTCCACGCTCTACTTCCTGGGCGGGGGTAGGGCAGAGATGTTCGAGGTGGTAGTCCCACCCGAGTCGAAGATCGCCGGTATGAAGCTCAAGGAGATCGAGTTCCCAGAGGAGAGCCTCATCGTAGCGATCTATCGTGACGAGGAGCTAATCATCCCCAAGGCGGACACCCTCCTCAAGCTCGGCGATAAAGTGACGGTGTTCGCGTCCCTCGAGGTCCAGAAGCAGGTGAAAGCCAAGCTTACGGGGACCGAGTGAGATGTTCTCCGGCTCGCGCATTTCCAACATCCTCGGCTATCTCGGGGTCGTCTTTCATATCACGGCCGTCATGACGGCCTCGCCAGTGATCATCTGCCTCCTCTTCGGTGAGTATGACTACATCCAGTCGTTCCTCGTTCCGGCCGTCATCGTGTTCGTGCTGGGCACCCTCCTCCGCGACCGGTTCTCTCCCGAGAACATCTCCCGCGGTGAGGCGATGGTGGCCTCGGCACTGGCATGGCTCATCATCCCCGCCGTAGGGATCTTCCCCTTCATCCAGTTCTTCCAGTTCGAGACGCCGGAGCTCCATCCAGGAGCCGCGGCCTACGTGGACGCCTACTTCGAGAGCGTATCCGGGTACACGGCAACGGGTCTTACGATGATCCCCGACGTGGAGAGCGCGCCCCGGGCCATCCTGTTCTTTCGATCGGCCACCGAGTGGTTCGGCGGGGTGGGGGTGATCGTGCTGTTCCTCGCTGTCCTGCTGACACCGGGCTCTGCCGCGGCCCAGCTCTACACCGCAGAAGGTCGGACCGATAGGATCGTCCCCTCCATCACCGAGACCGCCCGCATCATCTGGTGGATCTACCTGTTCTACACGGCCGCGGGGGCCATCGGCCTCATGGTAGCAGGTATGCCCGCATGGGACGCTGTGAACCATTCCATGACCGGTATCGCCACCGGCGGGTTCTCAGTGAAGAACAAATCCTTAGGGCACTACGACAACCTGAACGCCGAGATGGTGGTCATCCCCCTCATGCTTGCCGGCGCCATCTCCTTCGTGGTCCACAAGAAGCTGTTCGAGCGCAACTGGCGCTTCCTGTTCGGTAACGTGGAAGTAAGGGCTCTGCTGGGCGTAATCCTCCTCAGTACCCTTGCCATCGCCGGGCACCATTTCCTCGTGCTCTACGCCAACGATTCGCCGGAGCTGAACGCGGAGGTCACCGTCCGTGGTCGCCAGGCCCTGTTCCAGACAGCATCAGCGGTCAGCGGGACGGGCTTTGCTACCGCGGACCTGTCCAGTTGGACGGACTTCTCGAAATGGATCCTGACCATCCTCATGGTCATCGGGGGCGGGTACGGCTCGACCTCATCGGCCATCAAACTCATCCGGTTCGTAATCATCTTCAAGGCGGTCATCTGGATCGTCCGCAAGCTCTTCCTCCCGTCCAGGGCGATCCTTCCCTTCCGGGTCGGGGACAAGGTGTTCGAGGAGGGGGAGATCATGTCCGCCTCGCTCTACGCCTTCCTCTACCTCGTGTTCCTCTTCGGTGGCGCTCTCGCCTTTATGAGCCTGGGCTACAACGGCACAGACTCCTTCTTCGAGGTCGCCTCGGCACAGGGGAACGTGGGGCTGTCGGTGGGCATCAGTGGCCCGCAGCTCGAGCCCATCGGTAAGGTGGTCCTCATCTTCGAGATGCTCGTCGGCCGTCTCGAGATCTTGCCTTTCATAGCCCTGGCGGGTTTCATGTTCGGGAAGCGTTGACATCCCCTTAGGACGGAAGCGGTACCGAGACGGCACCCGTGCGAAGGGTAGGGTTTTTTACTGTGATGGTATCATCCATTTCCGTTAAGGTGAGCCCCATGGGCTGGCCGAGGCGTAGGTTGGATCTATGACGCCCGCTGACCAGCAACAACAGCCCTATTTGTCCCCGTCCCCCTACGGTCAGCAGTCCTACCCCCAGTACTACAGCCAGGTCTACGGCTACAACACCAATAATCAGCAGGGCTACCCGGCGCAGCAACAGCAGCAGCCCGCTCCCGAGGCGGCGGCCCCGGAGGAGGAGGAGGAAGAGGGAGGGCACTTCTGGCTCGTCGCCCTACTGTCCGTCTTCGTCATCCTCGTGCTCTCGGGCGTCATCATCTATGCCGCCAAGTACATGCCCGAGGACACGACCAAGTACCGGACCTGCGATGAGAACAGTCGCTGCGTCCCGCGGTGCTGTGACAGCGAATGGTCCTGTATGAACTTCGACAGCCTCGAGGGGAACGTGTGTGTCGACCAGACAGCGTGCCTGAAGAAGAGCTCTACGGTATCCGCTTGCATGTGCAAGGATAATAGCTGCACGTTCAGCTAGTGGCGAGAGTCCTATTCGTCCTTCTTCTCGTCATCGCACGGCTCGCAGATGTCCACCGTGCGCCCAGACTCGGTCTCCAGCATCCGCTTGAAGGCCAGGAGCAGGCTGGGGAGCGCCTGGGGGCTCTTGAGGAACCTCTGGAGCTCAATGAATCCCAGGAGGATGAAGGCGCCCTTGAAGAGGGTGAAGTAGGTCGTCCCCACGCTCACGAGCTGGCGTGCCAGTTCTGGCAGGACAACTCCCACAGCGTCCAGAAGCCCGAGCGTGCTGAACACGGATGCGATGGCGAGGTAGACGAGCCCGCAGCCCCCTAGGAGCGCGACACGACCGAACTCGGTGTCCTCCAGGTACTGGTACATGCGCCACACAACATACACGGCGATGAGCTCACCGAGCATGCCCAGCACTCCTGCAAGGAGCTCGAACTGGCCCGAGAGCGAGGACAGGGTCGCCAACGGCCTGGCCTGGAGGATGAACAGTGCGAAGATAACGAAAACGATGAGCGAGAGAGCGAAGGTACGCTGGATGGTATGCTGGTCCATTTGCATTGTGTAATCACTCCAGGATCATCTTGATCTTATCGGCCGCTTTCTCCAACTCAATGAGGACGAGACCCAGCCCCGCCTCGGGGGAGGTCATGACCACAAGGAGCGCTTTGGGGCCGGTACCGATAGCGATGAGTTTCGTCTCCTCCGACTCGACGATGATACGGTCAGGAAGGCCACGCCCCAGTTCGGTGGCAGCGGTCTCAGCTGCACCCAGCATGGTGGCGGACATGGCCGCAAAGGTCTCAGCGTTGATACCTGTGGCCATATCAGATGCCATGAGAAGTCCGTCCCGGGAGACGATGGCGGATGCCTCGATGTCACCCACGGACCGGAGGCCGTCGAGCACCTTCTCGAGCATCTTCTTGACCGTGGCCATCCTTTGTGTCGGTCATCGTAGATAATTTATAAACCTTCACCCGGCGGGCCTGTCGGGCACCACAAGCACGGGCAGGTCCGCGGTCCTGAAACGCTCGGCGATGGTCTCAAGCTCTTCCTGTGAGAGCGCGTGGACAAACTCCTTCGCCGGTCGTCTGACGCATGTGTTGACATCCACTCGTTCAGGCCCTATCCTTTTGGCGGCGGCCACCAGGGCATCGATGGACGCGTCGTCGACGTTCGAAGGCCCCTCGTCAGAGCGCACGAACATGATCTCCAGCCACACCGTGGCCGACGAGCGTGCCACCTCCGCGATGCCCGCGATGATGTCCTCGACACGGAATCCTGTAGCAGGCCGGTTGACACGTGCGATACCCTCGTCGGTCGCGGCGTCCAGTGACGGGACCACCAGATCGAATCGCGAGGCCGTACTCCGGGCGGCAGGGGAGACAAGGAGAGTGGCGTTGGTGATGAGGGCGAGCGGCACGTCGGTGATGTCGCGTATCCGTGTGACGACGTCGCCAAGATATGGCGAGAGCATCGGCTCGCCCCGGCCTGACATGGTGATGTAGTCCAGTTCAGGAATATCATCCAATACCCGCTGCACCGCTGCCACGATCTCATCGGTCGTGGGAAAGCGGCCGGGGGCCTCATCGGCCGATGACACGAGGTGCTGCGTCCCCCCCAGCTGACAGTACACGCAGTCGAAGGTACATGTGTGCGGTGGCAGGATGTCCACACCGAGCGAAGAACCTAGGCGCCGGGAGCGTACAGGTCCGTACACACGGGCACCATAGAGCTCTTCCATCGCCATGGTCCCACCTACCCTAACATCAGCATATCGGGCTTGAAGAGCATGATGAGACCGAGGACGAGCATGATCGAACCGCCTGCGAGCTTCATCCATCGCCCCTCCCGCTCTGTGATCTTACGGTTGCGTTCCATGAAGACTAGGAACACCGCCAGCACGCAGGCGTCGGGGATTATGTAGACGAGGTTGTAGAGCACAAGGTAGAGGTAGTAGCTCACGCCGGAGAAGCCCTGCTGGGTCAGGATCTGCGTGTAGATGACCGGGAACCCGGCGGTGCATGGGAGCTCGATGAGGCTGGCGGACGCGGCCATGAACACAGTCCCGCTGAGGAGGGGCCAGCCTTCGGCCTTGGTAAGGTTACGCATCTGACGCATAAGAAAGGGCTTGAACCGCTGTGGGATGACCAGCGAGATGCCCTTACCGAACCAGAAGAAGTCCTTGATGTTGATAAGACCCGCTACAACGGCGATGAGGCCGATGGAATTGCGTATCCAGTCGATGTAGCCGATATAGAGGAAGGTGTTCAGCCAAGCGGCCATGAACACGAAGTACACCGTGAACACGGTCACGAGATAGACCAGGCCCACCATGATGATGCGCCTGCGCGATCGGGCGTAGAAGAGCATGGACAGGAGGAAGGAGAGCACCCACATGGTGCACGGGTTCACGCCGTCCACAAGGGCGATCGCAACGGTGAGGACCGGGAGGAAGGCGTTCTGCGTATTTATGCAACCCAAGAAGGGGAGGCATACATGAATTTTTTCTGGCGGATCAACATCAATAGGATCGGGTATGCCGGGAGTGATCGGTACGATATTCCCTGCGGAGCACATACAGGACTCGGTTAAGCAGCCCTCCAGCAGTGAGGGGAGGTGGTCGCGGATGAGGCCCTCGCCCATGAGGTAATAACCTGAGATGAACGCTAGGGGGAAACCCACTTCCTTGATACCGTGGCGCCGGCGATAGTCCTTGTAGATGGCGTTCCCGAGCGGATTGTTGACCTCGTAGGTCGTGATGTTGATGTTGTACCGCGTTTCCAGTTCCTCCAGGAAGGGTAGGAGGCGTTCACAGGGAGCGCAGGTCATGTTCAGGAAGACGACCAGACAGACGTCCACACCGCTCAGGTCCGGGTAGCCACCGGGCGTCGTTGCGGTGGTGATCCCCGCCTTCACGAATGGGTCTACGCATCCCTTCTCAAGACATTCCTTGACGTAGCCCTCCAGCTGCTTTCCCGAAGTGGTTGCAGAGCCGTACCCGATCATGAAGTGCTCTCCGATGAAGGTGCCAGGCACTCCCCGGGCCTCTCCGTTATAGCTGGCCGCGACCTTCTGGTACAGTTCCGCGTTCTTCGGATCGCTCCAAGTCTCGTACAGGTGGACCTCCAGCGAAGGATAGGTCTCCTCAAGGTAGTCCAGGAATGGCTTTTCATCCCGACAATGGGGGCAGCCCTCACCGTAGAAGACGTGGATATGGACGGTGTCGTTCGCCGCCAGGGCACACGAGACGCTCAGGAGGAGAGCGATGAGGACGACCATGGTCACGGTCCGTCCCGAACTGGTGACGCCCCCTTGTGGGGGAACGCGAGTGCCCATGTCTCCGCAGCAGGAGCGTAGAAAATAAAAGGGTTAGGACGGGGGCGGCGCGCTGTTGCTAGGAAGCTGTGTATATCGGACCATCACGATAGCCCGAGGATAGTATATCGTCCTGCTCTCATTAGAGACCGCTCAGCTCCTCGTCAAGTATGAGCTTCGCTTCCCCCTCGTCCCCATCAGCCTCCTCCATGGCCTCGTGCCACACGGAGGTCCCCTCCTGCCGGTCCGTGCTCGTTATCGGCTCCTCGCGCTCATGAACCTGTCCCGGGGGTTGCGATGGCGTTTCGAGCTGCTCCACGAGACGACGACATGCATCGCGTACGAACTCGGTCCGGCCAGCCCATCGACCTATCCGCAAGATCGTCCGGTCCATGTCGTCCACGAGACCCCGGGGGATACGGAGATGGAGGACGCTGGTTCGGCTCATGTAACAATTGAATATACATTTGTTATATATTCGTTATCATTTCGAATCGGTTCAACGTAGTCGTGCGCCCGTCGTGCAAGGGATGAAACCTTAATATTACGTCGATGAGCTCCTCGTAGGTGAGGTCGGAACGTCGAACCCGAGCATGGATCCTCGTCATCGTGATCTCCATGCTCGTCCTGCGATCGTGCTTGGCGGACGTCAGTCCAGCGGAATCGTTGGTCACCGCGTCACCACCGACGGTGTGCGGTGACCTGCAGTGCAGCCAGGGCGAGACGTACAAGACCTGTTGCACTGACTGCGGTTGTCCTATAGGTCATATCTGTGTCAGTAACTATTGTGTGAGAGAAGCCTCCCGCTCATCCAGCACCTGGGAGGGAAATGTATGGAACGTCCTCGTCGGTCTTGGGCTCGGCGTTGCCGCCTATCTCCTCGCTCTGGGCGTGCTAAAGGGAGTATTGCCTCGCGAGTGAATCCCCGCACCGATGGGACGCAATCACCTATCGAATCCGTTATCGAACCCGCCCTGGCGGAAGAACTGGTTCATCCTGCGCTGCCGGGTCACCTCTTCTCTCTCCTTCTGGAAGCGCTGCACACCGGCGACCAGGGCCGCGAGAGCATGCTTCGCGGCGTCTATCACCGTCCGGGCGAGCACCACCGTGAGGACGAGCGCAAGGAGCATCAGTACCCAGGGGTCCTGGCCGAGCAAGGGCGCGTACAGGACGGATACTGCCATGTAGGACACAACATTCACAAATAGGAACAGCCCAAGGAGGGTGAGCACCGGGCCAGACCCACCACCTCCGTCCGAGGACCGTCGGGGGCGGTCCTCACCGGGCTTCGGACCGGACGAGCTCTTCTTACCACGTCGTGGTCCTGCGCGGTAGCTCCCGTCCTCCTCGACCAATACACGGATCCCGGGCACTTCCTCCTCATCCCGACCAAGGGGAACGAAGGGCGGCATCTCCTCCTCGTCCTTGCGCTTACGCGGCATCCGTACCACCTCCCGTGCGATTGCGTGCGAACAGTTCCGCCAACCGGGCCTCGGCCTCCGTCATCCGTGCCTCGACCGCCATGGCGCACACCAGGTCGTTGGCGCGCAGGCACTCTACCTTCTCGTCCACCAGGGACTTAAGTGCGGTCAAGGCCTCGGCCACATCGTCATCAGTTGTCGAGGGGTGTGATGGCGGGGGTATCGTGACGTTCGGTTCCGGTTCCGTTGTCGAGGGGACAACTGTCGTCGTCATGAGGTCGCGCAGGGCGCCATGGAGATCATCGCCGAAACCGACCCGATACTCGTCCCGTGTGGCGTTCACCTGGTAGGAGCCGAGCATGGCAACGACCTTCTCGAGACGTGTGATGCCCTTTCCGGTCTCCAGATAGATAGGCCGGATATAGATCCAATGTCGGCCGATGCGATAGAGGAGCATGTTGCCTGGCTTGAGCGTCTCGCTCTCCTTCAGACGTGCCCATTCCTGGTAACGGGCATCGCCCTTGTAGTTGCGCTCGATGGCCTGGTACGAGTAGAAGAGCCAGCCGCCTTCGTCCCCACCGGACTTGGGGAAGCGGTAGAGCACGATATCTCCGAAATGCTCCAGGTCGTCCCGGAGGAAGGAGTTGCGCACCACGTACAATCCAACGAGCCCGGTCTCGGTCTGCGTCTGGGCCGCTCCCTTGTCGAGCAACGCCGGAAGGATGCCCACGAACTCCGTGGCACCATCGTCCATCTGGAACGGAGTGTAGTAAATCGTCTCCTGCGAAGGATCGGACTTGAAGAAGTCCAGCCCCTTGTAGTAGTCCTCGGGCATGGGATGGTTGTCGAAGTGCTTGTGGGCGCGCCAGGTGAGGTACTGCTTGGGATATCGGAGCTGGCGCCGGACCTCGTCAGGGAGCTCCCGGCCGAGGTCAGGATACACGGTGCGTAGGAGCTGGGAGAGCCGGTCATCGAAGGGCGCGTAGAGCTCGATCTCCCCCGTGTAGATGTTTCCCAGTGCGATAACAGTGTACCGGGCGTACGCTTCGACAGGATTGCGGGAGCCCACACCACCGGTGACCTCCATACGGGTGAGGGGGATGAGGGACGGATCGAGTGCGATGAATCCGTGCATGAGGAACCAGGTGCCCCCGCGATATGTAATGGGATAGGGATCGTTGCCCTTGATGTCGAAGGGTTCGGTCGTGGCCAGCACGGGTAGAAGGTTGCGCAGCCGCAGGTCCAACCGGCGCATGAGCAGGAGCTTGAATCCGGAAATGTCCCCCCGGTCGATTGCTTCGGCCCATCGCCAGTAGAAGGTCTCGTCCGACGGTACTCGCCACCGACGTAGGGCGTTCGGTAATAATCCGATGTAGTGGGCGTCGTAGAAGAACACGTCAGGAACGGTAACCTCGAGGCCTTTACCCTCGTACGTGACGTCTCCGACCTCTGTCACATTCTCCTCGGTCAGGTAGCTCTCCAAGAGAGCGAAATCCTCGTGGACTCCGTAGTACATCTGGTCCTCGGGGTACGCGTTCTCTATACCGTGGCCCGTGTTGGCGTCCAGCGTCATGAAGCCCTGATCGGAGTGTGTGTAGAACTGGTGGTTGTTGTAGAAGTCACCGTCCGTCACCTTGTCCCGCCGAAGAGGGAGCTCAACGGCCCAGAAGGGGGCCATCCGACCATTCTCCTCACGCACCAGGAAATCCTCGTTCCCGATGTCGAGGTACGGTACCTCGCCCATGTTGCGATCGGTTCGCACACGGGCACGCTCACGGTCCCACAGGCGGACTGTGGAGAGCATGTCTGCGTTGGTATTAATGAAGTTGTCCTGGAACCGGAGGTTCTGTCGAAGTGCCTCGCCCCCGAGGTCGCGTACTTGGACGCTATCGGCAGGGATGTCTGCAAGGTACCGGTTGATGCCCAGCCCCGCTCGGATGAGGGTGTCATAATAGAGCTCCGGATGGCTCTGGACCTGATTGTTCATGGGCGAGAGCACGAGACGATCGAGCACCGGTGCGAGCATGGTGAACACCACGATCAGCCCTGCTATGAGCGCGACCGCCACCGCTACCAGCATCGCGGCCCGGGCGCCGTCCTTGCTCCCAGAGACCGGGGCCAGTCCGTTAACGAGGGTCTTGGCGATGTCGAGCCTGAGCACGGCATAGGCCACCAGCATCCCACCGAGCACGACCACCCAGCGGACCATGAGGGTGATGACGGTAAGAAGGTTCGTCGGTGCAGTGGCCACTCCGATGTCGCCCACCAGTGTTCGCAGGCAGAAGTTCACGGTAGAGAGGGCCAGCCAGGCGATGAGGATGGTGAACAGCGCGCGTGCTGTCGAGGAGAACACGGACGCATCGGTCCGCCGGGGCAGCACCAGCCAGATGAACGCGAAGTAGAGCAAAGTAGAGACCACCTGGGCCACGAGCGGAGTGAGGAGCGGGCCCACGAAGGTGAAGAACAGGGCGTTGTCAGTTACCAGTTCAGTGTATCGAGCATGGTCGAACTGCCCCGCCTCCAAGCCGACGAGACCCATGAGGGATACGTACTCGGCCGGAAGGTGCTCCTTTGTGAGGATGGGAGCCAGATGGAGCACGGCTATCTCGCGGAGCGCACCGGGATCAGGGAGGAGCTCGAATCCGTTCTCTCGTGCCTCGAGAGCGAACCCGGTGAGGTAGTACCTTCGCGCTTCGGGCAGGTCAAGCATGCCGTGGAGGTCGCCGGAGGCCGCCACCACGGACCGTACTCCACCCATCATGCCGAACACGAGCATGAGGATGGCCAGCGAGTAGAACACCATGACGGGAACGTGGTACCGGGATAGATCGATGACCTCCCTGACCACGGGGTCCTCGAACGGTGCGCGGTCCGGGGTTCGCTTCCGTATCATCAAACAGGCCAGCGCCCATGGGAGCACTAGGAAGAGGGGCACGTACCTGAAGGATAGGATGTGAAGATGATGTAGGAGTCCGTCCCGCTGCTCGAAGCGCTCAAGACGCGTGCTCACCAGCGCCCACAGTGTGAGCAGTCCCAGTCCGACCGGGAAGGAGAACTGCCAAGTGCCCCAGAGAAGGAGCATGAGCCCTGGATCGAAGTGGAAGAACGCAAGCCACGACACCAGCGTCCAGAGGGCCATGCCATTTACGGCCAAGGTGACCTGACGCATGAATGTACCGCCTCCGACAGGTACTTCCGCTCCAAGCACACTCACGGACTCGACACTACCGTCCAGGATCGTGCCCTTCCATGCCAGATGGAGCATCTGTTGCTTGAACGGAAGGTAGTGGTTGAGATAGAAGCTCGTCAGGATTAAGATGGTCATTCCAAGGCCGAGCAGGATGACCTTCCCACGGCTGTTGCTCCAAGCTTTCGCCATAGGTTCAGCCGCGCTTCCGGACCTTGACAACGTCCCCGAGGGTGAGCGGGGCGTCATGGCTCTTTAGGGGACCGACATCCTCCTCTTCGAGCACGGCCACCAGGGTTATCTCCAGCTTCCGTTCGAGGCGATGGGCCAGGGAGATCGGCGGCACCATACGTCCGGTCTCGATACGGGTTATCACCGACTCCTTCTCGTTGAGACGCTCAGCGAGCTCTTTCTGTGTGATGCCTAGCCGTTCGCGGGCTAGGTGCACCCGTGAGGCACATTCTGGGACTATCTCCTCCTCGGGCTTGCGCCGGTCGGGAGTTCGCTTCACGGAACGCTCGACCGGGCGCGGCTCGTAGGCAGGGCCCATGCGGGTTCCCATGGAGGCGCAGTCCCTGCACACGGTGACGGTAGCACCCTCAAGGCGAATACGCTCGCCTCGGTGCATCTGACGTCCGCAAATCTCGCACTCCACGGCCGATTGGGAGCCGGGTAGACATTAAAATGTTTGTACAGGCCACATCATTGGACAATACTAATGGCCCATATCGACGAGGTCGCCCACCGACATATCGTTGTGGACGGCCAAGCATTCAAGGAGGATATCGTGCTCACCCAGTGGGGCTGGGTGGAGCCTAGGACGGAGAAGGGTAAGGTCACCCTTCGCGAGCTCGAGCTCCTCCTTCTCCATCACCATGCCCAGATATTCGTGTTCGGACGTGGACTTATCGGTATCCACAACCTCTCACCTGCGGACGAGAAGGTGATCGAGCGTATGGGCGTGAAGATGCATTCGCTCCCTACACCTGAGGCTGCCGAACTGTTCAATCGGTTGGCCGACGAAGAAGACGGTGTAATAGGGCTGTTCCGGGTGCTCGTGTAACGGATCTAGATGGTCTCGACCTTCTTCTCAGAGAAGAGCTTGCGCGCCCTCTCGAGGTCTTCCTTGGTGTCGATACCGATCCATTGCCCGGCGAGGTTGTACCCGGCGAGCTTCCCCTCCTTGGCCAGTTGAGGTAGCACGTCCCGCTCCAGGGAGCGCTGAGAGGCATCGAGGCTCGAAAAGATCTCACGCTCGAAGATGTAGATACCACCGTTGATGATGAAGGAGCGGTAGTCGGTGGGCTTCTCTGTGTAGTCCACGACCTTGCTACCCTTCAGCTCGACGACACCGTAGGCCGCTGGGTCCGGAACGGTTGTCAAGCCAACGGTTCCCAGGGCGCTGGCCTTCTCGTGGAACTCCACCATGTCGCTGAGATCGAACTTGAAGAAGTTATCCCCGTAGATGAGGATGAACCGCCCGTCGATGAACTTGTCGGCCCTGATGAGGGCACCGGCCGTTCCGAGAGGTTCCGGGTCCTGGATGTACGTGATCTCCACACCGAACTGGCTCCCGTCACCGAAGTAGTCCATGACCTTGTCGGATTTATATGAGACGGATATGATCATCTGGGTGAAACCGAGCACTCGGAGGTTGCGTACAACATGCTCCAAAATGGGCTTCCCTCCGACATCCAGCATGCACTTGGGAGTATCCTTTGTCAGGGGCAGGAGGTCCTTTCCCTGGCTCCCTGCGAGGATGAGCACCTTGATCTTCTCCTCACGGAAGTAGTTGACAAGGATGCTCTCGAGAGCGTGCGACCGGTTCCGGATAACGGTACCGTCGACAAGGTTGTCTACACGGGTTATGAGGTCCTCCCTCAAGGAAATGGAGATAATCCTTCGGCGCATGTTTCTCACCTGGGTATGTGAGCGGCTGGCCGCCCGACTTGTCCCTAGGACAGGTTATCCTTAATAAATGCTTCGTAATATTAAGCCATTTTCTTGTTTTTTCTTACATTTACGCCCCCGCCCCAAGGATTTATTAAGGATTAATACGATTTATTCTGAAATAAACCTGTTTTCCGAGAAGATTTCGCGTCAATGACGTAGTATACTAGTTACATTGTCGACGTACAGGGCCGTGGATAGAGTCACTAATACGTGTCCTTAATAAGGGCGTAACGCCCCCCGTTCAGTTCATATCCCTGGAGAAACACGCCATTCCAGTCCAAATGGATCTATTAGCGTCGGTTCACTTAGCACGAGGACGTGCTCATGAATTTAGCGTCCCATAGCTGTTCCGAGAATCCTATTTATACGTGGGACAGCAGGTATCGTTACAGGACCCACTCTGTCATAGATGGGCCGATCGAAGGTGATCATCGTGAAATCCAGATACGTTATCTTGGCCGTTATGGCCGTAGTGCTAATGAGCGCCGTCCCCGTGAGCTCGGAGGAAGGGGAACTGGTGTGGTGCATCCACGAGTACGAACCCGACGACGAGTTCGAGAAGTGTAGCAGCATCGAGGATGCAGCCACCCTGATGCCGGGAGAGTGCGGGATGCTCAGCATCATGAAGGGCGACTACAAGGAGGACGATGATGACTATAGCTGGAAGGCATGCTCCTATCTATTCAATCTCGGCGAGAAGGCCTACGTGGGCCAGGTATGCGTCGCCAAGGGCTGGATGAGCAATAGCCCCACCCGCGAGGAGCTCAATCTCCCGCCCTGCGAGGAAAATCCACCCGTTGAAGGATCGCCAATGATCAACGAGGGGATGATCCCGGGCCTCAAGAAGCCGAAGTTCGAGTCCGAGGCAGAGGTGGATGAGCTCAACGTCTCGCTCCTCGAATGCCCCGAGGAGGGCGGTGTGGACGCGGCGAACTACGAGAACATGGCCGAGTACGTCGAAACCACCATCCTCTACTACGAGAATTTCCTCAAGTTCTTCAAGGAGCTGAACAACGACCTCCAGATCGTATACACTGCAGTCAAGAAGCAGTGCTCCACATGCGAGAGCAGCCTCGAGTCGTTCAACGAGAAGTACGCCATCTGTGGCATGCCCGAGAACGAGATGGAGGACCTGCCCGCACCCACAATCTGCTGGAACGTGGCCAAGCCCTTCTGCGAGCGGGGTTCCGTTTGCAACGAGGGGAGCGGCGGCCAGGCAGGGATGGTGAAGATGTGCCCCATGTGTGAGGCCATCCCGTGCAACTATGGCAAGGAGTGCGAAAAGGGTGTGCCCGGACCCGACGGTGAGTGCTGGTCCAATGAGAACTTCTGCGGTACCGACGATACGATCGGCTCACCGGGCGACGATTTCGGGGCAGCAGGGTGCAATCCTAAGCCGGATCCCGCCACCGTGGACATGGGCGGGTGCTGCATGGAGGCCAGTGTCATCTGTCAGGCCAAGTTCGGTGCCTTCCTCAATGCCTGGGGCGAGTGGAATGAGGCGCAGCAGCAGACCCCCACTCCTGATGAGGAGCCTCAGCCACCAACGTGCACGGACATCTACTCCTTCAAGGACGAAGCATGCTTCCAGGACAGTGCGTCCCACATAATCGCTGAGGCATGGCGGACGCTGGTGACCGAGAAGTCCAAGCGTGCCGTGGTGGCCCCCGTGGGCGTGCGGGAGTGCGAGAAGAAGCTCGCCGACCTTAGGGACATCTGCGAGATGGACAAGGACGAGATCGCCTGTAATGTGGAGAAGGACATGAAGAAGACGCTCAAGTACCTCAAGAACCTCCTCACCCAGATGCCCAAGGCCATCGCCGAGCTCAAGAAGGTGAAGACGAAGTTCCAGACCTCCATCAACCAGGGCGCCTCCTACGTCGAGATCAAGAAGAACATGGACGAACTGGTCGCCATCATGGGGAACATCGACAAGCTCGAGAAGAGCGGCGACGAGGAGGAACTGGACACCGACAAGTTCCAGAAGCTGCTCACAAAGCTCGTCAAGTTCTTCCAGACGAGCGAGTTCTTCACCGACCTCACTAAGAAGCACTCCTGGAACGCTGTGGCCTGCAAGCTCGACGCTGCCGGTTGCGAGCTCGCTTTCCCAGGGGGAACCCCCAAGGAAATGAAGCACAAGGGCGACGGTTGCGACAAGTGGGGTGCTTTCTGCAGCCGGTGGAACGTGATCCCAGGCGGAGGCGGCCAGTCCGGTAACGAGCAGAGCTTCGCCATGACCACCATGATGATGAGCGGGAACGCCGAAGGAGCCCCCATCCTCGGGTGCGGTGGATACCGGGGAGGATGCACTCACGTCCCCCAGATGTTCCATTGGAAGGACCAGAACATGGACGAGTGGGGCGAGGTGCACATGGAGGCTCTCCAGGAGTTCCGTGAGCTAGATCTCCGGGATATGTTCGTCGACTCGGGAGATTGCTTCCGCCACAAGATCCCGACGGTATCGATGTGCGAGGACATCTGCAAGTCGTGCCATGGCACGTCCATTGCCCACTGTCATGCCCAGCTGGGTCTGTGCGTATGCCGGCTGGGGACCGAGTGGAAGACCACCGCGTACGAATGCCAAGAGCCCATCCACAACGACACCGACAAGGCCCAGTTCCAGGCCTGCTGCGAGGCCATGTACGCTGACGTGAGCGCACCCACTTCCGGAACGGGGATACCTCACGTCGTGTACAAGCCCGGTGGCGGTACGGCCAATCGTCAGTGCGTTGTGGGGATGGACGAGAACTGTCTCTTCGACAAGGAGCTGTGCCCGACGCCCGACCACGTCCTCAACGCGGGCCCGCTCTACGACTATTGTCAGACCAGCACCTCCGAGACGGGACTGTGCTGCAAGTTCGGGTTCGAGGAGAAGCCCATCACCTATTCCTGCGCCGAGAGCGCGTCATGCCGGAAGGGCTGCCAGGAGAAGTTCAGGGGGAACCCACAACGCGTGGACGCGTGCACCGCCCGGTGCATGACGGCCGAGGTCTCGTGCGAGCAGCAGTGTTTGACACAGTCCCTGGACATCCGTGAGGAGCGGCGATGCATCTACGAGTGCTGGAAGCAGGAACAGGAGGAGATGCCCGAGTACACGTTCGATTGCATCCGTAATTGCAGGCCCGACGAGAAGGACGAAAAGGTCCAAGAGGTGTGTCAGCGTATCTGCAAGGCGCTCGCACCCGAGCTCGACGTCCGGCTGTCGGCACTGCGCGGTGAGAGCGACGTCCAGGCCTTCTATGCAGGTGAGGACATCCGGTTCAAGGCCGCAGTGGACAACAAGGGCTTCCTGCCGTTCCGTGGACGGGCCGAGGTGAAGCTCAGGCTCTTCGACTCGTGTGACTGCCCGCCCTGCCCCGAGGGGGTTGTGTGCGAATGTGCGTGCGATGACCAGTTCAGCGCCATCCTGGCCACGATCCCGGTCCCCCTGGTGGAGCCAGGGGAGTCCTCGGTCCTTCTCTCAGATCCCAAGGGCGTGGACGAAGGGCTCGCGGGCAAGACCGTCCAGCCCGTGATGGAGCTGTACGACGAGGACAACCGGTTGATACGCTCCGCTCAGGGACCTATCTCGAAGGTCCTCGAAATGGGGAAGGTGGCCATCCAGGACGCCTGGTTCGTCGTGGACGGCGAACGTGACACGAAGGCCTATGCCGGTTCGAAGATCAAGGGCGCTATAAAGGTGAAATCAGTCCTCTTCCCCATCACCGTGTACGTGTCCATGGTGGACGCGGACGGGAACGAGATCGAGGGCTCACGTAGCGCTATCGAGATCGAGGACGTGCTCGACGGCAGCCAGCTGGAGACGCTGGAGGTTGAAACTCCCGCCCAGTACGTCGGATTCGTGCTGCGCCTCCATGTCGAGGCCATGGACGAGGACAACACCACCGTCATCGCCGAGACCCTCACTGAACAGGGGCTCGCCTCGGACGCCTGTGCTGGCGACGTGATGACCGCATGGTGCCAGAAGGAGACCGTGGACTTCCGCATGGACTACCCGGACGCCTACCTTGAGATCCGCCGGCCGGAGCTGAAGCTCAATGAGGCGGTTTTCGAGACCAAGGACGGGCTGTCATCGGCGGTCATGTACGAGGCGACAGAGGTACGGGCCTCCATCAAGCTGACGGACATCGCCACCATACCTTTCGAAGGGATGGTGACCATCTCCGCTCTGGACTCCTGGTCCGTGGAGGTCGAGGGAAGCTCTCGACAGGTGGACATCACCCTCGCTGGCAAGCAGGATACTACAGCGTGGTCGGAGTACTTCACCGCTCAGCCCGGGAACACCTACGTGATCATGGTCCGGGGCACGGACCACCAGGGCAGGGAGTGGGCCATCGTCCCCACGGCCTCGGGCCTGGTGAATCCCGAGCTCTTCCCACTGGCCCGTCTGGAGGCGAAGGAGAAGACCCTGGTACAGGGCGAGGCGACGTACATCTACTCGTCCATCAGCTACTCGGACTGCAACATCCAGGTGGCGTGCGAGGAATGCCTGCCTACGTGCACCCTCTGGCTCCACCGGAAGTCATGCACCATCAAATCTGATCCGGGCACCTGTGCCTGCGAGTGCATCTCCTCGGCCACATAGCCCGGTGGACTGGAAGGTAATGCATGACAGGGCGGACATCCCGGTGGCGCTGACCTGGAAGAAGGGGAAAGGAGGGGATCCTTGCTCCCCCCTGGCACATGCTATACTGCTCGTCGCCACGCTCGCCCTCCTCACCGTCCTGTCCATGGACCTAGCCCTGGCACCCTCTGCATGCTCCCCGAAGCTGGAGCCGGGCATGGAGACCTGGTGCATCATGGAGACCGAGGGCGCGTCCGATGATTGTGAGTTGGAGGAGAGCTCCCCTGGCCAGTTCTTCCAGTGCCGTGGCTCGGTGGGGCTGTACGACGGCGACAACGCCTGCTGGGAGTCGGGCGAGGACTGCCTGCCGGGCGAGGACTGCGAATGCGAGGACGAGTTCTCAGATGACGAAGCCGGCTGTGAATCGATCGCCATCTCGGGCCACAGCGTGGGCCACTGTGGTCCCCTGAGCATCGGCGGGGGGGACGGTGGCGGCGCTGACGAGCAGTGTCGCCAGTCCTTCAAGATGAAGATCTGCACCTGGCAGTGCGCCTTCGGGGGCGACGGGTACGTTGGCGCGGTGTGCGTTGACAAAGGATATGGTGAGGCCAACGGCGGACCGCGTCCCGACCTCAACCTCCGCCCTTGCGAGGAGAACCCCCTCACTGAGGGCGAACCGTACATATGCAACACCATGATCGCGGGGCTTGAGAAGCCGGAGTACACGGGATACGAGCCTGACGAGCTCAACGTGAGCCTGTTGGACTGTCCCGAGGACGTGAGCAAGATCGCCGCCAACTACGAGAGCATGGCCGACTTCGTCGAGACCACGATCGCCTATTATGAAAATTTCAAGAAGTTCTACACGTCGGTGGAGAAGGACCTGCGCAACATCTACAACGCTGCGAAGAGGCAGTGCAACCTGTGCGAGGGCTCCATCGAAGAGTTCAACGACAAGTACGGTGGCTGCGTGCTCGAGGTGGAGATCGGCGACCTCCCCTCGCCCAGTTCGTGCTTCCGCACGGCCAGGGTGGCCTGCATGGACAAGGAAAAGTGCGTCGAGGGCAACAACGGGATGTCCATGTGTCAACCTCTGTGCGATCCCTATCCCTGCAACTACGGGGACAACTGCGACACGCACGGGGTGCCCCGAAAGCCGGTGGGCGAGGTGCACGAGTGCTGGCACAACGATTACTTCTGCGGGGACAACAAGGCCATCGGTCAGCCGGACGAGCACGGCGGTTTCAAGGGATGCGACACCGGTCTTGACAACGTCAATCCCAAGGGACAGATCGCCTGCTGTGTGCGGCCGTGCATCAACGAGCAGTTCGATCCCTACGGTTACATGAACGCGGGCTGCTACAGGCCCAACCACATCATCGCCGAGGCCTGGCGCTCACTGGAGACCAAGAAGGCCAAGAACAGCCGCCCCTCACCACGTAAGATACGCCAGTGCACACATGAGCTTGCCGATCTCCACGACGTGTGCGAGCTCGACGAGGTGATCGGAACACGTCTCAAGGACTACGATTCCGGGGAGTACGCCTGGCCCCCGCCCCCCACCGAGGGGCACCACTGCGCTCACACGCCCTTCGACTTCGCCGCGTACCGCCCGCCAGCGTCACAGGTAGAGGAGGACGAGAAGAGCTACCGAACCCCCTGCGAGGTGGAGGACCAGCTGGAGCGTATCCTCGACTACCTGGGGAACATGCTCAAGGAGCTGCCCAAGATGATCGGCCAGCTGGAGGCCGTCAGGGCAAAGTACCAGAGCAACGTGGAGCAGGGCGCGACCTACACACATGTCCAGGAGAACCTGGACGAACTGGCCGCCATCGCACTGAGGATCGACAAGTACGAGGCGACGGACGGTAAGCCGGACCGCATCAGAAGCTCCGATGAGTTCCAGGAGGAGACCACCGACATGCTCCTCTTCCTCCAGAACGACAAGCTCCTTGCCGACCTCACCACATTCCGCCACAACTTCCCTTCCGAGGTCAGCAAGTTCTGCTCTGACGTGGAGATCCAGGACCTCCACTTCCCACCGGGCACGAATCCGAACCTGATGTACAAAACGGGCGAGGAGCCGCCGAACGCCGATCCGCACCGCCAATGGGCCGTGTTCTGTCGTAACTTCAACGTCAAGGAGTGCGGAAAGCGGCCCGAGGGAATGAAGCCCGGTAGTCTGCCCCCGCTTCCCCAGCCCAAGCCACCGGTCCCCGGATGCGGAGGCTACCGCGGCGGGTGTGCCCCCCACGAGCCGGCCATCGCCAATATCAAGGACATCAACATGGACGAGTGGTCCGAGGAGCACATGGACACCATCGAGATCATCAGGGACACCGATGTGGAGGACGTATTCGTAGATACCTTGAGCTGCCTCGTCCACAAGATCCCCAAGGTCTCGCTGTGCGAGGACGTGTGCAAGAAGTGTTATGGCACGTCAATGGCCCATTGCCACGCCCAGCTCGAGCTGTGCGTGTGCCGACTGGGCACTGAGTGGCGGACGACGGCGTACCAGTGCGCAGATCCCCTGCTCAACGATACCGATCGGGCGAGCATCCAGGCCTGCTGCGAGGGTATGTTCGCCGACGTGTACGAGCCCGGGCCACAGACACCGGTCCCCTGGTCGACCACGCGTGCCCTTTGTGGCGAGGGCGTGGAGGGCGAGTGCCCGTTCGATCCCGAGCTGTGCGAGTCACCATCCCACGCCCTGAGCGGCGGACCCCTCTTCGACCGCTGCCAGACAGGGCGCTCCCCCATCGGGCTGTGCTGCCGGTACGGATTCGACGAACGGCCCGTCACGTCCACGTGCATGGGCAGCTCCTCGTGCCGCCGAGCATGTCACAGCCTGTTCGGCAGCAACCGCGAACGCACGGACGCATGCACACGCCGTTGCATGGGTGCCAAAGTAGCGTGTGAACGGACCTGTGTCACGCAGTTCCCCGAGACCAGGGAGTCACGTGTCTGTGTCGACGACTGCTGGGAAGGAGAGGGGGAACGGGACTGGCCGGATACGACATTCGAGTGCATCCTCAGCTGTCCACGTGACGAGCGGGACACGGGGATATGGGACGTGTGCGCGCGCATGTGCAAGGCGCTGACTCCCGAGCTGAGTGTGAGCCTGGCGACCCTCCGAGGCCAGAGCGAGGTTCAAGCGCTCTATGGTGGGGAGAGCGTGCGGTTCCGAGCGGACGTGGCCAACGCCGGATTCCTCTCGTTCTACGGTAGGTCCGAGGTCAAGCTCAGGCTCTTCGATGCCTGTGAATGTCCCTTCTGTCCCGAGGACGCTGTGTGCGAGTGCTCCTGTGAGGAGCTGTTCTCAGCCATCATGGCCACCATCCCCGTCTCGTCCGTGGACCCCGGCACCGACGTAACACTGCTCTCGAACCTCAAGGAAATGGAAGAGGACCTTGTAGGTAAGACGGTGCAGCCGGTGCTCGAGGTGTACGACGAGCAGGGGAGGACTGTCGCCACGGCCGTGGGCTCCATTTCGAAGGTGCTGCCAATGGGCACAGTAGCAGTCCAGGACGCCTGGTTCACGGTGGACGGCGAGCGGGCGACCAAGGCACATGCCGGTACCCGCGTCAAAGGGATCGTCACCGTCAAGTCCGCTCTCTTTCCCCTCACCGTGTCCGTCTCCATGGTGGACGCAGAGGGACAAGAGGTCCATGGATCTCTGGCGTCAATCATGGTGATGGACGTGCTCGAGGGCAGCAGACTCGAGACACGGGAGGTGGAGACCCCCTCAGAGTACGTCGGTTTCGTGCTCCGGCTCAGGGTGGAGGCCATGGACGAGAACAACATGACGGTGTTCGACCAGACCCTCCCTGAACAAGGCCTGCCTTCGAACTCCTGCTCCGGGGAGGTCATGACCTTCTGGTGCCTTGAGGACGCGCTCGAGTTCCGCATGGACTACCCCAATGCCTACCTCGAGATCACGCGGCCCGAGCTCAGGATCTCCGAAGCGGGTTTCGAGACAGATGAGGGGCTCACCTCTGCGGTGTTCTATGAGCCCACGCGGGTCCATGCCACCGTGGACCTGTCCGACATCGCGACCGTGCCCTTCGAGGGAATGGTGTCCGTTGCTGTCATCGATGGTTGGTCGCTGGCGGTCGAAGGGAGCAACGCTGATACACAGGTCGCCATCTGGGGCGAGGGATCCACGACCGTTATGTCTGGGTCCTTCATGGCCGAACCGGGTAACTCCTACACCATCGTGGTGAGGGCCAGGGACGTACACGGACGTGAGTGGGCCGTCGAACCGACTTCCCAAGGCATCGTGAACGCGGACCTCTTCCCTCTCGCGCGGCTCGAGGTGCGGGAGCCGACGGTCGTGCAGGGCGAGAGCGTGTTCATCGACCACGGTATCGACTACTCCGGCTGCACGCTCCGTGTGTCGTGCAACGACTGCCTGCCGACCTGCACTCTCTGGCTCGACCGGAAGAAGTGCCGCATACGCACCGATCCCGGCTCATGCGCCTGTGAGTGCACCGTGACTGTCGGTTAGGACCGGCTGGACGCGAGCACAAGCGTTTTAAAAGTGGCATGTCCTAGTCCTTAAGTAAGAGTGATTATCATGGGATTCCTCGACGGCATTCCCTTCTTCGGGAGGGACAAGGAGAACCAGGTGCTCGAGCTCATCCGAAAGCACATGGTGAAAGCCAACAAGAGCGTTGTGGCACTGGGCGAGTTCTTCGACGCCGTTGGCGAGTGCGACAAGGAGCTGGCCCGGGCGAAGCTTGCGGAGATCCGAAAGCAGGAAAATGACGCGGACACTTTCGTCCACAGCATCGAGGAACTCCTCTACTCGGGAGCCTTCCTCCCTCTGTCACGCAGCCGCATCATCGACCTCGTGGAGCGGGTGGACGACATCGTGGACGAGTCCAAGGACGCAGCGAGCATCTCGATGCACATGCTGGATATGAAGTGCGATCCGTCCATCGCAAAGCACCTCAAGCGCATGACCGATCTCGGCATCGACGCCACCGAGCTCCTGCTCTTCGCCTACGACGCCCTCCAGGAGAGACCCGAGGACACTAAACGTGTCCTCAAGCAGATCGCCGACCGGGAGGCTCAGGCCGACCAACTCAAGGGGGAGCTGTACGAGAAGCTGTATGAGATCAATGACCCTATCCTGCTCTTCCTGGTGGCAGGCATCGCCGACGCCACTGCGGGGCTCACCGACGCCGCTGAGAACGCCTCGGACGTTCTCAACATCATGCTGATCACCGGCACCGCCTAGAGTGGGATCATGGACCCCCTGTCCATCCTCATCATCGGCGCGTGCCTGCTGGTCGCGTGGAACATTGGCGCCAACGACGCGTCCAACGCCATCGGTACTACCGTGGGCGGCGGCATCCTGCCGTTCCACAAGGCTGTCATCATCGTCGTGGTGTTCGCCCTTCTGGGCGCCACACTGGAGGGCTACAAGGTCATGAAGACCGTGGGCAAGGGTATCGTCCCCGCCGTCGAGTGCGAGACGGACGAACCGTGTCGTGCCATCAACGCGGAGTACACCTGCGCCATCACCAGCCCACCGAACGCGAAAGTCACAACAGGCGAGTGCCGCAGCCATGTCAACGGCCAGAAGATCATCTACCTGGAGAAGGACCGGCGCGCCGTGCTCGCCGCGTTCCTGGCAGCGGGTGTATTCATGCTCGCTATCACCGCTCTTAAAATCCCCACTTCCACCACCCAGGCGCTCATCGGTGCGGTGGCTGGTGCGGGCATCGGACTCAACCTCTTCGGCGGGATGCCCGCGCCCATCAACTACGCCATCCTGAAGACTATGCTGGTGAGCTGGGTGCTCTCCCCTCTGTGTTCCATGGTGCTGGCCTACGTCCTCTACCACTTTTTCAACCGGATTCTGGCACGGTCCGGCAGCAGGGCGACGACCAGTGCCCTGGTAAAGGTCCTCACCCTAGTGGCGGCGATGGCGGTGGCCTACAACCTCGGCGCCAACGACGTGGCCAACGCCATGGGACCGCTGGTCGGGTCGAATGTGCTCAACGAGTACGCACTGAAGGGCGGGTGGTCGTCGGTCGAATCGGGCCACGTCTACATCGACCTGCACGTCCTTCCAACCATGGTGGGAGCGCTTCTCGGGGGCGTATGCCTCGGCCTCGGCGCCATTATGTTCGGCCGCGGTGTGGTGGAGACCATGGGCGGCGGGATCACCACCCTGGGCCCCGTGTCGGCGCTGGGGGCGCAGTTCGCGTCGGCCATCACGGTGTACGTCTTCATCCAGCAGGGCATCCCCGTGTCAACGACCCAGGCGATCGTGGGCGGCGTCATCGGTGTGGGGCTCACCAAGGGGACGCGAACGGTGAACCTCCGCACCATCCGGAACATCATGCTCGGTTGGCTGGCCACGCCCATCTCGGGGGCTGTGCTGTCCATCGCGTTCTACTACATACTGCGCCAAGTGCTGCCGGCATGAGCGCGTGAACGCAGGGCCCCGGCGTTAGGCTTAAAACACTACTGCACTTCCACCCTTAACGTGAAGGAGGAGCATCTCAAGCTCGCCACCCTGCTCCTGGCGTTGTACGCGTTCATCCTAAGCATCAGCGCCATCGGCGCCGTGTTCAAGGCCGTGGGCGCCGACTACTCGGAGCAGATCATCGCCTCCACCACCGATCCACTGGCGGCCTTCTTCGTGGGCGTGGTCGCCACCGCCCTCATCCAGTCCTCGTCGGCGACGACGTCGCTCGTCGTGCTCATGGTGGACGGAGGGCTCCTGACGCTCTCCTGTGCCATCCCCATCATCATGGGCGCCAACATGGGCACCTCCATCACCAACACAATCGTCTCCCTGGGCCACGTCTCCTCCCGCAGGGACTTCGAGAAGGCCTTCTCCGCCGCCACCGTACACGACTTCTTCAACATCCTCGCCGCCGCTGTGCTCCTACCGATCGAGATCATGTACCACCCCATCGAGTCCTCGGCCCGGGTGCTCGCCGGCACCTTCGCGTCCATGGGTGGGCTCAAACTGGTGAGCCCGCTGGACTACATAATCAAGCCGGTGATCGCCGTGCTCAAGCACAACCTCCCGCTCTGGCTCATCCTGGTCCTCGCCATGGTCACGCTATTCCTCGCCCTCAAGGCCATCGTGAACTGCATGCGCTCGCTAGTGATGGACCGCATGCAGCTGCTACTGGACCGCTTTCTGTTCCGCACGGCCTTCATCTCGTTCATTCTGGGGGTAGTGGTCACCGCCGCGGTGCAGTCCTCCTCCATCACGACGTCCCTGGTCATCCCACTGGCCGGCGCCGGCCTCGTCACACTGGAGATGATATTCCCCTACACACTGGGCGCCAACATCGGCACCACCATCACCGCCTTCCTGGCCGCGCTGGTCACCAAGAACGAGCTCGCGGTCACGGCTGCTTCCGCGCACCTGCTCTTCAACATATTCGGTATCGTCATCTGGTACCCACTCAGGCAGGTGCCTATCGGCTTGGCGCGGCGGCTTGCCGAGGTGGTGTCCGAGCAGCGCAAGCTGGCGCTGGCCTACATGATCTTCGCGTTCTACATAGTACCCGGGATAGTGATATTCATGATACGGTGATACTGATGGCATTCAAGGAGATATACGACGCACTGACGCGCGGCAGCATCCTCGACGACGCCTTCGACGAGATCGAGGAGATGAACGAGCAGAGCAAGTCCATGTTTCGCGACTCGTTCAAATGCCTGCTGGACGATAAGTGCAACATCGCTGAGAGGATATGTGGCGAGGACAAGCTCATCAACCGGCTGGAAGTGGGAGTGCGCACCAAAGTGCTCAAGTACCTGGCCTTCAACGCTTCCCCCGACCTCTCCGGCTCTCTCTACCTGATATCCATCGTCATCGATTACGAACGTATAGGCGACTACTGCAAGAACATCGCTCAGCTCAAGCTCCTCTACCCCACAATCCTCGACGACGACCAGTACCGCAAGGATGTCATCGCCATGTACGGCCGGATTATCAAGATGTTCGATCTCACCAAGGAGTCGTTACAGGAGGACAACGAGAAGAAGGCCAAGACCGTGATGGGGATGCATGAGGAGGGCACCAAGCGCAAACACGCCGACCTCGCCCGTCGTCTCACCGAGGACACGGAGATCGACGCTCGTAAGGCAATCATATACGCTCTGCTCACCAACAACCTCCGTCGTATCTCCGCCCACCTGCGTAACGTCGCGTCCGGTGTGATCCAGCCCATCCCCCAACTGGGGTACAATCCTTTCAAGGAGGAGATGAAAAAGAAACGGAAGGAGAAGGGGGAGTAGCAGGGCCGGCCTTCACAGCTTGATGTCCCGTGACGACGCGGGCTCCATGGAGCCTATGCCCGCATTCTGCGCGTTCACGATGTAACCCACACCCATGGGATCTATATCGAGCTCGCGGGAGCCTGCCGCATCCACCGCCACCACATCGTAGCCCGCGATGACGAGGTCCCGCTGCTCCATGCGCCCGTTCATGGGGCCCCCGGTCACCATGGCCTCCGTACCGTCAATGAACACGACGTCCGGCGGCACTACGCGCATGAGGTCCGCGACGCTCGATTGGATGTCCATATGGAAGTCCTTCATCTCGAAGCGGTGGATGGTCCCCATCATGTTCTTCATGCCAAGGGTGATGATGGACTGGCCATGGAGCTTGAGCTTGGGAACGGAGACCAGAAGGTCGGCGTCCATTACCTCCTTGGCGACGTTCACCGAGCTGAGCCGCAAGCTGTTCGGGACGTCCACCGCAACACGCTCAGAATCTTCGAGCACCTTGAAGGGGACACCGACCTCGTCGCATACTTTGAGGAGCCCTGTGTGTTCCGCTGCCTGCCGGGTGGAGCCCCCTGACGAGGAGTCGGCCACCAGGACCTCGGCACCACGGTCGAGGAACTCCTTGGCGAGCGCTCCCACGAACTCCGGGACATTGCATGCCTTCTTGGAGGCTTGAAGCAGGTTGACCTTGAGGACCACCTTCGTTCCCTTCGTGACGCGGGAATCAAGGCCGATGTTCTCGAAAGCGGTCCGTACCCTGTCGGCCACCGTGCCACCCCGTACCGAGCAGAGCTGGACAGGGATCTCAGAGGACCCCGTAGGTGCGACAGAGGGAACAGGTGGGGCCGATGGCGGGGGTGCGATCCGCTTCCTCGGAGTACCGGGTGTGGACGCGATCACCAATCTCTTCACGGGGAGGAAGCGGTATGCGGCCAAGGCCACAACGCCGAGGCCCAGGCCCCATCTGAGGAACCTGCGCCTCCCGATACGTCCTCCAACGGATGGTTCCTCCATCGTCACACCCGTATGCTATCAAGCGCCCTCTTAAGCATTTCCCTTGAGCGCTTCGGTGAGCGTCATCAACGGTCAGTGCCGTCGAGCTCAAGCACTAGGTCCGCGGTCGGAAGCAGGTCCTCGGTCCCCGGATGTCTTCCATCGATGGGGAAGACGAACCGCGTGGTCGAACTCCTGGCGTCCGAGACGATATCACGCAGGAAATCGGTTGTCCGCGCGACACCGTAATGCGTGGTCAGATGCGTGACAACGTCCCCAGCGAAGATGAGGGGCTCGTCCTGGGAGAATCCTTGATGGGCGTTCTGTATGAAGGCGATGCGGTCCTTGATATGGGAGGGATCGCGCTCGAAGGAAGGAACGGTCCAGT
Source organism: Candidatus Undinarchaeales archaeon (assembly GCA_030753015.1). GTDB lineage: Archaea > SpSt-1190 > SpSt-1190 > JASMDC01 > JASMDC01 > JASMDC01. The sequence continues at coordinate 32,937 of JASMDC010000018.1, read as the reverse complement.
CCCTCCCTAGCTCGAGCACGTTCACGGACGACGGACGCAGACCGTACCTCGCGCATCGCTCGATGACCTCCTCCCGACCCTTGTCGCAGGAGAGGTAGTACACACGGTAACCGCATGTGGCCAAGAGTGCAAGAAGTCTGTAAAAGAGCTCGGCGCGGGCGCCCGGCTCCCGTCCACGGACGAGGGTGAGCACGGACGTGGCGACCTGTCTGACGGCCGCCGCCGAGGGGGTGGTGTCTTGATGGAGGACCGACCTCCAATCCTGGGTCACTGTGATGAGACGCTCGCGTTTCTTGACCGTTCTCGCTCCCAATCCGAAGGACACCGTTCCCCAGTTATAAGTACATGGAACGGAACATGGAACAACATGGGACGACTGATGGTAGCAGTCGCTCTACAAGGCTCACCGCTCGAACAGACGTCGGCCCCGCGGCGCCAGCTCGAGCACCTTGGATCGCCCCTTCTGGTGTGCCAGCACGTACTCCCCTGCCAGGAGCTGCTTGACCTTCCGCCGCACCGTTGGTCGGCTCATCCCGAACTCGTGGCCGATCTCCGAGAGGGGGGGCTTGACGCCTATAAGGTTCTGCCGGTGGACGAACCGTAGTATCACCATGAGATCCTCGGGGAGCCGCACTCCTTGTTGTGTCTCGATCATTCCCGTCTCGTTCTCGAGGAGGTTGCGCTGGTCGGGCGTCACCGCGGCCGGGTCCAGTGCGAGGACCACCACGTGGCCGTGGACGTACGCGATCTCTCGAAGGCGTTGGACGAAGGAAAGGGTCGCTTCGAAGCCGTTCTTGAACAGGAGATAATCGAGCCGTTCGATTAGCACGGCAGTCCGTCGCGATAGCCCTTTGATGCGGTTCTCGACCATCCCGAGCTCGGGGGGAAGGGCGTCCGGACCCTCTTGCTCCGCGAGCCATTCGAGCTCATACTCTCCTCCGGTATCCTTCCGGAACTCTTCTCCGGGCGTACGGGTGATGGCAAGCGCACGATAGCCAGCACGGAGCAGGTCCCTGAACGCCTCGAGGGCGAGCCCCGGGCCGTGCTCATCCACGAGGTAGAGGGTTCCTTCCTTGAGACGGAACCGCATCAGCCGCCGGCGCATTTCCTCCTCAGCACGCTTGCGCTCGGTGATGTCCCGTGCGATCATGAACTCCACGAACTCACCGCTCTCGTCCTTGACCAGGCTCGTTCCTATCTCGATTGTACGACGCGAGTCGTCGCCGGCCACCACGTCAACGTCGTATGGTGAGATGTCCGCTCCCCGCAGTCGCTGGGTGCGGTTCTCGGTGAGGATAGGGACGTGTTCGGGGACTACATAGCTGATGAGCGCCTGGCCGAGCAGTTCCTCTTTCCCGTGACCGAAAAGCCTTTCTGCCGCCCGGTTCACCCTGACGAGCTTCCCCTCGCGGTCCAGTACACAGATTATGTCCGAGGCGTTCTCGATGAGACACTCGCTGAACTCCTTTTCGAGGAAGAGCTCCATGGTCCGCTGCATCACCTTGCGGTCGAGGGTCCGGTTCAGCTCCTCCAGCTCCTCGCGAAGTGTCTTGCGGTGGATGTGGGAACGGATGCGGGCGAACAGCTCCTCCTTCCTGAAGGGCTTCTCGATGTAGTCGTCCGCGCCCAGCCCGAGGGCATTGACCTTGTCCTTTGTCTCTGTGTTGACGCTGAGTATGACCACGGGAAGGGTCGCGGTCCGCTCGTCGGCCCGGATCGTCATGAGGACGTCGGCACCGGATAGGCCGGGCATGCGCAGGTCAAGGAGCACGAGGTCGACCTCGTCGTGCTTGTCGAGTGTGGCGAGAGCGTCCTCGCCGGAGTTGGCAGGGAGCACCGCGTACCCGCGCGTGGTGAGGAGCAGGGTAATGTAGTCCACGGTGTCCGGTTCATCGTCCACCACAAGGACCGTCAGCCCCGCGCCTTCATCCTTTGCACTGTCCTTGGCCATGATCATTGTCCTCCTATCTCACAGGCGCGAACGCACCTTTTCCAGCAGCTCTTTCCGCTTGAACGTCTTCGATATGAAATCGTCAGCCCCGGCGTCCTCGGCACGCGCCCACACGTCCTCCCGGTCCATCGAGGAAAGGATGATGACGGGGATGTTCTTAGTGTCGTCGCTCTCCTTCAGCGCACGGCACACCTCGTACCCGTCGAGCCCTGACATGAGGATGTCGAGGAGGATTAGGTCGGGACGGTGCTTGCCGGCCATATCCACTCCCTCCTTGCCGCTCGTCGCTTTGACCACCTTGAAGTCCTTGCGAAGGACCAGCTCGATCTGGTCGCAAAATTCCTCATCATCGTCGATGACGAGCACCATGGGATTCCTATTACGCGAACTGTGCCCAGTCGCTGCTATCATCGCGGTCTCGGTAGGAAGATTGACATGGAACGTGCTCCCGGCACCCTCCTCGCTCTCAACCCGAACCTTCCCTCCATGCTCCTCCACGATACCCTTCACGATGGGGAGCCCGAGCCCGGTCCCTCCTGTTCTGAAGTCCATGCTCCGGGGACGATGGTGGCCAGAAGCATGCTGGCCCCGATAGAACCGCTCCCATATATGCGGGAGGTCTCCGGAGGGGATACCAATCCCGTCGTCCTCCACCTTCAGATGAATCCCGTCCGTATCCCCGCGTTCAGTACGGACGACGATCCTGCCCTTGTCCGGTGTGTACTTGATAGCGTTGCTGAGCAGATTCGTGACGATCTGGGCCAGCCGGTCAGGATCCCCCTCAACCTCTGGGATGCTGCTATCCAGTTCGAGCTTCATCGTGTGGCCGTGTCGGTCCGCCAGCGGCCGGATCTCCTCGAGGGTGTCCCGGACAAGACGGTTGATGTCAACGGACACCATATCCAGGTGCAGGGCACCGGCCTCGATGCGGGATATGTCCAGCAGGTCGTTGATGATGGTGAGCAGCCGTTCCGTGTTACGTGAGGCCACTGCGAGCATGTTCTCTTGCTCGTCGGTGACGGGCCCGCCCTCACCCTCCCTGACCAGCTCGATGTAACCACGGATGGAGATGATGGGTGTCCGCAGCTCGTGGGACGCGACGGACACGAACTGCGACTTGAGCTGATCCAGCTCCTTGAGCTCGAGGTTGGCCGTGCGCAGGTTATCCAACGTCTTGCGCAGTTCCTGTGACATCCGGCTGAAGGCCCTGCCAAGCTGGCCTATCTCGTCGCCCCGCTGCACGTCGAGCTCGAGCTCGAGGTCGCCGTCCGAGATGCGCTCGGCGCTGTCGGTCAGCGTCATGAGTGGCTCGGTGAGTGTTATCGACATCCCGGCGCCCACGGTGGCCACAAGCAAGGCCGAGGCGATGGCGACGAACACGAGGAGCACGGTAGTGACCCGGGCACGCTGGTCGATCGTATCGATGGTGAGCTCGACCGTCTCGCGGATCCGCTCGCTCTGTCTCCGTGTGGTCTCGTCAATCATCCATCGGGTCCGTTCCGCAGCCGCGTGGAATGACGCGCTGTCCGAGATCATGGTAAGAGTGCCGAATCCCTGAGGGGCCGAGTAAGGCCCGGAGAAGTACGGGATGGTGGCGAACGTGGTCACCAGGTCCTCCCCTATCCACATGAACGTGAAGGATACCAGACCGGCATCAGCGTTCTCGGGCCTCCATTGCGAGCAGGAGGGTAGGTGGGTGCCCAGGACCTCGCAGTTCGTCGGGTAGCTCAAGAGGCCCTCGATCGTCGTGTTGGCCCATTCCTGACCCTCGATACCCTCCTTGGTGTATCCCCAGATGCGGTCGTGACGGGGATTGACGATATTATGCCACTGGTCGTCCCACATGAGGACAAAGCTGCCAGCTCCCGGATCAGGGATGTCGATGAATCTCTTTGTGGTGGGCACGACGTGCTCGATGAACTCGATAAGGTGGGTGTGGTTGAGGGCCAGGGTCACATAGCCCACCTTCTCATCATCCTCGTATACCGGGGTCACCCACCGGATGATGCCGTCGAACCGGTCCCCGTTCGGACGCTCGACTCCCCTGTACGCACGGTACGGATCAATGCGTTGTCCCACAAGATGAGAGACGTGAATCTCGTCTTCACCCAGCACCTTTGCATGCTCGAAGTAGTCCTCGACGCCGAGGTAGGTGTCAGCGGTATTAGCCACGTTGCGCAGGACCACCTGGATGTCGTCCTTGTGCACCCTTATTATCTCGCGACCGGTAAGGTCGATGAAGGTCATCTCGGAGTAGAGGGGTACCTCCTGTCGCTGGTGGCCCAGATTCACGATATGTCGCTTCGACAGCAGGAACGCACGGTAGGTCTCCGGTCTCCTGTCTAGAGACCGGGCGCCCAGGATGTCGCCGTCGCGCTCGTAGAGGAAGTTGGCGATGCTCCGCGCGAGCTCGACGGCACGCATCTCGAGAGCCTCGATGGCCTTCGCGTCCAGTGCCTCGACACTATCGTTCACCGCAGCGCGACCCAGCTCCTTGGCAGCGGCCAGGTCCCGCTCCCCCATTTTGGTAGAGCCTTCCACTGCGTTCATGGCGATGCCCCGGGCGTTCCACACGGCTATGTAGCCGACAATGATCAGGGGGATCACTGAGAGCACGAGGATTAGGAGGAAGAGCTTGGAGGAGATTTGCAGGTCGTTCAACCGGTCGAATGCTCCCACGTACGACGATATGAACACAAACATTTATCTGTCTGTCCAAAGGACGGCCGCCCTTCAAGAGCTGCTGGATGTTCCACATCGTACCATATTCTGTTCCATTTCTATTAATATCCGGAAGCACAAGCTACTTAATAAGCGAGACCACGGGCCACGCCCCGTCCAACCGGCACACCGGAGCCGGGACGGGCGATAACCACTAGGATTGTACCGATCCTGTATCGACGACATGAGGCCATGTGAGAATAGAGGATCACCCAATCGACCCGGGGGGGTGCTGATGCCACCACGGCCCTCCCCGGGCCATCCCTTATCGTTCCCCTCTCTGAGGCCTGCCCATGACAACAGAAGGGAGTTCCTACATTGCACCTCGAAAAAGAAGTGAACCGAGGGGAGGCGACCCATCCATGATGATCCTCCCTATTTATCAGACGACCGCTCACTTCACTCGATCCTCCAACCGGTCGCGGCCTAGAGGACCATTAGGCCCACCAGTCCCGCGGCCAGGAAGGCCAGCGTCACCGGACCAACCACGGCTCTGGCGAATCCTCGCAGGTCCGTCCTGAAGTACTCGAGGCACACGACCAAGCAGGGGTGGATAGGGGATACCATGTAGCCCAGGAAGACTGCCAGGTACATCACAGCGAAGGGTATCGGCTGCATTGTCGTTGCGCCCACCATGGCCAGGTGGATGGGAATGAGGATCGAGGCAGGGAGCTGTATGCGCCCCGTTGCCGCACCCAGGATGAAGCCCACTGGCACCAGGAGCGCCCACTGAGATGGTGCCACATCTGCGATGAACGACGGCGCGGGCGAGGCCGTGAACATCTCCAGGAACAGGAACATCCCCAAGACGATGGCGCCGAAGCTCCATGGACGCATCTTACGGGCGATGGTCCCGAGGTCGCGTCCCTTGGGTCCCGAATGCGCATAGGCAAGGACCAGTCCCACGGTGACACCCGCCAGCGCACCAAGTGTCGGGAACGGGAGCAGGCCCGCGCGCTGTAGGAGCAGGTCGACGGCCGGTGCCGAGAACAGGACGGTCAGGGGCACGTTACCGGTCCTCGGATCGCCTATCCCCGGACCATCGGCCGGTACACGTCGTAACAGGAAGACATAGCCCAGCAGGCCACAGAACAGGAACCCGGGCACCTGCCAGGGGATGATCTCGTACACACCGAGACCGGCCATCTGGGCCGAAGCGATGAGCGAGGGGCTGAGAGGATAGATCAGAAGCATGAGGTGCCGGTACCAGACGTTGATGGCCGCCTTCAACTCACCGGGGAGGTCCGCCCCGCGCCGTTCCACGAGGGGCGCCGAGAGCAGTGCACCACCGGGCATGGGGAGCATCCCAACCATGGCCGGCGCGACAGCAAGGAAGGGCCGGCGGCCCATCCGGAGGCTCGCGACGAGCCGGTCCATGAGCCCACCCTCCTCCATCACACCGCCGATTAGGGGAATGACCGCGACCGCCAGGGCGAGGGCCAGCACCGACGGATCGCCCAGGGTGGCCCCTGCCACCCACACCACCGTGGCGGGCGGGAGGGTCAGGAACCCCAAGGACAGCGCCCCTGCCGTGAGAGCGCCCGGGAGGCTCCATCGCGCCACAGCGAAGAGCACGGCGAAGGACAGCGCCAGGCTCAGGACCACGGGAAGGGGCATGGACGACTGGAAGGCGTGGGGGCGTTATAAGGATTCGTTTGGGGTGGTGAACTGCCTCATGTCATGGACCGCATGGTGGGCACGTGGGCCTATATCGCTCCCGCGTCCACCTCGACGACGTACGCATCGCCATCTCGCGCCACTGCGGTGTCTTGGCCGTTCACTGTCGCCCCCGTCACATCGCGCTCCGAGTGGATGACTAACTTGTAGGTCCCTACCTCGGTGGCGTAGCCCTCATGGACCCGGTCCACGGTGATGGCGGCGGTGCCGGTGTCGTTACGGTAGGCGAACTCGGTGAGGTTGTATTCGCCCTGCTTGAATCCGAAGGAGTGTCCGTCGTCCTCGTAGAACCTGCCCTCGGCGCGGTCGTCCGCGTACACGTGGAGCTCCAGCTCCTCCGTCGGTTTCTCGTCGGTGTACTGCATGGCCGGCCCCATGGGCACGATCGAACCCTGCTTCACGTACAGGGGCATGGTGTCCACGGGAGCGTCCCTGACGACGGTCTGGCGGCCATCGTGGATCTCGCCGGTCCAGTAGTCGACCCATCGGCCTTCGGGAAGGTAGACATCGCGTTCCCGCGCCCCTTCCTCGGTCACGGGAGCGACCAGGAGGACATCCCCATACATGAACTCGTTCGAGAGGTTGCGCACGTTCGGGTCGTTCTGGTGGTCGAGCACCAGTGGCCTCATCACTGGGATGCCGGTCTCGGACGCCTGACGGAAGGCATCGTAGGTGTAGGGCATTAGGCGGTAACGGAGGGTGAGGTAGTCCCGGGCGATGTCCTCGGTCTCCTGGCCGAAGGTCCAGGGCTCCTGCTCACGGGTGTGGCGGGAGGAGTGGGTGCGACAGAAGGGCGAGAACGCACCGAACTGGAGCCAGCGGGCGTAGAGCTCGGGTGTGCAGTCTGCACCGAACCCGCCTATGTCGGTGCCAATGAACGCCATCCCCGAAAGACCCATGTTCTCCATCATGGGCATGCCCATGTCCAGATGCTCCCACTTACTCCGGTTGTCGCCGGTCCACACGGCCGCGTACCGCTGGATGCCGGAGAAGCCAGAGCGCGTGAGCACGAAGGGACGCTCGTCCGGGTTGGCACGTAGCATGCCCTCATAGGTGGCCATGTCCTCGTACATACCGTACACGTTGTGGGCCTCATTGTGCTTGACGTCACCCAGGTCGCCGTGGTGCTCCATGTCGTCGGGCATGGTCTTGTACGTGTCGATGATAGCGGGCTCGTTCATGTCGTTCCAGACACCGGCTATCCCGGCATCGGTGAGCCGGCCGTACAGGTCACCCCACCACTGCCTGACCTCCTCCCGGGTGAAGTCCGGGAAGGCGGCGGATTTGGGCCATACCGGGGCGTGGAACACCTCTCCGTTCTCGTCGGTGATGAAGTAGCCCTCCTTCATCCCTTCGGCGTACACATCGTAGTTGGCCCCGTCGTCCACCCCGGGGTCGATGATGGTGACCGTGCGGATCCCCTGGTCCTTCAGGTCCTTGATCATTGTCTCCGGGTCCGGGAACCGCTGCGGATCCCAGGTGAACACTCGGTACTGGTCCATGTAGTCGATGTCGAGCCAGATGGCATCCAGGGGGATGTCCCGCTGGCGGAAGCCGTCCGCGATCTCGCGCACCGTGGTCTCTGGGAAGTAGCTCCATTTGCACTGGTGGTTGCCCAGCGACCATCGCGGAGGTAGCGGCATCCTGCCGGTGAGCTCGGTGAAGCGCTCCACCACGTGGCGCATGGCGGGGCCCTTGAGGAAGTAGTAGTTGAGCTGGCCTCCATCCGCCGTCACAGTGGCCTTGTCGGCCCCGTTCTCGGCCATGGCGAAAGTAGTGCGGAAGGTGTTGTCAAGGAACAGCCCGTAGGCAGCATCGTCGTGCAGCCCGATATAGAACGGGTGCGCCTGGTACATCTCGTCGGTTCCACCGGCGTGGTCGCCGTTGGCATCCCAGGTCCACTGTGTGAGGTGCTCGCCACGCTTGTCCAGGGCTCCCGTCTTCTCTCCCAGTCCGTAGAAGGATTCGTCCCCGGCGACCTCACGCTCCATCCTGATCCGGCCATCGTCGTCCCAGGTCATGCCCTGGTCGGTGTCGCGTGTGATGACGGTGTCATCGGTATCGGCGAAGGTCACTCTCCCGGATGTCTTATCGACATACACGTGGAGCTCGTCGGAGGTGAGAAGGTAGGAATCGGAGCGGTCCTCGACGGTCACATCGGACCCCCCAAGATCGCGGGTGAAGATGGCTGGGGAGTCCTTGCGAGCGGCGCCGTCAGGGTCCAGCCGGACGTTCACCACATCGGCGGCGAGGAACTCGATACGGACGTCGGCCTCCGATCCGTGGAACACGTAGGAGTCACCGTCCAGGTCGTACCCTCCGACGGCACCCACACCGTGAGCGGTCTGACCGCCAGCGTCCTCGCTCTGGCTATGATTCGTGGCAACCCCTGCCATACTTATCCCCTTATGACATACCATGCTCGACAGGCTGCCTATAAAGGTTATGGTCCCGGCGAGCGGAGGACGTCCCAAGTTATGGATCCTTATTGCGGCCCGAAGGGATCGATGACAAGGAAATGGCCAAGGCCATCGACGTTACTCACCATACCCTGAAGGATATCTATAGCAGAGCGGTGGACGAGGCGACGTGATACGTCGCTTCAGAACTTCGCCTCGAATCCTTCTGGTGCAAGCTCCTGCAACCTTGCACGAGCCTCGATGACGAACCGCTCCACCTCGTTCTGCTCGAGATGGTCGTTGGCGAACTCGAACGCTCCCGGAACCACCCACGGTAGGTGCCAGTAGAGCTCACGGAACAGCCCGCCGTTCCAGATTGAGAAGGCAGGGTTCCTCACCGGGAGCAGAGCGTGATCGCCCCGCTGGACAGCGTCCCAGAGGGGACTTCCCGGGAAGGGGATGAGAGAGAACAGGTTGGGCTTCACGTACGGCGCATTGGTCGTGACCATCTCTTCGAGGAACGACACGGTGGCCTGCATATCCGCGCGGTCCTCGTGCGGGAGGGCTACGATGCCCCCGACGCTCATCCCGACACTGGAGGACGCGGCATGGGCTATGAGCCGCCGGGCCCGCTCAACGTACTTAGTGGGATCTCCGGTCTTGCCCATGAACCGCAGGCTGTCCGGGACCACGCTCTCCAGGCCCAGATAGATGCTCTCCAGGCCGACCGCGCGCATCCGGTCTATGAGGTCAGTGGTCAGCGTGTCCACACGTGACGAGCACGTCCACACGAGGTCCGAACCCTTCTCATCGAGGACCTCGCAGAACCGGGCGACCCAGTGTGGATCTGCCGTGAAGAGGTTGTCGGAGAACTCGATGCGCGTCACGCCCCACCGCTTGTGGAGGTCGGCAAGTTCACGGACGACGTACTCAGGCGAGTTCTGGCGCATGGCCTGGTACATCTTCTCGTTGGAGCAGTAGGTGCAAGAGAATGGGCAACCGCGGCTTGTGCTCACGGTCACCGCGCGACCGGGCCGGGCACCCACGAACCGCTCGTAGGAGGGGAAGGGTAACGCGTCCAGGTCCTTGAGGGGTACCGCCGGCGGCGTGTGTACGACCTTGGACCCGCTGCGGTAGGACAGCCCCTGCACGTCGTCGATGGGCCGTCCCGTGATTAACCGGGCCACGAGACCAGGGAGGGTGGCCTCGCCTTCGCCACGCACGAGCACGTCGACCTCCGACAAGATGGAGAGGAGCTCGACCGGCCCCTCGGTGGCGGGATAGCCGCCCATCACAACGGGCACGTCGGGATGGCGCGGTCTGAAGGCACGGACCAGCTCCAGAGCGAACGGGAGATTGGAGGTCCATGCACCAACGGCCAGTATGTCGGGCCGGGTCCGCTCGATGAGCGAGAGAGTGTGTGAAAGGTGTCGCCGGGCCTCGGCGAGTGGTACGGTGATGACGTTATCGAGGTCAAGCACGAGGTTGGTATCGATGCAGGACACCTCAAGGGACGGATCGGCATGCTCCAGTGCCGCGGTCAGGTAAGCGAGGTTGAGCGAGGGGCGCGGTGCGGTACCGTCCACGGTGGGAGGCCACACCAGGGTGATCCGCTTGCCTGCGGCCCGCCGGACAGGTGCGAACGAGCGGGGTGACGCCCGGCAGCCCCAGTGGCAGGTCCCGCGTGCCCAGTGACGGCAGGTCCGACACCCGTCGGGAACAGGTGCGGCCTCGCGATAGAGGCGAGCGTAATCGGCCACTGCAGTAGCGCTCGGGAAGGAGGCGCGCGGAGGACCGCACCACCTATCGGCGACTCGACATAGCACCACGCGTCCGTACTCAACTGTCCAGGCGTCCTTGCACCCATCACATGACGTGGGCACATCGATACCCCAGGCCGGGTCCCCGGCACCGAGAAGGCAGAGGGGGAGAGGCGTACGCATCTGGACGGAGATCCCGCCCTCGCGCAACGCTGTGAGAGCGTCCCGTAGGCGGCGCCCCAGAGCAGGGGTCCGGTCCGCCGGAGGGACCTCGAGGGATAACTGAACGGGCACACCGACGTCCACCATATCGGCGATAGCATCAGCGAGCTCAGCGACGGTACCGCGGAACACGCGACCGTCCTCAGATGGCGCGTCGCTCATGAGATCCTCCTTATTCAAAGGTAGCGAGCAGAGGCCGCACCCCACCAGGAGCAGTTATCCTAGCGATCACCCTCTCCCCTGCACGGAGCATGACGGCATCTTCTACCAGCTCCACAGTATCCACTTTCGCAAGGTCCGGACGGATAGCGTCGCCGAATGGGATGAGGTTCTCGACCTCTATGCGACCACCCTTACGGCGGCCCCACAGGGAGATGCGGCTGGCCGGGGACGCGTACACTACATGGCATCGTAGGGCGTGCTCCACGGCGGTAGCCAGGAGAGGCTCACTTCGACGAAGAGCGGCCATCAGATCACGCGCCATCCGGAGGCTCGGGGCACAGGTATAGGTATGTGGCTGGTGGAACACCAGGCCTGTTATGTATGTGGACAGGGTGTTCAGCTCGAAAGGATATGTGTCCGCTGGTCCCTCGTTGTATGCGGCCATGGCCAGGTCGGGGTGATGTCCTGCGGTGACGTTCCGGGCGTAGAACCTGCGGCAGCACGCCGGGTACCCGAGGGCTTCGCCCAGAGCATCATCATCACCTGCTGCATCGGCGTCCCGAACCGCTTTCGCTGCGGCCTTCTCCGGCGCCAGATAGCAATAGACGAGCCTCGCCCGGGGATCGGACGAGTCTTCGCGCAGGCCTGCCTCGTTGGGACCGAAACGATGACGGAAGCTCGCCTGTTCCAATGTCAACCCACGGCCGCGACAGAAGCCTGCTAGGGTCTTGGTACGTTCCAGATCAAGAGATACCCGGGCTGCGGGCTTGAGCCCCTCTTCCATAGCGATCACCTCCAGGGCGAGCCCTATGGGCCAACCGGCGAGCTTGCTGTCGGTCAACGGGTAAGGCGCCTTCCCGCCGGTCACGATGAAGGGGAAGCCCTCTAGCCGCACTGGGATATCGTGGTGAGCGATGATATCTGCCGCCATGTCCACCGGTGGGTAGGCTTCGTGCGGATGCACCTTGTGGGACGTTCCTCGGACCAGTCCGTTGTCGCCCCACAGGGGATTGCGTACAAGAACTTGTGCAACACCACGCAGCGATGTGGCGATGAACCGAGCTGTCTCGGTAAGATGGGGAAGGGCGCGTCGTGTCGCTACGGCCTCGACCTCGACCCAGAGGCCAAGGGCGACGAGCGTGCGTATCCCGGCCACACTGGCATCGAAGCTCCCGTGTGTGCCTGTCTCGGCATCGTGGACCGCGGGACGAGGACCGAAGAGGCGCACGGTGAACCGGTCAACGCCCGCCTCCGATAAGGAGGTCGCGTACGCGCGGTCCGCACACCGTGCAGCATCGGTCACGATGCGGACGATCGCGCCAGGGCGTTCCTTTCGAACTGTACGCACCAGATCAGCGAGGTCCTCTCTTCGGGTTGGTTCCTCGCCGACGAGCACCAGTTCCTCGTTCAAAGGGACACTATCGAGAAGGGCCACTACCTCATCGATAGATGGATCTTCCGGATAGGTCGGGAGTGCCGGGCGCAAGGCCCGGCACACCGCGCACCCGCCGCTACCAGCCCCTCCTGTCCAGAGGAACGCCACGGGGCCCGTTCCCGCCTACTTCTTCAGCCCGAGGGCGTAGAAGCCACCAACGACCACGAGTATGGCAATGACCGCGACGACGGCGGTGTTGGGGGCCGGCGGCTTGGGTGTGGGGGGTGAGGACTCGGCGCACACGCCACCCGAACAGCTCCATCCGACGGGACAACCGCAGTCATTGCAACAGTTCTCCTGGCTCTCGTCCTGCTGGCAGACGTTGTCGCCGCAGGTGGCCGGGGCCGGCTGGATCGGTTTATCGGTCGCGGTTGGCTCAGGTTCACCGGGGCCGGGTGTCCCGGTAGGTATGGGGAGGCCTCCCGCGTCGGTCGGAGCGGGAGGCTCGGCAGTTCCCGAACCTTCAGGGGGTACAGTACCCTCGGGTGGGACATCAGGGGGGGTCTCGGGGGGTGGAGGCGGAGTGACAAGTGTGGTGGTCCCCACCTGGAACCCCTGGACCCACTCGGTCCCGGTGTTCCCTTGTGAGTCTCCACCACCGGCGAAGTCCCAAGCGTGGCAATGGATCTCGTAGCGTCCTTCCTTCCAGCCGTTGAGGGCCATCGCCTTCCCGATGGTTATCTTCACCTTCGCGCCCTCGGGGGGCGTGGCGGCCTGCCGCCCCTCGCAAACGTTGGGCTCGAACACGCCAGGGGCGCACATGGAGTCGTTCTGAGCATTGTTCGCATCGACCCCGACGAACCGGCAGTTCATCTGCCAGGGTGAGTCCAACTCGATCACGACGATGTTCGCGGTCACGTCCTCGAGGAGGTTCATGTTCCAGTCAGGATCGGCATTGAATTGCCCCGCGTCAAAGGAGATCATGGGCGGCTGGCTGTCTATGTCGACGACATTACCAGTGTCATCGTAGGTAGTAGTGCCGATCGTCACCTGCTTGTGCTTGCAGGCGGCGCACTCGGCGCTCCAGTCCGGGCAAGCCGTCTTATTGATGCACACGGTGAGGGTGGCCTGGCCCTGAGGGAATGATTCGTGCGCCACCTCTAGGTTCGCCGAGTCCGTTCCTGCGGGCAGCAGGATCGTACTGTGCGAATCACTGCGGAGTGTCGCCTGGCCGAATCCGGAGATGAAGAGGTTGGCCTCGCCATCAGCATCTGCGGCGATACCGTTGAGCATGACCTTGATCATGGATCCGCCAGCCGTCGCTGGCCCTTCCCCCATTTCGCTCCCATCCGAAATGCACGAGGCAGGGAGCACATCCCCCTCAGGGGTGGTCTCCCCGGCTTTCCACTTGCAATTGGTGTCTCCCGTGCACGCCCCCTCAGTATGCTTATCACAGGGATCCCGCGAGTGCGTCGCCGCCCCGAACTCCATCGTCGGGATCGGATCAGGATCGGTTGTGACACTCCCGCTGATGGTGATACCTTCGATGTTGCCATCGGCCGTGGGGACCCGAGGGGCTGCCATAGCAAGTCCAGCTATCAGGAAGAGAGTAAATACAGCTATCAGTCGTCTATCCATGGTGTCCACCGTTCACGCGTTATAATAAAAAGGTTACCCCGCAATAAAAAGGTTATCCTGCGGCACCCGACCGACCGCCGGTTTTATAACCGTTGAGAGTCGTTCCCGTCCCAATGGGAGACGCTTTCTCCTCGATGGTCCTCGGGGCACTCCAGGGCGTGCTGGAGTGGTTGCCGGTGAGCAGCCAGGCATATCTCACCATTCTCGCTTCATTCATCATGGACCTTGCGCCCGGGGAGGCGGTCGACCTTGCCATTGCGCTCCATCTCGGCACGGCTCTTGCCGCAATCGTTGCCTTCCGAACACGGCTCGTCGCCATCGTTCATGGGATCAGCGGTTGGGCCCGGCGCGTCCGTACCGAGCCCTTCGGTACCGAGGAGGACGCAGTAATTTCTACTCTTGTAGGAGCTACCCTGGTCACGGGGATCGTGGGCCTCCCCGTGTACCTTGCCGTCAAGAGCGCAGCGTCCATATTGCCCGGTTCGACACTACTGCTCCTCATGGGAGCTGCCCTCGTCCTTACGGGGATGCTCCACGAGGATAGCGGAAAGGGCGGTGATCGCGATCTCACGACCCTGGGATGGGGTGATGCTGCGCTCCTCGGTGCATGCCAGGGACTGGCGGCCGTCCCCGGCATCAGCAGGTCAGGGATCACCGTGGCCGTGCTCCTCCTGCGCGGGCTTCCCGCCCCTGTAGCGCTTGAGCTCTCCTTCCTAGCAGGCATCCCCGCTGTCCTGGGAGCCGAGGTGTTCCTCAGTGCTCACGGGATGGCCATCGATACCGTGGCAATGGTGACCGCGTTCGTCACCGGACTATTGAGCCTCGGTGCGCTCATGCGAGTAGCACGAAAGATCGCGTTCGCCCGGTTCTGCGTGATAGTGGGCGCACTTACCGTGCTCGGGGCGGCCGGTATGTTCGTTCTGTGAACGGTTCAGGCCGGGAGGAAACCCAGCTCCTTGACGAGGTCCCGACGTGCCTGCACTTCCTCATCGGTCTCCTTCTTCGTTGCGTGGAGCCCGTCCACGACCCCCACCACGGCACGGCCGAGGCCGGTCTTGGCCACAAGTAGCTCGAGCGGATTGGAGGTCGCCACATAGATATTGACCACACAAGGGATGGCATTGATCGTGTTGAGGAGGTTGATGGGGTAGGCACCGTCGAGATAGATGACGAACACATGACCCGCTGCTATGTCGAGGGCCGTCTGGGACGCAAGATCCTTGAGACCGTCATCGTTCCCGTTCATCCGGGTGAGCTGAGGCTTGCTCTCGTTCATGGCAACTCCGAACTTCACGTTCGGCACTGTCGAGATGATGGCCGTGTACATATCATCGATCGTCTTTACGGAGAAGTTCCCCTGACCGATGATTATCTCGTTCGTGTTCGGGTTCTTGATCTCTATGACGTCGATCTCCACCATGGCCCTGACCGAGCCACAGCATGAAGCCAAGTAATAAGAACGTGATGTTCACGGCTGCAACGAGCTTGAGCGATCGCGATGCCGTTTCTTCGGTCCCCTGTATCGGTGCTTGTGTGGACGGCGGTCCCTGTGCGATCCGCAGAGCGAGAGCTTCGGATGCAACGGCCCGGCGAGCGAACAGTACAGCGTCCAGCGCGCTGCTCGTCCCGTTCCCTATCTCCTCGAGAGAGAGAAGTGCGTACTCCTGGTTGATAAAACCCGAGAGATGGGTGGGCTCGAAGCTCGTGTTCACCTCTAAGTGCGCCCGTGCTTCGAGGTCGTTGAGATTGGCCGAGAGCGCCTCTGTCGTCGCGTATGCCGAGGCAGCATCGAAGCAGGAAGCGACGGTCCACCCCTTCTGTTCCTCAAGACGGGATGCCAGGTAGAAGCGGTCGGCCCCCACAAGGTCCGGGATCCCGAGGTTCTGGGCACTGATGATACCGGTACGCGCCCCCTCCATGAGGTCAGCACAATGGGACGCCACGTCCCTGGGCTTGCCAGCGGGTTCAATGGCCTTCGCGTGCTCATGAAACACCGATGCGCCGTGCACCCACTCCTCGGCGGCCATGACATAGAAAGCGAACAGCTCATCGTCCGGTACCTCCACGCTCTCCCCTAGTCCGGTGACGATGAGGGAGAGGAAGTACTCGGCCCACATCAGTCGCTGTTGCGCGAACACGATCAGTTCCATCCGCAGCGGAGGGAGAGTTGTAGCACCAATGTCTTGTTCGAGCATCGCGGCGTCGCGACGTATCGTCCTGATACGACCCAGTACCACACGCCGGCGTTCGGCGTCGGTCTTGTTGTCGAGCTCCTCCCGGAAGTGGAGGGACTTGATATCGATGACTGCTCTGAACGCGTCCGAGGCCGCAGGATATCGGTATCCTCGTGCCAGTAAATCGTCCGCCCGGTCGATGCGTTCTTGGATGGAATGTGTACCATTGAGGTCGCGCACCTCGTAGAAGGCCTCCTTGGCCCGCTTCAGCTCTGTCATGGCCACGGCCTCAATCACGGTCGTGATATTGCTCGGGCCGGAAGGTCGCGCGGACACCTCTCCGTCCAACGCGATGTCCACAGCCTCTCGCAGAGTGCCCGCCTCCTTGAGCTCGACACCATAGTGCTCCTGGATGAACGGTGCTAGCGCCATGGACGAAAGACCTCGTGACAGGACCATATCGCGGTGATCGACGAAGGTGGGCGCGAGTGCACTCCCCGCAAGTAAGGGTGCCCCATGTTCGATGAAACCGATCACGAGCGGGAGGGGCGCGATAAGCGTACCCTGCCCCTGCGGGACCACCAGGGTTCGACCGGAATGGGCCACGGCCTGGGCCTTCTGGAGCAGACCCCCCACAGGCTGGACGTCACCGTCCGCTTCAACAGAGCCTGTGAGCACTACATCGCTCCTGGGAGTGCGTCCCCGTATGATGGCCGCGAGCGCCACCGCTGTGGGCAGGCCTGCAGATGGGCCCGTTACCGAGCGGGCTGACGTGTCGAAGGAGAATATGATGTCACGGTCCGCGAAGGACACCCCTTCCAGCATCTCGGCGGCCGAGATGGCGGCCTCGAGGGAGCGCTGAGTGTTGAGCTCGAGCGGAGGAACTATCTCAGAGAGGGCACGACCCGAGCCGGGCCGCACCTCGACGATGAGGTCAGTGATGATGCCCTCGCCGCTCTCTGTTACAGCCACCAAGGGGAGCACGACCGACGAGGGAATGACATGTGCAAGAAGGAATAGGGCCACGACAAATATCGTGGTCCCTACGATCCGCGGATGAACCCCATCGCCGTCCAAGAACTCACTCCTTGGTCACGTTGCCGCGTCCCAGGCGTTCGTGGGCTGTTACCAGATGGCCAGCAGCCAGTGCGCCCAGAAGGGAAAGTTCCCCGGCAAGGGCCGCTGCAGCGAAGATCTCGGCGATTTTCTTGGCGTTGGCGCCCGGGTCCTTCGTGTTCGGACCTGAGCATCCAAGGATGTTCTGCGCCTCGAGCTGGGTGGGGAGCCCTGTCCCACCACCGAGTGTAGCGACCTCGAGCGATGGAAGGGTGATGCTGGCATAGAGGTCACCTTCATCCGTAACCTCGGCTGTGACCATCGACATGGACGATTCCACGACCTGGGCGGGATCCTGTCCCGTTGCGATGAAGAGAGCCGCGATGATGTTCGCCACGTGCGCATTGAAGCCGTAGGCCGCGGCCTGAGCGCCACCTATGTACAGCTTCCGGTAGGCCACGTCCGAGAGGGCCTCGGGCGTGCATTTGAACATCTTCTGGACGATCTCCCGGGGAAGGATCACATCGGCCTGGACGGTCTTGCCCCTTCCCTCGATCCAGTTCATTGCCGAGGGCTTCTTGTCGACGCAGAGGTTCCCGGAGGTGGCGATGAGGATGGCGTAAGGATTGTGCTCGCTGATGAAGTCACAGGCAGCACGGCTCCCTTTCGAGATCATGTTCATGCCCATGGCATCAGCAGGATCGGCAAGGAACCTGATGAACACGTTCCGCCCGACGATCCAGATCTTTAGTTCCCGCAGCCATACAAAGGGCTCGTCACCCTTGAAGGCCGCCGCCACCTTGTCGAAGTTCTCCTCGATCCATCGCTTGAGCTGTACGGCATGGTCGGTGTCCGGCACCTTCATCACAGGAGCACGTGTCATCAGGGAGCGGAGCACGCGGGCCGTAGCGCCGCCGGACTTGGAGATGGCCGAGCAGCCCCGGGCCACCGAGGCCAGCAGCGCGCCCTCGGTCGTGGCCATGGGCAGATAGTAGTTACCGTCGGCATACTCGCCCGTGACCTTGATCGGGCCAGCTATCCCGGTGGGGATCTGTGTCCACCCTATGGCATTCTCGACGTTCCTGGCACGTGTGATGCTCATCTCGATCGCGCTGGAGCCCAAGTTCTCGAGGGAAACTCCTAAGGCCTGTTCGAGGGCGACCCGTCGGATCTCGGTGGCGCGGTCGATGTCGCCGTCCACAAGACCCTCGACTTGGTGGAGTCTGACCTCGCCCGTTGCGACCTTCTTGATGAGTTCTGAATCTTCCATGTTGCTTCGTCCTGAGCAGATGTCGTGAGATATTTAAAGGTTCCCGGGGCGCCGCCTACGGCGGTGGGATCCGATATGGGAGGCAACGACACGGTCCGCATCCTATGCTGCTCGGACCTCCATGGACGTGCCGATCTCGCCCGAGAAGCCGCTGCCGACGAGCGCGTCGACCTCATCTTCGTGCTCGGTGACGCCGAAGGGTACTGGGACTCCGAAATCCCCGTGTACGCTGTCCCCGGGAACCATGAGGATTGGCAACAGGTGGACGATATCCTTACCGGTCGACGGACGTTCCGTGGGCTCACCCTCATCCCATCGGGAACGGTCGCACGGATCCCCGAGCTCGATGCCACGGCTGGCGCTCTCGGGGGCGTGTGGGCCGAGCGACCGCGTAAGCGTGGTCACTTCAGAAAGGCTGAAGTAGCACGTCTGAAGGAGGCCGGTCACGTCGACGTGCTCCTCACCCACGAGTCGCCCCGCCCTCTCTGGCGAGGGTGTTCGACTATCACGCACCTCGTGGCCTCACTCTCCCCCTCACTCTCCCTTTCCGGCCACGTCCACAGCCCACAGATCATGCGGTACGAGGCCACTGATACCTGGTTGGTGAACACACCACCCATCACCGAGGGGCATGCCGTGGTGACGTGGGTGGAGGGACTAGTAAGTAAGGTCGAACTGAAAGTTCGGTAGGACGCGCGTCAAAAGCTACCAACCGTTCGTCATACCCCGCACATCTCAGAGAGACAGTTTGCTGTCATCGCCCTTTCGGACTAGGCTAGCGAAATACTCTTCATCGGGCAAGGTCAGTGGGTGTTACACCTCATCATCCGCGCGGGAAGGACGGTAGACCGGCCTGTTAAAAAACCTTTTGGCACGGACGGGTGAACCTTTTTAAAGGAGAGCGCCTACCTTGACCGCCGGTGCAATCCTATGGGACTTGAGATGCTGATGTCCGGACCGCTCATGATCGCTGTGGCCGCCGTGCTCGCAATCGTGCTTGGTGTTGTGGTGGTTTCGCTCGTTCGTGGTATGCTGAACATGATGCTTGCGGCGTTGCTGATAATCACAGTGTTGCTTACTGCCGAGATGTTCTTCGCCTTCTACCTCTCCACCGAGGGGAGCATGAAGGCGAGCCTCGATGTACTGATACAGGACGATGACCTCGAGAAGATAGTGGACATCATCGTCGTCGCCATCGACGCGGAGCACGACGAGTTCGAGCTCGAGGGTCAGACGAAGACTGACCTCGTGGAGGGGATAGCCGAGTCTGATAAGGATAAGGTGAACACAGCCGTGGGCACCATCCTCTTCGACAAGATGGAAGAGGAGCTTGCGGCGAAGGACCTGCACAATAAGCTGGGTGTCGACAAGCTCGAGCTGACGAGCGAGCAGAAACAGCTGCTTTCCAGGAAGATGATCGAGGAGAGCGATACCGAGGAGATCAAAAAGGAGCTCGTAGCTCAGATTCAGCTAGCCGCGATCCGCGAGGCCGAGCTTACCGAGCCCGGTGCGAAGAAGGGCATGGATGAGAAGGTTGAGAACCTCTACGGGAACGCTTTGGGCGATACCCTCGTTATCAGCATCCAGACCGCTGGGAAGGTCCTTGGCGCGGACACGATCCTGAACATCACCGATCCCCAGGTCACCAAGTTCAAGGAACTCCAGGCGAGCGTGAAGGGGACCGCTGACTTCTCGAAGAAGTACAAGGAGATGAACCTCGGCCTCTCCGGCTCGCTCTCCGAACCCAAGGCGATGTTCCAGGAGCGGGGCCCCGAGGCCATCTTCGCCATCGCCCTCCCCCTGCTGTCAAGCCCCATCGCCATGGTGTTCCCCCTGGTGAACGATAAACTGACCCCTGCCGAGCTCAACGGAAAGCTCAAGACGGGTCTCATCATCTTCGTGGTGCTCGACCTCATCCTCGGAGGAGGACTGTTCCTCATCAACGGGGTGCTGAGCCTGAGCATCTCTACAGGGTTCAAGGACGCCTTCAAGTACTTCGGCATCGCACTGATGATCGCCGGTGTGCTGCTCTTCGGGTTCATGAAGCTGGGCACGAAGGTCACCGCGATCCTCGATGACGACGGGCCCATCATGAGTCGGATGGAGGGTGAGAAACTTGAGAGCCGCATCGCTCTTGGCGTGTCCAAGATCTACATCAGCAACATCCGCGACCAGGTGAAGATCAGTCTGGAGAAGCGAACGATGGGCGGTATCGGGCTGGTCCTCATCGGCGCCGTTTCCTATGCCAACTCGATAATGGGCTTCTTCCTCACGGGCAAGGGTAAGAAGAAGGAGAAGAAGCCGGAACCACAACCAGAGCCCGAGCCCGCCAAGGTAGAGGAATAAGAGTAATTATGGCGGGCCGTTCCAGGGGCGGCCCGTCACACTCTGAATTATGAATAAATCCCTATTCGTCCCCAATATTGTCGTTTAAGGTTTTCTTTCTCTCTTGGAAAGGTAGGGGAGATAATCCGCCCGTTTCAGCTAGAATGGAATGACCTTACGCGACCGTGCAGACGGTCCTGAAAACATTCTCCCCAAGCCTCTTATACCGGTAGAGATTGGATAAATATACGGAGGAACGAGCCACGCCCAGCCTCTGCAATAACTTACTCGATCAGCGATATCGCCTATCCAAGAGGGATACCGTCTCGATGATGGCCGCGATATTCATTCTGCTCATGATGAGCGTGAGGGCCCTCGCCCTAGCGCTGCCGTAAGGTGTCGGACTATGCGCAGAAAAGAGGCCATCCCGATCGTTCTAGTAGTCGTCCTAGTTATGTCGCTCTATACGGGAGAGGGGGCCACGTGGAACGAGCTTGGTGTGGAGGCGTCCATACGTGCGGAACAGGGACGGTACGGTGAAGCTGCCTCTCTGGCGATGCGGATGGTAGAGCTCGCCAGACGTTCCAAGGGCCCATCGCACCCGGACGTGGCGGTCTCGCTGAACAATCTCGCGAAATACGAGCAGGTCCTCGGTAAGTATGACGAGGCCGAAGGGCACTTCCTAGAGGCCAAGGCGATATGGGAGTCGTCCCTTGGGCCCCATCACCCCGATGTGGCCACATGCCTCAACAACCTTGCTGCTCTGTACTACCAGCAGGGTCGGTATCACGAAACTATCCCCCTTCATTTGCGGGCCCTTGCCATCTGGGAAGAGGCCGATGTAGATGACCTCGATGTCGCAATGGCCCTCAACAATCTAGCTGCTGTGTACGCGGTCCTTGGACGGTTCTCTGAAGCGGATCCCCTGTACGTCAGGGCTGTGGGCATCCTGAAGACCGCCCATGGCCCGGACCATCCGGAGGTCGCTACAGCTATCGACAACCAGGCCAAACTCTATCGGGCCTGGGGCAGATACGACCAGGCCGAACCACTTTACCTAGAGGCATTGAACGTCCGTGAGACCATCCTCGGGCCAGACCATCCCGATGTCGCGACCTCGCTCAACAACCTCGCGAAGCTCTATCGGGGAATGGCCCGGTTCGACGACGCACTCCCCCTCTACCAACGAGCGCTGACCATCAGGACACACTCCTTCGGACAGGACCATCCGGAGGTCGCCTCGTCATTGAACAATATCGGTGAGCTCCTGAGCGGTATGGGCAAGTTCGAGGATGCGGAGCCTCTGCTCCAGCAGGCTCTGACCATCCGTGAACGTCGCTTTGGGCCAGACCATCCCGATGTCGCAACAACTCTGGAGAACCTCGCCATCCTCTACCGAGCACAAGGGAGGTTCGCTGAAGGAGAGAGGTTCTATCTAAGGGCCTTGGCGATCTGGGAAGCGACCCTTGGACCCGATCATCATCTCGTTGCCGACCTGCTCGAGAATCTGGCCGAGCTCTACCAAGCGACCGGACGTGTCACGGAAGCGGAGAACCTTGAAGAGCGTGCCAGACTTGCACGGGAAAGGGCATGGGTGCGGGCGGGCGTGTAGACCGATCAGGTCGTGGTCTTGGTCTCCACCGTCAGGTCCGTGAGGTTGAGGTTCACCAGGTCAAGAACAAGGTCCTCCCTGTACTCCACACCTTGGGCGGAGCTCACGTGTATGATGTGCTTGCCCGGCTCTAGCTCCAGGCACCACCCTTCCTTGTCGCACAGTGGGATGGACTTGGTTACACCACGTTCCAGGACCTGCCCCGTATCGATACGTTTGACGCTCTCCAGATCCCCTCCCACATCGATGGTGAGGTCAGTGAGATCGTTCTCGCTGAGGTTCTTAAGATAGATTGAGAGCTTGTTGTCGTGACCCGGACCGATCCACACGATGTCCAGGTCCCGCTCCCGAACGATGTCCTCCTGCTTATTGCTCCACTCTCGAGCGATGAGTTGGCCCAGGTAATTATAGGCGTTATACAGCACCCCGAACACCATGATGGAGATGAACGTCATGAGGAGCGCACCTATGACCGGCGCTTGAGCGCGTGTGCCGTATATCATCCGCCGCCGCATCATCCTTATTAGTACCTAGGCACTGTCGGATTATATAGCTTTCTGGGGGTGCGGGGATCAAACTAGCCCTTCAGGGCAGCCTGGAGGCGTTGACGTATCGCCTGGGCGACGAGCTTGCCATCGACCTTCCCTCGTACCTCCTTCATGGCAAGGCCCATGAGCGGGGCGAACGCGCGCTCCCCCTTTGCCTCAATAATGCCTGCCTTCTCGGTGAAGATACGGTCGACGATTGTATCAAGCTCGCCTCCGGAGACGTTTTCCACTTCGATGGGCTCACCCTTCGCCAAGCAGACAAGCGCCCGTGGTATCGCCTCCTTTGCGAGCTTCCCTTCGGCGAGCATGTCGAAGAGCTCCATGAAGCCATCCTCATCGATCTCGTCCGTGTCCACCCCGTCCTTACGCCGGACCTCGACCACGATGGTCGTGAGGATCGACGCGGCCACGGTGGGATTGATGTCAAAACGCTCCACGGCCTTGTCGAAGAGGAACATGTGTCGCGAGCGGATGAGCTGCCCGGCGAGGTCGTCGGACAGCCCAATCCCCAGATAGCGCTTCTTTCGCTGGACCGGGGTCTCGGGAAGGTCGTCCTCCGCTTCCTGTAACATCAGTTCTGTGACCGCAAGGGGTGGCAGGTCCGTCTCAGGGTACATCCGCTTGGCCCCCGGGAGGGGGCGAGCATAGGATGTCGTGGCGTCATCGTAGTTAGGTGCCCGGGTCTCCTCGGGGATGCCCACCAGAAGGTAACGGGCACGCTCGACGACCGCGTCCACTGCCTTGCGGGCGACGACATCGGGGCCCGCGGCGATGAGCACCAGGTCGCTCTCGCTAGCAGAAAGGGATGAGCGAAGGGTGGAGAACTCCTTGACGAGGCCGTACTTCTTCAGATCCTCGTCGGAATGGATGATGCCACCGACCCCTACCGCAACGGCGTAATCGGCCAACTCCCGACCGAGTGTGCGTCCGGTGCATACCTCCTTCTTCAGCCTACCATCGAATCCGGGGAGTCGGGTCGCCACGACGCGACCACCGTCCTTGATGAGCTTTGCCAGGAACTTCGTCTTCACGTTCGCGAACGTTTCGGTGACGTCCAGAACATCGCCGGGTATCTTGTCGAGCCCAGCGGCCTTCAGCTCGTCCATGAGCTTGAGCAGGGACTCCTGTCGTGTGGTCTCGTTCTCCACGAGCTTGGAGAGGGAGCGCAGGTCCTGCCATCCTTTGACCTCGATACGCGCCCCTCCGAAGATGGATATGTTCACGTCCTGCCGGATTGTCCCAATGCCACGTTTCATGGCACCGGTCGCTCGGAGCATGAGCCCTATGGTCTCTGCGACCTCCCGTGCGTGCTCGGGATCCACGATGTCGGGGCATGTACCCAGCTCCACGAGCGGGATGGAGAGACGCGAGAGGCTGAAGTGCCTCGTCCGGCCCTTGGACCGCTTGTTATCGATCTTGGCCGCCTCCTCTTCGATGAAGAGGGACTCGATGCGGACGGGTACCTTGGTGGTCTCGAGCACTGATCCCTCGGTCTGGATGCCTATCTGGCAGGTGCGCTGGAATCCAGAGGTGTTGCTCCCATCGACAACGCTCTTTCGCATTACGAAGAGCTCGTCAGGGACCTTGAGGCCGAACATGCGAGCTACAACGAGCCCGACATGGAACGCTCGGGGATTAATCTGATGCGGAGGCTCCTCGTCAAGCTCCACGAGGCAGGCTTCTCCCTCGTAGAGGTGGTAGTGGAACTCCCTGTCGCGGAACATCTCGTACTGTGCAGCGGGATCCACCTCGCCGAGCTCACCTGCGACGGCGCGCAGCTTGCGTACCACCGCCCGGGTTTCAGCTCCCTCGGTGAGAGCGCTCGAGCACGGACAGAAGAGCTTGCCCGTCTCCAGCTCCTGGTGGAACTCCAGCCCGCACTTGAACCCGAGCTTCTGGTATCGGTCCTGCGTCTTCTCGACCATCATGTCCACCTCCTAGTACCTGAACGTCGCCGGGTCCGATCCCGGTGACACTTCTCCCGCGATGTTATCGAGCATCATCCGTTGTGCCTCGGCGACATCGGATGTGTGCCCGAGCACCCACGCCAGCTTGATGTAAGCGGTCTCGGGGAGCATGTCCTCAAGGAAGGTCACGCCCCGCTCGAGCATGAGGCGGGCGTTCTCGTACACATAGGGATCGAGGCGTCCGTACATGCACTGGGGAGCGAAGCACACGATTATGCCCTCGTCACGGGCACGCTCGATGGCAGGGAGCCATGACTTTTCCTTGTTCAGTGTCTGGGTGGGGACATGGCCCAGACCGGTCGCCTCCACTACGATCCCTCTGAAGCCTTTGTCTATGTAATGATGGAGGATCCCAGGATCCTGGTTCGGACAGACCTTGAGCAAGGCCACCTTCTCCTCCATAGCGGTGTCAGCCGTGACCGTCGTCGCATCGTCGCGCTTGATATACGCATTATCGAGCACCTCGATACGGCCGTCAGGCCAGGCCTTGGCGATCGGCGGAGCATTGACCGGTCTGAAGGCGTCCCGACGGGAGGTGTGGAGCTTGCGCACCTTTGTCCCCCGTGTTACCAGGCAGTACGAGTCGTCGCTCTCACCGTGCATGACCAAGGTGACGCCTGCGATGTCCGACGTGGCAGCGATCCGTGATGCGCAGACGAGGTTGATGGGACCATCGAAGGATCCACGGTCGGCGGAGCGCTGAGCTCCCACCAGGCAGACCGGTTTCCGCAGGTCCCTGAGCATGAATGAGAGCGCTGCTGCGGTGTAGTGGAGGGTGTCGGTGCCATGGGTGAGCACGGCACCGAGAGCGCCATCGTTTAGCTCGCTCGCCACGGCCTCGGCCAGCTGCTGGTACTCGCGGAAGGTCATGTCCTCGCTGGCGATGGTGAAGGGCGAGAGAACGTTCCTGAACGTGACCACATCAGCAAGCTCGGGCACGGAGTAGAACACCTCCTCCGGCTTCATGAGCATGTGCACGGCGCCCGTCCGGTAGGAAACGCGGGAGGCGATGGTGCCCCCCGTGGCGATGAGAGAGATGGCAGGAAGGTCGTCCCGGCGGGGGAAGTCGCGGGTCGGGAACTGCTCCAGCTCCTGTCGACGGTCCATGCGCTCGACGGTCGAGTCGCTGTCGGGCCTCAGACCGATATTATAGCCGTTATCGAGCTTCAGGGTGAGGGCAGCGGTGTCCCCGAGCTCGATGCGTGGGAGGAGGAGGCCCTCCACAACGACCGATCCACTGGTGATCCGGATACGGTCCCCTGGACGGACGGAGGCCGCGTCAAGCAACCCCTTGGTCGTCTTGGAATAGGACATGGTCACGGATGACGGGACCAGAAATATAAACCTAGTGGGGGTGGGCCGGCGAGGTGTCCGTGGCCCGTCCCGAGGCCGAGGCCCGCGTGCACCGGAACGTCTCCGGCCCGCTAACCCGCTGTGAGTGCGTGTACCTCTACGAACAGGTCCAGCTGCCGGATACCGACGCGGTCAAGGAGATGCATGCGTCCTTCGAGCTGGAGCATGAGCGCGGACCGCCGCGTCGCCGGAGCTGGTCAGGGAATCCACCTGCTTCCGTGAGCTTGTACTGTAGCTCATCGTCGCACTCGTCGTGTGAGTGCGCCCCAGCGCCCGCTCACCGCTTACGGGCGAGACTGAGGGCGTTGAGCACCGCATCATATCGGAGGCCGAAAACGAGGTTGAGCTCGGTGTAGCCGAAGGAGTAGCAGGCGGTGCAGGGGCGTTCGCCGAGCGACTCGAAGGCGGTACGGAACCCCGTGGCCAAGGCGTTCGGCGGCTGGTACCGACCGATTAGCGTGTTACAGGGATAGACGTCGCCGTTGCATTCGACATAGCAGAAGAGTCTGCTGGCGTAGCACGGCAGGCGGGGGGCGCCCTTGGGGGTGTCGCCGAGGTGCAGGGTCTCGGAGAGGTCCGGCCACTCCCTGATGTACCTGAGGTACGACAGAGAGTTGATGATGGGCCTCCCCCTGCGCTTCTCCTCGATGAGCCTGTCCACGGCCCGGATGTACCCTTCCCTGTCGAGGGATGGGTGACGGCGGTCGTCGGCACACACCTCGGAGTGCATGAGGGGTGAGAAGTTGGTTGCGAAACCATGCTCCTCGGAGAGGTCCAGGAGGATGTCGATGTCACCCACGGAGAGGTCCGTGAGCACCGCGGTGTTCCAGACCTCGATGCCATTGCGACGAGCGAGCTTCATGGCGTCGAGGACGAGCTGGTAGGATCCCTCGTGCCGGTAGCGGTCGTGGGCCGACGGCCCGTCGATGGAGAACACTAGCGCGTCCACGCCGCGCACCTTGTCCAGGTTGTCGTCCTCGGTTAGCATGGAACCGTTGGTGCCCATGGTGACGAACATCCCCCGCCGCTTGCACCGGGCGATGACCTCACCGATGTCGTCGCGCATCATCGGCTCGCCACCCATCAGTCCCACCCGTTGGGTACCGGCGTCCGCCATCTCGTCGATGAGTCCGAGCAGCTCGCCGGTGGACATCTCGGGCATGGTGTGGGACCTGACGGGGCAGTAGGCGCAGTCGAAGTTGCACCGGTTGGTGACGCTGAGGATGACCGACAGCGGTGTTCTGGTACCCAGGAGGCGCAGTCGTAGGATGGCCGATGCCGTCTTGAGGGCGTTGCGCAGGAACACGGTGACGGACCGTTCTCGGATACGTCCCTTCGGCTTTATAACTGTTGGTCAGAACGCAGGGTTCCGGCGAGCCGGGATAACGTTCATCATGGACCCGCGGGGCCCGATTGTTCGTATCCTATTACAATACCTTAATAAGGTATCCACACCTCCGCCTGATAAAGAGCTATAAATCGTACGCTCTCAACGGTTTTGGAGGCCATTCTCATGAAGGCGAAGGCATATGCGATCATCTCAATCATTCTGGTGTTGCTCATCACCCCCGGCATAGCACTGGACTGTGACTATGCAGCTGGTGAGAACTGCAAGACCAAACCAAATATCTGTCCCTGCGATCTGCCCGATTTCCCCCACTGCGATCCTTCGCACGCCGACGCCGACGCGCGCGGATGCTGGGGCGAGGGCGGGCCCCCCATAAGTCATTGCGGTGATGGTACATGCCTCGCGACCGACGGCGAGGACTGTAACACCTGCGCCCATGACTGCGGCTGTCCCTCCGGTGACGTCTGCAAGAGCGACGGACAGTGTGGACCCGATAGCACCAGCGGCGGTGGTGGCGGTGACAGCGGCTACAAGTGCTGTGAGTCCACACAGGGCATGGACGCATGCGCCATCGCCCTTGATCAACCATGCCCGCCGATGTTCGAGGACCTGCCGGACGAGTGGGTCGATCCGGATAATCCTTCCAACTGCATACACCCTGGACCCGGGGCGCCCAACCCGCCCGAGTGTCCCACGGACGGTAGTGGAACGAGCACCGGCGACTACATCCCGCCCAGGCCCCCCTCCGACCAAATCTGTGGGAACTGCCACTGGGAGTGCAAGTTCGAGGACAAGCGGTCCGATTCCGAGTGCGACAGCCAGTGCAGATCTGCGTGCGACTCGGAGACCGCCTCGGGCACCGAGACCGATACTTACCAGCCCAGCTCGAACGACCAGTGCCAGCATTGCATTGACAAGTGCAAGTACGAGATGCACCGCTCAAGCACGGAGTGCGAGGGATTCTGCGAGTACGACTGCAGTGGTACCGCCGAGGAGCCCACCCCCACACTGAACCCCTCGACGACCTACACATCTTCAGGTGACCAGTGCGACAACTGTATGGACAAATGCAAGTACGAAATGGGACGACCGACGACCGAGTGCGAGGGATTCTGCGAGTACGACTGCAGTGGAGGGGACACCGACACAGGTGACTTCGACACGTCGACGCCCTGCGGAAAGTGCGAGTACGAGTGCGAAGTTGTGCAGAACAGGCCGTCCTACGAGTGCGATAAGATATGTAATCCCCAGTGTAACGGTGAGCCCCTCTTTGACAACGAGTGCGACAAGTGCTTCTACCAGTGCACAGAGGTAGAAGGGAACTCGGATTTCAGGTGCAAGGACCGATGCCAGCCGGATTGTGAGGGCGGGAAGGAGCCGCCACCGGGCAACGAGTGTGACAAGTGCTTCTACCAGTGCATCGACGTGGAGGGGAACTCAGAATTCAGATGCAAGGACCGGTGCCAGCCGATCTGTGAGGGCGGCAAGGAGCGGCCACAAGACGATGAATGCGGGGATTGCTTCTACCAGTGTACAGAAGTGGAGGGGAACTCGGAATTCAGGTGCAAGGACCGATGTCGACCCATCTGTGAAGGTGGCGCGGGCGATAGGCCACCTCCAAAACCCCCCCTCTACGACCGCTGCGGTACCTGCAAATGGAAGTGCGAGTTCGAGCAGAACCGGCCCCCGTATGAGTGCCAGAAGGAGTGTGACCCCCTGTGCGGGGAGAGCGAGGATCCCTTTGGATCTGATGAGTCCGACCTACCAGAGCCCCCGTCCTACGCGTTCCGGGACCGCCCCATGGAAGGCGGCTTCGTCGGCCGCCCTATCCTGCTCAAGCTCAACGAACCCGTCGATGTGTGCGGGATGCAGTTCGAGGCACTCGCCATCAAACCTGAAGAGCGCGTGCTGAGAATCAAGGCCGTGTGGCCCGATGGGAAGAGCGAGGAAGTGCGTATCAATGTAGACAAGGCGCTCGAAGGAACCCTGCACGGATTCGTCAAGCACTTCGACACGGTCTCGCTCCTTGTCCCCAAACCTGATGACGGGGAGGACAAACCACTCATAGCGCGGAACTGGGCCGTACTCGCTGCGTTGATCCGGACTGACTGCAAGCCGTACCCCCTCTCGGCCCTCGCGGGAGGGCCTGGCGAGGAGCCGACCGAAGGACCCGGCGACGACGATGCCATCGTCGCGGACATCGAGATCCTGGACGACGGTCGGTTCATCACCAAGCTTGAGCGAGGTCAGTGGACGCTCGTGTGCAACCGCAGGGTGCGGTACCTGGACCTCAAGGACGGCGGAACGGTCGCCGTCGTCGAGGCCGACACGGGGATCCGGATGCGCGAGCTCCTATTCAAAGCGGACACGTTCCACGATGAGGACGGCCGTGAGGTCACAGATGAACAGCGCGTCGGTCTCAATAAGGTACAAGCGCTCAAGGACGGATTTAGCGATGGTAACGTTCTCGTTATTATCGTGAGGCCCGATCTCAGGTGTTCCGAGGAGCTCAAGCAACAGACGGGCGAGCAGCCCGTGCCCGGTGAGGGGGGAGAGCTCCCCAGCAGGATGATCTGCTGCCAGCCCGAGGAGGCGAGCGCCGGTGGTGCCTGCATGGTACCAATGCAAGGCAGGTGCCCGCGGGGCTTCAAGACACTTGAGAACGAATGGGTCGATCCGGACAGCGAGAACAACTGCATCGCTGATAGAGGAGTCCGGCGCCCGTTCTGCCGCGTCAGTCCCCCCGATGAAGAGGGTCCGCAGTGCGGCGATGGCAAGTGCCAGGAGAACGAGACCTCGGAGACCTGCTGCAAGGACTGTGGGTGCCCCGAGGATATGACCTGCCGGGACGACACGTGTGTCGCGAGGGCTCCGGACAACACCCGTCAATGTGACACGTTCTGCGGCCGTGTGACCGAGCCCGAGATCTGCTCCTTCGCCTGCATGTCATGCCCGGACTGCACGGACAAGTCGCCCCCGTGGCCCTGTCTTACCGAGTGCGTCGAGGCCGAGACAGGCATCGGTATGTCCGACCTGTGCGACAAGCGGTGCTCGAGGTCGAAGGACCCGGAGACCTGCAACCTAGTGTGCGGTTCATGCAACAAGTGTTTGTTCATGAAGGATGCCAACAAGTGCCTGAAAAACTGCGCCAAGGACAAGCTCAAGATTTTCGCCAAGCGGTGCGACGACATCTGCGATCCCTTCGGCGAGAAGGACGTCTGCAATCCCATCTGCCGTGATTGCCGAAAGTGCGTGGTGGACCCCGATGATACCTGTGCCGAGGAGTGCGTCAACGAGCGCCGGGGAACGATGAAGGATGCGTGCGAAGAGACCTGCGCCGACGGCGACCCGGAGTGCGTGGACAAGTGCCTTGAGTGCAGGAAGTGCACCCCCGAACTCGGGAAGGACGGCCTCAAGGTCTGCCTGCGTTCGTGTCTGGACTCCCAAGGTATGAAGAAGAAGATGCTCGACATGCTCAAGAAGGTCCAGGCCGAGGACAATGACATGGCCCGCAGGATCCTAGTCGCTAGTGCCCTGGACGATAAGAAGAAAGAGCGCTTCCACAAGGCCATCTCCGACTCGCGCCGCGCCATCAACAACCAGCGGGTCGATGACGCGAAGCAGGCCCTTGAGGACCTGGAGAAGCAGCTGTCCGAGCTCAAGGAGCTAGAGATGAAGGTCAGGGTGCTCGAGAAGAAGGTGATAACGGTCAGGAAGAAGGTCGAGCGCAAGAATCTAGCAAATCACGTCTCCAAATTCGTCAAGAACCGTGCCGTCGACGAGGGTGACAACGTCACCGACGATACTGCCGATGAGATCGCCAACGAGACCATAGAGGTCGAAGAGGGAGAGATCAACATCACTCTCGAGGCCGAGGTGCTGGAGGTCGAAGATGGCGATACCACGGAGAACGTCAGCGTGTTCACCATCTCAGTAAAGAACCTCAAGGACAAGAACCTCACCGGCGTCACCATCATCCAGTCCATCCCCAAGGAGATCGCCGAGAGCGCATCCGAGCTCGTGTTCGCTGGTGCTGTGACCATCATCGAGGACGATCCCATCGTGGGATGGGACCTATCAATGCTCGAGGAAGAGGAAGAGAAGAAGCTCAGCTTCTCCACGAAGAAGAAGGTGAACCTTGAGGCTGTTGCCGACACCGAGACCGCTGCAGTCAAGGTGGCCGTCGAGGAGGTCGAGGTCAACACGATCGAGCAGGAGATGGCATCTGAGGAGGGTACAGGCAGTACCGAGGAGACCAAACAGGCAATGGTGGAGCGCATCGAGGCCAGCTCTGACCAGCCCACTGGCGCGGTCGAACCTGTCGAGGGAGTACCTGCTGACAAGCCCGCTGAGACCGGGCCCAAGTCCGAGCTCCCCTTCGGTCTGTCGAGCAAGGACCTGCGCGGGCTGCTCCTTGTCCTCATGGCCGTCGTCGTGCTCGTTGCCATGGTGAAGACCGGCATAACCACCGGTGGTACGTCCTCTGTGAGCGCGGTCGAGCAGGGGCGTCTTGAGGAGGCCTTCGGTCACGGCGAGGTCATCTCGGTCGAAGAGGATGCGGACGAGGTCGTCACCAAGATCAAATCCCCTGTGAAGGTCGAGAAGAAGAAGAAGTCATCGAAGGCAAAGAAGAGTGACAAGAAATCGGATGCCAAGGAGACCGAGGGGGAAGGAAAAAAAGAAGACAAAGATAACGAGGAAGAAGAGGACAAGGAGGAGGAATAACCTCCTCGCGTCCCTTCTCCAGGGAACCCCAACGATTAAAGAAAACACTTATAAGCCGGATACCGCGACCGGTCATGACATTGCGTGTCACTGTGGTCCCCTCCGGCTGTGGGACAAAATTCATCTGGCCCCTTGCCAGAACATGTTGTGCCACACAAGCGTACAGAAGTTCGCAGTGTCCATCCTATCTTCTCTTTTCTGCGGGATGGTCCATCCAAACCTTCGCTTGTCCTCGGAGAAGCCACTCTCTGATTGGCACCGTCTGTAGTACTCACGCAGGTAGGGGATTGTCTCGTTGACGTACCTGTACATCATTCGCTTCCATTTCCACGGTCCCTTGACCGTGGCGTTCGTCTTTGGGATGAGGTACATGGTCACGTCACCGAGCGCGTCGTCGACGAGCTTGATCGTCCCCTGTGCGCTGAAGTAGCGATCGACCCTGAGGCTGTTGATGGAGACGTCCGTGGCGCCAGCCATCTTCAGAGCGTCGAGGAAGGCCTTCTGCTCGCTCTTGAAGCTCGTGCCGTAGGCGATGTACATCCTGGATTCCAGGTCCATGAGCATGAAGGTGTACCTGAACTCCTTCTTTCCGCTGGCCGTCTTGAGCTTGTTCTTTCGCTTCTTTGCCTCGGCAGAGTAGTGCTTGGAAATGGT
>JASMDC010000017.1 GCA_030753015.1 Candidatus Undinarchaeales archaeon | reverse complement strand
GGATGTTCAACCGCAACGGACTCACCTCCACACAGCAGACCATCCACAAGTTCCTCTACAACGTCAACTGGGACGACGAGCTCAGCACCAACAAGGCACCGGACGGCAGCAGCGATCCGGACCGGTACTGCGGTCCCAAGTGCGTGAGCGACACCACGCCCAACGATGAGCAGAACAACCTGCTTGACGGCTCCAAGGACGGTATCGCATGGGCCATCGGTGGCGACGACGGCGGTACGCGCAACAAGTGCTGCGGTGACGATGCCAACGAGTTCATCCACTACTGCAAGAGCCTGGAACACAGCGCCAAGGCATGCAAGGGCGACCAGGTCCAGGACGTGGCCTGCTGCGACAAGACCACCGACTGCGTGGCCAACAACAAGTGCTACGACGACAAGTGGGAGGGCGATGTGGACGGCGACGGTGCCAATGAGTACTGCCACCAGAGCAGCTGGAAGGACCTGCCCAAGGTGACCGCCAAGATCTGGGTTGACGCGCCCGACCAGGCCATCCGAACGGGCACCGACATCACGTGCTCCTCCCTCAACTGCGGTGAGGCTGGCGGCACAACGTCGTGCACCTACCCGGACACCGATGATCAGGTCATCTGCACCTTCCACTCCACTTTCACCGGCATGTCCTGCATCGGTACGTGCACCTACAAGATCAACGAGTGCAAGGTCGGCGGGCCGTACAAGGGCCATGTCGAGTTCACCTACCAGGGATGGAACTCGCCCACCGAATCATTCAACCTCAAGACCCAGTACGACAACGTCGTCGAGCATGACCAGTACTACTACTTCTGCGGCTACGAGACCGAGGCCCTCCTCACAATCGACAAGCCCACGAGCCGGGTGATCGACCACACGAGCGTGACCTGCGGCCTCACCTTCCGCAACGGTAACTCCGACCAGGGCACCTCGCACTGCAGCTATATCTTCAAACCGGACAGTACGAACTACTTCGACATCGATGCCTACTCGACATCCCTCACCACCTGGAACTGGGCGCGCACCTACCGCGAGCACTACTGTCGCGAGGAGGGTGATTACAAGCTCACCGTGGACTACTCCTATCACGGCGAGAACAACCGCCACGGCCTTGACCGCGACCGCCGGTTCGACAACACGCCCAACGCCGACGATCCAGCCCTCGGCATCACCAAGCAGCACCAAGAGGTCGTGATGTACAAGGTCAGCTGGGACGACGATGGCGACGTCAACCTCGATCCCGATGGCAGGCGCGAGCCGGCACGGTACTGCGACCTGCGCTGCTTCGCCGACCGCACACCTCCGGCCACCAAGCCGTTAGACCAGGGCATCGGCTGGGAGCAGGGTGGCGATATAGGTAAGTGCTGCGGTGATGACGATGACGAGTGGATGCTCGACTGCCGCTCCGAGGAGAAGCCGGGCACCAAGAAGGCGTGCGAGTCCAGCACGGACAACAACCGGGCCTGCTGCAACGAATACACGGACTGCATCGCCAACAACAAGTGCTTCAACGACAAGTGGGAGGGCGACGTGGACAGCGACGGTCTCAACGAGTACTGCTACCAGGGCGTGTGGAAGAGCCTGCCCAAGGTGACCGCCAAGCTCTCCCTCCAGAGCCCCAAGGACCGGCAGGACGGTACCTACTTCGACGGGAACTCCGCGGCTAGGGACTACTCCTGCACCACCATGGACTGCGGCGTGGCCTCGGGCATCACCAGCTGCTCCTACCCGTACAACAGTAACAAGGCGACCTGCACCTACTACTCCACCGACTTCCTTGGCCTCCACTGCAAGGCCACCTGTACGCACACCTACAAGGAATGCAAGACCGGTGGCACTTACGACGGCAAGACCGACTTCGTGCTCGAGGGCTTCGACGGAACCCGTGACCTTGCCATCGACTCCTCCTATACCAACGCTGCCGAGACCAACCAGCAGTACTATTACTTCTGCGGTTACGAGACCACCTCGGCCCTCACCTTCAAGCGGCCAGGCGCGACCGTGTTCACCGACCAGGGCATGTCGTGCGGCTTGACCTCGCGGTCCGGCTCGAACACGTTCGGTCTGGGCAAGTGCACCAAGACGGTCACCGACTCGAGCGTCGGTATCACCCCGCTCGACCTGACTGCAAAGACGACCGGCTATGCCAGCGCGGACGTCACCTGGACCTGGAAGAACTGGTACTGCCGATGGGAGGGCGATTACAAGACCACCGTGACCTTCGCCTATCATGGCGAGAAGGACCGGAAGGGCGCATGGAGCGATGATCGCAAGGACCGCAGGTTCAGCGATGCGCCCATCAGTGACAATGATCTCCTCACCAACGGCGCCGGTCTCTCGCACCCCGGTCACCGCGTGACCGATCTTCTGCTCTACTCGGTCGACTGGGACGACAAGAAGGGCACGAACAAGGATCCGGTCACCCGAGTGGCCTCGCCGTCCGTCTACTGCCGCCTCGACTGCTTCAACGACAAGACCACGACGCAGGGCGACTTCGGCATCGCATGGAACCTGGGCGGTGACGCGCCCGACGGCAAGACTACCTGCTGCGGCGACGATAACAACGAGTTCTACCTCAAGTTCTTCACCACGGACATAGACGGTCCGTACACGCAGAACGATGTGGACCAAGAGGTGGCCGACCTCGAACCGGGAGCAATGAACACATACGACGCGTGCTGCGACAAGGCCACCGACTGCGTATGGAACAACCAGTGCTACCCGCACGGCGCCTCCATCTGCATCGCCGAGGGCCAGCAGCAGGACGTCCGGAAGTGCGAGAACAACGTGTGGAAGACAATCCAGACGTGCGCCGACGGTCACCGGTGCGAGGAGGGCGGTACCAACCGCCTGCTCTACCTCGACGGAAACTGCGTCGACTCCTCGCCCAAGGGTTCGGCCAAGTGCGAGTACACAATCAAAGAGAGCGAGACCGTCCAGTGCCGCACCGATGCGGTCGATTGCCCCGAAGACGAGCAGAACGCGGACGGCTCGTGCAAGTCCTTATCCGGCGCGGACCGTGGCGATGATTCCAAGGCACCCGGTGTGTGCATCGACTACCTCGGCTGCAGCGATAACGTGTGCGCCAAGCGTATCTATCGCGACACCTGCCGCGACGAGGGCGGCACGTGGATGTTCGAGTACCTGCGCTCCGGCGCCACCTGCATCGGCCACTGGGTGGACTGCGAGGGCCACGAGTACAACAAGTGCGCCACCGAGCTCATCGCCGAGGATAACGACACCTATAACGGCAACATCAACTTATACAACGCCTTCGGCATCAATTACCAGTGCAAGCTCAACGAGAAGGGACGCGGCTTCTGCTGGGACCAGGAGCGGCTGCCCGCGACACTTACCAACTTCACGTGCGATCCGTTCGTGTGCGACGTGGACAGCCACAAGTGCACGGACTTCTGCACAAAGGCCAAGCATTGCGCCGGCGGAGAGATCGGCAGGTCCATCTGCGTCGAGGGAGACGAGGACCCGAACAAGGGCATCTGTGGCTTCTCCTGCAGGCCGATCGATAATGCCAAGTGGTACCAGAAGTGGGACCCGCTCAACCCCAACTCCGATCCAGCCACCGGCGAGTACAGAGGGCTCTGCTGCAACCAGATCACCATCTCGGGCAACCTGTGGGGTACGTTCTACATCGAGATGTTCCGTGAGCCGCCGCCGGTCATCATCTCGAACACGAGCATGGACATGATCGTGTACACCTTCCCCGAGCACGTCAAGTTCGCCGAGACATCGCCGAGGGTGTACGGTGACGGGACGTTCGAGACCAAGTTCGAGAAGGCAGGCGAGCTCGAGAAGGCATGCTTCAACGTCGGGCAGTACTTCCTCGAGATCGTGCTACCGGACTACGAGGTGTCAACCACGAAGCTCCTCACCGTGAGCACCAAGGAGGACGGTCGGTCCTTGAAGATCCAGATCGGGGACCTGACGTTACCCTCGGGCTAGTAGGCGATCCCTGACCGCAGCCTTTTTATTCGTAGCCCGCGATCATAGAGGTATGCCGGAGACCGGGGGGGAGGATGTCGACCGGTGGCTCGTACGAGCTGCTCGCGAGTCGACATTCCATGACTGGGGGCGCTGGTACTGGCGGGTCCTTGCGATGCCGCTCGGCCTCTTCATCCTTTTCGCTGTGCTCAAGGGTCTGGGGATCCTTGTCTTTGTGGCGCTGGCGGTGCGGGAGTACCGCGGCAAGGTCAGGGTAACCCGGGGCTACACTCTCATAGGCCTTGACGATCAGGGCGTGGCATGGCGCGCGTCCCCTTCGAACGTCGAGGAGCTGAGGACACTCCCTATCCTGCGCACCGTGCCTTACGAGAGCGTTACGTCCGCCACCGTCTCTCCAAAGGGCGACCGGGACGTAGAGCTCGTGCTGGGGACTGCGGAGGGTGAGATGCGGATCGCGCTCCGCGAGGATGAACTTGAGCTAGCGCTACGGATGCTCGAGACGGTCCAGGAACGGCGCGGGGCGGACCTGTCCTACAGTACTGAGCGGACGGCAACACGGCTGGCCACATACAACGAGGCCGTGAAGAGCGGACGGATATCCCCGCGCGTCGAAGCGGTCTCTTCCAAGGACCTGCTGCGGCATGTCTCGCGGGAATGGGTGCGGTTTGTGGACACGGGACCACTGGCTGTTAACCTCATCGGTACCATTGTGCTGTTCTTCCTCACTCTTCCCGCCTTGGTGACCAACCCCGTCGTCGGTCTGCTAGTCCTCCTAGCCACATGGCGCATGGTCCATCGCCTGATCCCCCGTACGGCCCTCTGGAAAGTTGTTATTACGAACAAGGGCATCTATGTCGGCGAGGAACGCTCGCGTGCCATTATAGAGCGGTTGCCGGTCGTGTCCCTCGTCCTCGCCATTTTCCGCATGCGTATCTTCCGGCCAACGATCGTGGCCTATGAGCGCCTTCCCCTCTTCTACGTACGCCGTACCGAGGTGCAAAATGGGATCGCCCGGCACAATCTCGTGCTGACCACCGAGACGGAGGAGGTCCACACATACCCTCTGCGTGCTCCCGGCCCTGGCCTCGCCGATGTCCTGACCTCCATCCTCACCGCCAAGGACGAGCGTGAGCGTGAGAAGCGGGAATATGCACGCAACCTCTCCCAGCACCTCATGGACGAGGGATGG
This sequence comes from Candidatus Undinarchaeales archaeon, assembly GCA_030753015.1. GTDB lineage: Archaea > SpSt-1190 > SpSt-1190 > JASMDC01 > JASMDC01 > JASMDC01. Next base: position 67,522 of record JASMDC010000017.1, on the reverse strand, counting down.
CACGAGTCCGTCGCTAGCTACGTGGACGACGAGCGGTTCGCGGCGCTGGTCCGGGAGCGCGGGGCCCTCTCCACCGAGGAGACCTCGTGCATGCTCATCGAGCTAGGCTCGCTCGTCTCCTACCTTGGGATGGGAAAAGCGTCCGACGCTGAGCGGGAGGAGCTATTCCGGGCGACCCTGCCACCGGTCCGCCGGTTCCTAGGTGAGTTCGCCCAGCGGCACGGTTTCACCGCGAATCCTTGGGGAGTGTTCAACTCTCAAGACCTGGCATCGGCAAAGAACCTTCTTGGGAGGACCGTCTCCTGTGAGGGGAAGCGGCTGGGCAAGGTCATCAACGTCGTCATGGACCGGGAGGGCGCGTTCTCGTTCTACGTCATCGACGACCGTACCGAGCTCGTGCTAGACGTGCTGCTCAAGTTCGACATCATCACTGACTTCCTCATCCGGAAGGTGCGCGCAGAGTTCTTTGTCGAGCCGGCCGACGTGCTAGGGATCACCGAGACGGAGGTCACCGTGTCCAGAGCAACGCCCATCGACCGTACCGACCGGACAATGCGAGCGCGGTGGTCCTTCATCGGTCCGTCATTCCTTGAGAACTACAGCATCATCCCGGGATTCCTCCTAAAATACCTGCGCAAGAACCGGTTCGTGGCCCGGTCCGTGATCTCTCAACCGTTCATCTCACCACGATACCTCAACGAGCGTATCGTTACGTTCGACGCTACGTTCATCGGCCTTGTCAGAGACCTTCACCTCGACCTTTCCAACGGCCGTGTCGCCGCCATGGAGATACGTGACCGCAAGAAGCGGGCCGTCCTCATACCGCCGTGCCTGAACCTGGCGCGGCCACACCTGTATGTCGGCCACGGGATGGGATTCGCCTATGAGCCTTGCTGATATGCTACTGGGAGAGGTGCTCGACGACAAGCTCGTCGACAGCCTCGAGGACCGGTTCGAGGACGTCCTCAGCGAGTACCTCATCCTCTCCCTGGTGGACGTGCGCATCCTTGGAGCAATCTTCACGGTCTACTCGTTCGTGATGGTCATCCTCTCGAACGCGGATACGTACTTCGTCATGCCCTCCTTGTTCATCCTCGTCACGCTCGGGCTGCTCTCGCTGTTCTATCGTCTCGCGGGTACACGACCCGTAGCGGTATGGGCCTCGGTGTCCCTGTCCATCCTCATATTCATCCCCATGGTGTCGTTCTACGACTACAAGCTCCAGGAGTACACCGTCAACCAGCTCGTTGAGACGGGGGAGCAGTACAAGCTTGAACTCGGCCCGGTGATAGAGAACTTCCAAAAGTACCAGGACGAGAACAACCCCAAGGATGTACGGAGTGACGCACTGGAAAAAATAACGGCCATCTACAAGGCAACGCAGGCAGTGGAGGGCCGGTTCTACGACCAGGTATCGCTCGTGAACAAAGGCGTCATCTTCGCGTTCAAGATGATTTTCTCTCTGTTCTTCATCTACATGGTGTTCCTCCTGTCCACAATCTACCTCTCCAACATCCTGGCCCATCATACCAAGCGCGGGGCATTCCCCATGCGTCGTTACTGGTCGCTCTACAGTGAGAAGGTCGGACGGGTGTCCTGTGCCTATCTGGTGCTCATCGCCCTCTGCTTCCAGAACCTCTTCCCCAAGCTCGCCTTCGCCATGTGGTTCGCCCTACCGGTTCTGACCATGTACGTGCCCATGGCGTTGCTCTTCGGTGGGCGGTCCAACGACATCCTGTACCTGGCCATCTCGCGCACCTTCGCTGCGCGACGCCGGTGGCATCTGCTACCACTTGCGGTCGTGGGCATCATCTTCCTCATCTCCATCGGGAAGCTGCCCGAGGGCATCATCCTGGACGAGCATCCCGGGTTCATCAAGGTCATCGGTCCTGCCATGTCCGTGTTCATTGGTCTGATCTCAATCGCGGTGTTCGGGGTCGTTCTGATATCGGGAACGGGGTTGATGCTCGCCCACCGGATTGAGGAGGCGCTCAAGGAGAGCTTCCGCAACGCAGGCATCATCAAGAAGGGTATACTGGTGGTCGTGGGCCTCACGCTGCTCGGACCAATGATCGTGCTCGTTGTGGCAGGGACCGTGGGCGGGTTGGTGTCCCGGATCAAGGAGTCTCTCGTGGGAGCCGACACAGGACAGGACAACATCGGGATCCTGACGAGCTCATACGAACCTCGTATCCTCGAGTTCCGGCGACCCGATCCGCTCTATGCACCATCGGTCGCCTTCCAGCAGCAATGCCGACAGGTGCGTGATGAACACGGCCTGTTCAGGCGGGCGTGAGCGGTCAGCAGGATCGGTGCTTAAAGGAAACCTATTTATTCACCTTGGCCAGCGCTCCTTGTCGTGTACGGCTATGAGCTGACCACCGTACCGAATCCCATCCTCCGGCAGGAATGCCGCGAAGTGGAGGATTATGGTCAGCTGAACGAACTGCTCTACTCCATGCACGACATCATGTCGGCCCACGGTGGCGTGGGCATTGCAGCACCCCAGGTCGGCGACGACCGCAAAGTGATGCTGGCCCAGACCGGGGGCGTGGTTCGTGAATACATCAATCCCGAGGTCGTGGAATCCCGGGGGTACCAGCCGTCCATCGAGGGTTGCCTGAGCATCCCCGGCCGCATGGGGTTCAAGCTCCGGCGCTACTCGGTCACCGTCAACTACCAGGACCGGTTCGGCGAGGAGCACGAGGACACCTACAAGGGCTTCGATGCCGTTGTGCTCCAGCACGAGATCGACCACCTCCACGGCCGTCTCATGACGGACTGGGGACGGCGAAAAGAGGGTCGTGGCCCCGATCAGTCCTGACGTGTAATCTAGCACTCCTGGACGTCGGACACGCGGCGCCAGGCCGTTCCCACACGGACGATGTTCAGCGGCTCCATGGTAACGTCGATACCCTCGTTGTCCAGCTCGTTCACCTTCTGGACCACCGCCTCTGGCTCAAGGGCGTACGCTGGGCTACCGCTCTTATCGACCAATGGTCGGGCGATGATGATGTAGTTACCGGGATTGACGTTCTCGAATCGGTAGGTGCCGTCGTCGTCCACGGGTTGTGTGACAACACTGCCCAGCCTGGGCTCCAGCGGTACGAGGTCGACGAAGAGCCCGCCCCCGGTCTCCTTCAGGGGCCGGACCTCGTCCTTGGTACGGCTCGTGCCGGTGCAGTGAACCCTGTAGTTCTCCTTCACAGTTCCGGCGACCGTGGCGAAGTCGGGGATCACATAGGTGGCCTTGAAACCCTCGTGGATGTTGATGCGTTCCACGACACGGGCCTTCACCGGATCGTTGCTCTCTATGACCAGAGTGCGCAGACCACAAGCTATGCCGTCCTTGACGAAGTCCAGGTCGGACACCTGGCCCATGGGATAGTTATAGTTACAGTCGTCGAGCCAGATCTGGCCCTCCTTGGTACCGTCGAGCTTGAGCCCGATGGAGCATGAGCCCATGCACTGGTTGTCCCGGAACTGGAACTCGCCCACGGACTCGTCCACAGCGAACTTGTTGGGCCGCCCGTCATCGTAATGGCCCAGATAGGGCTGGATGTAGAACCGGAATTCCGGCGTCTGGGAAACGTCCTGACCCTCGCTGCTCACCAGCCGGCCGGTCGGTGTGAGGTCCATGGCAGTGACCAGGATTGGGAAGGTGATATCGTACGCACAAGTGTAGACCGAGTAGCAGATATCGGTCGAGGCGCTCATGGGCGGGAACTTCTGGGGGACCAGGAAGACCTTATCGGGGTACGAGTCCGTTGACCAGTCCCGTCCCGACCAGTCAAGGTTACCGATATTCGCGACGATAGCCATCTCCACGTCGGCGACGTTGAAGCCCAGACCCCACTGGAGGTTCGAGCGCCCGTACACTGCGCGCAGTCGCACCTGCTCCAGCGCAACCGCTACCTCGGCGTTCTCCTGGATAGGGCTGTAGAGATCGTACCAGGTCTTGTGGGGGGGATCGTCACAGGACACGGAGTGCATCATCCGGCCCGGCGGCTCCCAAACCCGATCGTCCTGGATCATACCCGAGATGAGGCTTTCCTCCACGATGCGGATCTGCTCGTACTCAACTATGTAGGCCTCTGCGAGCTTGCGGAAGTTACCCAGCTTTGAGGGGAGAATCTTCTCGAAATTCATCGTGGATCGTACCTTGTCACCTTCACGCATCACCGAGACAGGGATCGTCATGCCTGCGATAGCGAACTCCTCCGAGAGGTTGGCCTTTATGGAAGGGTAACCTATCTCGTACTGGTCCCGACGACCCTTGACCTCCTCCCGGTGCCTGTCGAGCTGGCTGTTGACCCGGCGCTCGACCTCCTGGGCGAGCATCTGGTTCATGAGGTTGAGCGTCGGGATGTTGACAATGTTCCCCTTGTAAAAGAAGAAGGGGACACCATGACGGTTGAGCTTGGGAAGCGACTCTTCAGTGTACCCGCCATGGGAGACCATCTCGGAGATCGCGCCGTTGATCGCCTCCGATAGCACCTTCTCCATGTACCGCTGCTCGTTATCGAACTCGGAAACAAGGTCCTCCAACTCTCCCTCCTTGATAGCGGCCCTGTGCTCGACAGAGCGGCCTGAGAGCATGATGTAGGTCACCACGAGCACGACCAGTGCTACGGCGGCCAGGCCGATCAGCGCCATCTGGCCCCGTCGTCTATGCACAGCCGGCCACCCCCATGTTGGACCAGTCACCGGGATTGCCCCTGGTGTGGAGCACGATCCGGTCGGACACGCTCTCACTGTCCCGTGAGAGGGTCACCTCGAGCAGCAGCTTGGCGCCCTGGGGCGGTACCTCGGGGCAGAGGCTCACCGACGTCATGTGCATGCGGACGCCTTTGTTCGTGTTCACGGCATACGACATGAGACGGGTGATGTCCTGCCCGTTGATCGTCACCTTCGTGTTCTCTTTGTTGATCTGCTCGACACCACCGATGTTAAGGTACAGGTCCAGGTCGAATCCGAGCCCGGAGAGGAGGATGAACAGGATGGGCTTCTCTTTCTTCCCGGGCTCCACGTCGAGGACGGACATGGACAGCGGTGGCTCATTAAGAACGTTCAGAGTACCGGTGAGCTCGCCCTGGCGCCCCAGGTGGTTGACGGCGAACTTCACGTGTCTGGGACCTGCGGGTAGGTCGGCCTCGAGGCTCCCCACGACTATGTAGGAACCTGACTCGTACTTGGCGGCCAGTGAGTTGATGGTCACGTCGTTGATGTCCAGGTCCATGGAATCCACGGGCACGCCGAGCATCTCCCGACCGCCCTGGTCGAGGAGCTTGACGCGCATCTTGGACGTGCTGCCGGCTGCCAGGTCCTCCCGGGCGATGCTCTTCTGGAACTGGACCTGCTGGATGGTGAGGACATCGTCGGCATACCATACGGTGAACGGCTTCTGGACCATCACACGGTCGTCCCCGCGGCTGAACTGCAGAGTGAGCTGATACTCTCCCGGTAGCATCTCGCCCGTCACTGGCACGGTGATTATCACACGCGCCCCGTCCACGGTATCCTCGATCATCCCGACGTGCTCCTCCCCCGCCAGGTAGGCTTTGACCTGGACGTCCGCCGACCTGATGACCTTGCCGTCGTACTTCAGGACACCTGTTACCTTGATCATGATGCCGTCGCGCACCTCGTTCTCGCGCACGATGTCCGGTTCGACGGAATCCACGCGTAACAACAGCCGCGGCTCCTCGCACCCGCGCTCGGTGCACAGCTCCCCGCCCACGCAGCGAGCGATGGGATTGCCGTCATCGGAGAGGCACACGCACGCCTCGGTGCACATCTCGCCCTGGCGGGCGCAGGCAAGGGCATGGGTCCCCCGGCGGGCCAGACACTGGCCCTCGTGATACACGATCATGTAGGGACTGACGGCCCGCTCCTCGCACTTGACACGACCGCAGGTCTCGCCGAAGTGGCACACATCAGCGATCTTCCCGCCGGAACCGAAGCACAGGCAGAGGGGCACTTCCAGGGAGGTCGGTGTGCAGGCGTTACCGGAGCGGAGACAAGGCAGTCGCTCCTCGCGGAGACGGAAGGCGCCGCCTGGGCACAGTCGGGCGACAGGGGATCCTGGCTCAGGATTCCATGCGCGCACCTGGACCGGGAAGCTGGCTCGGCCCGTGAGCCGTCCACGCTCGATGAGGTCGGTGCGGACCACGTAGTTGCCCGCCGGCAGCTCCTCGTCCAGGGTCATATGGAGTTTCTCGCACCCCAGGGAGTTGGTCTCCTCCACGAGGATGCCATCGGCTGTCTCCAGGCGTGCGCTGCAGTAGGCCGAGCCGCCCAGGTCCTCGCCCCACAATCGCACCTGCTCACCGGCGGTGTACACGTTCTGCTCAAGGTTGAGCTCGGGTCCCTTGCGGAACCCTACCTTGTCCACGAGGTTGAAGTTGGTGGCGGCCTCACCCGTCCGGGCCCCCGCGTAGGCCTTGACCTTGATATAATGCTCACCGGCGCGCCACGCGGTGCTCGTGCCCAGGAGGATGTTCTCGCACTCCTCGAACTCGCTTGTCATGAGGGTATGGCCGCCCCTGTCGTTCAGGGAGATGTGGCACCCGGTCAAGGGTTCATCGGTGAAGATCTGCAGGTAGAACGGTGCTCCGGATGGGACCTCGTACGGGGTGACCTGGAGCCTGATGGGGAACTCCGGGGGTAGCACGCCAAGACTACCGGGCGGGAGCTCGGAGTACCGCAGGGCACCCATTGCGTAGTTCACGAGCCGGACATCGGCATCCTTGCCCACCAGTGCGGAGTCGGTGGGGAGCATGATCGGGCCGCATCCCAGCGCCATGGCACGGCCGACCATCCGGCCCTCGATATAGAGGCCTACGAAGCAGAACTCGCCCGCACCCATGTCGACCTCGATGGGTTCACCCACGGGGACCCGGTCCTCCCGGGCGAACCACTCCACTGGTCGAGCCACTCCTGATATTACGAATGTGTTCTCCATCTCCCGACTCGGTACATCCTCATAAGCCAGGGCGTGGGTGGGATAGCGGATAGTGAGCCGCTGCTCCTGCCCGCCGATGGAGCCCAACCGCGATTGGAGGGGAATGTACCGGTGACGGAAGGTGAGTATAGTCTCAGCGCCCACCTTGGTAGCGTCAATGAGGTCAATATCGGGGACGCCAGTCGCCTCGAAGATGACGGTACGAGCACCCTCCTCCACCGTATAGGTGCAGTCATCGAACGGTAGACGGCGACAGATATCAGCCAGGGCCGTGGCGGTGAGCCGCTCCATGGCCTCGGCGGGAAGGACGTAGCGTGCCCGGATGGACATCATGTCCAGGTGGCGCATTTCCACCTCCTCGATGATGCGCTCCGCCTGAGCGCCCAGGCTCGGTACGAGCAGGAGTATGAGGGCAAGGAGCAATGCCGCGAGCCTCCCCCGATAGTCCACCATCTCGATAGAAGAGGAGGCGCGTGCAATATATAAATCCTGCGCCGAGGCCGCCCTAAACGAACGTGGCCATCCCGGCGAACACCAGTGTGGTGACGATGCAGACGGAGCTGTACACAATAGTACCTATGAGCACCGTCTGCCCTATGCTCTGGTACATGGCCACCGTGTCATTGGGCCCGCTCTCTAGGAGGGCACAGAAGTAGCCGAGGATGGACAGTAGCTGGACGATGTAGATGCCGACGATGAGCTGAAGCCGGTCGGGGGGCACTGCGTTCTCGGCGCTGAAGGCACCACCCATCCCGCCGCCCGACATCTGACCTCCCAGGCCGCCTTCGTCCACCTTCTGCCCAACACCTGCAAGGATACCCGTGATCATCTGCGAGAGCCCGACGATGATTCCGCACACCACGGGGGCGAGGAGGTAGGCCTGGAACTTCATGCTGGACATGGACTCGGAGAGCAGGCCCTCGATCTCGGTGGACACCTCCTCGATGTTGTCCAGGTAGGTGGCGATGTTCATGGTGGTCGTGGCCGCAATGCGCACTCCCCGCTTGGTGGAATCCAAGACGATCTCCAGCACGTTGGCCACCAGGTCTGAAGGGCAGTATCGCAGGGCGCCGTACTCAGGATCGTACACGGCCTGGTGCAAGGGCATGCCCAGCTGCTGGATGTTGCGGGCGATGGACAACAGGAACGGCCGCATGACCGACGTGGACATGATCTCCCCCGCACGAGTGACGGCGATCTCGAAGGGTTGGCCCTGGTTCATGATGTTCCCAAGTTGGTATAGGGCCGAGGAGAACTCCTTCTCAGTGTCCTTGATGTGGTTGCGGATGGACATGCGCTGCGAGGACATGCCGATCCCGTAGATACCGATGGCCAAACCTGAGCATACGATGATGGGCATGGTCTGGAAGGCCCGGGTCGCATCCTGGAGCGCGGTCGCGTCAGCGCCGGATCCGAGCACGTACTCGTTGATAAGGAAGGCACCGCTGTAGGCCGCGCCCAGGACAAATATCAGCAGTGAGATGGGGAGCAGTGGGATGTCATAGGTCGAGCTACCCATCGAGAGCCTGTAGCAGCCCGGCTTGGGGGCGTCGGGATGCTTTGACACGTCGACACTGGAGAACGAGCCCGGACGACGGCTCCCCAGGACGTAGATGATCATCAGGATGATCGCCGGTAGGATGACATTATAGAGCACAGCGAGGGTTATATCCACACCTCCGCCGTCAGAGAGCATGATCGTGACGATGGGGGCCATCACGAGCCCCATGACCGGTAGCAGGATACCCAGGGCGTTCACCACGATGGCGGGCATCTGGAGCGAGCGACCGAACTGCTGCATGGTGTGGCGGGTGGACGTGAGGGCGCCATTGACCGCTTTATCGAGCATCTCTACCCGCTTCTCAGGCGTAGGCTGCTGGGTCGAACCGGCTATGAGATAGAAGGCATCGGAGATGCCCGGCGCCCAGTCCTGCACCTTCTCGCTGAACTGCACCAGGGCCTGCTGGGTGTCAGGGAACTCGCGCGTCGCCACCCCCCACTGGAGATGCTTGAGCTCGTCGCCCAGCGGACCGGTCACGTTCTTTGCGGAGAACGCCACCGCCGACTCGAGGCTCGGCGAGGAGCGCAGGTAGATGACTATATACAGCACGGCCAGCGGCGCTGTACCTGCGATATGCACCTTGGCCACCGTGGTGCGGAACATGGGGTAGAGGATGATGGCTATAGCAAAAACGATGGGGGCCATGATCGCGGTGATGCCTGCAAGCCCCGACTGGTCGCCCAAAGAGTAGCACTTCGTGCCTATGCCCGTGTCCTTGCACATGAAGGGCACGGCGATGATGGCGAACCCGATGACGAACGTTACCATAAGGATCCCGATGGCCAGGGCCATGACGTCGTTGGCCGTGATCCGCAATCCGGACATCTTCAGGCTGTTGTTGAGGAAGGTAGCGATCTCGGGCGGCGCCTCGATGGGGATGTACTGCCCGGCCATCCGGTAGGCGTTCTCGATGGGATTGTCCATGTGCACGGACTCCTCCTCCTTGAAGATCTGGAAGGAGCGAGACCGCTCGAACCCCGTGTTCTGCTGCTGACCAGCGCCCCAGCCCAAAGGGACCTGGGGACCTTGCTTGTACTTGTTGTAGACCTGATCGAGCTCGTTCATGTTGATGGAGTACGAACCCGCCCCGATGGTCCTTCCTTCAGGCTTCGGTGGGTCCGCCATGGCATCACTTCTTTCGGGTCCGCTCCTCCTTGATCGCCTTGCGGAGCCACAGGGTCCAGCGTCCGAGCACCTCGTCCGGGACAGCGCTCCCCAGCTCGTCGGTCACCTCGCCCACTAGGATGTGGAACATGTCGTTGCATCTCACCACGAAAGGCGCCTCGAGAAGCTGTGGCAGCTTCGCCCTGGTCACGTAGTCGAGAATACGTCGCTTGTACTCGGCGCGCATCTCGATGTTAGCCCATACGGCATCGAAGTTGCCCACCCACTCCTTGACCGTTCCGGATATGGCCGAGATGGCCTCCGACTCGCCGTCGATGAGGGTGGAGGTGGGAATCATCTCATCCTTCTTGGTGTCGTACTCCATGAGGGTATGAAAGGCGTTCTCCCGCTCGGGATCGTCCACCCATTCCTTGCCAACCTCCACGATCTCGGTGACGCGCCGAAGCTTGTGCAGCCCGTCCGCTGAGCGGATGGGGCGTACGAACACGATTATGTCGGTCGCCTTGAAAGATGTCTTGGGAACCCCCAGGTCGTTGACCACACGGTCGAACACACCGAAGGGGCTGTCGCCGTGGATGGTCCCCGCCACCACGTTGGCCGCCGCGCCGACCCGCATGGCCTCGTAAAGTGCGAGCGTCTCAAGTGAGCGCACCTCGCCCAGGATGAGGGCCGAGTCGCCAAGACGCAGGGACGACCGGATGCCGTCAGCGGGCGTCAGCTCGGAGCTGGATGCCCCGCCCACCGCCGAGCCCACCTTCATGGAGAGGATGTTGAACCCCAACTTGCGCATGAACACCGTAGGCAGCTCCAGGGTGTCCTCAATGGTGATGATGCGATAACGCCGCATGATCTCAATTAGGTTCGAGCCGAGGAACGCCGACTTCCCCGAGCCGCGGGTACCGCATATGAGCATGGTGCGGGCGCCGTCGATGAAGAAGGACATCAGCCCACACCCGAGGGCGTTGATCATCTTCACCTTCATGAACAGGGGATGGGTCCAGGGATTGTCCCGGTGACGCCGAATGGAGAAGGCCAGCCCATAGGCTGACAACGAGCGGGTGACTGCGCACACACGTGCGCGGGCGAAGGGCAGCTCGATGGACGTGTCGAGAATGGGATTGGCCTGGTCCAGGGGGCGGCCGGACGATAGACGCATGCGGGCGGCCCAGCTCTCCACCTCCTCGCGTGTGGGGATGATGTTGGACTCCATGTCCTCGAAGTCAGCGTGAAAGATGAACACCGGCAGCTCCCCGGGCGGCGCGTTCACCGACAGGTCCTGTGCCCGTTCGTCGGCGAGCATGACCTCTAGGATACCGTACCCGGTTGTCTCGCGGGTGAGCACCTCGGAGAGCACGTCCAACCGATCCCTGTCGAACTGGATCTGCTCGCGCAGCGCGAACTCGCTGATGAGGTCCTTGGATATGTCGAGGAAGGTGGTGCGCATGCGCTCCGGGTCCAGCAGCTCGGCGCTCTCGGGATTGTGGGCGGCCAATACCTGCCGGGCCATATCGAGGACACTGAACTCGTCCTCGGAGAGCCTGAGCTCGGGAGGCATTGTATGATAAATAAAGCGGACCGCGCCGGGGACCTTCAGGATGGTGACCTTGATGTCGCCCGGTACCTTGTAACTATCCACCTCCTCTGCATCCTGAGGGAAGTCCGCCATCATGCGCGTGAGCATGAAGTTGGGGCGGATGGCCGGCTTGAGCACCTTCTGATAGATGCTCCGGTCGCCCTCGCGGTGGCCCTCGAGATAGGGCTTCAATCCCCGGATGAGGTGAAGGCCCTCAAACAGGTTGAGTACCACCTTGAGCACCCGAGAGACGTAGTAGGCCGTGCATGCCTGGCACTCGCCCACCTCCTTCTTGACGTACATCTCCTCGTGTCGGATGGTCCTGCGCATGTCCACGTAGGCGGAGACCGGGTCCCGGCGTAGGGTGTCGGTGACCATGGTCTGCATGTAGCGGAAGCGCGCCGGGAAGCACCGAGTGCAGCGGATGTTGTTGGTGCCCATCATCGCCGGGCTGAAGAGCTGGGGCGTGGCGCGGATCTGCTCGATAACACGAATGATCTCCTTGAGCATGGCGGTCTGGTTCTGACCGTACTCATAGAGCCGACGCTCGGCCAGGATCACCCGGCTCGCGGTCCGCACCTGGGAGAGCTTGTTCATGGTCCTGAGCATGCAGACCTCGCTGTCCTCGAGGGATGAACCGTAGGGACACCCCACACAGTTCACGCGGATCGTGTCCTCACCGCTCTCCTCGCCCACGAGCTCGAACTCGCAGCAGGCCACCGCCGGACGAACCATGGTCTCTCCTCTAGTAGAAGTAGTGTTCTTCCTGTATTATAAAGGATGGCTACAAGCACCGGGAACGGGCACCAGGAATCGAAACTGCTAACCTTTATTAGTAATGTAAAGTAAAAGAGTAGCAGGAGGTATAGCCACAGTGCCATTAGACATGGGCCGGTTCATGGGGGGCGGAGCCGACCCCCAGCTGATGAACGCCATCAACGAGGCGTCCAAGACAGCTATCTCCAACAGCCGCCGCATCCGTATGCTCGAGGACCGGATCAAGAAGGTTTCCGGCGACCTTGAGATGCTCAACAACAACTACATGGAAGAGTCCAAAAAGACGGCCAGTCACCTCAAGAACGTCACAATCGCCACTGAAGAATTGCGCGACCAGATCGGTCGCATCATCAAGGAGCTCAAGCTCATGCGCGTCGAGATGCAGAAGTTCGCCCCTCGCGGGAAACTTCTTGAGCTCGAGAGCTTCATCGACCTCGTCAACCCCGCCAACATCCTCACCTCGGCCGATGTTGAGCGAATCGCCAGAAATATCGTGGAGGAGCGCAAGTAACCATGGACTCGCTTCTGGGTAAATTCCTCGGGAAAAAGGGACCTCCTGTCAACGAGGTCGTTAACATGCGCTCGCAGGGAATGCCCGACAACGTGATCTTTCAGAACCTCTCTCAAGAGGGATTCACACCTGATGATATCCAAGCTGCAATGCAGCAAGCAGACATGAAAATGGGTATGGGAGGAGCACCAGGAATGGGACCGCCAGGTATGGGGCAACCAGGGATGGGGCCCCCAGGAATGGGACCCCCGGGAGGACCACCAGGAATGGGGCCGCCCGGTATGGGTCCACCAGGGATGGGACCGCCGGGGATGGGACCGCCAGGAATGGATATGGGACCGCCCGGTATGGGTCCGCCAGGAATGGGACCCCCCGGTATGGGGCCACCAGGGATGGGACCACCAGGAATGGGACCACCGGGGATGGACATGGGACCACCAGGAATGGGACCACCAGGGATGGGACCACCAGGGATGGACATGGGACCACCAGGAATGGGACCACCTGGGATGGGGCCACCAGGAATGGGACCACCTGGGATGGGGCCACCAGGAATGGGACCACCAGGAATGGGACCACCAGGAATGGGACCACCGGGAATGGGGCCACCGGGAATGGGGCCACCAGGAATGGGCGGACCGCCAGGAATGGGCGGACCGCCAGGAATGGGACCACCGGGAATGGGACCCGACATGGGAGGCCCCGGAGCTCCCGGTGGACGAAATATCGAGGCCTTGGTAGAGAAGATCGTGGACGAGAAATGGAAGGAAGCTGAAGTCCGCATCGAGGATCTCGAGTCCTTCCGCACCGACCTGCACGAGAGCATGGCCGAGATCCGTGAGGAACTGGCCGAGCTCAAGTCGCGCTATGTGGAACTGCAGGAGCACTCCACCGTGCGCTTGGAGGAGTACAGCAAGGAGCTTGAGGGCGTGGGCGCCCAGATCAATGCGCTCCAGCGTGTGCTCCAGCGGATCTTCCCAACGATCGCGGAGAACGTGCGTGAACTGTCCGATGTCGTTCGCGACATGAAACGCCTCCGTGCCAAGGAGCAGGTCCAGAAGATCCACGAGTGAAAAAGGTGTCAAGGACCCCCGAAAGCGTGCTGGCAGTCCGCGCTGAAGGGGAGTCGCCCGTAGGGGAAGGCGACGATGGTCCGTCCGGGAGCTTTGCTCCCTCCCCCTCCCAACCCGCGGCGGCGGGCGCCGGTCACGCGCTCGCCGCTGCCTTGTTCTGCCCAGTTTTCCAAACATTCAAAAGTGTGCCCTCCACCCCAAGATATCATGCCCGAGCTCACCCCCGAGCTTCGTGAACTGCTCATCAAGCACCATTACGCGGTGATCGGCAAGCACTCAGCGGTCAAGACCTGCCACTGGACGAAACGCTCGATTCGAGAAGGTCGAGTGTGCTACAAGCAGAAATTCTACGGGATCGAGAGCCACCGCTGCCTCCAGATGACCCCTGCGGTCGGGTGGTGCAACCACCAATGTCTCCTCTGCTGGCGCCCCGTGGAGAACACACTGGGGGGTGAGATGGACGAGGATGTGGACGAGCCCAAGGACATCGTGGACGGAGCGATAGCCGCCCAGCGCAAGCTGCTCATAGGGTTCAAAGGACTTGACGAAGTCGATAAGGACCGTTTGGAGGAGTCGTTCAGCCCCCGCAACGCCGCCATCTCACTTGCGGGCGAGCCCACACTCTACAGCCGGATCGACGACCTCATATTCGAGTTCCACAACCGCGGGATCACTACATTTCTGGTCACGAACGGCACTCGGCCGGACCGGCTCCCCACGTTCACGGAACCGACCCAGCTCTACATATCCCTCGACGCCCCTGACCGTGAACGGTACCTTGCCATGGACAGGCCCATGGACGCTTCTTCCTGGGACCGGCTGAACGAGAGCCTCGAGAAGCTCCCGTCGTTCCGCTGCAGGACGGTCATCAGGCTCACCTTGGTCAAGGGACATAACATGACCAATCCCGAGGGCTACGCCCAGCTCATCAAGAAGGCCGAACCGACCTATATCGAGTGTAAGTCATACATGCATGTGGGTTTTTCCCGCAAACGTCTTCCCCGCGAGGCCATGCCGTCCCATCAAGAGGTAAAGGACTTCGCCAAGCGGATCGCGAAAGCGACCGGCTACGAGATCAAGGACGAGCAGGAGGCCAGCCGGGTGGTCCTTCTTTCGTAGGGCCCTGTGCATCCGACCTTCGCTGTCGTAGGATCAGGAACACCACGCTGTACAGATCCATTGCGAGGATGAGCACTACGGACATGAAAGATACCTAGGGAACCGGCCACGATATCATAGAACCCACCCCTTAGCAACAGCAGGAAGGCAGCGAGATAGAGCAAGAACGTCATGTTCATCGTCTGTCCCTGGGCCATGGTCCCGCCGTTGGACTGGATGGATACTATACTTTATCTATCGAACGCCCGGGAGCGTCGGCTCACCCCTCATCGGGGACGAGCTCCGCCGGCAGTCCGGCGAAGGCGTGGAGGTAGGCCGCCTCCATGTAATGGAGCTTGGCGGGGACCACGAGCAGATGAGGCGGTGGGCCGATGTCCTCCCTCTGCAGCGTCCGGAGGGGGCCGGCCCGCACCACGGGCTCCGGGGATCCGGCCCGGGCCAGGGCTATCATCAGGGAGTCACCATCGATCCGAGGAGCACCGTCCGGAAGCGGGCCACTCCGCCGCTCCGCAAGTCGACGTTCCATAGTCATGAGAGTGTCCATGCCCTCGTTAGCGGTCATGTAGCGTCCCTCGTCCGCCACTATGTCCATGACCAGCAGGGTATGGCAGTCCCGCTCAAGGTTCTGGTGGACCACCTCGAGCGGCGAAGTGGGAAGGTAGCTGGGATGGGGAAAAGGTACGGAACCCGCCTTGCCGAACCGCACGAGCTGAAGCCCCGTCACTCCAACTGCCGAGTAGATGGAGGCGCCGTGCACAACACGGGTAGCGACACCCTCCGCATGGGCCCGCAATCTCAGGTCAGGATGTGTCGTGGCGACCATGGGGTCCCCTTGGACCAGGAATCCCACATCACCCTTCGCGGAGGCCTCGATTATCCGCTCCGCCCGTGACTCTACCTCCTCGCGGCTGAGCACTTCGATAGGTCCACCCACGAGCTCTTCAAGACGTGTGGGATCGAGCCCAGCCATGAGACCCGTGTAGAATTCAGCGAACAGTGTCGTGCAGGAGCGCATGGTCTCTAGAGCTTCAAGGGACGGGCTTCGCTCATCGTAAAGCCCCAGGCCGATAAGGATGAGCTGACCCTTAGCCATCGAGGCAGTCCTGACACACGTGCCGGATGGCGTCGCCCTCTATCTCGTGCTCCATATGTCCCCGTGCGCAACAGGCGGGCGTGCCACACTCATCGCACACCAGGGGCGTCTGCACTGGATCGTCCTCTACGATCATGCAGAAGAAGCATTCTGTGACCTCGTCTGTTCTCACAAAAAGGTGGATGGTCCAATCATCGCTTTTAAAGGTTCACCGACGACCCAGGAGGTGGCCTACGAGGAGGCGGATCACGCGCAGGCCGTCGACCAGCGGATTGACCTTTGAGCGCTCGTCGCCGTAGACTGCAATGATGGGCGTCTCGGTCACGACAAGACTGAGGTCGGCGGCACGGAGCACCATCCCGACCTCCACTGTATAGCGCTCGAAACCACGCACAAGTTCTGCAGCGTGCTCACCGCGGAACGCACGGAACCCTGACTGGACATCAGTGAGGTGAATACCGGTTGTGAGGGTGCATATGCCACTAACGAGGCGGTTGGACAGCCGTCGCTGGAAGGGCATCTGGGAAATATCCCCCAGGAACCTGCTCCCGATACACATTGTGCTTCCCTCCAGCCCCTTAACCAGTTGAGGGATATCGGAAGGGTCATGCTGACCGTCAGCGTCGAGCATCACATAGATATCAGCGGCCACGGCGGCAACGCCCGTCTCCATGGCCGCGCCCTTCCCACGGTTCTCCGGATGGACAACGACCTCAGCTCCGGCTTCGCGGGCAGCGGCGTCGGTCCCGTCCTTCGATCCATCATCCACCACTACAACGCGGTCGACGTGAGGGAGTGTGTTCTTGACCACAGTGGCGATAGCATCGGTCTCGTGGAAGGCTGGGATGATCGCGGCGAGCATCGGACACCCTCACATGAGCTTGAGGTCGCCCGTGAGGCGGTCCATCGCGTCCTCGGGTGCCGGGCCAATGCCCAAGGCCGTAACAGTGCCGGGCGGGATCTCGGTGTAGCCAGCGTCGCGGACCAGGAAACAGGGGAGCGGTATGCGCTGGGCACGGCTATGGAGATCCAGGAGGTCGTCGAGGGAGTCCACCTGGACAGCGATCTTGCGTTGCCCCTCTCGACTCCACGTGTCCACCCACTCCCGGCGTGAGCGCTGGGCACGCTCAAAGGCGCCAAGGGCAGCGTGGGCCCCTTGGACGACCACCTTCCCGCGGCTGAGCTTGAGATCTCTACGGAACACGATGACCTGCTTCAGCTCATCCGTCACCAAGGCACCCCCTTGTATTTGAGGGCGTAACCGACGTAGTTCATCAGCAGGTGGAGCGGGGGAGTTATGAGGAGGAGAATGATCATGGTCCTCGCCGGTGGCGCCCATCCGACAAGGTACAGGACGACCAGCGCTCCGACCACGAAGTCGAGCTGGTCAAGCAGCAGCGTTCGTTCCCCACGGCCCACATCGATCCGACGCTTCAGGAAGGATCCGACGAGGTCGCCCGCGAGCGCACCGATAGCCATCACGAAACCGAGCAACCAAGTCTCGCCCTGACCCAGAGACACTGCCGCACCGATGACTGCAGCGTACACTATACCGGCAAGCGTCTTGCCATCACCCAGGATGCGTCGGCCATCCGTCCACTCCCGGCCCATATCCAGGGGGTAGGCCAGGGCTTTGAAGAAAGAGAAATGCGCCATGTAGCAGGGGGCCATATTCGCCATATATGCCGGTAGGAAGTACAGGAAGGCGTTCAGGACCTCCATCGGAAGGCTCATGTGCACGCCTCCAGTGCAGTTTCAAGTGTGTGGACACCGCCGGTCGCCTCATCGAAGGTCATGATGTCGTCGGTGGTGTTCAGGTAGGTGAACCGGAGCGCCAGAGCTGTGGACACTTCGGTTGCGGCCACCACGTCCTCGCCTCCAGCACGGGGATGGAAGGCGAAGGCGAACCGGGCCGGCCGGCTCTCTATTAACCACTTGAGCCCCTCCAGATCATCTACGGGGACGTCACCCAGGCGGGAGGGATTGGAACGCATTCCCACCATTATCTCGGTCATCCCCCCGTCAATGGTCTGGACGGGGAAGGGGATCTCATAGGTCCGCATCTCACCCAAGAGGTTGAGGTTGTACTTTTCACCTGAAACGCCCAGGAAGAGGAGCGCCAGCCGGTCAGCGGCCCGGACCAACTGGTTGAAGTCCCCTCCTTCGACGGTGATCACCCCCCTTGCCCCTTCATAGGTGATCCGGGACTCTTTGCCACCAGCCAATGCCCCCTTGATATTGATGACCGCACATCCATGGGGGGCTTTCAAGCGGGCGGCCGTATAGAGTAGCAGACAGAGCACTGCCAGGACAATACACACACGCACCAGAGGAAGCGAGCTACTGGGCTCAGGCTCGCCCAGTCCATCCTCCTCCTGCTCGGATGGCATGGCAGGCTCGGTCGCACGCAAGCTTTTAATAGATAGAGATTCCCGCCGACAATATGGACCCGTCCTCCCATCTGAAGGAGGCACGGAAGGCCAGTAAGACCGCAACGTTCCTCATCGATGTCGCGATGACACGGGCAAAGGACCCACACCTCCTCATCTCAGCCATCAAACAGCTCTACACAGGTATGGACAACGCCATCACCGCCGCCCTTATCATCGCCCGGAAGCGCGGGCACATCCCCAACGTACCGACCATTGACCGATACAGGTCGGAGGTCTTCGAGGAAGTGCTTGTGAAGGAGCACGGATTCAACGAGGAGTACCCCGCGGCGTTCCGTACCGTTACCAAGCTTCATCATGCCATCGAGGACAAGCACATTGACGTGGATGCCAATTCCATCAGTCTCATCATCTCGACCGAGAAGGGATCAGTGTCAGTGAGTCGGGGCCAGCTGAATGAACTATCTAAGCTCTTAGCAGGCCTCGTACGCGACACCGACGGGCTGATCTGAGCATTAAAGGTTGAGATCAGGGAACACGTTGATACCGTTGGACTCGATCGTATAGGGTACGATCTTGCGGGGAAAGGCGACCCCCCGCATCTTAATGATCTCCAGCCCCAATCGACGTGTCCATTCCCGGCGAAGGTTGTAGAGGTTGACCACGCCATCGGCCAGGAACTCGGTGCCGTAGGCGCTCTTGATATTGTCGGGAGTTAGGTGTTCTTCAACGGTGAAGATGCTGGTCGTGTTGTGGATCTTGACCGTCTCGAATAGCTTGAGGAAGGTGCGCCGGCGTTCCATTTCACCTTCGCTAACCATCGCCAGGGCAGTGAGGGAGTCGATCCCCAGTAGGGTGGCGCCGATGGTCTCGATCGTCTTCTCGATAGGGCCCCGGTCCTCCTTGATGAAGCTCTGGAGATGCGTCGGGTAATAGTTCTTGAAGGTGAACAGTCCTTTCTTCTCCAGCGCCTCCAGGTCGTATCCCATGCGCTTCATGAACCGGTACACCTCGTCACGCGACTGCTCGAATGAGATATAGAGTCCCGGTTCGCCATCGGTCACGGCGGCATTGTGAAGGATCTGGAGGGCGAGCGTGGTCTTGCCGGTGCCGGGCCCGCCGAAGAGGCAGATCGTTGCGTTGCGCTCGAACCCGCCCCCCATGAGCTTGTCGAGGCCCGGAACGTGGGTGAGAACCTTCTCGTCAATGTTCTGGGGCCGCGCGGGCGCGTCCATCCTTGTAAGATTGGGGTCCTCGCCGAACACGGACATGTCCGTTCATGGGGCATGCAAAACATAAAAAGGGATGCCGCGGGCGAGGTGCCCGGCATCAAAGATTTATAGATGAGGGCCACCTCCCCACACATGGGCGCCGTCTCCCTCCGTTCTCTTCTCGATGGGAACGAGCCCTGGCAGTACCTCGACGAGGTCGCTAAGTCCGTTGAAGAGTTGACGGCCGTCCCGGGAAATGACCGGGAGCTCTCGGAGCTGGCAGCAAGGTGCGATGCGGTCGGCCTCAGACGGTCCGCCCTCCTCCTACGGCTCGCTGCCAGCGAGCTAGGGCCACGTGACGCAGACGCGGTTGTCTCCGTTATCATAGACCGAAGAGGTCCAGCACTGATGGAGGCCTTGGAGGGGGCGCTTCGTGAGCTTGGACGATCACTCAGGGGCATACTTGATGCCGTAGAGCGCCTCGATAATCCCGTTGACCGCGCTATCGTTCTTGGTATCCTTGGTGAGGTCCTGGCCGATTCACCTACAGCGGAGCGGCTCGCACCGTCCGTGCTCAGAGAGCTGAAGCGTACGAGCGATACCGTACGCCTGGACATCATCCCTCCCCTCATGACAGCAGCCGATGAGAGGACACGCCCACGTCTCTCGCGCCAGGCCAAGGAAGTCCTCTCTTCCATCGTTGCTGAGGACGCGCCCAGGCGCGCTGCCACCTTCCTCGCAGCATTCCCATCTGCCAGTGCAGCAGAGATGGGGGATTGGCTCATGCGAGAAATGGCCGAGTCCGACGTCTCTAGTCGAGCACGATGGGCAGCCGCACTGGGTCAGGCGCTCGGTCCGGATAGTATGGTCGGATTCGCCGACAGCATTGTCATCGATGCCACATCCCTGCCCCGAAAGGAACGTTGTCGCACGCTCTTCCACCTCGTCGAAGGTCTGGGTGACCGTGCACCCCAAACTGCCATGGAAGCGGCAATTGATCTCGTGAAGGATTCGAGACCGGACGAGGCAGTAACGCTCCTTGCCCATCTCGCCCGAGCCCCTCTATCGGACGCCGCGTTCTGCCGGCTCATGGAGGGCCTCGTCCCAAGAGTTCTCCACGAGCTGGCCGAACTGGAGGACCCGTGGAGCCGTGCCGAGGCAGTGCGCAGCCTCCTCAAGCTCTCCTCAGGATGCCCGAGGGATACGGCCCGCACGGTGCTCGCTGCAGCGATAGAACTGCCCGATCCCGAGCATACCGCTCACGTGATCAAGGGTGCACGTGCACATTGTACGCCACGCCCCGACCTCCTCGAGGCGGTCGCCGGCACGGCTCTCGAGGCGCTTGTACCCGCTGCTGACATCAAGGCCCTCCCCCGTAGACTGGAAGTGCTCCGTGACCTAGCTGCTTCAAGCCAGTACGTCGCCGGAGCGGTTCGCGACCACCTGACGCCACTCCTCAGAGAGCTAGTACGGACGTGCACTGACATCTCAGATCCTTGGGAAAGGGCCACATCACTCGGGATACTGGGAGACCTCGTGGGACCTGAGATCGTGGGCGCTGAACTCGCCGATCGGACCGATGCCCTCTTGGAGATGACCGAGAGCATCCAGGACCCTTGGCTCCACATGGATGCTCTCCTCGCTCTCACCAAGGTGCTCACCTCCGATCAGACAGAGGCGGCCATCGTCCGCACGTTCGACGCCGTATCCGATCCTGCCAGACGTGCCAAGGCCCTCTCCAAGATGCGAGAACGTTCGATCCTGGAGCATCTGGCCGAGCGACTCCTGAACGAGCGGATTTCCACGCTCCTCCCACCAAGGGACGCTCCTCCCGAACTGGCAGGACCCACGTTCGCATCCCTGCTCAAGGCCACGGCCGGGCACCAATCGACAGTAAAGGTCCTTACTGAGTTCGACCTCCAATGCCCTCGCATCAGTCCCATTGCCCTCCCCGGCTGGCCTCCACCGGACCCCGGTTCAGGAGGACCTTGGAGCATGCTCACTGCAGCCGGTCTTTCCACACCGCCTCCCGCGGGTGACGTCGGTGCCGTGGCGCGTGAGCTTCTTCCTCCCACCAGCTTCGCTGATGACCTTGCAGCCCGTCTCCTCGTAGAAGGCGAGACATCCTCTGCACACCTAGTGCCCGAAGCAGCGGGCATCGCGCTCCTTGCTAGGACGAGCGCCGTCTCGCTGGCGGACGTACTAGCAACCGTACATAAGATCAGTGCCGAGGTGGAGTGCTCGTCCATCACAAAGCTCATGGGCTACCTGGAGCATAGCCTGGAGGTGCTCGAGGGGCGGTCCGCTCCTGCCCCGTGCATGTTCTGCCCGGCAGCAGAGGGATGCGAGACCAAAGAATACCGGCTCATCCTCAGGTCAGTCCCCGCTATCTGCGAGGCGCCCACCGACGAGCGTCGCGACCTCCTCATAGACATTACCAATGAGCTTGCATCGGTCGATAATCCAATCCCTGCAGTACATTTAGCCCTCGATACCATCGGTCGCTATGCCAATAGAGAACTTTCCCAGGAAGGTGCGCTCATCCGTTTGATCGACCTCCTCCTGTTCCCACCGGACTGTGTGCGGAGGATGAAGGTTGTCCTCGCGACAGCGGGGACCGACCGGGTACTAGCGGATGCACGGCGGACCTTGGCGCTCCAAGACCGTGTCAAAGGGATTGCCTGGGCTCGCCGAGCACCCGGCTCCGAGGACCTTCACGCTCTTGAGGGTGTCCTTGAAACTGTGGGCATTGGGGCCGCTACGACCCTCGCCCGTGTTCGTTGTCTACGCAGGGTGCTCGACGCCGAGGCCCGGCCTCTGCTCATCGCCTCTCTGGAAGCAGGCCGGACCGACGTCTACCGAGCGCTCGCTCAGGTCGCCCTCTCGCCCCTCCCACCAGTACCACGCCGCCAGGCCCTTGGTGCAGTACTGGATGGCCCAGCACTTGCAGCTATCGGACGTAGCAGGAAGGCGCTCGGATCTCTGGACATCACCAGGCCACTGGCCAATGCGGTGGTAGCTCCCATCCCCACCACTACGGGCCCCACACAGGCCCCTGTCGACACACCCCAACCCTTGGAGGTGCCCGAGCCCGTTCTCGTTGCCGAAGAGGATTATGCCGTTCGCTCTGGATGCTCCTACCTAGTGATCGAGAGCAAACCCGGAACGAGCTTTCGCCTCCTTGCATACGCCCACACTCTCGGAAAGCCCACCCTCTGTATCACTCGTACCAATCCTGAAATCCTTCGCCGTCGCTACGGACTGACCGAGGATGTCGCAGTGCGTTGGCTCACTGACGAACAATCCATCGATAACGTGACCCTAAGCCCATCGCATATCGACACGGTCCAGGCTATCAAGCGTTTCGTCGAGGACTCGCCATCGTCGGTCGTGCTCCTGGACGGGATGGAGTACCTGGTGGGCCACAACGGTTTCGACTCCGTGTTCCGAGCCATCCAATCCCTCAGGGACCGTGTGTCCATGGGTGATACCTCACTCATCGTAACGGTGAGCAGGTTCGCTCTTGGCGAGCGCGAGCTCACGCTCCTCCAACGCGAGCTTGAGACCCTGGGGCACGAGACGAGCAGCGAAGGACGGTGATCATGGCCACTGCTGGCATGGAGCTACAGCTCCTCGTCTCCCTTCTGGTTGCCGGCCCCGTCGTCGCCCTGGCGGCCACCTATGTATTCCATGCCGCTCTCGACCGAGAGGGTGATGGCCGGTGGGGGTTCCGTGAACGTACATTCGTTGCCACTTTGCTAGGTTTCTGGGCCCTTACGCTCTTCATGGGCGCGAGCAGGGCGAGCTCCGCACTTGCTGCGACAATGATCCAGGCCCAGAATCTCATGTTCCCCGTGTTCCTAGTGGTCGGTCTTTCAGCCACGTACCTCTTCAGCTACCTTTTCGGGGGCGAGGACGAGGTGAGCGGGCTCCGACGGGGCGTGATGCTCCTCGGTGCCTTCCTGGCTTTCGCAGCAGTGGGGCTCGCGTTCGGGTCCACAGGGCTCGGTGTGCTCCTTGTACTGGTGTTCATGGCGGCCGTGCTCGTTGGGACCTGGTCACCAACGCCCGACTACCTTCTTGACGAGGATGAGGAAGAAGAACGATAGGGGCGAATGCCCTGGGACTCAGTCTTATTAAGAAGAACGTACACGTCAATGCCATGCACCGGAACGCGGTCTGGATCATCGTCATCCTCGTAATGATGACCCACGCTGCGGGGGAGTGGTTCCAAGACGAGATGACGTTCGATGACCTGGGATCCCCCACAAAGACCTTCAAATGCACCTCCGAGGACCGCGAGCTCGTCACGGAAATCTCCATCCCCTTCACAGTGCCCGAGAGACCCGAGTCGACCACCCTCAACATCCATGCGTCGAGCACCTATGCACCGCGACTCCACGTCATCGTCAACGGCGTCCCCGTCCCTGGAGAGCGCACCTATTCCGACTGGTGGACCGTACGCTCTAACTTCAACATGCGCTGGGATCTCGGTACGCACGATTATAATCTGGGTAAGGGCGAGAACACCATCACCCTCCGTGTCACCCAGCGGCTCGGCTATTGCGAGGATATCACAATCTTCGGGAACTCCTTTGTCCTCGTCCAGTATCAACGGGAGCCTACGCCGACCCCTGCACCCTCGGTCGCGGTCAGCCCGGTACCGAGCGAGGTCGCAGGAAGTACACCGTCCCCCGTACCGACAGTAGCTACCGCAACGGAACCACCACACCTACGCCTACTCGATGCCGGAGAGCGGTGTGCTGATGATAGCAGGTGCGCCTCGGGCAACTGCGTTTTCGTCTGCTGCCTCGCGGGCAACATATGCTGTCTATCCAACGTTCACTGCTCAAGCGGCAAACGATGCGACAAGGAAAGGTATTATTGCGTGCCTGAGGAGAATGACGAATGGGAAGAGCCCGCTTCCATTCTAGAGCCTCTGTATAACATCGTGGACATCCTCGAGGCGGGGTTCTTCGTTGGTGCTATCGCCGTGGGCATCTGGTACTATTCCAGAGAACAGAAGTGGCGGAAACGCCATTGAGAATACTTTCTCATAACTGCAAGTAGGACCGGGCGGGGATAAGAAAAAAAACAAGGAAGGGGGCCGGATGGACCCGACCCCCAATGCAACCTTGCGTCTCGGACTTACTTGTCGAGGCGCTTGATGCCGAGCTTCTTGACGTTGGCCTTCTTGACCTTCGCCGGCATCCAGGAGGGGGCATTCGGAGGCGCGTCAACGACCTTCACATTGCCCTCGAAGATATGGATGCGCTTGGCACCGCGCTCTCGGAGTTCGATCTTCTTGAAGCCGCGAGCGGCAGCCTTCAGGGCAGCGGCGCGGGGCTGCTTACCGGAGAAGACGTGGTTGCTGTCCTTACCGTTCTGCTGTAGAACAAAGTACTTGACATTTCCAGCCATGATATCACACTGCCTTCCCCGATAGCGTTTTCCTTTAAATTGATTTGCTTTATTGGCATCCCTTATCCCGTTTTTTACGCTAATCGTGACACCGGAAGCCAGTCTTGTATTCGGGATAAAAACGCCCCATGCGTGATTATAGCTACAAATTGTCCGTTATTAGTAAAATTACGTGATAATTATGCAAATCATAATGAATTATTTGATTTTATCCTACAGTACAGTAAACGAGTGGCTCTGCGTATGATTCCGCCTTCATCTAGGACCGCCCCCCTCACATCCTCAGCATTATCATCATCCATCCCCATATGATCGCACGTGGGGCCCGATATGCATGGATCGCCGAATCGACTGGCGGCAATAGGACCGGTACAGGGCTAGTGAGATCACGTCGGACCTGCTCGTGCAAAACCCATTTATAGTTAACACTGTTGTCCCCTGCGACCCGCTCTGGCGGGTAGGGGACACCACCCATGCTGGACATCACCATCAACGAGAAGCGGGTTCAAAAGACCATCGAGAGATTCCGGGAGCGCAACATAATCCTTCCCACATTCAAGCAGATGAAGAATCCCGACCTCGTACCAGACAAGATCTCACAGAAGCTGAAGGACATCGGGCTTTGGGACGTGGACTCATCTAATCTTTTCCGCATCTCCTGGAAGAACGATATGTCGAACGGTGGGTTCAATGGCGTCAATTATTTGGAGATGCCCCCTGAGCTCACTGGTGTCGACACCAGGATCATTGCCTTGGTCGGCAAGTGGTTCCCCACTGGCGCCCACAAGGTCGGAGCGGCCTATGGATGCCTGGCGCCCCGCTTGGTCACGGGGGAGTTCGATCCGATCAACGAGAAGGCCGTGTGGCCTTCCACGGGGAACTACTGCCGGGGTGGTGCCTATGTGTCCTCCCTCATGGGCTGCCACTCAGTAGCCATCCTCCCTGAGGAGATGAGCAAGGAGCGGTTCGAGTGGCTCAAGTCCATCGGAAGCGAGGTCATCGCCACGCCCGGGTGCGAGTCCAACGTCAAGGAGATCTATGATAAATGCTGGGAGCTCAGGCGTAGCGGGGATGCCCTGACCATCTTCAACCAGTTCGATGAGCCCGGCAATCCCCTCTGGCACTATGAGGTCACAGGTCACGCGATCGAGGACGTGTTGAAAAAGGAAATGCGCACCGGGGACAGGTACTTCGGCTACTGCGTTGCGACCGGGTCCGCGGGTACAATCGGTGCCGGCGAGTACCTCAAAGAGCGATACCCCACGTCCAAGGTCATAGCCAGCGAGGCCCTCCAGTGCCCAACACTGCTCATGAACGGCTTCGGCGCTCACCGAATCGAGGGTATCGGCGACAAGCACGTCCCATGGGTGCACAATGTGAAGAACACGGATATGATCGTCGCTATGGACGACGTTCCGGTAATGAACGCCATGCGTCTTTTCAACGAGGAGGCCGGCAAGAAATACCTTGTGGACCAGGGCGTCTCCCAAGAGCTCATCGACAAACTCCCTCTACTGGGCATATCCTCGATCAGCAACATGATGACGTGCATCAAAGCTGCCAAGTACTTCGAGCTGGGCGAGAGCGATGTCCTCTTCACTATCTTCACCGACTCCATGGGGATGTACGGCTCACGTCTCGAGGAGCAGAATGTCCAGAACGGGCCATTCACGCGCGACGACGCCATCTTGGCATTCCACAGGGATATCCACGGCCTCAAGACGGACTTCATGAAGGAGCTCGGACACTACGACCGCAAGCGTATCCACAACCTCAAGTACTTCACGTGGATCGAGCAGCAGGGAAAGGACCTTGCCGAGCTCAATGCCCAGTGGAACGATCCAAATTACTGGCCGGACCGCTGGCACATGGCCGAGCGGTACGACGAGCTCATCGAGGACTTCAACCGGCGGACCGGGTTGCTGGAAAGCTCATAGCGGCGCAACATACTTAACGTTCCGCACCCCATCGGTATGGTAATGGCCGAGCCCCGAAGCGAGCTCCCGGCCACCTTGTTCGGCCTGGGGGAGAAGGGCGAGTCGACACCAGTGAGAGTGCGGTTCCTCCCCTCGGCCATCGAGATTACCATGAAGGACCAGGGCCCCCTCCGGCTCACGTACGGATCCGTCACCATGGAGCTTGGGCCCGATGACGAGTTCTGGGTGTTCAAGGGCCATGCTTTGAGTAAGGACCTCCTTATCTACATCAACGAGGACTCGCTCCCCGACATCATCAGGAGCTCGGGCGCACATCCATCTGTTATCGAGCGGATCGACAAGCTGGCATCGGCGAAGGAAGCGCACTCTTCAGGGCAGAAGGTGGCGTTGGCCCTGTTCGTTCTATTCATCGTTGTTTTCCTCGCAGGAATCTATGCCGGTGTCCCCATTCTCCTCGATATGGCGGTTGACAGGATCCCGGTCGACTGGGAGGTATCGCTCGGGGCCGCTGCCGCCGGGGATATCACTCGAAATTATGGCGAGTGCACGAACACAGAGCTTTATACCGCCCTCGCGGAGGTCACCGATCGGCTCGTGGCAGCATCGGGCGACCAGCGATATACCTTCAACTTCACCATCATCGATACCAATATGGTGAACGCGTTCGCCCTCCCAGGAGGACGGATGTTCGTGACCTACGGCCTTCTTAACGTCACCGACGACCCTCACGAGGTCGCAGGAGTGCTCGGCCACGAGATGGCCCACGTGACCGAACGCCATGGTCTGCGGAACGTGGTCGCTAACGCTGGTATCAGGATCATGGTGGCGATCATCATGAGCGGGACCGACTCGGACATCGTGGACTTGGTACCCCTCGCGGGCCAGCTCTCCGCCCTTGCGTTCAGCAGGGAACAGGAGCGGGATGCGGACGCTGTGGGCCTGGAGGTCCTCTATGCCGCTAGGCTCGATCCTGACGGTCTCCCCCGATTCTTCGACCGCTTGGCAGCGGACGACACCCTACTAGAGGACTTCATGGAGGTGGCCTCGACCCATCCGGTGAGCGCTGACCGAGCAACCGAGATCCGGAGCGTTATTTCCTCACGACCGGCACCCACGATCGCCCCTCTAGCGACCGATTGGAGCACGTTGGAGAAGCGATGTACCTCCCTGCCCGTAAAGGGTATACCATAGCCCCGGAACACGCTCATATATAATTGATGACGTCCTTCCTTCTACATATGGACCGCCGATATACTCTTACGTTCGTCCTAATAACGCTTCTCCTGATAGGAGTTGCAGCTGAGGAAGAGTGGGAAGAGTGGGGCGGAAGTGGTGAAGGCGGCGGTGCCCCTGCTGTGTGCCAGAAAGAGAGCGACAAGAAGTGCCCGGAGGAGTGCACGAAGGAGAACGATCCCGATTGCTGGACCCTCACCGACACCATGGCGCAGCTGTGGGAGGGTTCATGTACCGATCTCAACGGCGATACCACTCCGCAGCTGACCGAGCGGACCTGCATCCAAGCTAGCAACCAGTGGGATGGTACAACAGGCAAGATGTTCTACGTTTGCATCGGCACCTTCTTTGGCTCCCTCGTCGGGATGGTCATCTTCGTCGTGCTCTCCATCCAGGAGCGGGCCGAGGAACGAAAGGCCGAGGAACAGAAGCTCGACCAGTACAAGGGCCAGCCCGCCCAGGAAAGCGCGGAACAAGACGACGCAAGAGCCGATTACCCCGATACGGGGCAGCCCCCCGCACCGCCTCCGCAGGAGAGCGCTCCGCAGGAGCAACCGGCCGAACAGCAGCAGAGCTGGAGTAACGAATCCAGCGAGGGATGGAGCGACAGCGAAGGCGGCTGGTGAGCGAAAGGTCCGTCACGAACAATTCTCGATTTTGCAGCCTTGGCGCTAGAGGGCAATCCTAAATAGGAGTGCATGACAGTAAGGTCTGCGGTGCTTCGGCCGAGCGAGGGGAATGCCCATCCGACTTCGGCACTACTGCAGAGCCGTGCGGAGCCGGGACTTGATGTCCTCCGCCACGTCCTCGTACGAGAACTGACTGGCGGTCTCGACTTCCTGCGGGATCTCAAGCTCGTGCAGGGCGTAGCCAACGGCAATCCCCAGGAGGCCCCCGGCCATGAAGCCGAACATGAACGCCTGGTTGATCTCTCGGTCGATCTCCAAGAAGCGCCTTGTCTCCTGCCTGAGGGTGTCCTTGGCCTTCTCGCCGATGGCGGCGATCGGGATTTCATCCATAGGCCTGCTCATCAATGCCAAGAAATTAAAGGGTTTCACCGGCGACCGGGGCGCCAACACATAAAAGTCACGTCGGCCTCATCGAGGGAATGGCTGCCACCATCCTCGACCTTCCAGGACTCGTCGAACGGTTGTCCCCCGGCGACCGTGCGCGGTGGGAGCGTATCTTTGATGTGCGATCATCCACGGGGGCTCTGAGCGTACCTCCCCCGATGGAGGGATGGGTGGCAAACCGGTTCGGGAGCATCGAAGCCGTAACGTCACAACAAATAGTCCACGTGATGAACACCGTAGTGGGTGAGGGCTCGTTGTTCAATCCCCTGCGTGCCCATCGCCCACTTGACGCCAAGCCGCTCGGGGACGTGTCAGATGAGGTGAAGAGAAGCAGCGGAGGCCCATTCTGCACGCCCCTCGACCTCACGCCTGAGGATCCGTTCGGGCGCGTGAAGGGTAAGCATTGTGTCACAGCATCGAACATCGCCAAGTACGACGGTTTACATGGTCTGATCGTGTTCGATGAGCACGACCCCCTGCACATCTCTTCTGAGCGGGTGGCCGACTACATCGACTGCGCTCTCGCCTGGGCCGACCGGTGCAGGCAGCTCGATCCAGATGCCAAGAACGTGCTAATAATCTGGAACTGCCTCTGGAAGGGCGGGGCGTCCATCATCCACGGTCATGCCCAGGTCGTGTGCTCCAAAGGGCTCCACTACGCCCACGTTGAACACCTACGAGCCGCTGCTGCCCGCTATCTGGAGGCGCACGGTGCCGACTACTTCGACGACCTGTCCGATCTCCAGCATGCTCTGGGCCTCGGCCGTGAGTGGCGGGACGTGCGGGTGCTCGTGAACCTCACACCCATCAAGGAGCGGGAGGTCATTCTATTTTCCCCGACGGTAACCGACGCCCTGAAGGAAGCGGTGTTCCGCGTGCTCGACCATCATCTCCACAAGCTCGGCACCAGGGCCTTCAACCTCGCCATCGCCATCCCACCGCCCGATGATCCGCGCTGGGAAGGATTCCCAGTCGTGGTCCGGTTGGTGGACCGGGGAGATCCCGCCCATCCCAGTTCGGATATAGCTGCGATGGAGCTGTACGGGTCGAGCATAATCACTACTGATCCGTTCGAAGTGGCGGCGTCGCTCTTTCAATTGTTCAAGTGATAGCCGTTCCTAGGGCGTAGGGGGACCTTACTGCCGAGTATGCCCGTAGGGCATCTAGGTCAGTACTACCGACTCAGGTGGGAAGCCGAACTTGATGAGGGCCACCTTGGCCTTGCGCGCCTGGGCACCCTGGAGCTCGATAGAATCTTTCTTCAGAGTGCCTCCACACGCAAGGTAGGATTTCAGCTTCTTGGCAAGCTGCTTGGTATCGATGTGCTTGCCTTCAATGCCCTCTATTATCGTAATCTTCTTCCCATAACGCCGGGTCACCGTTCTCACGGTGATCTTCTGGGTCTCCTTCGCGATCGCCTCGCAGACACAAAGGTCCTCAGGCAGTCCACAGACCTTACATATATCGGCCACTTGCAGTAGTTATTCCCCATTGTAGTTTTTTAAAGGTTACCAAAGGCAATACACAACGCATAGGTAGAGGTACGAACAAATAAAGTCAGGGAGAGAACATGGACCAAGGGAACCAAGTGGCACCGGTCGAGGGCGAGAAGAGCGCCTACAAGTACTATCGCGATGAGGCCACAAAGGACACCACTTATGCCAAGGCCAAGTATTCCGTCGGACAGGACTTCCTGAGTAAGCAGGACTATCCCAAGGCCATCGAAGCCTTCCAAGCGGCTGCCAACCTGACTCCTGACTTCGTTGAAGCTTGGATTGCACTCGGCACTGCTTTCATCGAGGCCAAGAAACCTCTGGATGCCATCAACGCGCTGAACAACGCCATCCAACAGGACCCCCAATCGGGTGATGCATGGTACCTGCTCGGCAGAGCGTACTACAATTACGGCGCCATCAAGCAGACGATCACGTGTTACAAGCAGGCCACGACGCTCGATCCCGTCTTCCTGCCCTATAATCTCTACGACGAGATCGCCCAACCGTGGTTCCGCACTGACCTGAAACGGAAGATATTCCACTTCCTCATGTCGAACGATGTGTTGGTGGACGAGTTCGTCGGCCAACTGTACATCACCATGGACACGTGGGACATCCCCCAACGTACGCTACTTAGCGTCTTCAAGGTCCTCATCGAGAAGGATCGCATCACCAAGACACGGGTGGCAACATCGCATTTCTGCGATTGTTATGGTGTGGTGTCGGAGCGACACACCTGCCCCTCTTGTGGGTGCGATGTCCCCGTACCATCGAAGGAGGGATACTCGGCATGCCCCTCCTGCCAGACCCATGTCGTCCCAGCGGGTGTCGTCGCGTGCATGAACTGCGGACGTGCGTACTCCTCGCTCAAGGAGTGCCACGAAAAGAACACCTATCGGTTCGCACTCAACGCCACGGGCGAGGCTTTGTGGGTCGAGTACAGCGGTCAGGTGCGGACCGGGATGGCGATGGCGAGCGCCGTCATGCTCCTCGGAGCGGGTGGGGTCGCGTACGCGTTCATCAGCGACCTGTCCATCTACATCGTCGCCGGTGTTGCGCTCGTGCCGTTGGGCGGGCTCATCTTTGTGCTCAACGCCCTCTACCGCATCCAAGTTATCCAGAACGTGCAAAGGAAGGTGGGACGACGAGTCAAGGGTGTCGCTCTGAAAGTGACCCACGCCATCAGGCCGCGGGCAAACGCCCTGGCTAATCAGATAACAGCGGCCCGACACAAGTACTTCCCGACACCCGATGAACAGGCAGCGCTGGAGGCCGAGCGTGAGCAGGCCGCGAAGCTCAATCAGGTACTGAGCGAGGAGAATGAGACCAGCGTGATCGGTGCCAAGATTATGGCAGTGGCGTTTAAGATAACCCATCCCTTCGAGGGGCTCATCCGAAGCTTCAAGGCACTTCATAAAGCGCTTACTGAGGAAGAGGAGGTCGAGCGTGACGAGTACGGGAACGTCCTCAAGGAGGAGGAGATGTCGGCCCTCCAGCTCCACTTCCGGCGTATTTTCATCACCATCGCCAAGACCTTCCGCCCCATCACCGAAGGGCTTGCCAGCCTGAATAGGGACAAGACCGAAGAAGAACTGGAAATGGAGCGGATGAAGGTCGAAGAGAATCGCATGGAGTCGATGATCGATGAGACCCAGCAGGGACCCACGCTCCTGAAACGGATCGCACTTACCGTGGGCTCGGTGTTCGCACCGGTGGACAAGCTCGTCGTACAGATCCGCAAGGTCCTCACTCCGGAGCGGGAGAAGACCAAGGAGGAGATAGAGGCCGAGGCGGAGATGGTTGAGGCCGATGAGGAGGAGAGCGGCCTAGTAGCCCAGGTCAGGGGGGTCTTCGGTTCGCTGACCCGATCGCTCGTACCGCTGCGCGACGGTCTCTATAAGACCTTCCGGAGAAAGAGCGACGAGGAGATCGAAGCGGAACGTCTGGCAGCCCAGGTGGCAGGCTATGGTGAAGGCGGCGAGGCAACGAAGCCCAAGGGGAAGACCGTGAGCTCTGTCCTGATCGATCTACTGGGCAAGCTCCTCAAGCCCGTGGACATCATCAGCGCCAAGCTTACGGCGCTGAGCAAGAAGAGGGAGGCTGACGAGGAGATGGAGGAGGAAGGGGACGTCGACCCGTTCTTCCAGGACAAGGATTCTCTAAGGGGATCGGTGGGATAGCGCGACCCATCGAAAGGTTTATCAATCGGCCACCACGCCGTGCGCCCCATGCTCGCCGAGGACCTAACACTGAACTATTCGATGGAAGGAGGGTACCGCGAGGCGCTCATCACGGCACTGTCCGACCTCCAGGAGGCCGCTCCCGGGCTCTATCTGTCTAAGGAGCACGTCCTCAGGAGCCCACCCGGAGAGTCGCATACGACGACCTATCGCTGTCAGGGTGATCGTAAGGGTGCGCTCGAGACCGCACTGAACGACCTCGGCGACGAGTACTACATCTCAAAACGTGCAAGCATCGAGGGGAAGGACGAGGCCATCGAGCTCTCCTCACCCAGACCGATCTTCAAGCAGGGCGGAGGCGGTCCCTACCAGGTCCCACCGGTAGACCACTGGGAGTACACGACGGCCACCGATGCAGCGGACAAGGTCGCGACCATGGACTCGGTCGACCATATCTCCTTCTTCGGGTCCCTGCCCGACTACACATCGGTCCTCGGATCGGTACTGGGACAATCCTTCCAACAGTGGGGCTCCTTCGTGCTGAAGTCACGTGAGCACGAGGAGCGGTACGCCGTCATCGACGCCCACATGGGATGGAATCTGGGGACGTCCTCGTACGACGTTACGATAACCGATGCTCCCATCTCCCGTAAGCTCGACCGGCCGAGACCGGTATTCGGTAAGGGCGGGAGCCGGTACGGCCTGCCCCCCATCGACCACTGGGACAAAACATCCATCGGCGAAGTGCTCGAGAGCGTAGAGGCGCTCGATGAGATATGGGTTGTACATTCTGAGGAGCGGTTCAACAACGGGTACGTCGGCGGCTGGCGGCTCGAGGCCACTGACCGGCTCACCTTCCGTGGGAAGGACGAACAGGGTGCGTACGAGCTGAAGGTCGAGAGCGGACGGACCTTCCCTATCTTCGGTCACAAGGTGCTGAAGGTGCGTGTCGAGCGCCCCGAGGAATAATCCTCAGGATCCCGCTACCAGTTCCACGGCTCGGGCCATCAGCATGAACTTGGCCCCGGCCATGATGAGGAGAACACCGCTGACACGCTGTACGTTCCGTGAGAAATCGCCCCCCGTCTGTATATGACGCACGAGATGGCCCACGAAACCCCCACCAAGCAGGAGCGGGAGCGAGCTTGCGATGCCGAACACGGTCACAAGGATCATGCCGTAGAAAGCAGATCCTGTAGCGAAGGCCTGTACGAGGATAAGGGTGAGCGGTGCGCACGGTGCCAATCCCAGGAGCACGCCAAGGATGAAAGGATTGGTCACTCCCATCTCGATGCAGGCGCAGGTGTGGGCCTTTACCAGATAGTAGCCACCGAGAACACCGGAAGCGAACCCGCAGGCCATATACACGTACCATGCACTACTTCCTTCAGCAATGGCTTGGACCGCGCCGCCCAAGAGCCCGGCCCCTGCACCCAGAACGACGTACGCCAGAAGCCGTCCCAATGCGGCGAGGCCAGCAACAATGAACCCCTCCCGAGCGCTCCCCGCCGTAGCAGCTGTGAGAGGGAAGATGATCGGAGCACAAATGGCCAGGCAGGGTCCTGCACCCTGGGCAAGTCCCAGCACGAAGGCACCTACGAGATCGAGCCCCTCCACCACTAAGACATCCACCGTTTCTGGAGTGAGGGGAACAGCAGAGGCTGGGCGATGAGGCGAGAGCCGATGCGAGTGATGCCCACGGGATAGCCCTCTCGAAGATCGCCCATGCACAGTACGCACGCTGAGCACTCGGCCTCCACGGTCTCGTCCCCAAGGTCAACGCTCACTGTGACAGCAGAGCTGCCCACCGTCTGGCGAGCACAGGTCGCGCTGTCGCCTTCGGCACAGGCCACCGTCCCCCTGATCGCGACCAACGTGCCCACTCGGTCGGGCAGCAGGGTCATGCGGAGCCAAACAAGGAGCAGAACGAGCAGGATAACGATGAGAACGAACTGAAC
This sequence comes from Candidatus Undinarchaeales archaeon, assembly GCA_030753015.1. Classification (GTDB taxonomy): domain Archaea; phylum SpSt-1190; class SpSt-1190; order JASMDC01; family JASMDC01; genus JASMDC01. The sequence continues at coordinate 32,827 of JASMDC010000017.1, read as the reverse complement.
GGTCATGGGAGCCCCGTAAGTACTACTAAGGGTATGGGATTAACCGACGAGGCCCTCCGGGCCCATCACTATTGTCGGGGGTACTCCTCGCGGACGCGCTGGACGGTCTTGTACACCTCATTGAGCTCGTCGCGAATGATGGAAAGATCACGGATGAGATCCTCGACGAATATACCGAGCTCCTCGGTGACCTCGGCCCCCCGTGTACTGGGCTTGATGAGCTTCTCGTGCTCGAGAGTCCGGAGGGTGTAGCGCACTTTGTGGGGAGAATAGTTCGTGCGGTCCGAGAGGCGCAGGATGCCTAAAGGTTCTTTCGTCTCAAGGAGAACGCTAAGGATCTCCACATGTCGCCTAAGAAGGGTTATCTCCTGTTTCAAACTTCTGGTTATTCCGCGTGTGGTTCGTACGACCATGATGCCTCCCTCCGGGGTCGGGCGATAGCTAATCCGCATATTTTATATACCTTTTGTGGTACAACATAGCGTACCATGGCCGGAGCATTAGGATTCTACATTTTTGTGCTCGTGCTGGGCATCGTCTCGGGCGGGCTCATCGGCTACTACCGCGGGAGCCACGTCGGCGTTAGCGAGGGATTCAACAACCTCTCTGCCCACTTCCGCATCCGCGGCAGATAGGTCCTCGCTGGGTAGAGGCGGTTCCCCTGGAAGCGATAGCTTCACTGTAAGGCGGGGTGTATCCGGTTCAGGGAGAGTCGTATCGGGCCCGACAACGACGACCGTGTGAGGGCCTTCTTTGAGCAGCTTAGCGATACCTCGTTTATGGCCTGCACCCAGTACCGCCAACACCGTACCTCTGGCGTCCGCCACGGTCATGAGCCTGGAGGCCATGCGGAGGTTCCGCCTTCGAACGAGCACGTCGTACACGGCGGGGAAGGCGCGCTCGAGCTCTTCCAACATCTCTTCGACAAGGTCATCATCAGGGACGCTCGTGATATCGAACCTGTGGACCCAGGGATCGCCCTTTGCGCTCATCCATATCAGTGTGAAGACGTCACGCAACCCCACGGCATTCACGAGCCTCTCCAGAGTGACGTCTATGTCATCGTCCACCAATGCGATGGGGACGGCATCCTTCGCTGCTGCGTCCAGAGCGTGGAGCATGTCGGTCCCAACGGGGGCGCCCGCCAACCGTGCATAATGCTCCTGGAGCCGGGAGAGGAACCACACCAGCAGGTACCGTCGCACCCCTATATCACGGATGCCTTCGCGGAAGGGCGGGAGAGGTGGCGCACCGCCATGCTCGCGCAGTACATGGTAGCGCTTGTAACACAGCTCGACGGCGACCACGTCCGGACGAACCCTGCGGATGGTATCAGCCACTTGGTCGGCGCCCGACGCGGACACGTGGGAGCTGCCGACCAGGTAAACCCTACCCATGTGACTTCAAAATGATAGTTTTATAAAAAAAGGTGTCGGTTGCGGAGGCGGGGTTACATAATATGGTCGTCACCATCAAGCGCCTGTCCGATATCTATGACATCGACGTTTTTACCGACGCAGGCATGTACTTCGGTAAGATCGGGGATGCGGTCCTCGGCAAGTATATGATCAACGGATGGGTGGTAAAGTCCACTCCCGATAGCCTTCTGAGCAAGGCGCTCAAGAACGTACGTGCCGTCATCGTACCCCACAAGGCGGTCAAGGCCGTCGGGGACGTCATGATCATCAGCCACTCCATGGAGTTCGCATCCCGTGACCAAGAGGTCGCTGAGGCCACCGATGTGGCCGGAGAAGAGTAGGCTCACGCCCATATCGAGAACCGAACGAAAAGTGTTATAAGTCGTGACGGTAGTTCTACCCCTGTGGAGCTTCCAGAGTCCACACGGGACGTCAAGGTCCCCGAGGGCATCATCGAGCAGGTAATCGGCCAAGAGCGCGGGGTGGAGGTCATGAAGAAGGCCGCGCTCCAGCGACGTCACGTCATGCTCATCGGTAAGCCCGGCACCGGTAAGTCCATGCTGGCCCAGGGGATGGCCGAACTCCTCTCCCGAGAAGAGCTCGAGGAAGTCATCGTGTTCCCCAACTCAGAGGACGACAACGAGCCTCTCGTAAAGACCGTAAAGGCCGGCCAGGGAAAGCTCATCGTCTCGTCCTACAAGAACGAGGTGAACAAGACCGAGTCCCTGCGCAACCTCATCGCCCTCATGCTCATCTTCTGCCTCATCTGGTACGGTTTCTTCACCGGACAGCTGCTCACGGGCATCATCGCCGCCGCCCTGCTGTTCGTGCCTTTCCAGTACCTGCGCTCCAAGACCAAGTCAAAGGTACCCAAGCTCCTCATCACCCATAGACGGGGTGAGAAGGCTCCCTTTTTAGATGCCACAGGTGCACACGAGGGCTCGCTCCTGGGCGATGTCCGGCACGACCCCTTCCAGTCAGGTGGACTGGAGACACCGGCCCACGACCGCGTGGAGCCGGGTTCGATCCACCGCGCACACAAGGGCGTGCTGTTCATCGACGAGATCGCCACCCTCAAGCCGGAGATGCAGATCGACCTGCTCTCTGCAATGCAGGAGAAGAAGTACTCCATCACCGGTCGCAGCGAGCGATCGTCGGGGGCCATGGTACGCACCAAGCCCGTGCCATGCGACTTCGTGCTCGTGGCGGCCGGCAACGTCAAGACCATCGAGGCCATGAACCCTGCCCTGCGCTCGCGCATCCGCGGATACGGATACGAGGTGTACATGAACGACACCATACCCGACACCGAGGCGAACCAGCAGAAGGTCGCCCGGTTCGTGGCCCAGGAAGTGACCAAGGACGCCAAGATCCCACACTTCTCCAAGGCGGCCATCGAGATGGTGATCTACGAGGCGCGTCGGCGGGCCAACCGCAAGGGCCACCTCACCCTCCGGCTCCGTGAGCTCGGGGGCCTAGTGCGCGCCGCGGGCGACATCGCCAAGTCCGAGGACGCCGACCTCGTGGACCCATCGCACATCACAAAGGCCAAGGTGTTCGCCCGCACCCTTGAGCAGCAGATCGCCGACAAGTACATCGAGGAGAAGAAGGAGTACAAGGTATTCCGCTCCACGGGCACCCACGTGGGGAAGGTCAACGGCCTAGCGGTGTTCGGGGACTCGGGCATCGTGCTCCCCATCGTCGCCAACGTCACTCCCTCGATGGCCCGCGAATCATCGAGGATCATCGCCACGGGCAAGCTGGGCGAGATCGCCAAGGAGGCCATCAAGAACGTCTCAGCCCCCATCAAGAAGTACTTCGGCAAGGACATCGCCAACTTCGATGTCCACATCCAGTTCCTCCAGACCTACGAGGGAGTGGAGGGTGATTCGGCCAGTATCTCGGTCGTCACTGCCGTGGTTTCCGCTCTGGAGCAGGTCGCCATCCGCCAGAGCGTGGCCATGACAGGCTCCCTGTCCGTGCGGGGCGACGTGCTCCCCGTGGGAGGTGTCACATCCAAGATCGAGGCGGCCATCGAGGCAGGCATCCAGAAGGTGCTCATCCCTGCCGCCAACCTCAAGGACGTGCTATTGGACGATGACAAGAAGGGGCTCATCGAGGTTATCCCTGTGGACACTATCAGCGATGTGCTCGAGCATGCCCTGGTCTGGAAAGAGAAGAAGGACGTCCTCAACAAGATCAAGCGACTGGCACGGCATACCACCGACGTGGTGTCCGGTCCGGTCCCCACGGCGTGAGCACCCATGTTCCACGCTGCTGCACTGGTGGTAGCGACCCTCTTCTGCCTACCCCTCCTGATGCTCTACAGCAGTTACTTCGACCAGGCGATGATCGTCATGGACAAGCTCCGACGGGGCGAATCCCTAGACGAGAACGAGGGTGCCCTTATCGCTAACGCCGAAGCCCCAAAGGAAAAGGTTTGAGGGCTCCTGCCAGAAACACAATTAAACCTTAGCTTGGAGGAGCCCCTTGTGTCCAGGGGGAAGGACCTTTTCAACAGCAGAGGTCAGACCGTTATCCTTGCCATTGTTGCGCTCGCGCTAGTGGTCACGGTGATGTTCCTGGCCCTGCGGGCACCCCGCCAGGTCGAGCAGGATATCAAGGAGGACACTCGACAGGCGGTTGAAGTGCGTGACGAGTCGGTACGGCTCCACGAGATCCTGGAAGGGGTGGTACGGGAATCTCTGGCACAGGCCGTGGACGAGGTCGCCCAAAGCGGAGGATTCGCACCCTCAGCGGTACCGGAGCCATCTATGGACGGCGTCCCTGTGTTCGTGCTCGGGGGTCGTGTGGTGAACCTTCCCACTGATGATGTGGTCCGCGCCATGGTGCGCGAGGCGGTCGCTCGTCGCTTGGAGGCTAACATCCGGGAGCTCGCTGCCACGGGCGTGGACGGGATAGACGGATTGGAGCTTGAGAGGAACCGCATCTCCCTCGGGGCCAATGACGTGGAGGTCGGGAACGCCTTCGTTCGCCTCTCCGCAGAGATCCCCCTGACCATCACCCATGGCGGGGCCAGCTCCTCCATCAAGGAGCAAGTGGCCGTTGAGCTACCGCTACGTCTCCTACGGCTTGTACGCATCGCGCGTACCGTTGCACGACTGTACACCGAGGCGGGCCCAGAATCCGGCGAGGTCGATAACCTCTGGTACCGCGGAGTCGAGAGCCTGGCCGCCTTCCTTATGGAGCGGGATCCCCGTGTGCCCGGCCCCACTGCGGACCTCACCTGCGATCCGTTCTCCCTTCCGGACGCCAGAGGACGCCGCCATCCTGGCTTCTGTATGACAGAGGAGGGCGAAGTCTCCCTGGACGAACAGGCCCTGCGAAGAGCTATCGGAGAGGACCTTGGCGTAGCCGCTACCCTCTTCGCTGCACGTATGCGGTCCGAACGCCTGTTCAGCCGCCTTGGCGCCGAGCTAGCCGGTGTCGACGAGGACGCTGCCGACCCAGTGGCCCTCATGCGCTCCCTCTCGTGGTCGGCGCGGCTCCGCCTTGGTGACAAGGGCGAGGGCGCCGCGAGCGCCTATCCCCTCCTCAATCTCTCTGTCAACGGTGGCGAACGTACCATCACGGTGCGTGGAGTCGCCAGAGATGAGCGACCATGCGCGGTCGAACTGTGCTCAGGTCGCGCTCCATGGTACAAGAGCTACCGGGCCGTGTACGACATCCAGTTCCCTCTCGAGGTGGAGCTCACCGATCTCACGCCTGCCGGACGCCTTCCCTCCGGATCCCTCATGCGCCCCCTCCGGTTGCGGTTCGTGATAGTTCCTTGGTTGGTCACAGGTGGAGCCACGATCCTCCCTAGGGCCCCCGATGGACCCCCTCGCGAGGTGGACCTCGCCTGCACGGGGACCTGCGAAGCAACGATCAGACCTTTAGGTGCAGAACGGGCACTGGTCATAGTGGAGCCGTGCGGTGGAGCGCTGACCTTCGAGGTGACGGGCGAGACCCTTCTTTCAGGCCTCCCCTGCGGTATCCGCAGGCTCACGGTGGTCCCCCTCGACACTGAGGGCGTAGGCGGTACTTCCGTGAACGTCGCGCTCCCTGCTCAGGGACCGATCGATGTGGAGCTCCCACAGTATGCGTCCCTGTCAGGGCTCGTGGTCGAGAACACAACCATACTGTGCGCGGACACGCTCACACTGGGGTGCCTCGACCACCGGTCAGATACTGTGACTGATGGACCCTGTAATGATATCGTCGGCATGCGGCCTCTATCATTCGTCCCCGGCTCGCCACCAGCAGCGGTACGACTGACGCTCCTTCCCGTCGATCCCGACCTGGAGACGCTCGAAGTACGGACCGACGCCGACGGACGGTATGTCGTCCCCCGGGTGCTCCCTGGTCGGTACATCCTCGTTGCCACACCAACGGACCAGGACGGAACCCCTGTGTACAAGGTGCGCACCGTCGCCACCGTCCTAACCATCGAGGGGGATAGCGAGCACGATGTGGTGATGGACCCACTGTTCACGACGAAGACCGACCACGGTTTCGTACCGGTAGCAGGGGTACGGGGGTGCGCTGCATGAGGACCGCCATCCTTCTGGCCTTGCTCCTGGTGATCGCTCCCGCGACAGCGGTAGTAGTGGACACCATCCTCGAGGAGGTCGATGTATCACGCTCACCACTCAACCATATCACCGTAACCCTCGACGGCGTGGGCGATGAGCTGATTGACACGCTACTCAAGCCAGGTGTGCTCGACCGCGCTTGCGCCCAGCTCGCGCCAGCGCACACACGCGCGTGCACCTACGACGTGACAGGTGACAGGATCACGCTTCGGTTCACCACAGTCGAGCCCTTGCTCACGGTGGCGCGTTCGTACTCGCTCCAGGAGCTGCGACCCACCCTCAAGTTCTCCTACACTCCCCGCGGGTTCCTGCTCGTGGACGAGGCAGAGGACGTCGGTGAACGCACCGTCACCTATACCCTCCCCACCACGGGACTGGCGACCAGCCATCTCACGCGCAAGGAGCGGGTGGGCCTGGAGTTCCCCCTCCAGTGTCAGGACGGGACCGAGGACTGTATCATCAATGGCCAGCTGCTCACCGACCTCGATCAGTACTATGCAGGAGATATCGCGACGTTCTTCTTCGGCAATGAGGTCGAGTTCGCTGTGTGGGGATTGTTCTCCACCGACGGTCAGTCCCTTGGACAAGCCCGCACGTGCTTTTCCTGTGAGTCGTTCCTTCTCGAGTTCGACCCCGCGGGGATGGGATGCGAGGAGTACGAAGGGGGCCAATGCCCCGCCACACCTGTGATCATCCACACCCTGTTCCAGCTCAAGGATTCGAACGAACTGATCAACGCCACTGCCGAGGTTCTCGTCAGGCCGCGCCTCTTCCCCGTGACACTTGTAGTGGGTGATGGCGCCGGTCGTGTGACGGACACCTTCCTCCTCGGCGAGACAATGGTCGTGGGCGCCTTCGCCGGAGCTGGCATGTCGAGCTGTGCTGTCGAACTGCTGCATGAGGGCGATGTCGTGAACGCTCAGTACGGGCTTCCATCCTGCCTCTACGTCCCCCTCACCCTCTCGACAATGTCCGAGGATGGAGAGTACGTGGTGCGGGTCACCATGTTCAATCCTATGGGGCTCCCGGCCACGGCCAACACCATTGTCCATTTCCTTAAGCCCGGGCGGTCGGTGCCTCTGCCGGTAACTCTCGAGCAGCCCTCGTACATGGTGGGCGAGGATGTCCGCATGTGGGTTGACACACCCGGGGAGCGGTGCGAGGTGGCGCTGATCAACTACACCGGGACGGAGGAGCGCATCCTCGTCCGCCGTACCTATCCCTGCGGTAAGATCGCCTTCACGCTCCCCGAGACGGTCCCGCCCGGCCATTACCAGCTCCGTCTCACGGCGTTCCGTGGCGACGAATCGGGCGTTCACACAGTTCCGCTCGAGGTCGAGCCGTGGGTGCCCACCGGCCTCAGGGGTACCGATTACGATCGCCTGTGCCGCGACGGAATACTGGGCACGAGGGACATCACACTTCGCTGCATGGGCCCCGGCGGGCGGTGCGTACCGGCCTCCGACCGCCACCCGGTGTGCGCGTGCTTCACCGAGGACGGTCGGTTGGCGGACGTGTGCGAGCACGGTCAGCAGTGCACGGCCAGCGGATGCGCCGGCGGCGGGGACGAACCACCTTTCGTCGTAGCGATGGAGGACGGCGAGCGTGTGGCGCGCGTTGGACTCCAACGGATCCCGGCCCTTCTCCCGTGGGAACTGTGCCCGTCCCATTGCCTGTGCACGGACGAAGAGACCTCGTTCGGTCACGTCTGCGGTCCGGGCGAGATATGTCGCGAGGATGGCTGCTCACCGGAAGGTCTCTCGGTCCATGTGGAGGACGTCCGGCCCGAAGCGTTGGACATGGACACCCTGGCCACTGGCGAGGTGGTCGTCAGCCTCGACCTCTCGGTGCGCCTGCAGAGTCGTCCGATCTCCAGAGGGATCTCGGCCGATTCGATCACACTTGTCGTGGGCGACCTCCCGCTCCCTCCAGAGAACGTGGAGGTGGCGTGGCGGGACGAGGTCTGGCGGGTCCGTGCCCGGCTCCCGCCCCACCTTGCAGGGACGCTCTCACCAGGGTCCGTCCCACTGTTCCTCAAATTAGTCCACGACGGCGAGCTGGGGGCGGCACGGTCCTCCATCCCCCTCTGGTACGGTTCCATGACCGTCGGCTACGAGGTGATCGTACAGTCCCTCGAACCCAGGACTGTCCCACTCAAGGAAGCACAACAGGGTGCGTTCCTTCATGCCTACGTCTCCGTGGTGGACGCCCGGGACGGGACTCCCGTCACAACCCTTACACGCGATGACGTGCGGGCCTCCGTCCGCGGTACGGAGGCGCGGGTGTTCTCCATGCGTTACGTGCCCGCTTTGCGTCAGTGGGTGCTGACGCTCGTGGTCTCCGGCTCCCTGAGCGCTGGCCGCGCCACCGTGGATGTCAGCGTGGCACGTCTGGGCCGCACGGGAAGCGGAAATGACCATATCACTCTCGTAGCCCCCGGGGAGACGCGTCTGACCATCGAAGAGGTACGACCGGGCTCGCGTGAGGAGCCCATCTACCAAGTGCTCCAGGCGTGGGGCTTCGACATGGACGTGCTTGTGTCCGTGGCGGGTCGCGATATAGTCCCTGCTGCCCGGACGGTGCGGGCATATCTGGGCGGATCCGTTCGTGAGTCGCTGTACGTCACATCGGCACCCGGCGGCTACCTCGTCCACCTTGAACCGTTCCGATTCTGCGATAAGGCATTGGAGGGATGGGAAGAGCTCACCGTTTCTGTCATCACCGAGCGTAGCGGTGTACTGTTCGAGCACAATGCCACTCGGGCCGTGTACTTCGCACGCAATCCAGGATCCTGGATACTACCGCGACAGTGCATTCCGGCGTGATCCGGCCGTCGACGCTACCGTTATTAATGTTGCGCACATCCACCTGCCCATGCCCGATCCACGTATCCTCCGCGAGATCCATCAGCTCCGTGGGAGCGGATTCTCGTTCGTCGGCGACTCCATCTACGACCTCCGTGGTGAGTTCCATGGCAAGACGGTCCAGGTGAAGCTCCAGGTGGAGGGCACCAAGAGCGCGAGCATCTCCGGCGGGGGAGTGAACCGGAATGTCCCCATCCCCGACGGCCTTCCGCTCGCCCAGTTCCTTGACGGCGAGATCAAGAAGACGCTCGAGGTCTCATTCCTGCACGAGGAGGGATTCTCGCACAAGGAGGATGCCAGCGGGGTCACGCTCACAGGAAAGCACAAGGGAAAGCGGATGGAGGTGCTACTACCTCCTGGCTATCCACGCTCACCGGCGCGGTTCACCCTGGACAGTTACTCGTTCGAGGAGCAGATACCTCCGGGCGAGTTCATTTACACGCGCCTAGACGATATCGGGGAACGTGTCGAGGCCGGGAAGGACCGGCGTCTGCTGCTCAAGCAGGGATTCCAGGAGTCCGGCAAGGCCACGTTCACGGGGCGTCTGGAGAGCGAGAAAGTGGTCGTGAAGCTCCCCCAGGGGTATCCCAAGAGCCCCCCCTCAGTGCGTGTAGGGATCGTCCATCCCCGTCTAACTGACGAGGAGGGCTATGCCAAGCTCGAGAACCTGGCCACGTACCAGTGGAGCAAGGATCCCGATCTGAGCGGTGTGCTGGATGCCCTGCGCCGTCGCATCGAGCGCGTGCACCGCGAGGTACCGCGGCTGTACCTGGAGACCTATCAGCTCCTGCGTCAGAGCCAGCTGCGCCCCGTGAAGGGCAACGTGGAGCGATGGGAGGGGCCGGTGACGACCCATCAGGGCATCACGCTCGACCTTGCCGTGGACGTGCCCAAGGAATTCCCCCGGGTTCCCCCGCGCGTGTCCCTTCGTAACGTGTTCCCCAATGATCATATCGACGTGGGGGGCTCGGTAGTAATCCCCCGGCTCACGTCAACATGGACCGAGGAGACCCATATCGTTGAGGTCCTTGAGGACATCCGTGCCCTCAAGCGCACAGACCTTGTCTCCATGGACCCTACGACCCGTCTCTCCTACGAGGCGGGCTACCTCGAGAAGTACGAGCCTTCCATCACCCAGATCCCCGACAACGAGGTGGGACAGTACGCACAGGACCTGAACAGGGAGGTCCTGGGGGGCTGGACGGTGACCATCAAAGGTGAAGGAGTGTTGACCAGCCGCACCTACGAGGCCGTGGTCCTGGTGGATCCGTACTTCCCGCAGACCCCTCCTATGATCAAGTTCGACTCCCGGCTCGATGTCACCGAGCGGATCCTCCTCTTCGGCGCCATCCATTCCCCTACCGGGCTCGTACTCTTCGGCCACCCCGGTTCTGGCCTGGAATGGGAGGGTGATATGAGCCTGTGCGAGGCATTGGAGCTCGTGAAGGAGCGTCTGAGGGTACGTAAGTTCGAGATCACCAGCTCCGAGGAGTTCTTCGAGGAGATCGGGAACATCCTCGTCTCCGATATGGTCACCACGTTCAAGCCGCTCGCGAACAACATCTACCTCTGGAGCGGAGAGTATAAGGCGCTATATGGCGCCCAGCTCAAGAAGGTGCACTACGAGGTCCGCCTCTCACAGAACTACCCCCTCTCACCCCCCAGGGTGTCAGTCGTTGATCCCAAACCATTCATCAACGACAACGTCGAGACCGACGGTCGAGTGAAGGAGGAGTTCATAACCCAGAAGCACTTCAGGCGGACGGACCTCAAGACCGTGGCCAAGCTGGTGAAGACCCTGCGCCCCGAAGCGAAGAAAGGGCTGCTTGACAAGGTCATGGGGGTGTTCCGTTAGATGTCAGCACCGGATCCACGGCGCATCCTCGCCATCCTTCCCCCTGCCATCCTTGCCGTGGGCATCGTCATGCTCATGCTGGGCGTGGAGAAGATGGTCATGGACTTCAAGGCCACGTTCCTCATAGGTGTCGGAGCACTGTTAGCCCTCGCAGGTCTGGGAAGCGCCCTGATGCTCCCATCTACCGCGGGTGATTCTGACGATGAGGAGGTCGTTGTACACCATGCACCAGCGGAGGTTCCAAAAACCGAGAAGCCAGCGGCCCCCGTGGAGGCCCACCTTTCCAAGGAGGAGCTGGAGACGCTCTCCCGTGTGGAGAGCGAGGAGCTTGACCTGAAGAAGCGCGTGGACGAACTGACCGGGGCGCTAGAGACGGCGCGGACCGAGTCGCACGACGGCCTTGACGCCGCTGGCGCTGGCGCTGCTGAAACGGCCGAACGCATCAAAGAGCTCGCAGCACGGATCGATGCCCTTGAGGAACAGCTCGCAGCACCTCAGAAAGAGCCGAGCACGACATCCGAGGGATACGAGTATGGGGGAGCCATGGCACAACCGGAGCCTCCCCCGGCAGCTAGTGGTGGCAGCATCGCTGAGCGTATCTCCCCCGTGGGCGAGGCCGTGAGACCACCACCCGAGCCGACCGATGATGAGGAATTTGAAGAGGACAAGGGCCCTGAGGGATTCCCCTGCAATACCTGTGGGTTCGTCAACAAGCGAAGGACCGCCTTCTGCGCCCGGTGCGGCGCGAAGATGTAGGCCACGATCCGGACCTGCCTTTGCACGAGAGGTAGTCTTAAGAACATTCCAACCCATACTGGTGATCGATGCCCGAAGGTCAGGTGGAGGCATGGGTGGAATATCTCCGAAGCAACGGGTACAATCCTCAGCAAATCAACTACTACCTGGTGCAGTACAAGGGATTCCCGCCGGACGTCGTGGCCCGCGCCCTGTACGGCCCCCCGCCAAAAGTCCCCGCTCACTCAAGTGTGACCATCGGTCAGCTCGTCGCCATTGCCGTCGTCGTCATCGTCATCAGTGCTGTCGCCCTGGGCGGCCACTTTACAGGCCCACAGTGCGGCAACGGCATCAGTGAACCCGGTGAGATGTCCACGACGTGCTGCCGTGATGCCGGTTGTCCCGGCGACCAGACCTGCATCGATGACGCGTGCACCGGCCCCCAGTGCGCCCCGTGCCAGTACGTCGACGGGACCGTATGTAGAGAGTCCGAGTGCTGCTCTGACGACGACTGCGACGACAGTGATCCCGATACAAGGGACGAGTGCACGGGCCATCCCATGGAGTGCGTCCACACTCCCGTCCCTCGATGTCGTGACGGCGACGGCCGCTGTCCCGAGGGCTGCACCGATTCCGACGACGCCGATTGTCGTATCGAGGACCGGACCCCCATCGGATGCGGTACGGACTTCACGTGCTTCATAGAGGCCTCGAGGACCTGCCGCACGGCGTCCATCGATCACACTGTCACCATCGAGGTCCAGCCCCACCTACATCGGACGACCACGGTCTCTTATTCCATTGAAGTGGCTCCCGCCGGCGGGTGCACGCTCACCAAGGTGCTCAGCAAGGTCGAGGCCGATTACGATGACGTCGCCGTGGAATCCTTGTTCGCTTCAGGTGTGACACCCGATGACCTCGTAAAGGAACAACGTCGGGTCGTCGATCAGGCCGGCCGGCTCGTGGACGTCGTTGTCAGCTGCACCTTCGAGGGCACCCGGGAACTGACACGTCTCCTGGAGCGGATCCAGGCCGGCACTGCGGTGGGCACCGTGTCGTGTACGGTCGACGCCAAGACGGGTGAATGCGTGACCATCGGCGACTGGGTGTCGGCCTCGTGCGTCTATGAGGCACCGGAGACCCCCACGCCCACACCCGAGGATGTGGACGCGAAGGTGGTGGAGGAGCGGATCAGTCAGGAACTGGCGGTCACGGGATCATTGATCGCATTGGACATCGAACCGAAGGATACTATTTCCAGCGAGGTCCCCTTGCGGCAGATCATCATGGCCCTCGCCAACGAAGAGAGCAAAGAAACATGCTTCTGTATCAATCCCAACCTCGGGCGCACCGACCGGGTTCCGTTCTTCCTGGGTGTGACCACCACACGTGTGGCGGGTGACAGGATCGGCTTCCCAAGAATCGACCTGACGCTCCCGAAGGAGATGCCCGCTGGCTCGTGGAATCTCACGATCCACGTATGCACCCTCACCTCAGAGGACTGCGACACGTGCGAAGCGTCTAATTGCCACCCGGGTACGGACGAGGCTGGCTACAGCTTGTACGCAACCGAGCGGTACGAGCTGGACTTCGGGAACCAGACCACTGGTCCGGGATGCCGTGGCGGGGACGGGGTCTGCCCCCTGGGCTGTGACGTTGGCACCGATGCGGACTGCGAGGAGGAGGTCGCCGAGCCCCCTGTCGACGGTGGCGCCAGTGACGATCCTGATGGCGACGGGCTAACAAACGCGACCGAGCGGGTGCACGGGACCGATCCAAACGACGAGGACACCGACGACGACGGCGCTTCCGATGGCGAGGAGGTGGACGCCGGGACCGATCCGCTCGATCCCTCCAGCACGCCAGAGGACGCGGGCACCGAGGACCCTGACGAGGACGGACTGACCAACGATGTCGAGAAGGAGCACAGGACCGATCCAAACGACGAGGACACCGACGACGATGGCGCCTCCGATGGCGAGGAGGTGGACGCTGGGACCGATCCGCTCGATCCCTCCTCCAAACCGGTTGACGAGCCACCAGGCAGCGGACCGACGGCCACGCCCGGTCCCCCAGAGGGGCATGGACCGTGGCCACGGGAAGAACTCGACAACTACGCGGATCTCACGGTCGCATTGGACCCTGTGTGCTCTGAGCCGTCATCCGAAGTGCTGCCGTGCCCCGAGGCGATGGCGTTCATCGACCAGTGCGGTGGATTCTGCATCGACAAGTACGAGGCGTCCAGGGGCGAGGATGGGGCCGCAACGTCCCGGGAGGGCGCTCTGCCATGGGCCAGCATCACCTGGGAGGAGGCATCGCACGCCTGCGAGGCCGCGGGTAAGCACCTGTGTAAGGACTACGAATGGATGGCGGCGTGCAACCTCGATGGTGAACGGTACCAACTCACCGAGGAGGAGCATGGTGAAGGATTCGGGTGCTACACCCACGGACGCAACAACGTCGCTTCGGGTTTCCGCCTCAACTGCGTATCAGCCGAGGGCGTGTACGACATGGTAGGGAACGTGCGCGAGTGGACGAACGCAACGGTGCCCAGCGAGACGTGGGCCGGTACCGACGGGAGCGTCGGTGCGTACCTCGGCGATGAGGCGGCAAGGTACGGCGACGACTGGATCATCCACAATCCATCGGGGCTCAAGGAGGGGAATCCTTTCCTGCGGGGCGGCTCCCGCTCGTCACCCATCGAGGGGATGTCGGCGTGGGCCGGCTGCTTCTACCTCCACCTGGTGAGCGGTCCCACGTACTCGGAAGGGGCGACGGGATTCCGCTGCTGCCACGATCCCCGTGCCCCGCCTCCCGGCACCAGCCCAGAGCCGACAGAGGGGCCACCGGGCGAGGGCACGCCCACTCCCGAGCCAACAACGACACCGGGACCGGCCGCCACGCCGGAGCCCTGGGTGCCGCCTGAGGGGGCACTTCCCCGGGCGCAGCTCGATGTCTACCCGAGCCTGGAGGTGGCCCTTGATCCCATCTGCGCCGAGGAGCCCGTACCTCCTCGGAGCTGCCCGTCGGGGATGGCGTTCATCGCTCAGTGCGGTGGATTCTGCATCGACAAGTACGAGGCATCGCGAGGGGCGGGGAGCATGGCCGCCTCGGTGCCCGGTGCCCTGCCGTGGACCGATGTCACCTGGTACGAGGCGCGTATGGCGTGCCAGGCGGCCGGGAAATACCTTTGCAAGGACTACGAGTGGGTGGCGTCCTGCGGCCTGAACCGAACGCGGTACGACCTCATCTTCGAGGAGTCCCACGAACAGTACGGGTGCCACACCAAGGGATTCGACAACCGCCCGACCGGTTCTCACGAGAACTGCACATCGGCCGCAGGTGTACACGATATGATCGGGAACATCGGTGAATGGACGGACGCCAAGGTGCACAGTGAGGCGTGGCTTCAGCACGATGGCGTCCCAACCCAGACCGTTGGAACGCTGCTCGGGAAGGACCCGAGGCGTTATGGTGACGACCTCGTCTACCGGCCGTCGTCCGGTGGAGAGGGGAACGTCTTCTTCCGGGGCTGCGGTCACAGCGAAGTCCCTGACGGATCACCCAGCAGGGGTTGCTTCTGCTTGGGACTTTACCTCAAGCCGGTCGACTCCCAGTCGAACTTCGGGTTCCGCTGCTGCACGCGGTGAACGTGCCCCGAACGCCGGTTTTTTAATCTTAAGGGCTTTATCAACTGGTAGATGCCGTCCCAGGAAGAGCTCCGTGACTGGATCCGTACGCTCGAGGAGCGTGGACATTCCAAAGCCGAGATACGCAAGGCGCTGATCAAGAAGGGTGTCGGCTCCGCCGAGGTGGCACAGGCTCTCTCAGGCGATGATACCGAGATGCCGCCACGCATCATCAAGACGCTCATCGCCATAATCGTCCTCATCATGGTCACGGTGCTCATCCCGCCGTTCATGAAGTGGATCACAGGTGCTCAGTTCGAGACCGATGATAACCTCGATCCCGAGGCCCGTGCAGATGCCGAGCGTCGGGAACGCCTTGAGGATGAACTGCGGAAGTCGAACGAGCTGATAGTATTAGAGGCCACCAATATGGAAGTCGCCTCCAATGCAACTCCACGCTCCCTTTACGTGGCGGTCAAGAACGACGACCTGGACCAGCGATGCTTCTGCGTCAATCTGCATCCGAAGGAGGATGAGACCTTCGCGGGAGAGGACTGGTTCTCGGGTAAGCCCACTATCGCGGTGGAAGGCCACAAGTCCGGGTTCGCCAAATTGATGCTCACGCTCCCGGCCAACACCACTGCGGGGACTAGGACGTTCGCCGTCGATTTGTGCCTTTTCACCAGTGGTGATTGCGCATTCTGCGAGCCGGCCCAGTGCACGTCGGACGCTGGCGGTAACTACCGTCACCTCATGCAAAGTGAGCTGACAGTGACCGTCGGATGAGCCCGCGGCCACGGCAGCACTGTTTCTAAGGTCAGCGAGGACTGGGCACTCGGGCCTGGAAAGAAAGAAAGGTACGCTGTGAAATCGCTGGCTCCCTAGAGGTCGCCGAGCACGGGCTCGATGATCAGTTCACCGGCCTCCTTCGTGAGGAGGTAGTCCTGGGTTGTGCCCGATGGCTCATCGATGAGGTGGATCGTGTAGGTGCGGTCCGATCGAATGTCAATGACGGTTTCCTGGGTGTCCTCGGTGACATGGACATCGTCGTGATCGGCGTACTTGAGCCAGGCGCCGCCGTAGGCGGGCGAGCTGGGATGAGCGAATTCCTTCTTCACCTGAGCTATACCATGGACGATCAGGTCGAACTCGCCATCGGTGCGCTCACAAAGGTCGAAATCGACCGTGTAGCGGCCCGAGTCGAAGTCGTTGCCCGTGCTGTCATAGCCCTGAATAACGAGACGGCCATCGTACGCTGAGTTGTGACCGGCAAGGTCCACAGCCGCAACGTCGTACATGGCCTCAGTCATGAACATCATCTTCACCTCTTCTACTAGTATAACCTGCGCAACACAAGCCGTATATAAACATTTCTCTAAATCGGAAGGAAATCGCGTTTTTTGGCCTAATTCGGCCGAATATAAGTTATTAAGGGTTATTAATCTGCCTTGGCACAGCATAGCACACGGGACACGTCTACACGAGGTTACGGAGGGTGGTCCACGTGTACCGGTACCACATCCACCAGAGGTTGATGCCTGAACTCCCGTACCGTCGTCTCTTCTCGCGACTGGGCACCTCGTCCACGGTGTAGTCCTGCTTCAGGGCCTTCATGAGCATCTCCGTCTCGATGTCGAAGATGCGGGCGGTGGTCCCAAGCTTGAGGAAGACATCCCGTTTGATTGCGCGGAAGCCGTTCTGGCTGTCGGTGATCCACGAGCCGAAGCGGTAATTGATTATGAGGGTGATGACACCGCTGGCCGTTGCTCTGAACCACTGGTTGAGAGTGCCTGATAGCTCCTCGCTCCCGCCGAGCGAGCGTGAGGCGAGGACCATGTCGGCACGGCCTTCCTTGATGGGCAGGACCAGCTCGGGGATGTCCTCGGGGATGTGGGAGCCATCGGCGTCGATGAACACGAGGATGTCGCCCGTGGCCTCCCGCGCCCCCGTGCGGAGCGCGATCCCCTTCCCTGGTCGATCCTCCCGTACGACGCGAGCATGCTTGGCCGCACGTTCGGGGGTGCTGTCTGTGCTCGAGTCGACGACGACGATCTCGTCGCAGTGCGGGCGGATGCGCTCCAAAAGCTCACCGATGGTCCGCTCTTCGTTCCGGGTAGGAACGATGCACGTGACGCGCAGCTCGGCCATGGACGGCCAAGGGTACGGCCGTTGATATTTAAAACCGCCACCCAGGGGATTGGCCGGGTCCCCTCACAGCCCGCACTGGGGACAGGGCTGGGCAAGGAGCTTCGAGGGACGGCCAGGGGGGCACCGTTCGCTACGCACGGAACCGCATAATGTACAGACCCGGGCACAGGAGGGACACACCAGGTTGCCGGCTGCATCGAGGGCCAGCGTTTCCGCCTCTTGGCCACAGCAGGCGCACCGTGGCGGCTCGGGCCGTGCGAAGGGCGAGTGTGCTCGCTCCAGCTCGGCATGTGCGTGTCGGCCCACTAGAAGATAGGTCTCTACCGACGTGTCGTACTCCAGAACCACAGCAGAGGTCATGGTCACGTCGGTCTCCAGACCGCATCGGTCCTCCTCCTTCGTGAGCTCGCCCTCCATGCGCTTCCGGTATTCAAGGAGTGTGAAGTCGTTCTGGTCCCGCACCTTCTCCAGCTCGGCCTCGAGCTGGACCAACCGTTTCTGACGCTTCTCCTTCAGTTCTAGCGTTGTGGCAGAAGCTATCATGGCACGAGTGGAATCGATGCGCTGCTGGACACGGCGCTCTGCCTCGAGCACCTCCTTCTGGAGCTGATGGAAGTAGGCCTTCACCCTGGTAGCCGCGGTCCGGTGCTGGACCGTTAACCGCGCCAGTTCTTCCTCCTGCATGGGCTCCATCCGGCGGCCGAGCTCCGCTTGCGCTCGTGCGAAGGCACGCTGGATGAGCTCGGGTGAGAGACGGGGACGGTAGTCGACGTTCTCGTAGTGCAGTTCGACGAATCCCGTGAACCCGTCCAGCGGCTCCATTGTGGCCAGGTCCACTGCCACGTGATACACCGTTTCTCGAAGACTGGCGGTGCGGACCCCTATCCGGAAAGAGAAGCAGAGTGCGAAGTTACGGCTGCTTCTACGGGTCGAGCGATGGACCGTGCGGCAGTGAGTGAGCTGTACACCGCTAAAAGGATCTTTACTCACACCAGGAGGCTCGACCAGCCGCTTTGCAGCCACCAATCCTCTACCCTTGGCCACGGCGATGGCATCGGCCACCCCCACGTCCGTTTCTGCTTCCCTGGGAGATAGTCCGGCCACACGCTTGTAGGCCGCAAGGAACCGCTCAAGGTCGTTGCTCACTTGATACGCACCCCCGCGTCCTCCAGGGACGATAGGTCGAAGCGCTCGAGCACCCGGGCATCCAACTGGTGCACCTTTGCAGCCAGCTCCTTGGCCTCCGCCATCTCATCAGCGAGCCCCTTCATCCCCTCGTCGAAGGAACGCTTGTCCTTGATGCGCAGCGACAGCTCGAACAACCGGCGCTCGAACGACACGCCATCGGGCAGCTTGGAAAGGATAAGGTCCATGTCGCCCACGGCCGCGGTGACGAGGTCGATCTTGCGATAGAGCGTTGTCAGGATGTGGTCCTCGATCGTACCCGCGAGCGTGAGGTTGAACACATGCACGTCCCGTTCCTGGCCAATGCGGTGGATCCGGCCGATACGCTGCTCCAGACGCATGGGATTCCAGGGAAGATCGTAGTTCACCAGCACGTTGGCGAACTGGAGGTTCCGGCCCTCGCTCCCCGAGTCAGTGCACAGGAGCACACCGCCCCGCTCCTTGAAACGCTGGATAGCGGACTCCTTGTCGGATGGTGACATGCTGCCGTTGAACACCACGGGCGCCAAGCCTGCGGCCTCCAGACGTCCCCGCAGGTGCTCCTGGGTGGAGATGAACTGCGTGAACACGATGAGGGGAGTGTCCAAGCGCCGAGCGAGCTCCAAGAGATGGCAAGCCTTGGTGCTGTCCCGGGCCGACAGGCACAGCTCGTACAGCTCGTCCAAGAGCACGCGTTTCTCGGGATCGGGCTCGCGCGGGATTATCTTGCGCAGAGTGGCGGCCAGGGCTTGGCTGGACGACACGAGCTCACGCTCGAGCGTCATGAGCCGCAGCAGGTCGATACCACGGGTGGTCCGACGGGCCTCTTCAGCGTCGAACTCCGCGCCCTCGTCCACCTCGTCGTACATGTCCGCTATGTATCCGATGACCCGACGGTACAGCTCGGCCTCCTGGGGAGAAGGATCAAGCATGATGTCGTGGACGTGTCGGTCGGGGAGCTGAAGTCCGACCTCGGCGCGGCGGTTGCGCACCATGACCTGGCCCAGCAGCTCTCGCAGCTCCCCCTCGTTCTCGAGCGTCTGTGCCTTACGGTCCCCCACGAAATAGACCGCGAACTGGTTCCGCGTACCCAGATGACCCGGTTTGAGGAGGTCTATGAGGTTGAACAGCTCGAAGAGGTTGTTCTGGATGGGTGTCGCGGTGAGCATTAGGAAGTAACGGGCGTCGATCCCCGCCACGAACTGGTGGAGTTTGGTCTCCACGTTGCGCAGACGATGAGCCTCGTCCACGATGAGTAGGTCCCAGGGACGGGCCTGGACAAAGGGGGCGTTCTTGGGCTGACGGGCTCTGTCCATTGAGCAGATGAGACGGTCCTCCTTCTCGAACCCACGGAACCCCTCGTCAAGAGGAGTGATGAACCCTTCACCGAACTTCTCTTCGAGCTCTCCCTGCCACTGGCGGACCAGAGGAGCGGGAGTAAGGATGAGCACGCGTTCCACAAGCCCACGGACGAGGTACTCCTTGAGCACGATACCCGCTTCCACTGTCTTGCCCAGCCCGACCTCATCGGCCAATAATGCGCGATGACCAAGGTCATTGAGCACACGCAGCGCCGTCTCGATCTGGTGTGGGAGGATGCGTATCTTCTGCTTGACACGTTCGACGATGGCTGCACGCTCGAACTGTCCCGTCAGGGAGAGCCCGTGAGCAGCGAGGTTGAGGTCGTGCCACTCGGAGGGCTCGAAGGCCATGGACTCCAGTCGTTCCAGTACACCGAAAGGATCGTCCACCGAGAGCGCGGGCTCCATTACAAGCATTGGATGCGCGTTCATCGTTTTTATTGGGTGCTCACGGCGGAGCCCTGTCGAAGCACATTTATACCTGTCCGTTGGGGAAGCTTGCGATGGACATCCTTGCTCCCATCAACCGGGCCGAGGAGGTGGAACCCCTCGCCCGTGCGGGAGCCACAGAACTGTACTGCGCCGTGCTCTCCGAGCGGTGGCGCAAGCGCTACACTCACATGGGAGGCGTCAGCCGCGAGATGTACACCCGCTCGTCCATGCAGTCCTATGACGAACTGCGCAAGGCCCTGACCATCGCTCATGACCTCGGTATACGCGTGAACGTCGCATTTAACCAGGACTTCTACTCCGCTGCACAGTTCACACATCTCGTCGAGGAGGTCGAGGAGGCCATCGCTGCGGAAGCTGACGCCCTCATCGTTGCCGATCTTGGCCTCATGTCCCACCTCCACGACAACGACGTGGGCATCGATATCCACGTCAGCACCATCAACGCGGTGTTCAACGCCCAGGCCGCCCGGTTCTACCAACGTCTAGGCGCCTCACGTGTGATCCTCCCCCATCACCTCTCCATCAAGGAGATCGCCGACATAGCCCAAGCGGCCCCCGACATCACCCTTGAGGGATTCGTGCTCAACGCCCGTTGCCCCTATGTGGAGGGGCTGTGCACCTATTTCCACGGTCTTACCGAGATCAGGCACAAGGACACTGCAAAGGGGATGTGGGCTCTCCTCAATCCCCGTCTGGGCCGCAGCAGGGCGCACCTCGTTCGCGCCATGCGGCACATCCCAAAGACCGTCCAGTACTCCGGACCGGTGGCGCGTATAGCATCCACCCATCTCTGCCTCAATTCCTCGGCGGTCCATGTCGAACCCCTGGAGGGGAGCGATGAGCTCGCCACAGCCGTTCAGGAACGGTTCGGCCTGCAATGGTCGCCCAACTGGGGCGGTAGCGGATGCGGTATCTGCGGCCTGGGCGCTATGCGCGACGCGGGCATCAGCGTCTTGAAGATCCAGGGCAGGATCCATCCCACGAGCAAGAAGGTGGACGACGTCATCCTCGTGCGCCGTGCGCTGGAGGAGCTCGAGGGATCGGAGGACAGTACTGCATACATGGAACGATGCAGGGCCCTGTACATGGAGCTCTATGGCTGGAACTGCTCGGCCGCCGAGTGCTATTGGCCCGAGGTGGTGAGGTGATGGAGCGTGCGATCATCGTCGCCCGTGTGGCGTTGTTGGACACAATCGACTGGACCGGGCACGACCGGCTCTACCTGGGAAACGGCTATTGCCAGCGCCTCATGCCCACACGCACCGAGCTCACAGGCGCCCTTAAGAGAGCTGATGACGCGGGTGTGGCCGTCACCTTCGTCACACCGCCCGTCACACAGGATGGCATTGCACGGCTGAAGCCCCTCCTTGCCGAACTCCCCGACGGTACCGAGATCGTCGCCAACGACTGGGGTGTGATCGACGTTGTCGCCGAGGAGGGCCGGCTCGAGCCCGTGGTAGGCGGCATCATCCATAAGCAGAAGCGTGGTCCGCGCCTCATGCTAGCAAAGGAGGCCCTAACGACCGAAGCCTGGGAGCGGTTCCGCACGACCAACATGGACGTCCCCGTGGTGCGCAGCCTGCTAGCTTCGCGTGGCGTCCGCCGGGTTGAGGTGGAGAATCCCTTCCAAGGCGTCTCCCTTCGCCTGGGTGAGGGAAAGAATCCCTTTCATGGCTCATTCCATCACCCGTACGTGTTCGTCACCATCAGCAGGTACTGCCTGGTAGGGCTCGCCTCTACCCGCCCCGGACGGCCCGAGTGGGGCGTGTTCCCCTGCACCCAGGCTTGCAAGGATTCGCTCTTCCGTCTCGACCATCCTACCATGGGTGTGCCCCTCTATCTCAAGGGATGTGCTGTGTTCGCCAAGAACGACGCCCTCCCCAGCGAGGATGAGCTTGTGCACATGGGCATCGACCGAATGGTCGAGTCCCCTCAGGTACCGGTCTAGACCTTGGCGCACAGCGCGTCGGCTATGCTGCGGAAGTAGGCGGGATTGGGCTTGTCGTCGGCGTACATCACCATCATGTACTCTCCGACGGCAACGGCGGCCACGTACCTGACCGGTGCGTCCGTGAAGGTGTCAACAACATGGATGGGACATTTTGCCGTCCCTTCCGTCTTCGGCTCACCGTAGATCTTGAGCTTGAGCTTCTCAAGGAGGTCGGTGACCGATGATTCGGAGAAGGGCTCCTTCCCCTCAAGGAATAGGAACGTGAAGTCGATGGGATTGCCGCCGATGCTCGCCTTGAGCTCGGTACGGTAGACCGCCGTGAGGTCCCCCTGCACGGGAGATAGATCAAGGAACGCGAAGGTCACGTTCTTCTTGACGAAGAACTCGCCCTCCTTCACCCTCTCGGAGCACGACCACTGTCCGACCTTCGCGCCGGACCATGTTCGCTCGGTCTGGGTGCACACCTCGCCGCCGATCAGGTAGACGAGCACGGCCTCGAAGCTTGGGATCGTGTAGCCGTTCCCCTGGAGCGGTCGCAGACCGCTCTTCCCGTAGTACCGGAAGTCCGCCGCCCGCGGCCTGGTCACTTCGAGCGAGGTCGGGTCAAGGTAGAGGATGTCCACAGTGAAGGACGAGCGGTCGGCGTCCGCGGGGAACGTGTTCTTCCACGCCTCGTCCCATACTCCGGTCCACACGTCGTCAGGGATGTTCGATTGGATCAGATGGGACGTCTCCCAGAGCGTGTTAACGCCTATGAGATTGGTCGTGGAGGTGAGGTTGAGGACAAGGCCGGTCCCGTAGCTCAGCGAGACGGTGACGGGCAGCGGTCCCTCGACACTCTTAGCGCTGAACCTTCCGAAGATATCGCTTTCCAGCACCTCGGTGGCCTTGGGGATGTTGTTCGTCTCTAAGTAGAACTTGTAGTTCTCCATGTCCTTATCCATTTCCTCGAGCTCACGGTCGAGCTCGGGATTAGGGAAGGTCCTGTTCTGACAATAGCCCACGAATTTCTGGATAGACTCGTAGCGCTCCTGGGCGCCAGGTGCGGAGAGGACATCGTACACGAGCTTGATCGCGTCAACGGTAAAGTCCCGGTGGACGAACTGTGTCTCGTCCTTGGAGCGTACGGTCACTCCGATCAGGTCGACACCCAAGCCTTTCGGTTCCGGTTTCGGCGTGGGTGTGGGTACCACCGTTGTTTCGGGGGTAGGTTCGGGAGTAGGGCGCGGTGTGGGTGTCGGTTCCACCGGTACTGGCTCCGATCCGCCCATGAACATGGATACGAACACGAGCACGACAACGAGACCCAGGGCTCCGGCTACTACCACCGGCGGGATCAAGGGCTTGGGAAAGGATGCGAGCCGCGGATCCGGCTGATCTGCGAGCACTGCTGCCTGCTCAAGGGCCTCAGTGATAGCCTTCTTATCCCATCCCTGCTCCCGCAGGGTCTCTATCACCTGGTCGTTCGTGTATCCCTGGCGCATCAGCTGTGCCACATAGGACGCCAGGGATTCCGACATAGTGGAACGTTCCCGTCGCAGGTTTAAAAAGGTTTGTCAGACCGCCTTTCTTTTCATGGGACTAAGGCCTCTTCTACCGATTATCATCCTTGTGGTGTGCGTCGCTGTGGCCGCTTATTGGCAGGAACCCAGCATCCCATATGAGGCTGCCCCTACACCAACAGTGCACTTCTGTCCGCGCGAGCCTTGTGGGGATATCCTGGCCGCTGCGATCCTCTCAGCACATCGCTCGGTGAGCTGTGCTTTCTATGATGTAGATCATCCAGCCGTGGTCGCCGCCCTCAGACGAACCAGCGCGCGTGTGGTCGTACATGGGAGAGACGGACCGGCGGGGATCCCGGTCCGATGGGGACATGCTGAGCGCGCACTGATGCACAACAAGTTCTGCATCATCGATGACCAGCTGGTCGTGACCTGTTCCTTTAATCCGACGGGTAGGGGCGCGGCGCGGAACGATAACGTCCTCCTCCAAGTACGCTCACGGCTCCTGGCGGCCGCCTACAATGCTGAGTTCGAGGAGCTATGGGAAGGTGTGTTCTCCGCGGGAGACCCCACTGTAGATCCCGTGATGGAGCTGGGTGGGACGCCCTTCCATGTCGCGTTCTGCCCCGACGATGGCTGCCGTGAGCTGATCGTCGACGTGATAGACGGTGCTGAGCGGGATGTCCGGTTCCTTGCCTTCTCCTTCACCGACGGCGCCGTGGCCGACGCGCTGATCCGGGCCGTCCATCGGGGGGTCTCGGTATCAGGAGTATGCGAACGCGTACAGGCGCGACGCTGGGAACGATGCACTGCGGTCCAGTCTGCGGGCGGCGATGTCAGGGCCGATGGGAACAAGGGTATGATGCACCACAAGACATTCATCGTCGATGACGAGACCGTTATGACCGGCTCGGCGAATCCGACGAAGGGCGGACTTATGGGGAACGACGAGAACATCCTAGTTATCCGGGACGGGCGATTGGGTGCGAGCTTCAAAAAAGAGTTCCGCAGGGTATGGACCGAATCCACACCCTGGGGAACTAAAAAAGAAAAAGGGAGGTTGGGAACATGAGATAATGATCAGGTGGTCATCATCCTTCTGCAGTGCGGGCACACGCCCCCCGTCCGGGCCAAGGCGGCGGGAAACATCCGCGCCCCACACTGACACCTGATATGGTTGTGGATAGATAAATAACTTTGGTGAGCGGCCAGCCGCTGGGAGCGGACCAGGGTCCTCACGAGGTCCGAGGCGAACTCCCTCGAGATTCCCAGGCTGTCGGCGAGGAGGGGGGATGCCACCTGCATGGGCAGAAGACCACCGCGCTTGCCGATCTCCCTTACGAGGACCCTCTCCGATTGCTGCTGCCATCGCATGGCTAGGAGGAGACGTTCATCATATTATAACCGAACCGGGGTGGCGTGCCGGTATTCCCGGCAGCCCCGCGTAAGGTTTATTTAGTTAACCTCTCTCCGCCCACCCATGCTCGGAGTCGGGGTCATAGGGGCTGGCGAGTGGGGCAAGAACCACGTTCGTGTGCTCACTGAACTACCCCAGGCCAACCTCGTCCAGGTTTGCGACATCAGCGCGTCCCGGTGCCACATGATCGAGCGCTCCTTCGGGGTCGACACCGTCGAGGACATGGACTCTCTGCTCGCCCGTGACGACATCGACGCGGTGTGCGTCTGCACCCCTGCAGCCACTCACGCGGACGTGGCCCGCGCCGTCCTGGAAGCAGGAAAGCACCTCCTTGTGGAGAAACCCTTCGCCCTGAACTCACCTGCGTGCGAGGGCCTCATGAAGCTGGCCCAACGTGATAGGCTCACCCTCCAGGTAGGCCATATCTTCAGGTTCGATCCATCTGTGATGGCGCTCAAGCGTGAGATCGACTCAGGCACATTCGGCAAGATCTACATGCTCCACTGCTCGCGTATCGGGTTCCGCACTCCTCGCCAGGACTGCGGGGTCATCTTCGACTTCGCCGTCCACGACTTCGACACGGTCTGCCTATTGCTGGGCGCCACCCCCACAGAGATATCCGCCACGTCCAGCTCGGTGCTCCCTCAGACCCCTTTCGAGGACGTAGCGTTCATCACTCTCAGATTCCCTGATAACATCCTGGCCAACATCACCGTTAGCTGGCTCACCCCGCGAAAAGTGCGCGAGATGTGGCTTGTGGGGGAGACGCGTTCGGCACAGCTCGACAGCATCACACCGCTGCTCAACGTGTTCGACTTCGACTACATGGCCTTCCTAGAGTCCAATGGCTACCGCTACGACTCCTACGGTGCTTTCAGGGCCATGCGCCGGATGGGGAACGTTTCACAGCCATATATCGATCAGCACGAACCTTTGCGCCTTGAGATAGAGCACTTCCTCGACTGCATCAGGACCGGGGAGAAGCCCAACACTCCGGGCGAGGTGGGCGTCCGGGCGGTGCGCATGGCAGAGGCGGCCCTGCGTTCGGCCGAGGACCGGGCACCGGTCCCCTTCCCCTGAGTATATAAATCATGTGGCCCGTCCCCCTGATGTGTACCGGGGCAAGCGTGTTCTGCTAATGACCGGCGCCTTCAACGAGGAAGGTAAGATCGGACGCACAGTGCGCAAGGTCCCATGGGACATCGTTGACGAGTTCGTGGTCGTGGACGATGGAAGTACAGACGACACGGGGAATGAGGCCCGGGAGGCCGGTGCGACCGTGCTACGCAATGATGTCAACCGTGGCCCAGGATTCCTCACCCGACGCGTCCAGGCCTATGCAATGGAGAGGAAGTACGACATCATCGTGGCCATCGCAGGTGATGACCAGGATGAGCCGGCCGAGATCCCACTCCTTCTGGATCCGCTCTTCGAAGGGAACGACCTGGTCCAGGGTTCCCGGTACCTCGAGGGGGACCCGGACATCCCACTCTTCAGGCGTGTGACCACCCGCCTGTTCACCATCACGTTCCGGCTGGTGACCGGGAAGAAGGTAACGGACGCCTCGAACGGCTTCCGCGCCTATAAGATCAAGCTCGTCGAGGAGCTCGACCTCTCGGCCCCGTGGCTTGACCGGTACGAGTTCGAGCCCTACATGCTCATTCAGGCGGTCAAGCGCTACCAGTACACCGAGGTCCCAGTGACCAAGCGCTTCGACCAGAAGAAGGGTTATAGCAAGATGCGACCCTTCCTCGACTGGTACTCGATCCTCCGCCCCCTGCTCCGGGAGGGCGTGCTCCGGCTCACCGGGCGCGCCTAATCCTCGTGGTGGGACGTAAAGAACCCGAGCGCCGTCCGCATCAGCTCTGCCTCCTCGCGCCAGTTCGCAAGGGCCCGGGGCAGGCGGTAGCGGGCGTAGCGTGCGACGAATTGGGGGCGGGACAGGAAGCTTAGGTAGAACCGCCGATGGAGCTCAACCAGTTCGTCGTTGCTCATCTGGCTCCTGTTGCTAATCACGGCGTTATAGTGGGTGTAGGAGTCGTAGTCCGTCGTGTCGCCCCATTCCGCCCAAGCGGCCGAGCCCGGATACGCCGTGAAGAACGCGACCTGGATAAAGTCCGGGGCCAGCTCACGGCAGAAGGCCATGGTGCTCTCCAGCTCCTCTCGGGTCTCGGTCGGATTGCCGAGCATGAAGAACCCGACCCTGAGCAGGCCCGCATCATGTGCCGCTTGGAAAGCTGTCCGGATCCGGTCGAGGGTGACGCCCTTGCGCAATGTGTCGAGCACACGCTGGCTGCCCGACTCGACACCGAAGCACACGGTGGAACAGCCGGCCTCGTGCATGTGGGTCAGGAGGTCCTCGTCCACGGCGTCGACCCGGGTCTGCACGAGCCATGAGACCTTGTCGTTGAGCCCTCGCTCGATAAGGGAGTCGCAGATGCCGTGAGCGAACCTGTGATCGAGACAGAAGGCATCGTCGAGGAACACCAGCGCGTTCACGTCGAGCTCCCGGACGAGGTACTCGACCTCGGCGGCCACGCTCTCGTGCGATCGCAGTCGAACGCATTTGCCGTAGGAGATGCGCAGCGTCTGTGAACAGAATAAGCACGAATGCGGGCATCCACGGCCCGCCTCGATGAAACCGAACCGGCGGCGGCCCCTGGTCCGAATGGGATAGTGTGTGTAGTAGCTCCCATGGTGGGAGGTGTGTGCCTGGTAGGGAAGCTCATCGAGCCGCTCGATAGGTGGACGGGACGGCCCTTCGATGGGACCGTCAGGTGACCGGACAACGAGCCCGGCCATACCAGCGAGGGACGATAGGTCTCCCGCCATGACGTAGGGTAGCGCCTCTTGGAGCGTGCGTTCGGGCTCGCCCACGATACAGGCATCCACCGGACCCTCTCTATCGAGGAGCGTCCGCGGGAGCGCTGACGGATGCTGTCCCAGGGCGATGACCGGAACCCCGATCCGCTCGACGGCGTCGAGGGTGAACTGGACGGCAGGGGTGATTACATCGCACAGTACCACGTCTGGTCGTGCTGCGGCCACAGACTCGGCCAGTGTGCCGCTCGGCAGGCTCGCTGCCATGTCGATGACGTCCACATCGTACCCCATGGCCATGGCCACGGAGGCACTATAGCGGATGTTCATGGAGGGGTAGGAGTTGCGCGGATGATGTCCTGGCGAGAGCCGTTCCGGATCGGCCCGAAGGAACAGGACGCGCTCGGCCATAAGGTGGGGATTAGAGGAACCAGCCTTTAAACTTTTTGACTAACGGCTCGAACGGTCTGCCTGTGGATAGGGCCTGGTGTACCACGGCCACGCCCTTGCGCCCTGCGTAGAAGCGGCGGTATGCCCTAGCGCTCTCCGCATCGAGGGCGATCCGGTCCATCCCAGGGACGTTACCGGCCACCAGCTCGTCCACTGATGCTCCTTCCGCTATCAAACGGGAGAATATGGGGGAGCCGGGTAAGGGCGAGAACACAGAGAAATGGGCCGTGTCGAGATCAAGGGCGAGTGCCTCGTCGGCCAGGAGCCCTCCGTCATTGAGCACAGTCCCCGGAAGGCCGAGCATGAAGTAACCACTGACCTCCATACCGTGGTCATGGGCCGCACGGACAAGTCCTGCGATCCTCTCCAGGTCCATAGGTCGGCACAGGGTTGCGAGGACCGAGCGGTCAAGGGACTCGATACCCAGGGCGATCGAGTAACAACCTGTCTCTGCCAAGGCAGCGAGGAGGCCCTCGTCCAGATCATCCGGATGGAGTCCGTTGGTACACGCCCAGTCGATGTCCAATCCCCGCTCCCGAAAGGCATCACATATACCGACCACATGGCCCCGGTCCTCGGCGAATCCATCATCCTCCACCTGGAACTCACGGTAACCGCGTGAGAGGAGGTGTTCCACCTCATCTGCCACGTTGGCGGGAGAACGTCGTCGAGGACCTCCCACAAGGGAATGGGAAGGGCAGTGAGCGCACCGGCGACGGCATCCGCGCGATGTGACAAGCGGAGTGTACGGGCCCCGAGCGGGCATCCCCGAGTACAGGCTCTCGGGGAAAGCCTCTCGTCGAGGATAGGGAAGGCTGTCTGGATCGGGAGGGAGCGGGGCGGGACCTGTCGAAATGCCGCCGGGGAGAAGTAGTCCGGGAACGCGCGCCAACCGGCCGTTCCCCGTCAATGCCCTGACGAGCGGGACCACCCTGTCCTCGCCCTCGCCCACCATCAGGGCATCGAAGTCACCAGCGCCCAGTGCGTGCGCCGGAAGGGCGGTCGCGTGAGGGCCACCCAGTGCAACGGGAGCCCCCGTCGCGCATCGGACCATATCGCACGCGGCCGCGACCTGGCCCAAGGTGCTGGTAAGAGAGGATGCGAGCACCGCGTCCACCCCCAGGTCGGCGGCCTCCCGGGCAACATCCTCAGGTCCTGTGAAGGAGAGGTCGCGCCCAAAGACCTCGCACCCGTCGGCCTCGAGCACGGCGGCGATGTAGGCCAGCCCCAAAGGGAGGGTGGACTCGCCGTCCGACACGCGTGGGGCCAGGAGGAGCACCCGCATGACCACTCTTGCGGTGATTAATGTTAAATAGCATGAAAGTATGCGGTGTGCTTTGACGTCTCACAGACGCTCAATGAAGTTATTAAGGCTTAATAGGCGTTTTTTCCCCAAATAAGCCCAAATCGTGCGAGTTCGTGTCAAATCAAATGAAAATGTTTAAAAACGGACCATCGCTTGTCGCCTCCGTTCGCAAGGACAAGTGATGATCATGTACCTTCTCGAGATGGACGCGGCCGAGGCCGGGACCGGATTGGACGTATCGGATTTCGAGGTGTTCGAGCCCTTCGCCTCGCCCGCCGCCGCTGGCTACAACGTCGGGTTCGCCGGCTCACTGAGACCAGTCCCCGGGGCAGCTCTCGAGTCCCTCTACAACCAGCTCGACCTCGTGGAGTCGCTGTTCGAGAACGGCTCCTATATGGAACTGGACAATGGTTACCTCATCCAGGCCGATTCACTCCTCCCCGAGGCCCCGAAGCTCTTCATCTACGAGGACGAGCAGGGGCTCCATCTCCAGGGGCGGGGCAACGGCATGAGCGAGGATACATGGCTCGACGTGACCTTCACCGGGTCCCACTACCTCGCGCGGAACAAGGCATATCGAGTATCCGAGGGTCGCGCCATGGACGCACGGACCCTTGCCATTTACCAGGGCGAGGAGGACCGGCTCCACATCACAGTGGCCTCCATGTGCATGCCCCCAAAAGACCTCATCTTCGAGAAGCTCTGAGCTTGCAGAGATCCCATAGAAATCAACTTAAGCACTAGTGATGAGTATCCTCCCGATGGGGGATGCCCAGTGCTCCAGCTACTACGCATCCTATGCCCAGGAGTACCTGCAGATGGGCTACCCGCCCGAGCAGGTCAAGGAGCTCTTCCTCGAGATGGGGTACGACGAGGCCACGGCCGAGGCACTGGTGCGTGGGGAGGAGCCTCCTGCACCCGTCAGCGAGGGACGGTCCTGGGGTGCAGTGGTCGGTCTCCTTGCCGTGGTGGTCCTCGCCGCAGGGCTGGCCGTGATGCTCCATCAGGGGCTACTTGAGAGGATCACAGCCGGTAGTGGGGCCGTCCCGGGACCTATTGTCCGTACGGAGCGCCAGACCGTTCCGGGCGCGCAGGCCGCACCGCATCTCACCACCCCTGCAAGCCCTACACCTCCGCCACGGGCCGTGGACCTCGACCTCGAGTGCTCGGCCATCGGGCGCTGGCGACAGACAGGGTGCGCCTCCGCCAACGGTGCAGAGCGACCGTGCGCTGTGGCACTGGAGGACTATGCGCGGACCGTCACCGTGGGCGATGACGGGACCGCTGTGCTCGGGTGCGAAGGGCGCGGACCGTACTGTGCTCCGGGCGAGGGCACCTCCGCCACCATCGAGGAGGGGAGCCGGATCTGCATGGAGGGCGCGGGCGATACCAAGCTCTGCTACCCACTGGCGTTCGTGGACTGCGACATGATGGTGTACTGCCTCTCCCCCGTTGGACGCACCCAGACCGCTGGAGTGGACGTCCCGTGCGAGGCACTGGCCCGTGAGGTCGGCTGAAAGGAAAGCGACTATCATGACGACCATTTCAAGGACGAAGTGTCAGGAAAGGATTCTGAGGGCGAAGTGCAAGGATGGATCTCATGATACCAAAGACTCCTGAAGCAGATTGCGTATAATGTATGAGTCGGAGTGTGGGCGGAAGGCTGGAGGCCTGGAGCTGGATACCTTTGTGTTAGGCGACCGACGTTCTATCACGATCAGATTCTCTTGTAGATGTTCTTCCTATGCCCGATCAAAGTCACTTGGATCCTCTTCAGATTTGAATCGATATCTGCGATTACCCTGAAATCCCCTATCCGCATTCTGTAATCTCGTCTCCCCTTTAATCTCTCAAAGAACAAGAAGGGATTCTCTTTAGATGATACGATCTTATTGAAAATCCTCTTTCTAGTAGCTTTGGTAATTTCTTGAGGGTATCAATTACTTCCTCATCAAAGTTGATTTCATGCATTAAAGGCCAAGCCTCTTTCTCGCTTCCTCTTCAGATAAGAAATCCCCTTTCTTCATCCTTTTCCTCGCTCTTTCGATCGAATCAATTGTCTCCTGGCTCAATTCAGGCTCGGTCTTGTAGGTATTTATGACAAAGAGGATTTTCTTAATAACTTCATCATAACTTTCATTCCGATATTCCCTTAACAGATCCAGATCATGCTTTGTATCATCGTGTATCCTGATCGTAGTAGCTCCCATAATGACCACCTTTAGATTGATTTACATCTGTATACATAAGTATATGTTTGTATATGTTTGTATATTTATGGTTTTCCATTTGGGGAACGTTGTCGTATAACGGCCAAGGCCTTCTATGACGCGTACCCGCCAGGATCACCTTATGCGAAGTATCCTAAAGCGATGTTCAAACTCCGCGGGGGCGTGTTGGCGGAGGGCCGTCTCAGCGGCCCGGAGCTAGAAGGCCGATTGTTATCTGTATGCCCCACCTAGCATAAGTGGCTATCCTAACAAATGCTCCGACAAAACAAGTTGATACTATTGTTCTATAAACGATGAATGATAAGGATTTGGATGCAAGGGGAGCGGTCAAGGCAGTCGAATGGAAGACATCGGCGCTTGGCTAATCGTAAATACGGTGAAGCTCCCCTTGCACCCTTGGTGGCAATGCTATCATAGGAGATTTAAAGTTAAATACCTAGTCTTTCCCCATGTCATCTATTATTAATCAATAATTAACTCATTATTATATATTGGGGCTTTCAGATAACGGTCAAGGCCTTCTATCGCGCCCACGTAACACGAATCTGTAGCGAAGCTCAAACCAGCGAGGCTCCAGGATATTCGGGGGCGTGTGGGCGGAGGGCCGTCTCAGCGGCCCGGAGCTAGAAGGCCGGTTGTTGTACGCTCGTCCGTCGTGTCGTAGCGTGGTCGTCCAGCGTGGATCGACCCAGCGATATTGCCCAGTACATCAATACTTCTGCTGGACCTCGAGCTTGGGAGCCCAGTCTGAGCGGCACAGGCTTATGCGTTTAATCAGAGGTCTGGAGGGGCAACCACATTCTTGATGGTGACACGAAGCTGTCTCTGGACCTTGGCCAATATACCCCTGAGGATAGAAGCATTCAAAGAGAAACAAATGCCACTGCGCGGATGGCGTACAACGGATAAGGACTCACAGACGCGGCCC